>NZ_FMUL01000001.1:518831-895066 GCF_900101215.1 Pseudomonas sp. NFACC32-1
TCGATCAGGCGGTCGGAGCCACCTTCGGCGACGCGGTTCTCGATCAGGCGGTCGGAACCACCTTCGGCAACGCGGTTTTCAATCAGTCGATCAGAGCCGCCTTCGGCAACGATCGGGTGGGAAGAGGCGGCGAATGCGTTGGCTGCCAGGACCGAAAAAGCGAGGCTGAGGATGACTTGGCGTTTCATGATGGTGTGCTCCGGGGGTGCAGTGGGTTGGTGTGGAGCCATTGTTGCGCCGGGCAATCATCAAGAGAACTTCATTGACATGATGGTGAACATCGATGGCGGTGATACCTGGCGGTTGGATAGGCAGGTCGTCCGCGAGGTGGAACATCCCATGACCCGAAATGCTCTATCGACTGAACCCTTCCAGGAGGCAGGCTCATGTATCAGTTATTCGGCCACAGACAATCCGGTTCCTCGGCCGTGGAAGTCGCGTTGAACCTGTGTGGCGTGCCTTATCGGCGGATCGATGCCTATTCGACCGAAGACAACGAGGCGACAAAGCGACTCGAGGCGTTGAACCCACAGAAACAGGTGCCCACCCTGCAATTGCCGGATGGCTCGGTGCTGACCGAGGCTGCGGCGATTCTGATTCACCTGGGGCTGACCTTTGCGGACTCGAAGCTGCTGCCCCAGGAGCCGATGGCGCGTGCTCAAGCCATACGGGGCCTGGTCTATATCGCCGCCAATTGCTACACGCCCATTGGCATCATCGATTTCCCGCAGCGTTGGCTCACCGAAGCGGACGAGGCGACCCGGCAGCAATTGGTGACGGGCACCCGCCAACGCCTGTATCGCAACTGGGCGCTGTTTGCCGACCAGTTTGCGGCGCAGCCGTACTTCAGCGGTGCCGAGCCGGGGGCACTGGACATTCTTGCCGCAGTCATCACCAAGTGGGTCGGAACGCGGGAGGCCATGCGCGACATGCGACCTGAGTTCCATGGGGTACTTGAGCGCATCGACCAGCATCCGCGCATTGCGCCGGTACTGTCGTTGCACTGGCCGTAAGAAAGCAGGCTTGCGGCCCGGGAACCAGGCGCTTCATCCGCTCATGGGCAGGCTTGGAGGTTCACCGCCCGCACGACCAGGTCGACGAATTGGCGGATGTTGTTCTGGTGGGCAATCACCAGATCGTCGATGGTGTTTCCCGCAGGGGTCTGCAGGGAGCTGCGGCAGATGAGCGCAGGGTTCTCGTTGCCTGGGCTGCGCAAGCGCCATTGCACATCCATTCGGGCGTATTGGCCAGGAATCGAATCGAAGCGTTGCACGTCCACCCGCAGCAGTCCCTTGGGCGCGCCAGGGTTGCTCAACTGTTCCTCCAGGCTGCTGCGCAACTCGTCCGCCAGGCTGGCCCCCCACCATTCGGTTTCCAGGATCGCCAGCCCGCTGTTGCCCTGGCGAATGACCATCTGGGTGCGATCCACCTGGGGCGGAACGCTGACCTGTTCGAGGCGGATATCCACCTGGGCGTGCCGTTGGCTCATCGGCTGGGCCGGGCTCAGCGTGTGGTAATGAACCGGGTCGCTGCGACAGGCACCGAGCAGCAGCGCCACGGCAACCACGGTGAGTTTCAGCATCGACGGCATGGGGCGGGCTCCTGTAGTCATTCGTTCACCGGCAACCTGAGGTTCTGCGCCGGGGCATCCTTGGGACGGCCGCGCAGCAGCGATTCGGGGTGGCGGCTCAGGTAGTCGGACAGTTCACGCAGCGAGCGTGACATGCGCCCCAGGTCGTCCAGGGTCTGGGTCAGTTGCTCGCGTTGCGGCGAATCCTCGGCCAGGGTGGAGTTGGCCGATTGCAGGGTCTTGCTCACGTCCTGCAAGGTGTTCTGCACGCTTGGCAAGGTCTTGCTGTTGAACTGGGCCAGGCCTTTGCGCAGTTCCACCAGGTTGCCATCCAGGTTGCTGGCGATGCTTTCCAGCGGCAACTTGTCGATCCGTTCGACCACCGACTGCAGTTGTTCCTGCAATTGCTGCAGGCTGCCGGGGATGGTGGGGATGCGGATCGGACGGGCGGAAGGGTCGAACGCGACTTTTTCGGCCTTGGGGTAGAAATCCAGCGAGATGTACAACTGCCCGGTCAGCAAATTGCCGCTGCGGGCCTGGGCGCGCAGCCCTCGTTCGACGAAGCTGCCCATCAGGCGGGCTGATGCGGCTTCGTCCTCGGGGTTGTGATTGAGTGCCTTGAGCAGCTTCTCGTGGGCTTTGCCCAGGCGCTGGGGATAGATCACCACGCCGACGTTGATGGGAAAGCTGCGCTGCTTCTCGTCGAAATCCAGGTTGATGGCGACCACCCGGCCAACCTCCACGCCAAGGAATTCGACCGGCGCGTTGACCCGCAGGCCGCGCAGCGCCTGGTCGAAGCGCAGGGCCAGGTATTGTGGCTTGCCACTGGGCGGCGCCAGGGCGCTTTGCTGGTCGGCGAACAGCTCGAAGTTCTTGTTTTCGGCGGCCGGCGTATCGTTGGGGCTGTATTCGGGAGCCCTGAAGGCGATGCCTCCTACCAGCAATGCCGAGAGCGACTCGGTCCTGACGGCGAAGCCGTTGGCGCCCACGTTCAGGTCAACGCCGCTGACATTCCAGAACCGGGTGTTTTCGGTGACGTAGGCGTCGTTCGGCGCATTGATGAACACCTCGATGTCGACGCCCTTGCCTTCGGCGTCCAGGGCGTAGGACACCACCTGGCCCACCGGGATCTTGCGCAGGTACACCGGCGAGCCGATGTCCAGGGAACCGAGGTCCTGGGAGTGCAGGGTGAAACGCTTGCCCGGTTCGCCGTAGGTGATCGGTGGCGGTGCCTCCAGACCGATGAACGACTTGGCGCGCACTTTCGAATGACCCGCGTCGGCCCCGATGAAATCCCCGGACAGCAAGGTGTCTATCCCGGAAATGCCGCCCGCACCGATCCGCGGCCGTACGACCCAGAACACCGAGTCTTCGTGGGTGAAGGTCTCGGCTGTCTTGTTGAGCTTGACCGTGGCGGTGACATTTTTCTGGTCTTCGCTCAGTTGCACATCGGTGACCTGGCCGATGACCACGTTGCGGTATTTCACCGGGGTCTTGTTGGCGGTCAGGCCTTCGCCGGTCTTGAAGGTGATGGTGATGGTCGGGCCTTCCTGCAGCCAGTTATGGACCACCAGCGATACCCCCACCAGCACTGCGATGATCGGCACGATCCAGACCAGCGACACCGACCAGCGTCGGGTGGTGACATGGCCGCGGCCCGGTGCCGGCGTCTGTCCGTCAGTGACTTGCGACTTCATCCATGGCCTCCTCGTTCGATGGGGTATCCCAGATCAGCCGCGGGTCGAAACTCATGGCCGACAGCATGGTAAACAGCACCACGAGGCCGAAGAACAGGATCCCCGGTCGCGGTTCGATATCGCTCAAGGCCTGGAACTTCACCAGCGCGGCCACCAACGCCACCACCAGCACATCGAGCATGGACCAGTAGCCGATGACTTCCACCAGGCGGTACAGCTTGGCCCGCTGCACCTGGGCCCAGTCGCTGCGTCGTTGCACGGTGACCAGCAGCAGCGTGAGCACCACGAACTTGATACCCGGCACGGCGATGCTGGCAATGAAGATGATCAGGGCAATGTCCCAGGCACCGCTGTGCCAGAACTCGATGACACCGCTGATGATCGTGCTGTCGGCACCGTCCCCGAGCATCCGGGTATTCATCACCGGCAGCATGTTGGCCGGAATATAGAACACCATCGCTGCCAGCATATAGGCCCAGGTGCGGGTGAGGGCGTCGGGTTTGCGTCGATGCAGGACGGCATCGCAACGCGGGCAGCGCTCGGGCTCGTCGCTCATGTCGCAGGCCAGGCCGCAGCCGTGGCACAGGCACAGGTTCAGGTCGGCCGCCATGGGCGGTGTCTGACGTGGTGCGCCGTTCACAGGCTGTCCCACAGGTCGCGGACATCGCGACCGGCGATCCGGATGATCAACAGGCTCAGGGCCGCCAGGGCGAACAGGCCGATGCCGGGTAACACATCCAGTATCCCGGCGAGCTTGATCACCGCCACCAGCGCACCCAGCAGGCAGACCTCGAGCATGCTCCATGGCCGCAAGGTTTCCAGGCCGCGCATGCACAGGTTGAAACCGGGCGCCCGTCGATTGGCATGGGCGTAGCCCAGTACCCAGAGCAAAAGCGCCAACTGGAAGGCCGGGGCGACGATGATCGCCACCGCCGTCACCAGGGCGATGAAGGCAATCGGTCCCTGGCTCAGGGCTACGATGGAGTCCCACAGGGTAGCGCTGTTGCTCAGGCCCTGGAGACGAATGCTCATCACCGGATAGATGTTGGCGAACGCCCACAGCACCGCCGCCGTGATGCTCAAGGCCAGGCGTTTTTCGACGGTCAGGCTGTTGTAGCGCTGGATCACCGCGCCACATCGCACGCACGAGGCTTTCTGGTGCGCGACGAGCACCACCGGCTCGTATACCGCATCGCAATGTTCGCAGATGATCAATCGCTGGGTATCGGCCATCGGGATGCTCGGCAGAAATTCTCTAGACTATAGATGGTCATCGAGCACGAGCAACCCGCAAGGCCGAAGTCATTCGCCGCGAATGTACTGTTCCAGCTGGCGAATCAGATCGGCCTGTTCGGCAATGGCTTCCTTGACCAGGTCGCCGATGGAGAGCAGGCCGACGAGCTTGCCATCCTCCACCACCGGCAAGTGCCGCAGGTGCTTCTCGGTCATGATGCTCAGGCAGGTCTCGACGTTCTGGTGCGGGTCGATGGTGATCACGGGCGACACCATGATCTCGCTCACCCGGGTGCCCACCGATGAGCGGCCATGCAGGACCATTTTGCGCGCATAGTCGCGCTCGCTGATGATGCCCAGCACTTCGTCGTTCTTCACCACCAGCAAGGCGCCGACATTCTTTTCGGCCATGCGCATCAGGGCCTGCAACACCATGTCGTCCGGGGAGACGGTGTGTACTTGCTGGTTCTTCTCGTCTTTCATCCGGAGCAACTGTGCGACGGTTTTCATGGCGGGCCTCGGGTGTTGTTCTTGTGCGGGTAATGGGGTTCGGAAAAGTTGCGCGGGCACTTTTCGTTCAGTGCTTAAAGAATCGTAGACCCAACGACGCAGAGCAAGCGATAAAGCGGCGGCCAATCGTCCAAAAGCGTCATGGCCGGTGAATTCGCCTGTCCTTGCGCCATTGTGGCGAGGGGATAAATCCCCTCGCCACAGGTAGAATCCGGCTACACGCATGATTCGAGGTTGCAGCGGTGGATTTACAGCAGGGCTTCGTCCTGACCCGGCATTGGCGCGATACCCCGGCCGGCACCGAAGTCGAGTTCTGGCTGGCGACCGACGCCGGCCCCCGGCGCGTGCGCCTGGCGATGCAGCCGTCGGTGGCGTTCGTGCCGCAGGTCCAGGGGGGGCAGGCGCAAGCGCTGCTGCAGGGAGAGAAGGACGTCGAATTGCGCCCTCTCGATCTGCTGGATTTCGAGCATCGCCCGGTGCTGGGCCTGTATTGCCGGCAACACGCCCAGTTGATGCGGCTCGATACCACCCTGCGTCGTGCCGGCGTGGAGGTGTTCGAGGCCGACATCCGGCCGCCGGAGCGCTACCTGATGGAGCGCTTCATCACCGCGCCGGTCTGGTTCGGCGGCACGCCGAGTGCCGACGGCCTGCTGCTCGATGCGCAGATGAAGCCGGCCGCGCAATACCGTCCCACCTTGCGCCTGGTGTCCCTGGACATCGAAACCACCGCCCAGGGCGAGCTCTATTCCATCGCGCTGCAAGGCTGCGGCGAACGACAGGTGTACATGCTCGGCCCGCCCAATGGCGATGACAGTGGCGTGGACTTCCAGCTTGAATACTGCGAGTCCCGCACGCTGCTGCTCAAGAGGCTCAATGACTGGTTCGCTCGCTTCGACCCCGACGCGATCATCGGCTGGAACCTGGTGCAGTTCGATCTTCGTGTGTTGCATGAGCATGCCCGGCGGCTGGCCGTGCCGTTGCGCCTGGGGCGAGGCGGGGAAGAGATGCAATGGCGCGAACACGGTGCGCGCAACAATCACTTCTTTGCCTCGGCGGCCGGACGACTGATCATCGACGGCATCGAGTCCCTGCGTTCGGCGACCTGGAGTTTCCCCTCGTTCAGCCTGGAAAATGTCGCCCAGACGCTGTTGGGGGAGGGCAAGTCCATCGATAACCCCTATCAGCGCATGGACGAGATCAATCGCATGTTCGCCGAGGACAAACCGGCCCTGGCCCGCTACAACCTCAAGGACTGCGAGCTGGTGACGCGGATTTTCGCCAGGACCGAACTGCTCAAGTTCCTGCTGGAGCGCGCCAGCGTCACCGGCCTGCCGGCGGATCGCAGCGGCGGTTCGGTGGCGGCCTTCACGCACTTGTACATGCCGCTGATGCACCGCCAGGGGTTCGTTGCGCCGAATCTTGGCCAGCGTCCGCCCGAGGCCAGTCCGGGCGGCTTCGTGATGGATTCCCAGCCGGGACTCTATGAGTCGGTCCTGGTGCTGGACTACAAGAGCCTGTATCCGTCGATCATCCGCACCTTCCTCATCGACCCGGTGGGCTTGATCGAAGGCCTGCGCCACCCCGACGATAGCGAGTCGGTCCCGGGCTTTCGCGGCGCCCGGTTCTCGCGCACCCGCCATTGCCTGCCGTCCATCGTGGCGCGGGTCGCCGAAGGCCGGGAAACCGCCAAGCGCGAACACAACGCGCCGTTGTCCCAGGCCTTGAAGATCATCATGAACGCTTTCTACGGGGTGCTCGGTTCCAGTGGCTGTCGCTTCTTCGATCCGCGGCTGGCCTCGTCCATTACCTTGCGCGGCCACCAGATCATGCAGCAGACCCGGCAGTTGATCGAAGCCCGAGGGCATGTGGTGATCTACGGTGATACCGATTCCACCTTCGTCTGGCTGCGCCGTGCCCACGATCAGGAGGAGGCGACCAGCATCGGCCGGGAACTGGTGGCCTACGTCAACCAGTGGTGGCAAGCGCATGTGCGTGAGACGTTCGGCCTGGAGAGTGCGCTGGAGCTGCAGTTCGAAACCCATTTCAAGCGTTTCCTCATGCCCACGATCCGCGGGGCCGAGGAGGGCAGCAAGAAACGCTACGCCGGTCTGGTGACCCGCGCCGACGGCAGCGACGAGATCGTCTACAAGGGGCTGGAGGCCGTGCGCACCGACTGGTCGCCCCTGGCCCGGCAATTCCAGCAAGAGTTGTACGAGCGGATTTTCCACCGCAAGCCGTATCAGGACTACGTGCGCGATTATGTCCAGCGCACGCTGGCCGGGGCGTTCGATGACCGGCTGGTCTACCGCAAGCGCCTGCGCCGCCCCCTGGACGACTACGAGCGCAATGTCCCGCCCCACGTTCGGGCCGCCCGCATCGCCGACGAGTATAACGAGCGCCAGGGCCGTCCGCGGCAATACCAGAGCGGCGGCTGGATCAGCTATGTCATCACCGTTGCCGGTCCCGAGCCCCTGGAGACCCGTAGCGCGCCCATCGATTACGACCACTACGTGACCAAGCAACTGCAACCGGTGGCGGATGCGATCCTGCCGTTCGTGGGGGATGACTTCATGACCCTGGTGGGCGGGCAGATGGGGCTGTTCTGAGCAGACTGCCCGGACGATGCGGATTCGCGAATCGACACGACATCTCAGTCGTCCTCATGCAAGCGGATGCCGCGCATGTGCAGCAGGTGAGGTACCGCCAGTACCAACAGGGTCAGGGCAAGGAAGGTGGCCGAAATGGGTTGAGTCAGGAACACCGTCCAGTCGCCCTGGCTGATGGACAGCGCGTTGCGCAGCTGTTTCTCGGCCATCGGCCCCAGCAGCATGCCGACGATGACCGGCGCCACGGGAAAATCGAAACGCCGCATCAGCACCCCGCCCCAACCGATCGCCAGCATCAGCAGCAGGTCGAACGAGGAATGACGCATGCCGTACACGCCGATGGAGGCGAATACCAGGATGCCCGCGTTGAGATAAGGCCGGGGAATCTGCAACAGCTTGACCCACAGCCCCACCAGGGGAAGGTTGAGCACCAGCAGGATCAGGTTGCCGATGTACAGCGACGCCACCAGTGTCCAGACCAGCTCACCGGACGTCTGGAACAGCATCGGGCCCGGCTGCAGGTTGTAGTTCTGGAACGCTGCCAGCAATATCGCCGCGGTGGCCGAGGTGGGGATGCCCAGCGTCAGCAGGGGAACCAGCGAACCCGTGGCGCTGGCGTTGTTGGCCGCTTCGGGGCCGGCCACGCCCTCGATGGCGCCCTGGCCCTTGCTGGCGGCGAAATCCTGCGGATGCTTGCTCAACTTGCGTTCCGCCGAATAGGACAGGAAGGTAGGGATTTCCGCGCCCCCGGCCGGGATGGAACCAAAGGGAAAGCCGATCAGGGTTCCCCTGATCCAGGCGGGGACGGAGCGTTTCCAGTCGGCCCGGGTCATCCACAACGATGTCATGCGGTGCCGCCCTGCGGACTCTTCCTGTTGATAGAGCAGGCTGTACAAGGCTTCGGCCACGGCGAACAGGCCAACCGCCACCAGGACCACTTCGATGCCATCGACCAGTTCGGGCACACCCAGGGTGTAGCGGGCGATGCCCGAGGTCGAGTCCAGGCCGATCAGGCCGATGGTCAGGCCGATGCCCAGCGACGCGAAACCTCGCAGCATCGACGCACCCAGGACCGCCGATACCGTGGTGAACGACAGCACCAGGATGGCGAAATACTCCGCCGGCCCGAATCTCAGCGCCAGGGTTGCCACGACGGGGGCGAACAGGGTCAGCAACACGGTGGCGACGGTCCCGGCGAAGAACGAGCCGATGGCGGCCGTGGCCAGGGCGGGCCCCGCGCGCCCGTTGCGGGCCATGAGGTTGCCCTCCAGGGCGGTGATCATGGAGGACGACTCCCCCGGGGTATTGAGCAGGATGGAGGTGGTCGAGCCGCCGAACTGGGCGCCGTAGTAGATCCCGGCGAACATGATCAAGGCCCCGGTAGGGTCGACCTTGGCGGTAATCGGCAACAGCAGGGCCACCGTCAGCGCCGGTCCGATACCTGGCAGCACGCCGATGGCCGTGCCCAGCAGGCAGCCGATGAAACCCCATGCCAGGTTAACCGGGTCCAGCGCCGAAGCGAAACCCGAGGCCAGGCTCAAGAGAATATCCACGGCGTTATCTCCTTCGACTCAGGTCAGATCCAGGCGTTGACGAGGGGAGGCAGCGCGACCCCCAGCCCGGTGTTGAACAGCCAGTAGATCGGCAAGGTCAGGGCGATGCCGATGGCCAGGTCGCGCAAGGGATGCCGGCTGCCGAACCCACGGGCGGCGCAGGCGAACAGCAGGGCGGCGGCCAGTACGAAGCCGATGACATCGATGAGCAGCGCGATGGCCAGGATGCCGGCGGTCACCCAGGCCGCTCCCGGCTTTGCGCCGACCCGCGCACCGCTGGCCTTGCTGTCTGTCGACAGGTCACGAAAGCCCCCGGTGATCGCCTGGTAGCTCAGCAGCACCCCCACGCCGCCCAGGAAGGCGGCGACGGCGCAGGGATAGACGTGGGCCCCGAGGATGACGAAGCCCATTTCGGGGGGAAATCGCAAGGCGCCGATGGCCAGGACCGAGCCAATGGCAATCACGCCGAGGCCGATTGCCAGTTGAGCCGGCACAATCCCGTTCGGACGAGCCATGTCAGAGCAGCCCGACCTTGACCAGCATGGCGCGCAGGCGGGCATGCTCCTCATCGACGAATTTGCCGAATTCGTCGCCGGTCAGAATGCTCTGGGTCCAGGCGTTGGCCTTGATGTTCTCCTGCCAGATATTGCTGTGGGTGGCGGCCATGACCGCGTCGGTCACTTCCTGGCGCTGTGCCGGCGTCAGGTTTGCCGCGCCGTAGACACCGCGCCAGTTACCGATGACCACGTCATAGCCGTTCTCCTTGAGGGTGGGGGCATCGATGCCTTCTACGCGGTTGGGGGCGCCAATGGCCAGCAAGCGGAACTGCTTGGACTGCACGTACTTGGCCAGCTCGGCGTACCCGCCGGTGATCACCGTGATATGTCCGCCCAAGGTGGCGGCAACCACTTCGCCGCCACCGGCGTAGGCGACGTAGTTCACCTGGTTGACCGGGACGTCCATCTTGCCGGCCAGTTCCGCGATGCCGATGTGGTCGATGGAGCCCTTGGAGCCGCCGCCCCACTTGATGCTGGAAGGGTTGGCCTTGAAGTCCTTGAGCAGGTCTGCGAGGTTTTTGTAGGGCGAGTCCTGGCGGACGGCAAGCACGTTGTACTCCGTGAACAGCCGGGCGATGGGGGTCACATCCTTGAGGGTGATCTGGGGCTTGTTCTGCTCCACGGCCGTGACCATGATCGCGCCCACCACCAGCAGGGCGTTGGGGTCACCCTTGCTGCCGTTGGCGAACTGCGCCAGGCCCAGGGTGCCACCGGCGCCCCCCTTGTTTTCGAAGGTGACGGATTTGGCGCTTTTGGCCTCGACCAGGGCCTTGCCGAGAATCCGTGCGGTCTGGTCGTAGCCCCCGCCCACGGAGCCAGGGGCCATGAACTTGACGGTGTCCAGCGCAAGGGCCGGTGTGGCGAGCGTGGTGACGCCAAGGGCTGCGGCAATGCAGATGCAACGGCTGAATCGACGGACTGTCGTGAACATGAATTTCTCCCCAGACTATTGTTTTTGTGAGTACCGGTAAGTCCAGCCTAGCAGCGCCGCCGGATTTCGGAGGGGAGTCATGAAACCTGTTGCGAAGTCAGCCGTTGCCTGTCACCCAGGGCGAAAGGGTGAGCACCGCGACCGGCAGGGCAAGGGCGGCGATCAGTGTCTGGCCGGCGATGATGCCGGCCATCAATGGGGCATCACCGCCCATTTGCCGGGCCATGATGTAGGACGAGGAGGCGGTCGGCAGCGACTGGAACAGCAACACGGCAATCGCTGCGTCGCCCTGCAGGCCAACCAGGCGGCACGCGATCAGGGTCACGGCCGGCATGATGATGAATTTGGTGAACGAGGACATGCCGATGGGCTTGAGCCAGGCCCGGGCCGTTTTCAGTTCCAGGGCGGCCCCGACACACAGCAGGCCCAGCGGCAGCGAGGCCTGGCCGAGCGCCTTGAGCACGGCGTCCGCTCCCGGCGGGAGCCCCGTACCGGTGCCTTGCAGAAGGGTGCCCGCCGCGCACGCCAGTATCAGCGGGTTCGTCGCCAACTGCCTGGCCACCCGCTTCAGCGGTAGCCGTCCGCCTGGGCCAAAACGGGCGAAGATCAGTACGCAGAGGATATTCACCGTCGGTACGATCGCCGCATTCGCCACCGCCGCCAAGGCAATGCCCGAGGTGCCGAACAAACCTGCCGCCGCAGAGACCCCGACATAGTTGTTGAAGCGCACGCCACCCTGGAACACCGAGGTAAAGGCCGCGTCAGTGCCTTGGAACAGGCGCCTCGAACCCGCCAGCAGCATCGCTACCGTGACAGTCGACACCACCAGCGCCACGAACATCTCGCGTACCGGCACCTCGCTCAGTTGAGCGGTGGCAAGGCCATGGACGAACAGCGATGGCAACAAGACGTAGTAACCCAGGCGTTCGGCCTGCGGCCAGAAACTGTCGGCCAGGAAGCCCGATTGCCTGAGCCAGGCCCCCAGGGCGATCAACAGTGCGATGGGAAACAGGGCGAGCAGCAACGCTAACGTCATCTTGCATCCACCGGTCAGTCAGGAAAAGGAACAGGTGCGGTAATGTTCCTTCGAAAGAGGATCAATGAAAATTGCGTCCAGAGCCTGGCTTCAAACCATCGCCAGCCGTTGCTTGCCTCGGGGTTGCGCAAAGATCAGGTCGAGGGCGGCGAAGTCCTGGGGTTCGAGCCTCAGGTTCGCCGCTTCGGCGTTCAGGCGCACGTGTTCCGATTGCACGGCCTTGGGGATGGCGATGACGTTGTCCTGGCGCAGTAACCAGGCCAGGGCAACCTGGGCCGGGGTTGCCCCATGACGCTCGGCGATCTGCGCCAGGGTGTGGTCCTTGAGCAGACGTCCGCCCTGGCCGACCGGGCAGTACGCCATGATCGGCATGGATGATCGCTGGCACCAGGGCAGCAGGTCGTATTCGATGCCGCGTTCTTGCAGGTTGTACAGCACTTGATTGGTGGCGCAGGCAGGGGAGGCCAGTTCCTCAAGGTCCGCGACGTCGAAGTTCGATACGCCCCAGCGGCCGATCTTGCCTTCCTCGCGCAGGCGTTCGAAGGCCTCGACGGTCTCTTCCAGTGGATACTGGCCGCGCCAGTGCAGCAGGTAGAGGTCGATGTAGTCGGTGTCGAGCCGCCGCAGGCTGCGTTCGCAGGCGAGGGGGATCCCCTTGCGGCTGGCGTTGTGTGGGTAGACCTTGCTCACCAGGAACACCTGGTCCCGCAGGCCGGTGATCGCTTCGCCCACCACCGTCTCGGCGCCACCCTCGGCATACATTTCCGCTGTGTCGATCAGGGTCATGCCCAGCTCGATGCCCAGGCGCAGGGCCGCGACCTCCTTCTTGTGCTGGGACGGCTCCTCTCCCATGCGCCAGGTGCCTTGGCCGATGACGGGTACCGACACGCCAGCCAACTCCAGAGTCTTCATGCCTGTCTCCTATGTGCTTGAACATCAGACGTGTGGCAGCAGGATAGACCAAGTGTTCTGGTGGATCGACGGGAGGCCTGCGCCATTCCCTTTCGCAGCGAGACTCGCCCCCACACGCCAGGCGGCGGATGTGGGAGCGATCGGGGGGCGGCTTACTTGGCGGAGAACTTCAGCACCATGGTCTGGGTGTAGGTCTGGCCCGGATCGAGCCGTGTCGAAGGGAAATTCGGCTGGTTGGGCGAGTCGGGGAAGTGCTGGGTTTCCAGGGTAAACGCGCCCCAATGCGGGTAGGTCTTGCCTTGCTTGCCCTTGACCGTGCCGTCGAGGAAGTTGCTGGTGTAGAACTGTACGCCAGGCTCGGTGGTATAGAGCTGCAGGCGCCGTCCCGATTGCGGGTCGTAGACATCGGCGGCCGGTTTGCTCACATCACCCTTGGCGTCCAGGACCCAGTTGAAGTCGAAGCCACCCTGTTTCGGTTCGGCGAACTTGAGCTGTGGATGGTCAGCCTTGATATGGGTGCCGATGGCGATGGGCTTGGTGAAGTCCATCGGGGTGCCTGCCACGGGGGCCAGTTCACCGGTAGGGATGAGCTTGCCGGTCACGGGCGTGTAATGGCTGGCGTGGAGTGTCGCCACCTGTTTGAGGATGTCGCCGTTTCCGGCCCCGGCGAGGTTGAAGTAGCTGTGGTTGGTCAGGTTCAGCACCGTGGGCTTGTCGGTGGTGGCCTGGTAGTCGATACGCAGTTCGTTCTGTTCGTTGAGGCTGTAGGTGACGTCGGTCTTCAGCGCGCCGGGGAAGCCCATCTCGCCATCGGCCGACAGGTACGTGAGGGTCACCCCCACCGAATCCTTGCCGTCATTGGGCACGGCCTTCCACACTCGTTTGTCGAAGCCTTGCGGCCCGCCGTGCAGGGAATTGCCATGGTCGTTCTGCGGTACCTGGTAACGCTTGCCGTCCAGCTCGAAGGCGCCATCGGCCAGGCGGTTGCCGAAGCGGCCGATGGTGGCGCCGAAATACACGCTGCCGTTTTTCTGATAACCCTGGACGTCGTCGAAACCGAGTACCACGTCGGCGGCCTTGCCGTTTTTGTCCGGTACGACCAGCGACTGGAGTATTGCGCCGTAGGTGATCACGGTGGCTTGCATGCCATGGCTGTTGCGCAGCACATACTTCTCGACCGGAGAGCCATCATCGGTCTTGCCGAACGGGCCGTGTTCATTGGTCAGGCCTGCGGCCTGGGAAGCAGGGGTGGCGATCATCAGAGCGACTCCGAGGGCCGTGAGCAAATGTCTGGATTCAAGCATGGTGAGACCTTCCTGTGGTTTTGTTGTTGTTTTGAACGCGTCGAGTCCGTTACTGGTCGGACAGCGCTGAAGGTTTTTCTGTTAAGTAGTCTTTCTATTTGCGTGCTGAGAGAGGATTTATAGCCATTAACCAGGATTTTTCAATTAAAAAGTAAGACTAATTAGGTGCGCGCAGCTTTCCTCGTACTGAGCTGATTTCGCCGGGCACCGCACTTTTATGATTTTTGCCGCTCTATCCATGGCCAGGAAGCGGCGAGCCCCACCGCCTCCCCATGCTCAGATCGAGATTCGATGGCCGGTGTTTTTTGCCCACTGATGGTCTTGCGACGTTGCTGCCCGGCGCTTCTGGTCGGTGCGCTGGCGTTGTCCAATGTCGGTTGCAGTCATCAGCAGGGGCAGGACATGGTCACGCAGTTCAGCAACACCAAGCCCCAGGAGTTTCTGCAGACCAGCGTCGATCGCATGGCGACGCTGGCAATGCATGACAACCTGCAAAGTCTGTATCTGCTGATGAACAAGCTGTACCTGCGCAACCCTGAAGAATTGCGCAAGTCCGGCTTCCTTGACGCACGCAGCGCGGAAAAGCAGGTGCGCATGGCCATCGAGCAACAGCAGCCATTGCCGACCCTGGGTGGAAAGAAGGACCTGGCGGCCTTGAGCTATGCCATGAGCCCCGAGTTTCTCGGCGACCGGGTCGGCGCCTTCATCTACGCCATCGGCAGCATGCTGGTGACGGCCCATGGCAATCGGCTCGAGTTCTACATGACCGACACCATTGACCCGCGCTTTGTCAGCAACGCGGCGCGCAACATCGAAAAAGCCACCTGGCTGTTGAGCCAGCGGCAGGATAAAGATGGCAAATTGTTGCTGTTTTCCAACGAGATCTCGGAGGAGGGCAGCAACCTGAGTTTCGCTGTGGAGTTCGGGAAAATCGTCGCGCGCCTGGATTTGCTGACCCAAATGCTGGACGAGCGGTACCGGCGTATCGGCCTCAACTATGCCCAGAGCCTGCTGTTCCTCAATTTCCTACCGGTTCAATAGGTAGAAAAGGCATAAAGATAGATCACATCGATATAGGGGGTTATAAGAAAAATCGCTATGCTCGCGGCCAGATTTTTCACGCGGTTGCGCTGAGACGGGTTGATGGATTTCGGTAATGTCGGTTTAGTCGTAGCGGGCCTGGTGGTCGGCTTCATCGTCGGAATGACCGGCGTGGGTGGCGGTTCGCTGATGACCCCCATCCTGCTGTGGTTTGGTATCAACCCTGCGACTGCGGTGGGGACGGATCTGCTTTATGCGGCCATCACCAAGTCTGGCGGCGTCCTGGTTCACGCCAGGAACCGCAACATCGATTGGGCCATCACGGGCTGGCTGACGTTGGGCAGCGTGCCAGCGGTGGGCCTGACCCTGTGGTTTCTCAGCACCCTGCACAGTTCTCCCGATGCGATGAATGCGATCATCAAGCAGGCCCTTGGGTTCGTACTGTTCGCCACGGCCCTGGCGATTCTGTTCAAGAAGCGCCTGCTGCAATTCGCCCATGACCGCGCGGGCGGCCATTACCATCCCACCGGCTCGCGACTCAACCTGCTGACAGTCGTCACCGGCGTGGTGCTGGGCACGATGGTCGCGTTGACCTCCATCGGTGCCGGCGCCCTGGGTACCGTTGCCTTGTTCGTGCTTTACCCGTTCCTGGTGACCAGGCGCCTGGTGGGCACCGAAATCGCCCACGCCGTGCCACTGACCCTCGTCGCCGGCCTCGGCCATGCGAGCATGGGCAACATGGACTGGCACATCCTGGGCTTCCTGCTGGTTGGCTCGTTGCCCGGCATCTACCTTGGCAGTCATCTGTCGGGACGCATTTCCGACGAGCTGCTGCGCCCGTGCCTGGCGGTGATGCTGGCAATGATCGGGTTCAAACTGGCGTTCTGATCCGCCACCTGACCCAGGCGCACCCTCGACCCTTTTCGGTGGGCGCGCCTCGACCGTGAAAGCCGCTGCACATCCAGCATCTTCGCCGACTGGCCCACGATTTCAGCGGGCAAGCTCGCTCTGGTATCCCGGTTGCGCAATGGACCCGCTGGCCTAAGCTTCAAGGCAGACAGGCGCAGTATCGGGGGACTCTCTCGCGGAACATTCGCCGCCCTGTGCAATCAGTACAGCGTGAATATCAAAAGGAGAGGCGCATGCTCATTCGGTCGTTGACCTTCGCTACCTTGCTGGCCTTCGCCGGCCCCTTGTTCGCCGCCGATGGCGACTCGCCCCTGATGGCGGAGACAGGCAAAACCCGCCCGCTGATCGTCATCGCTCCCAGCACCGTCGACCCGACCTGGGTCAGCCTGAAAAAGGCCCTGGAGGAACCGGCAGGCAAGCAAGGCTTTTCCGAGCGCAACATGGTGCTTTACACCGTGCTCAACACAATAGGGCAGCGGGACGGCAAGGACCTGGACCCGCAGAGCACCATGGCCTTGATCCGTTCTCTGAAGTTGGGGGCCGGCGCCCAGACCAAGGTCATCCTGGTGGGCAAGGATGGGGAAAAGAAGCTTGAACATTCCGGGGCGATCGAGCTGAAAGACATCTTCGACACCGTCGACAAGCTGCCCGCGACCGAAAAGCAAGCCACGCCTCCCGCTCCACCTCCCGTCACCGAAGCCGCCCCGGCCAAGGATGCCAAAGGCACCAAGCCGGCCAAGGCAACGAAGGCGCCGAAGCCGCTGGAGGACTGATTTTCCGCTAGGCCGACCGCCCTTGTGGCGAAGGGATTGATCCCCGCTGGGCTGCACAGCAGCCCTGCCGAGCGGCCACCCCGATCTGCCTGATACACCAGGTTGCCATTCCAGGGCCGCTGCGCGCCGCAGCGGGGTAAATCCCCTCGCCACAGGGTAACTCGTGGCCCTCGTTATTGGCTGTCCAGTGCCGTCAGGATCCTATGGGCGGCTTTCACCCGTTCCTCGATGGGATAATTCTTGTTCGCCAGCAGCACGATGCCCATGTCCCTGCCCGGTACGAACGCCACGTAGGCGCCAAAGCCTCCCGTGGAACCGGTCTTGTTGATCCAGGCATTGTCCGGTGCGGGGCGAGGCGGTTGGAGCAACGTCGCCTTCTGCGGGGTGAGGGCCATCTGGGGAGAGTTGCCGGCCAGCAGCTGTTCCAGGCTGACCGGGTAAGGGTAGAACTCCCAGCCCAGGCCCTGGGTCATTCCACCAACCTGGTAGAAACCGGTATGGGTGGTGCCGATGGCCTGCTGCAGATCGGCGCCGAGTTTTTCCGGGTGCAGGTTGGCCTCGACGAAACGAATCAGGTCCGACGAACTGATCTTCACGCCATACGCTTCGGAATCCAGCGCGCCGGGCCCGACCCGGACAGGCTTGCCATCCTTCGCATATCCCTGGGCGTATCGGCCCGACTGTTGCGCGGGTACATGCAGATAACCATGCTTGAGGCCCAGCGCCGGCATCAGCACCTTCTCCATCGCCTCATCGAACGGCTGACCCAGGCTGCGGGCCGCCAGATAGCCGAACAGGCCGATGCTCGGGTTCGAATAGAGCCGCTGGGTACCGGCCGGGTAGAGTTGTTTCCAGGTCTTGAAATACCCGAACATCCGGTCCGGGCGGTCTGCATCGTCGGGAAACTGCAATGGCAACCCACCGGGTGTGTAGGTCGCGAGGTTGAGCAGGCTGGCATGTTCCAGGGCGCTGCCTTGCAGCTCCGGGGCATGGCGCCCGGCCGGGTCCGCCAGGGACAGCTTGCCCCGGGCCTGGGCATAGGCGCCAAGGGTCGCGGTGAAGGTCTTGCTGACCGAGCCGATTTCGAAGAGGGTCTGGTCGGTGACCGTCGCTTTCGTGTCCTTCGAGGCGACCCCGTAATTGAAGAAATGACGTTTGCCATCCTGGGTGATCGCCACCGCCATGCCGGCGATGTCCTGCTGTTTCATCAAGGGCTGGATAACCGCATTGACCGCGTCTTCGAGGCGTTCCTGGGCAAAGCCCTGGGGGACTGCGCCGATCAGCAGGAAAGTGCCGGCGAGTATCGATTTGGCCATTTGCATGTTCGACCGTTCTCCATGGGGGCGAGGGTTCAGCCGCTCTGCGTACGGCAGCCTGGTGCGTGACGCACTTGGGGGCGGTCAATCTAGGAAGTTTTTGGCTGCCGGGCAACCGGAGACTTGCTTGCCAGGCGAAGATCCGAGCCATCCGACGAAGTTGCAAGAGTGGTCCTACAGCAAACCTGTGTCGCCAGGGCGCGTCCGCGAGCCCACGCAACCACCACAAACCCACGGCCGCCGGGTAAACTCGCAGTCTTTCTAAAGGAGTCCACATGAGCTACTACCAGCCCGGCATTCTCGCCACCCCTGTCCCGCCTCAGGCCCGTCATTTGTTCTTCGCCCTGGAATCGGTCGAGGCGCTGCCGGCTGCGATCGATCGGTTGTCGCTGCAACTGGATGGCCGCGCGGTGATCGGCTTCGGCGAGTCGCTGGTCCAGGCGCTGGGTGCGCAGGTCGAAGGCTTGCGGGCGTTTCCTGCCCTGGCCGGCGTGGGCGTGGACAACCCATCGACCCAGCATGCCCTGTGGTGCTGGCTGCACGGCGAAGACCGCGGCGAATTGCTGCATCGCAGTCGCGCCATCGAAGCGGCGCTGGCCCCGGCGTTGCGCCTTGTGCAGATGAACGAAACCTTCCGCCACATGAGCGGCCATGACCTGACCGGCTACGAAGACGGCACCGAGAACCCCCATGACGAAGCCGCCGTTGCCGCGGCCCTGGTCCAGGGCGTCGATGGCGTGCGCGGCGGCAGTTTCGCCGCGATCCAGCAATGGCAGCATGATCTGGACGGTTTTGCCGCGATGCAGCCCCATGAGCGTGACAACATCATGGGACGCCGCCTGAGCGACAACGAGGAACTCGATGACGCGCCGGAGTCGGCCCACGTCAAACGCACCGCCCAGGAAAGCTTCACCCCGCAGGCGTTCGTCGTGCGTCGCTCCATGCCGTGGATCGAAGGCGATCGTGCCGGCCTGATGTTCCTGGCCTTCGGCTTTTCCCTCGACGCTTTCGAGGCGCAATTGCGCCGCATGAGCGGCCTGGAAGACGGCATCACCGATGGGCTGTATCGCATGAGCCGGCCGATCACCGGCGGCTACTACTGGTGCCCGCCGCTGCTGGACGGACACCTGGATCTGCGGGCGCTGGCCCGCTAAGCGGAGCGCTTTGTGCAAAAGCGTGCCTGAACGTTATTCTTGGGCCGGACGTCTATCCGGGGAACGGGAGAGCAAAGTGGATAAAGTCATCGTCATCACCGGTGGTGGCCGCGGTATCGGCGCGGCCACGGCGCTGCTGGCTGCCGAGCAGGGGTATCGGATCTGCATCAACTACCAGGCCGATGAGAACGCCGCACAGGACGTGCTCGAACAGGTCCGCGCCAAGGGCGCCCAGGCGATCGCCGTGCGGGCCGATGTCAGTATCGAGGACGAGGTGGTCGGCCTGTTCAACCGGGTCGACGCCGAACTGGGGCGGGTGACGGCCCTGGTGAACAATGCCGGCACGGTGGCCCACAAGTCCCGGCTCGATGAAATGTCCGAGTTCCGCCTTCTCAAGATCATGAAGACCAATGTGCTGGGGCCGATTCTCTGCGCCAAGCACGCGGTGCTGCGCATGTCGCCCCGGCACGGCGGGCAGGGCGGGAGTATCGTGAATGTCTCCTCGGTGGCGGCCCGCCTGGGTTCGCCCAACGAATATGTCGACTACGCCGCCTCCAAGGGCGCCCTGGACACGTTCACCATCGGTCTGTCCAAGGAAGTGGCCGGCGAGGGGATCCGCGTCAATGCGGTTCGCCCCGGTTATATCTATACCGATTTCCACGCCCTGAGCGGCGACCCGGACCGGGTCAGCAAGCTGGAATCGGCCATTCCCATGGCCCGGGGCGGTCGTCCGGACGAAGTGGCGGAAGCGATCATCTGGTTGCTGTCGGACAAGGCTTCGTATGCGACCGGGACGTTCGTGGAGCTGGGAGGCGGGCGCTGAGTGTCGTCAGTACCGACTCCATCGCAATCACGCTCGCGGTGAGGCTGGTACGGACCATCCGTCTCAGAACGAACGGATGATCCGCCCCAGCGTCTCCATGGCCTTCTCCGACGCCTCGTTCCAGGGGCTGCCATAGTTCAACCGGATGCAGTTCCTGAACCGCTGGGTCGGTGAAAAGATCGGGCCCGGTGCGACGCTGATGCCCTGGGCCAGGGCCATCTGGAACAGTTTCAGCGAGTCTGTCAGCTCCGGCAGTTCAAGCCAGAGGAAGTAGCCTCCCGTTGGCTGGCTGACGCGGGTCTGTGGGGGGAAGTAGCGGGCGATGGCGGCGAGCATCGCGCGTTGCTGTTCTTCCAGGGCGTAGCGCAGTTTGCGCAGGTGCCGGTCGTAGCCGCCGTGTTGCAGGTAGTCGGCGATAGCGGCCTGGGCCGGCATCGAGGCGCACAGTGACGTCATGAGTTTCAACCGCTCGATTTTCTGCGCGTAGCGTCCGGCGGCGACCCAGCCGATGCGATAGCCTGGCGCCAGGCTCTTGGCAAACGAACCGCAATGCATCACCAACCCTTCGGTGTCGAAGGCCTTGGCCGGTTTTGGAGCCTGCTGGCCGTAATAGAGTTCGGCGTAGACGTCGTCCTCGATCAAGGGCACCTGATGGCGACTGAGCAACGCTACCAGCGCCTTTTTCCGCTCCTCGGGCATCGTCGCGCCCATGGGGTTCTGGAAACTGGTCATGCACCAGCAGGCCTTGACCGGATGACGCTCCAGAGTCTGTTCAAGGACTTCCAGATCGATACCGTCGCGTGGGTGTACCGGGATTTCCACGGCCTTGAGCTTGAGTCGCTCCAGCACCTGCAGGCTGGCGTAGAACGCCGGCGCCTCGATGGCCACCAGGTCGCCGGGTTCGGTCACGGCTTGCAGGCACAGGTTCAAGGCTTCCAGGGCGCCGTTGGTGACCAGCAATTCCTCCATGGGCAGCATCAGCCCGCCGACCATGTAGCGCAGGGCGATCTGCCGGCGCAGTTGCGGATTGCCAGGCGACATGTCCGTGACCACCACCCGCGGGTCCATGTCCCGCGTGGCGCTGGACAGCGAGCGGGACAGGCGTTGCAGCGGGAATAGCGTCGGGCTGGGAAACGCCGAGCCGAAGGCGATGGTGGCCGGGTCCTTGATCGAATCCAGGACCGAGAATACCAGCTCGCTGACGTCGACTTCGGTCGACTCATGGACCTGGCTGCTGATCACGGGCTCTGAAAACGGGCTCGGCGCAAGGTTGTTGACGAAGTAGCCGGAGCGCGGCCGGGCCCGGATCATGCCGCGTCGCTCCAGCAGGTAATAGGCCTGGAACACCGTGGACGGACTGACCCCATAGGTCTGGCTGGCATACCGTACCGACGGCACGCGCTGCCCTGGCCCGAGCATGCCGGAGCGGATCAGTTCGGCGATGTCGTCGGCGAATTTCTCGTAGCGTTTCATTTTCGGTCCAGTCATGAACGATTCGGGGCCATGGATGATCGGCGTTTCAGTCTCGTGTCCACACGCGTGCGGCATCTTAATGCTTCAGCGGTTCATCGGCGCGACAAAACGGCTCTTGGCCACGCTGTGGATGCCGGGGTCGTCGCTATCGGTCACCTTGAAGGTCATGTCCTGGGAGCCGCTGCGGGGCCTTTCGCTGAGCATCGCCACCGACACCGGTACGTCGACTATCTCCCCCGGCGCCAGGCTCAGTTGCGTCTTGCCCTGCAGGACGAAGCCGTCGCCGTCCACCAGGGACAGGTGGTAATCCTGGCGCTGCTGGGTCTTGTTGATGATCTTCAGGCTATAGATGTTTTCGATCAGGCCCTGGCTGTTTTCCCGGAACAGGCCACGGTCCTTGCTCACATCCAGGGAGACCATGGGCCGCTGCACCAGCGCGATCGTCAGCGCCGCGATCATCACCAGCAGCACGGCGGTATAGCCGACCAGCCGAGGCCGCAGCAGATGCGTCTTGCCCCCTTGCAACTGATGCTCGGAGGTGTATTTGATCAGGCCGCGGGCGTATCCCATCCTGTCCATGATCGAGTCGCAGGCGTCGATGCACGCCGCGCAACCGATGCATTCCATTTGCAGGCCGTCGCGGATGTCGATGCCGGTGGGGCAGACCTGCACGCACATCTGGCAATCGATGCAATCCCCCAGGCCGATATTGGCCGGCTTCACGTCGCGCTTGCGCGGGCCGCGGATCTCGCCACGGGCCGAGTCGTAGGAAATGGTCAGCGTGTCCTTGTCGAACATCACGCTCTGGAACCGTGCATAAGGGCACATGTGCATGCACACGGCTTCGCGCAACCAGCCCGCGTTGAGGTAGGTGGCCCCGGTGAAGAAGAGCACCCAGAACAGGCTGACGCCGGCTATCTGCAGGGTGAGCAACTCTTCGGCCAGCGGCCGGATCGGTGTGAAGTAGCCGACGAAGGTCAGGCCGGTGAGCAGGCTGATGCCCAGCCACAGTGTGTGCTTGGCCGAGCGACGCAGCAGTTTGTTCAGGCTCCAGGGCGCCGCCCGCAGTTTGATGCGCTGGTTGCGATCACCTTCGGTGATCTTCTCGCACCACATGAAGATCCAGGTCCAGGAGCTTTGCGGACAGGTGTAGCCGCACCACACCCGCCCGGCGAACACCGTGATCGCGAACAGGCCGAAGGCGGCGATGATCAACAGTGCCGACAGCAGGATGAAATCCTGCGGCCAGAACGTCGCGCCGAATATGTGGAATTTGCTTTCCGACAGGTCCCAGAGCACCGCCTGGCGGCCGCCCCAGTTCAACCATACGGTGCCGAAGAACAGCAGGAACAGAAACCCGGCGCCGCTCATGCGCAAGGTGCGGAACAAACCGGTGAAGCTGCGGGTGTGGATCAGGTTATCGGTGCTCCGGGCCTTTATCTTGCCTGGAGTGGGGTCGAAGGTCTGTATCAACTGGACGGGGATTCGGTCGCTCATGGTCGGTCGCTCATCAGCCGTTATCTGGCCGGGGCACTATGACCACGAAACTGTTTGCATAACAGGCTCAGGTATTTCGATTAAAACCGGATCAGATGGCCTGTAGCCCAGGCCCTGCGACACTTTGATGCACCCTGATTGATCTGCTCGAGGCTGCCATCCTGTTTGCGCCTGCCACCCGGGTGCCAGGGAAGAAGGGCAGCCCCACAGGGAGTCTCAAATGGCCGAACCGCTGTCGGTGGCCTTGAGGTTGCGGCGCCCATCGTTCGCTCCGGCTACAGTCAATGCGTCGACTTCGGCCTCGGTGAGGTAGATCCGTTTGCCGTTGAGGTCCACGGCGGACATGGCTTTATCGGCGTCGGTAATGATCGTCAGCTCGCTGGCGGAACACTCCAGCGTGCCGTCGGCTGTCTGGAATTCGCAGATGCCGTCAGTGATGTTCATAGTCATGGTGTCACTCCTTCACGTTGATAAGCGTTAGGCGTCGCCGGCAAGGCAGGGTTCGTTGCGTCGGATCAGCGGTCGGGCGCACCTCTGGCGTCGTTTGCGGTCCATCGTTCATGGACTGAAAGAGGAGGCACCTATGGAAACCTGGTGGCATCAGGTCTGGATCACTATGCAGTCGGAATTCGCCGATATCGGCGACACACAACAGATGACCCGGGTCACCGTGCGCCTGGTGATGGCCGCGCTGCTGGGCGGCATCCTGGGGTTCGAGCGAGAACACAAGGGCAAGGCCGCAGGCGTGCGCACCCATATGCTCGTTGCCCTGGGGGCTGCGCTGTTCGTACTGGTACCGCAGATGTCCGGTTCCCAGGCCGATGCGATGAGCCGGGTGATACAGGGCGTGGTGGCGGGCATCGGTTTTCTCGGCGCCGGCACTATCCTGAAAAACAATGAAGGCGACGAAGGCCAGGTAAAGGGCCTGACCACGGCCGCCGGCTTGTGGATGACTGCGGCCATCGGCGTGGCGGCGGGCCTGGGCAAGGAAGGAACGGCGGTATTGAGCACGGTGCTGGCTCTGGCGATCTTCAGCGTGATGCCGGTGATTGTCCGGGCCCTGGAAAAGGAGCGGGACGACAAACCCTGATTTCATCGCCATCTTGCACACAACTGCTGGCGACGTGGCCTGCCAGCCGACCTTGACGGTGGCTGACAGTCCGTTGCCGCTAACGCCCCATGATGTTTATGAATGACGCCTCAAACCCGCTCCGGCGAATTCTCGTTCGGCGGGTCGCCCACGGGCGGCTGCGGGTCGAGGGGCGGGTCCTTTTCCGGTATGGGCTCCGGGTCGGGGCCAGGCGGTGGCAAAGTGGGGTCGTCGATGTTCGGATCAGGTGTTTCGGCCGGGATGGGAATATTCATCGGGACGGGTCTCCGTGAGGCACATGGCTTGAGTCGTGCTTATCCTTGTTGACCATCCGGGACCAGGTTCGATCCCCCCAGGTGTCCCGGGTAAATCTCGCTGAACTTTTGGTCGCCGGCCCGGTTCGGAGGTTAAGTGAGTTTTTTATCGTCACAAGCACGTCCATGGGGCGTAAAAGGAGCGATGCTCGATGACTGCTGAACACTCGACTGACTTGGCGTACAACCCCCACTTGCCACTGTCCCACGCCTTGTTGCTGCCACGTATCGCCATTGAGGACACCATGCCGGTGATCGACGGTGGGCAATTCGCCGCCAAGGTCGTCGCCGGGCGGGATGTGACCGTGACCAGCAAGGTCTTCGCCGACGGTCATGACAAGCTGGCCGTGCGGATCCGCTGGCGGGCGCTGGAGGATGAGGTCTGGAACAGCGAGGTCATGACCGACCTTGGCAACAACAGCTGGCGAGGCCAGTTCAACGTAACCGAACAGGGCCGTTACGTGTTCTGTATCGAGGCCTGGTTCGATCAGTTCGCCAGCTTCCGTTATGAACTGGAGAAGAAGTACGGCGCTGGGGTACCCATCAGCCTCGAATTGCAGGAAGGGCGCAACCAGGTGCAACTGGCCGCCGAGCGTAGCGACGGCGAATTGAGCGAGGAGTTGGCAGCGTTGCACCATGAGCTTTCGGGCCTGTTGCCCGAGGAGCAGGTGGCGCTGTTTCTCGCACCACGCAGTGCCGATCTCATGTCCTTGGCCGATCATCGGCCCTACCTGAGCATCAGTCCCGAGTACCCGCTGGACGTAGAACGCAAAGAAGCCGAGTTCGCCAGCTGGTATGAGCTGTTTCCCCGCTCTATAACAGACGATCCCAGCCGCCACGGCACCTTCAATGACGTGCATTCACGCCTGCCGATGATCCGGGACATGGGCTTCGATGTGCTGTATTTCCCGCCGATCCATCCCATTGGCCGCAGTTTCCGCAAAGGCCCCAACAACTCCCTGACTGCCGGCCCCGATGACCCGGGCAGCCCGTATGCCATCGGCAGCGAGGACGGCGGGCACGAGGCGATCCATCCACAACTGGGTACCCGGGAAGACTTCCGCCGCCTGGTGGAAGCCGCCGCCGACCATGGCCTGGAAATCGCCCTGGATTTCGCCATCCAGTGCTCCCAGGACCACCCCTGGCTCAAGCAGCATCCGGGCTGGTTCAGCTGGCGGCCGGACGGCACGATCAAATACGCGGAAAACCCGCCGAAAAAATACCAGGACATTGTCAACGTCGACTTCTACGCGGCGGATGCCATTCCCAGCCTGTGGCTGGAGCTGCGGGACATCGTGGTGGGCTGGGTCAAGGAAGGCGTGAAGATGTTCCGTGTCGACAACCCCCACACCAAGCCGTTGCCGTTCTGGCAGTGGCTGATCGCCGATGTGCGGGCGCAGTACCCTGAAGTGATTTTCCTCGCCGAAGCCTTCACCACGCCGGCGATGATGGCGCGGCTGGGCAAGGTCGGTTATTCCCAGAGCTATACGTACTTCACCTGGCGCAATACCAAGGCCGAGCTGGCGACCTATTTCACGGAGCTCAATCAGTCGCCGTGGCGCGAGTGCTACCGACCGAACTTCTTCGTCAACACCCCGGACATCAATCCGGCGTTTCTCCATGAGTCGGGCCGTGCGGGGTTCCTGATCCGCGCTGCCCTGGCCACCATGGGATCGGGCCTGTGGGGCATGTACTCCGGCTTTGAGCTGTGCGAGTCGGCGCCGGTACCGGGCAAGGAGGAATACCTCGATTCGGAGAAGTACGAAATCCGCCCTCGGGATTTCACCGCCCCCGGCAACATCATCGCCGAGATCGCCCAGCTCAACCGTATCCGTCGCCAGAACCCGGCGCTGCATACGCACCTGGGCCTGACGATCTACAACGCCTGGAACGACAACATCCTGTATTTCGGCAAGCGCACACCCGATGGCAGCAATTTCATCCTGGTGGCGGTGAGCCTGGATCCCCATAACCCCCAGGAAGCGAGCTTCGAACTGCCGCTCTGGGAGATGGGGTTGCCGGACGACGCCCAGACCCAGGGCGAGGATTTGATGAATGGACACCGCTGGACCTGGTACGGCAAATACCAGTTCATGCGCATCGACCCGGCCTACCAGCCGTTCGGGATCTGGCGGATCAGCGCGGCGTAAGGCTGTGCAACGAGAGATGCCAGCGGGGGCCTTTGTGGGGAGGGGATTTATCCCCTCGCCACACACGAGCCCTTGTGCCCCAACGGCCTTATTGAATTCATCAGGAGTTGCAAATGGCGAAAAAACCGCGGTCCGCCACGTTCATCAAGGATCCGCTCTGGTACAAGGATGCGGTGATCTACCAGGTCCACGTCAAATCGTATTTCGATTCCAACAACGACGGCATCGGCGACTTCCCCGGGTTGATCGAGAAGCTCGACTACATTGCCGACCTGGGCGTCAATACCATCTGGTTGCTGCCATTCTATCCCTCGCCCCGGCGCGACGACGGCTATGACATCGCCGAGTACCGGGGCGTCAGCCCTGACTACGGCACCATGGGCGACGCGCGGCGCTTCATTGCCGAAGCCCACAAGCGCAACCTGAGGGTCATCACCGAGCTGGTCATCAACCACACCTCGGACCAGCATCCCTGGTTCCAGCGCGCCCGCAAGGCCAAGAAAGGTTCGAAGGCACGGGACTTCTACGTCTGGTCCGATGACGACCACAAGTATGACGGCACGCGGATCATTTTCCTCGACACCGAAAAATCCAACTGGACCTGGGATCCGGTGGCGGGCCAATACTTCTGGCACCGCTTCTATTCCCACCAGCCGGACCTCAATTTCGACAACCCGCAGGTCATCAAGGCCGTGCTGTCGGTGATGCGCTACTGGCTGGACATGGGTATCGACGGCCTGCGCCTGGACGCGATTCCCTATCTGATCGAGCGCGACGGCACCAATAACGAGAACCTGCCCGAGACCCACGACGTCCTCAAGTTGATCCGCGCCGAAATCGACGCCAACTATCCGGACCGCATGTTGCTTGCCGAAGCCAACCAGTGGCCGGAAGACACCCAGCTGTATTTCGGCGATGTCGACGCCCAGGGCCTCAACGGCGACGAATGCCACATGGCATTCCACTTCCCGCTGATGCCGCGCATGTACATGGCGCTGGCCCAGGAAGACCGTTTTCCCATCACCGACATCCTGCGCCAGACCCCGGAGATCCCCACCAATTGCCAATGGGCGATCTTCCTGCGCAACCACGATGAGCTGACCCTGGAAATGGTCACCGACAAGGAACGCGACTACCTGTGGAATTACTACGCGGCCGACCGTCGGGCGCGTATCAACCTGGGGATCCGCCGACGCCTGGCGCCGTTGATGGAGCGCGATCGCCGCCGCGTGGAGCTGCTCAACAGCCTGTTGCTGTCCATGCCGGGCACGCCGACCCTGTACTACGGCGACGAGATCGGCATGGGCGATAACATCTATCTGGGGGACCGCGATGGCGTGCGCACGCCGATGCAGTGGTCCATCGACCGCAATGGCGGTTTCTCCCGGGCCGACCCCGCCAGCCTGGTACTGCCGCCCATCATGGATCCGCTGTACGGCTATCAGTCGGTCAACGTCGAGACCCAGGCCGGCGACCCGCACTCGCTGCTCAACTGGACCCGGCGGATGCTGGCGGTGCGCAAGCAGTCCAAGGCGTTTGGCCGTGGCACCTTGAAGATGCTGTCGCCGAGCAATCGCCGGATCCTGGCCTATACCCGCGAATACACTGGCCCGGACGGCAAGCATGAAATCATCCTGTGCGTGGCCAACGTGTCCCGCAGCGCCCAGGCCGCCGAGCTGGATCTTTCGGCCTATGCCGGCATGGTTCCGGTGGAGATGCTGGGGGGCAACGCCTTCCCGCCCATCGGCCAGCTGAATTTCCTGCTGACCCTGGCGCCGTACGGCTTCTACTGGTTTGCCCTGGCGGCGGAAAACCAGATGCCGAGCTGGCATGTCGAACCGGCCCAGAGCCTGCCGGATTTCACCACCCTGGTGCTGAAAAAACGCCTGGAAGAGTTGCTCGAAGCCCCCTCGCGCACCACGCTGGAGCAAACCATCCTGCCGAGCTGGCTGCAGAACCGCCGCTGGTTCGCGGGCAAGGACAGCGCCATCGAGAAGGTCGATCTCGTCTACGGGGTGCGCTTCGGCGATCCCCAGCATCCGGTGCTGCTCAGTGAAATCGATGTCACCAGCGCCGGGCAGACCCTGCGCTATCAACTGCCGTTCGGCCTGCTGGCCGAGGATCAGGTCGGCGCGGCCTTGCCGCAGCAACTGGCGCTGTCCCGGGTTCGTCGAGGCCGTCAGGTGGGGTTGATCACCGATGCGTTTACCCTGGAAAGCTTCGTGCGCGCCGTGCTGCACGGCATGCAGGTCGGCACGGTGCTGCCGTGCGGCGAGGGCGAGTTGCGCTTCGAGCCCACCGAGGGCCTGGCGGCATTGAATCTGGGGAGCGAACCGCAAGTGCGGTATCTGTCCGCCGAGCAATCCAACAGTTCAGTGGTGGTGGGCGGCAGCCTGGTGCTCAAGCTGATCCGCAAGGTCGCTTCGGGTATCCATCCGGAACTGGAGATGAGCGCCTACCTGACCGCCGCCGGATTCAGCAACATTTCTCCGTTGCTGGGTTCGGTGATTCGTCGTGATGCCCAGGGCGAGGATGCGCTGCTGATGATTGCCCAGGGTTACCTGAGCAATCAGGGCGACGCCTGGGAGTGGACCCAGAACAACCTCGAACGTGCCCTGCGCGACGAGTTGGCCGATGCGGTTTCCGAGCAGGAGCAGCATTACAACGCCCTGGGTGAGCTGAAGGATTTCGCCGGCATGCTCGGCCAGCGCCTGGGGGAAATGCACAAGGTGCTCGCCCAGGCCACCGACAACCCCGATTTCGCTGCGGTGAAAACCAGCGCCAAGGACGCCCAGGCCATCGGCAAGGACGTGGCCGCCCAGGTGGAAAACGCCCTGCGCCTGCTCAAGCAGAACCAGGACCAATTGAACCCGGCGGACCAGGCCATGGTCGCACGTTTGCTGGAACACCGCAAAACCGTGCTGGCCCATGTGCAGGACCTGGCCGGCAAGGCTGCCGGTGGCCTGCGTATCCGTGTACACGGCGACTTGCACCTGGGGCAGGTGCTGGTGATCAAGGGCGATGCCTACCTGATCGACTTCGAAGGCGAGCCTGCCCGTCCGCTGCCTGAGCGCCGCGGCAAGCACAGCCCGTACAAGGATGTCAGCGGTGTATTGCGTTCCTTCGATTATGCGGCGGCCATGGCGATTCATTTGAACACTGTCGACAGCACGGCCGATGCCGACGCCGCACGGCAACGGGTCGCCGATCGTTATCTGCGTGAGGCCCGCCAGGCATTTGTCCAGGCATATCGACTGGCGGCAGCTAGTCTTGCCCATGAGTGGAAGGATGCTGAAGGCGAAGACGCTGCGCTGGCGTTGTTTGGCCTGGAGAAGGCGGCCTATGAAGTGGCCTATGAAGCCGAGAATCGCCCCGCCTGGCTGCCCGTGCCGTTGCACGGTCTGTACGGGCTCTTGAGGGGGCTGGAACCCTTTTCCGACTTAGCCGGACCGATTTAGTGGAGAGAATCATGAGTGTCTCGAACAAGGATCCACAGGGGCAGGCGAAAGAGTCGCTGCTGCCGCCCCTCCGTGACATCGACGCGCTGGTGCGCGCCGAACACCACGACCCGTTTTCCATCCTCGGCCCCCACGGCGACGGCGCGGGCGGACAGTTCATCCGGGCCTACCTGCCTGGTGCGCTGAGCGTCCAGGTGGTCGCCCGCGATGGCGGCGAAGAACTGGGTGAGTTGCAACAGACCGAAACGCCGGGGCTGTTCGTCGGCCATTTCGACCGCGCCCAGGCGTACCTGCTGCGTACCCGCTGGGCCGGGGGCGAACAGCTGGCCGAAGACCCCTACAGTTTCGGGCCACTACTGGGGGAGATGGACCTCTACCTGTTCGCCGAAGGCAATCATCGCGACCTCAGTTCCTGCCTCGGTGCGCAATTGACCACCGTCGATGGCATCGATGGCGTGCGCTTCGCCGTGTGGGCGCCCAATGCCCGCCGGGTGTCGGTAGTGGGAGATTTCAACGTCTGGGACGGTCGCCGCCATCCGATGCGCATCCGCTACCCGTCGGGCGTATGGGAGCTTTTCATACCCCGCTTGGGGGCCGGTGAAGCCTACAAATACGAAATTCTCGGCGCCCACGGCATCCTGCCCCTCAAGGCCGATCCGGTGGCCCTGGCCAGCCAGATGCCGCCCGACACTGCCTCGAAGGTCGCCGCGCCGTTGAAGATCCAATGGCAGGACGACGAATGGATGCAGCAGCGTCGCGAGCGGCAGCTACCGGCCGCACCATTGTCGATCTACGAGTTGCACGCCGGCTCCTGGCAATGCGAGATCGATGAGGCAGGGGAGGTGTCTCGCCAGTACAACTGGCATGAACTGGCCGAGCGGCTGATCCCCTACGTCAAGGAGATGGGCTTCACCCACATCGAGTTGATGCCGATCATGGAGCACCCGTTCGGTGGCTCCTGGGGTTATCAACCCTTGTCGCAGTTCGCCCCGACGGCGCGCTATGGGTCGCCGGACGATTTCGCCGCGTTCGTCAACGCCTGTCACCAGGCCGGCATCGGGGTGATCCTCGACTGGGTACCGGCGCATTTCCCCACCGATACCCATGGGCTGGCCCAGTTCGATGGCACTGCGCTGTACGAATACGGCAACCCCCTGGAGGGCTTCCACCAGGACTGGGACACCCTGATCTACAACCTGGGGCGTACCGAGGTGCACGGGTTCATGCTGGCCTCGGCCCTGCACTGGCTCAAGCATTTCCATATCGATGGCCTGCGGGTGGATGCGGTGGCCTCGATGCTGTATCGCGACTACTCGCGCAAGGCCGGCGAATGGGTGCCCAACCGTCACGGCGGCCGGGAAAACCTCGAAGCCATCGATTTCCTGCGGCACCTCAACGATGTAGTGGCGCTGGAAACGCCCGGCGCCTTGGTCATCGCCGAAGAATCCACCGCGTGGCCCGGTGTCAGCCAGAGCACGCAACAGGGTGGCCTGGGCTTCGCCTACAAGTGGAACATGGGCTGGATGCACGATTCGCTGCACTACATCCAGCAGGATCCGGTGTACCGCGCCCATCACCACAACGAATTGAGCTTCGGCCTGGTGTACGCCTGGTCCGAACGCTTCGTGCTGCCGATCTCTCATGACGAAGTGGTCCACGGCAAACGGTCGCTGATCGACAAGATGCCCGGCGACCGCTGGCAGAAATTCGCCAACCTGCGGGCCTACCTCAGCTTCATGTGGGGCCATCCGGGCAAGAAGCTGCTGTTCATGGGGTGCGAATTCGGCCAGTGGCGCGAGTGGAACCACGACCAGCAACTGGACTGGTACCTGACGCAATACGCCGAGCACCGTGGGGTGCAGAAGCTGGTGAGCGACCTGAACCGCCTTTACCGCGAAGAACCTGCGCTGCATGACCAGGATGACGCGCCCCAAGGGTTCCAGTGGTTGATCGGCGACGATGCGCTCAACAGCGTCTATGCGTGGCTGCGCTGGAGCAAGGAGGGGAGGCCGGTGCTGGTGGTCGCCAACTTCACGCCGGTGCCGCGTGCGAGCTATCGGGTCGGTGTACCGTTCGGCGGGCGCTGGGTGGAACTGCTCAACAGCGACGCCGACACCTATGCCGGCTCCAACTATGGCAACGGCGGCGGAGCCTGCGCCGAGGAAGTACCCAGCCACGGCCAGGCCTTGTCGCTGGAACTCAACCTGCCGCCGCTGGCGGTGTTGATCCTGCGGCCGGAAGGTTTGGTGTAATCCTACGGCCACTGTCAATTCAATGGGGGAGCGAGCCTGCTCGCGATGCGGTAGTTCAGTCAACACTCATGCTGGCTGATCTGGCGTCATCGCGAGCAGGCTCGCTCCTACAGATGCAGTGGTGACGGGGGCCTTTTCAGCGCACCAGGCACGGCTGCTTGTTGTTGAACGACCAGCCCGGAATCAGGAACTGCATCGCCACCGAGTCGTCACGTGCGCCCAGGCCCATGCCTTTGTACAGCTCATGGGCCTTGGCCAGTTGGTCGGTGTCCAGCTCGATCCCCAACCCCGGTTTTTGTGGAACCTGCACGCAGCCTCCCTTGATCTGCAGCGGCGCCTTGGTCAGCCGCTGGCCGTCCTGCCAGATCCAGTGCGTGTCGATGGCGGTGATGTCCCCCGGTGCGGCGGCGGCCACGTGGGTGAACATCGCCAGAGAGATGTCGAAGTGGTTGTTGGAATGGGAACCCCAGGTCAGCCCCCACTCATTGCACATCTGTGCCACTCGCACGGAGCCCTGCATGGTCCAGAAGTGCGGGTCGGCCAATGGAATGTCCACCGATTGCAGGCTGATGGCGTGGCCCATTTCCCGCCAGTCGGTGGCGATCATGTTGGTGGCGGTTTTCAGGCCCGTGGCGCGGCGGAACTCAGCCATGACCTCGCGGCCCGAATAGCCATTCTCGGCCCCGCAAGGGTCCTCCGCGTAGGCCAGCACCCGATGCTGGTCACGGCACAGGCGGATGGCTTCCTTGAGTGACCAGGCGCCGTTCGGGTCCAGGGTGATGCGGGCCTGGGGGAAACGCTCGGCCAAGGCCGTCACTGCTTCGATTTCCTCGTCGCCCCGGAGCACGCCGCCCTTGAGCTTGAAGTCCTGGAAGCCATAGCGCGCATGGGCTGCTTCGGCCAGGCGCACCACGGCGGCGGCATCCAGGGCTTTTTCATGGCGTACCCGGAACCAGTCGTTGTCGGCGTCCGGTTCGCTGCGGTAGGGCAGGTCGGTCTGCTGGCGATCGCCAACATAGAACAGATAACCGAGCATCTTCACTTCATCGCGTTGCTGGCCCTGGCCCAGCAAGGCCGCCACCGGCACGTCCAGGTGCTGGCCCAGCAGGTCCAGCAATGCCGCTTCCAGGCCGGTGACCGCATGGATGGTGATGCGCAGGTCGAACGTCTGCAGACCCCGGCCTGCGGCATCGCGGTCGGCGAATGCCTGGCGGACATTGTTCAGAATCTTCTGGTAGGTCCCGATGGGATTGCCCACCACCAGGGCCCGGGCGTCTTCCAGCGTCTGACGGATGCGCTCGCCGCCAGGTACTTCGCCTACGCCGGTGTGGCCGGCGTTGTCCTTGAGGATGACGATGTTGCGCGTGAAGAACGGCCCGTGGGCGCCGCTGAGGTTCAGCAGCATGCCGTCATGGCCGGCGACGGGCACGACCTGCATGCTGGTGATGATCGGCGCTTTGTTGGCTTCTTGTGGAGTCATGTGCATTTGTCCTTGAACGAATCGGATATCAAACGTGGCTGGCGGCGGGATTGGCCGGCGTCGTGGCGGATTTCGGCTTGGGCGTGTTGCGCGCGGCGAACACGATGATCGCGGCGATGATGGATGTGGCCGCCAGGCCATAGAGGCCACCCTGGATGGAGCCGGTGTGCTGCTCCAGCAGGCCGAAGGTGGTCGGTGCGACGAACCCGCCAAGGTTGCCCACCGAGTTGATCAGGGCGATGACCCCGGCGGCGATCCGGGCGTCCAGGTAGGCCTGGGGAATCGGCCAGAACAGCGAGGACGCGGATTTGAAGCCCAGGGCCGCGAAGCAGATGGCGACGAAGGCGAAGATCGGTCCGCCCGTGGTGGACATGAACATCCCGGCCGCCGCGATCAACAGCGCCGCCGCGACCCAGGCCTGCTGGAATTTCCACTTGGCCGACAGCGAGGCGAAGGCGTACATGCCGACGATCGACAGCAGCCATGGGATCGAGTTGAACATGCCGACCTGCAGGTCGCTGAGCTCACCCATCTTCTTGATGATGCTCGGCAACCAGAACGTCGCGGCATAGATCGTCAACTGGATGAAGAAATAGATCAGGCAGAACAGGATGATCTGGCGATCCTTGAGCAACTGGCCGATGGACAGCTTGACCGGCGTAGCGGCTTCACGGGCCCGTTGTTCGTCATCAATGACTTTTACCAGCGCGTCCTGTTCATCGCGTTGCAGCCACTTGGCATCGTGGGGCTTGGAGTCCAGCCAGAACCAGACGAAGACGCACAGGCAGACGGAGAACATCCCTTCGATGAAGTACATCCACTGCCACCCGTGCATGCCCAGGCCGTTGATCTGCAGCAACAGCCCCGACAGCGGGCCGGAGATCAGCGAGGCAATGGCCGAGCCGCTGAGGAAAATGGCGATGGCCTTGCCGCGTTCGACACCTGGCAACCAGCGAGTGAAGTAATAGATCACCCCGGGAAAGAAGCCGGCTTCGGCCACGCCCAGCAGAAAGCGCAGGATGTAGAAGTGGGTTTCGTTCTGGATGAACGCCATGGCCGATGCCACCAGGCCCCAGGTGAGCATGATGCGAGTCAGCCAGATCCGGGCGCCGATTCGTTGCAGCAGGATGTTGGAGGGGACTTCGAACAGCGCATAGCCGATGAAGAACAGACCGGCACCGAAGCCGTAGGCGGCCGCGCCGATGCCCAGGTCGTGTTCCATGTGGGCACGCACGAAGCCGATGTTCACGCGGTCGATGTAGTTGACGATAAACATGAGGACGAACAGCGGCAGGATGTGACGCTTGACCTTGGATATGGCCGAGAGCAGCACAGGGTCCGCGCCGGCATTCGCCTTGGGGCTGGAGGTGTTCACTGGTTTTTTCTCCCACTGATTATTTTTATGCGGGGCATCGAGCAGGTGTCGATGTTGATAGACATCATACAACTTGATTTTTTTGAGTGACAAGCGCTTTTTAATCACGAATGCGCGGGTTGCATGGCTGCCTTATGCCGTATTTATTGGTTGATAGGAGGCTGTTTCGGTTTTTGTCGGCGGATGAGCAGCGGAATATCGTTTAAAGGTTCTCAGGGTTTTAAGGTAAGAATTGAATGTTGTCATACAAGTTGAGCAATCAAAGTGCTCACGCTCTGGCCCGCTGATGATAGGATCGCCTAGCCTGTTTTCGAGGATCCCTGGCGATGCAAGACACCGAAGTCCCGCTGCGCAAGCGCACCCACAACCTGGCCCATGACCTGGTGGCGAAACTCAGCCAGAGCATCCTGCTGGGCCAGTTAAAACCGGGCCAGAAGCTGCCATCGGAAGGCGCCATCGTGCAGGAGCATGGCGTCAGTCGTACGGTGGTGCGCGAAGCGATTTCCAAGCTGCAGGCCTCGGGACTGGTGGAGACCCGTCATGGCATCGGTACCTTCGTGCTGGAGCAGACCGCAGAACCGGGCTTGCGGCTCAATGTCGATACCGCGGCGGGCGTGAGGGGAATCCTCGAACTGCGCCTGGGCCTGGAGACCCAGGCGGCGGCACTGGCTGCCCAGCGTCGCGATGAGCGGCAGTTGCAGCAGATGCGCCAGGCCCTGGATGACTACCAGCGGCTGCTGAGCAACAACGACAGTTGCGTGGAAGCCGACCGGCGTTTTCATCTGCTCATTGCCGAAGCCACGCAAAACACCTGTTTCGTCGAAGTCATGCAGCACCTGGGCAGCGCGATGATCCCCAGGACCCGGGTGAATGTGGCCGAACGGGGCCAGGCCGACCTGGGAAAACTGGCGCAAGTGGCCAATCTGGAGCATGAAGCGATCTTCAACGCCATCAAGCGCCAGGACCCCGATGCCGCCCGCGCCGCCATGTGGCTGCACCTGACCAACAGCCGTGATCGCTTTGGCGCGGGCTCCTGACAAAGGGTTTTCTGCAAAAGCAGTTCGGCAATCTCCCCCGGTCAGGCGAGCATCTCGCCACAATAGACCGGTCTGTCAGGTACACCGAAATTTACGACATGAAGGGCCAGCAGAGTCTGATCCAGGCGGTCGTGGCAAAAGCGCCAGGTAAAAAAAACGGCGCAACCGAGGTCGCGCCGGTGGTGGAGCCAGTGACCAGGCGGATGTTCGTGGGTCCGCGCAGCCACTGTTGAACGCGTCGTCGGTCAGCCTCGTTCCAGCGCCAGGGCCACGCCCTGGCCGCCGCCGATGCACAGGGTTGCAAGGCCTTTGCTGGCATCGCGCTTGATCATCTCGTGCAGCAGCGACACCAGCACCCGGCAGCCCGAAGCGCCGATGGGGTGACCCAGGGCAATGGCGCCGCCGTTGACGTTGACCTTGTCCATATCCCACCTCAGCTCCCTGGCCACGGCCAGCGATTGGGCAGCGAAGGCTTCGTTGGCTTCGATCAGGTCCAGTTGGTCCAGCGACCAACCGGCCTTCTCCAGGCAGCGACGGGTTGCCGACACCGGACCGATGCCCATGATGGCCGGGTCGACGCCGGCGTTGGCGTAGGCGCTGATTTTCGCCAGCACTGGCAAGCCCAGCGCCTTGGCCTTTTGCGCGCTCATCAGCACGACGGCCGCCGCGCCGTCATTGAGGGACGACGCATTGCCGGCGGTTACGCTGCCGTCCTTCTTGAAGGCCGGCTTGAGCTTGGCCAGGGACTCGGCGGTGGTACCGGCGCGCGGTTGTTCATCCGTGGCGAATGCCACGGGATCGCCCTTGCGCTGGGGAATCAGGATTGGCGTGATCTCATCGGCGAAGCGACCGCCTTCGATGGCGGCAACGGCCTTCTGCTGGGACGAGGCGGCAAAGGCATCCTGTTCCTCGCGGCTGATGCCGTACTTGTCCACCAGGTTCTCGGCGGTGATGCCCATGTGGTAGTCATTGAACGCATCCCACAGGCCATCGGTGATCATGCTGTCGATCATCTGCGCGTGGCCCATGCGCAGGCCGGTGCGGGCGGCCGGCAGGACGTAGGGGGCCAGGCTCATGTTCTCCATGCCGCCGGCGATGATGACCTCGGCGTCGCCGCAGCGGATCGCCTGGGCGCCCAGGTGCAACGCCTTGAGGCCCGAGCCGCAGACCTTGTTCAGGGTCAGCGCCGGCACCGCATGGGGCAAGCCGGCGAGGATCGACGCCTGGCGGGCCGGGTTCTGCCCGGAGCCTGCGGTCAGTACCTGGCCGAGAATCACTTCATCGACCTGTTCGCCGGACAAGCCGGTCTGTTCCAGCAGGCGACGAATCACCGCTGCACCGAGCTCCGGCGCGGGAATGGAGGCCAGCGAACCCTGGAAACTGCCGATGGCGGTACGGGTGGCGGCGACAATCACGACTTCTTGCATAAAATCTCTCCTCACGGTGCAGCGAACTGCATTTCAGGGACGTGGTCCGGCACGATCAGCTTGCCGGCAGTCTTGGCGACGATTTCCTCGACGCTGACGCCCGGGGCACGTTCTTTCAGGATGAAGGCACCGTCCTGGATTTCCAGGTAGGCCAGGTCCGTCAGCACTCGCTTGATGCAACCGGCACCGGTGAGCGGCAGGCTGCAACGGGGCAGCAGTTTCGATTCGCCGTCCTTGGACGCATGGGTCATGGTCACGATGATGTTCTCGGCGCCGGCTACCAGGTCCATCGCACCGCCCATGCCCTTGACCAGCTTGCCGGGAATCATCCAGGACGCGATATTGCCCTCGACGTCTACTTCGAATGCGCCGAGCACGGTCAGGTCGATGTGTCCGCCGCGGATCATGGCGAACGATTCGGCCGAAGAAAAGATCGACGCACCGATGCGCGCGGTGACGGTCTGCTTGCCGGCGTTGATCATGTCGGCATCGACTTCGTCTTCGGTGGGGAAGGCCCCCATGCCGAGCAAGCCGTTCTCGGACTGCAGCATGACTTCCATGCCTTCGGGAATGTAGTTGGCGACCAGGGTGGGAATGCCGATACCCAGGTTCACGTAGTAGCCGTCCTGCATTTCGCGGGCGACGCGTTGAGCCATTTGTTCGCGGGAAAGTGCCATGGTGTTATTCCTTCATTCGGGCCGGGGGCAGGGGATCACTTGCGTACGGTGCGCTGTTCGATGCGCTTTTCGAACGTGCCGCAAATGAGCCGGTCGACGTAGATGCCAGGGGTATGGATCTGCGTCGGGTCCAGCTCGCCGGGTTCGACGATTTCCTCGACTTCCACCACGGTGATTCTGCCCGCCGTGGCGGCCAGCGGATTGAAGTTCTGGGCGGTGTGACGGTAGACCACGTTGCCGAAATGGTCGGCTTTCCAGCCTTTGACGATGGCGAAGTCCCCCGTGATGGATTCTTCCATCAAGTATTGCCGGCCGTGGAATTCACGGGTTTCCTTGCCTTCGGCCACCGGAGTGCCGACACCGGTGGCGGTGAAGAACGCCGGGATGCCCGCGCCACCGGCGCGCATCTTTTCGGCGAGGGTGCCTTGGGGAGTGAGCTGGACTTCGATTTCACCACTGAGCAACTGCTGTTCGAAGAGGGCGTTTTCACCCACGTAGGACGCGATCACCTTGCGAATCTGCCGGTCTTCCAGCAGCACGCCGAGGCCGAAACCGTCGACGCCGCAGTTGTTGGACACCACGGTGAGATCGCGAATGCCCTTGCGCTTGATCTCGGCGATCAGGTTTTCCGGAATGCCGCACAAACCGAAGCCGCCGGCGATCACGGTCATGCCGTCCTTCAAGCCTTCCAGCGCTTCCTCATAGGAGCTCACGCGTTTGTCGAAACCAGCCATAGACACCTCTTTTATTCTTGATGGGGTCGCAATGGAATGCAGTGTTGCGCCAAGTCATATATTTGTTAAGTTGATTTTTGAGTTAGATTGATTGGTAAAACTCAATAATTGTCTTGCGGCTTGAAACCAGTCGCTTGCCGCTGGGAGCATCACGACCATGACCCTCAAGCAGATCCGTGCCTTCCTCGCCGTCGCCCAGAGCCTGAGCTTTGCCGTGGCCTGCGAACGGCTGCACCTGTCCCAGTCGGCCCTGAGCCTAACCATCAAGGCACTGGAGGACGGCCTGGGTGGACGCCTGTTCAGCCGCAACACCCGTAATGTGGCGCTGACCCCCGAGGGCGAATCCCTCTTGCCGCTGGCCCGCAGGCTGGTTGCCGACTGGGATAACGCCGAGGATGAAATGCGCCAGCGCTTCACCTTGCAGCGGGGGCGCGTGACGTTGGCGGCGATGCCCTCGTTCGCCGGGAACCTGTTGCCACCGATCCTCAAGACCTTCCGCGTCCGCTATCCGAATGTCAACGTTACGGTCAACGATGTGATCAACGAACAAGTGCTGGAAATGGTGCGTGATCGCCATGTGGAGCTGGGCGTCGCCTTCGAGCCGGCGCAGGGTTCCTCCCTGGCGTTCACGCCGCTGTACCTGGACCGGTTCGTCGCGGTGGTGCCGCTGGATTCGCCCCTGGCCGATTGCCGGGAAATCCAGTGGCGAACCTTGCTGGAGCAACCGTTCATCACCTTGCAGCGGCCCTCCACCGTGCGGGTGATGCTGGAGGAGCACCTGCAGGCCCGGGGCATGAAGTTGCCGGTGGAATTCGAAAGTCATCAGTTGGCGACGGTGGGTCGAATGGTCGCCAGCGGCCTGGGGGTCAGCGCGGTGCCGGCGCTGTGCGTCAGGCAGATGCATGAGCTGGGGGCTCGGTGCATCACGCTTCGCGATCCCGTGGTGGAGCGGGCCATCGGTGTGTTGACCAAGCCGGGGCATGAATTGTCGGCTGCGGCTCAGGCGCTGTTCGACACCCTCAAGGATCAGCACCTCTGGGAACGAGGCCTGCGCCCAGACTGAACGCGGGCCTTTGCCGCTGCCATTGCCTTTCGTCGCCCCGGATCCTGGTTTCTTCAAACTTTCGACGTGTCTGGAACCTCCATTTTCATGAAGGGTATTTCAGAACTGTCGCGCTGCCATGCAGCAGCGACCACGGGTAAGGAGAAAAAAATGGCAACGCCCAAAGACAACCTGCTGGATTGGCTCAACGACGCTCATGCCATGGAGCAGCAAGCGGAAAAAATGCTCAAGGCCCAGGCCGAGCGCCTGGAGCATTACCCCGTCCTCAAGGCCCGGATCGAAGAACACCTGCAGGAAACCCTCGGCCAGCAGAAACTGGTCGAACAGTGCATCCAGCGCCTGGGCGGCAGCACGTCGATGCTCAAGGACATGGCCGGCAAGCTCATGGCTTTCGGCCAGGCGGTGGGCGGCATGACGATGAGCGATGAGGTGGTCAAGGGCGCCATGAGCGGCTATGTCTTCGAAAACCTGGAGATCGCCTCCTACACCGTGCTGATCGAGGCGGCGAAAGCGGCCGGCGATGTCGAAACCCAGCGCGCCTGCGAACAGATCCTGCCCCAGGAAATTGCCATGGCCGATTGGCTGCGCGATCACCTGCCGGAGATCACCCAGGCGTTCCTCGAACGTTCGGCGAACCCCAATACCGAAGCCAAGCGCTGAGCGTCAAGGAAAGCGGCCGGCCTGTCCGGCCGCTTCCGGATGCCGGCAAGAGGAGGCGTATGAAGCAGACCACGGGTGAAGTTCGAGCCATCAATCGCCAGAGCGCAATGGCCGGTGTCTACGTGCCACAGGAGGACGGTCACACCGTGCTGGAACTGCGTTCGGCCAATGACATCGACATCGGCGACGTTATCGAGTGGGACAGCGGCGAGGCCCTGGGCACTCAGTCCTACCGCAATCGCACCAAGGGCTGGAGCGCCGAGGTGTACGTGGTCAAGCACGGTGTCGCGGCCGCCAACCTTGAGGTTCAGTTGCTGGTGGGATCCTGAAACGTCGTCGAACAACGACCCGCAACGTAGCCAGGAGAATGAGCATGAGCGAATCGAAGATGAAATGCGGCTGTCCTGATTGCCAGTGCGAGGTGGATCCGCAACGGATGTTCAACCACGACGGCGAGGCCTATTGCAGCCAGGCTTGCGCAGAGCAGCACCCCAACGGCGAGCCGTGTCCGGCCCCCGATTGTCACTGCGAGCGTAGCGGCAAGGTGGAGGAGCGGGACATCACCAACCGACAATTGGACGACGCCCTGGAGGAAACCTTTCCGGCCAGCGACCCGATTTCTCCCTGAGCACCGAGTTTTCAGGCTCTGTACGAAAAGTCTTGAGCTGACCCCAGGCAAGGCGAAACAGCCGAGCAAGTGCAGTTACTGGAGTACCTCATCAGTATCAAGGCTTTTGGTAAAGAGCCTAATCCGGGCACCGGCGACAGGGTGCCCGGACACCGCAAGCCGGTCAGTGCGGTGGTGCAGAATAACACCGGCAGCCCGCGAGTTTTGGCTTCCTGGAACGGCGCGTGGCCGGGACGACGAGACCGGTGCAGTAGGGTGCCGGCGTCGCCCGACCTTTGGCAGACAGCGTGGAAAGACACGCACTGTTTTTTAGCTGCGAAGACAAGGCGAACTCGTACCGAACTTGTTCTGTTGCATATGTACATGTGACTAACGTTTCGCATGGGTGCGCTTCTTCGTGAATGGTATGACGCTTGTTTTAATTTGATTAATCGTTAGAGGAGGGTTCGATAGCGTTTTTTCAAGTGCTGCGGAGCCAAATTAAATGAACTCATGACTATTTACCGTTCGTCGTCGTCTGATGAACTTCATTTAAACCTTGGCGCCGGCAGATTTTCCGAATAGGACGAGCCAACTGGTTCGCTAACAGCAACTAACGAGGTGAATGAAATGGCTAATACAGGTAATAACAACCCTGGCAATTTCGCTAACGATCGTGAGAAGGCATCGCAAGCCGGGAAAAAAGGCGGACAGGCGTCGGGTGGCAACTTCGCCAACGATCCGGAACGTGCAGCCGAGGCCGGACGCAAAGGTGGCCAGGCATCGGGCGGCAATTTCGCCAATGACCCCGAGCGCGCCGCAGAGGCCGGCCGTAAAGGCGGCCAGGCATCGGGTGGCAATTTTGCCAACGATCCCGAGCGCGCTTCGCAAGCCGGCCGCAAAGGTGGCCAGGCTTCGGGTGGCAACTTTGCCAATGACCGGGAGAAAGCCTCCGAGGCCGGCAGGAAAGGTGGCGAAAACAGCCATGGCGGCGGTCGTGATTCCTGAGACCGCCAGACTTCAGGCCCCAGCCGCCTGGTTGGGGTCCGTGCCGGTTTCGATATAAGAACATCCATAAAGTACCGGTTGGGTAATGTTTCATCGGTTCTGAGGGGCGGCGACTTGTGCAATTCTCTATAAGTTGCCGTTCGTTTTGTTTGTTGAATAAAAAGCACAGCACCAGTTCTTAATTATTTTTTGGCATTGGCGCGCCGGCGATTGCGGTGTGCTCACGGCCCTGTGTTCTGATCGAGGAGTTCAATCATGTTTATGCATAACAAACGACTGCAGTACACCGTGCGTGTCGCCGAGCCCAATCCAGGTCTCGCCAATCTGTTGCTCGAACAGTTTGGGGGACCCCAGGGTGAACTGGCGGCAGCGTCGCGTTACTTCACTCAGGCCTTGGCCGAGGATGACCCGGGGCGCAAGGACCTGCTGATGGATATCGCCACTGAAGAGCTCAGCCACCTGGAGGTGATCGGTTCGATCATCGTGATGCTGAACAAGGGCGCCAAAGGCAAGATGGCCGAAGGCGTGGACGAGGCGGGCCAGCTCTATCGCGACATCAACGGCGCTGGCAACGATTCCCATGTCACCAGCCTGCTCTACGGTGCCGGTGCGCCGTTGATCAACTCCGCCGGCGTGCCCTGGACCGCTGCCTACGTCGACACCATCGGCGAGCCCACCGCGGACATGCGCTCCAATATCGCCGCCGAGGCCCGGGCGAAAATCGTCTATGAACGGCTGATGAACATCACTGACGATCCGGGGGTGAAAGAAGCTCTGGGGTTCCTGATGACACGGGAAATCGCCCATCAGTTGTCGTTCGAGAAGGCACTGCACGCCATCCAGCCCAACTTCCCGCAAGGCAAGTTGCCGGGCATGCCGGAGTTCGCCAACGTCTACTTCAATATGTCCCAGGGCGAGCCGACCGTACGTGGCCCATGGAACCAGGGCGATGACTGGGAGTTCGTCGAAAGCCCGACGCCAGCGGTGGATGGCGGCGATGGCATGGCCAGTGTCCAGTTGAGCGAAGAAGACGAGGCGCGGTTGATGGACATGAAGGCACGGACGATGTCCAACCCTGAAAGCGACCCCACCACAGGCGCGGACTTGGGTTCAGGGATGCAAGGTGACAAACTGTAGGCCTGACGGGGCGGGGAAGCCTGGCTTGCCCGCCCGAACCTTCCATTGCAACGTTCCTGCCGCCTATGGCACGAACGATCGGGCTGGCTAAGCCTGTAAGGATATTTTCGATGGACCAGTCCACCTCCCGGATCCGATCGCCCTGGCGCACCTGGCTGGACCCGCTGCAAAACAACCCGCTGCTGGGCGCGAGCTTCTGGCTCGGTTTGATCGTGGTCGCCGCGTTGTTGCTGTACAGCGGCTATAACGCGCTGGTGGGGGCCGACCGTCATCACCTGGGCTACGCGGTGCTGGGGGGGACCTCCGGATTCGTCGCCACGGCACTGGGTGCGATGATGGCGGTGGTGCTGCGCGATATCTCCTCGCGCACCCAGGACATCATGCTGGGGTTCGCGGCAGGCATGATGCTGGCCGCCAGTTCGTTCTCGCTGATTTTGCCCGGCATCGAGGCCGCAGAGGTCATTTGCGGTAATCAACTGCTCGCTGCGTTTGTCGTCGTGCTCGGCCTGGGCCTGGGCGTTGCCCTGATGATCGGGCTCGACCGTTTCGTGCCCCATGAGCATGAATTGAGCGGTCGGCGCGGACCGCAAGCCGAACGCATCAATCGCGTCTGGTTGTTCGTGCTTGCGATTACCTTGCACAACTTGCCGGAGGGCATGGCCATCGGCGTCAGCTTTGCCGATGGGGATTTCAAGGTAGGCCTGCCGCTCACCACTGCCATTGCCATCCAGGACATCCCCGAGGGACTTGCCATTGCCATGGCCCTGCGGGTCACCGGCATCAGCACCCTGCGAGCGGCGTTGATCGCGGTGGGCTCGGGGTTGATGGAGCCATTGGGTGCGGTGATCGGCCTGGGCATGTCCTCGGGCGTGGCCGTGGCCTATCCCATCAGCCTGGGCCTGGCGGCCGGGGCGATGATTTTCGTGGTGTCCCACGAAGTGATTCCCGAAACCCACCGCAACGGCCATGAAACCCCGGCGACCCTGGGCTTGATGATGGGGTTCGCGGTGATGATGTTCCTCGATACGGCGTTGGGTTGAACGGCTCGGAAAACACCTGATCGCTGGAAAATGACGGGAACGAATCGGGCCTGGCGGATGCGCCAGCGCCCGTTTTTTTTTTGCCTGCGCTCTGCCTGGATCCACGGGGGATACCGCATGGCGCGCGACATCGAAACTCGTTGGAACTACCCCCCGCGACACTTCGTCATCTGTTCTGAGAGACCCATGGCCGGGCGATCACCGCGGTGGCTGCCCGTAATTGTTTTCATCACGGAGGCGATGGACAGACATGACTAATGCGGACAACCACTCCGAGCGACAACAGGGCCCTTCGGGCCAGGCACGACCCAACCCCATCAAGGATGAGTTGAACGAAACCATTGGCAGCGCCCGTGAACAGGCCGATGCGCATTTCGGCCATTACCGCGATACGGCGGCGGACCAGATCGATGCATTGGCGCGGGGCGCCAAGTCGGCGATGTCCGAGCTGGAAGCCAACGACGCCTTAGGCCTGTCTCACTACCTGGCGGACATGGCGGATTCGATGACCGGCCTGGCCGGCAGACTGCGCCACATGAGCGCCGAACAATTGCTGCACGAAGGATCCCGTCTGGCGCGGGACAACCCGGGCCTGTTCCTGGCCGGCAGCGTGGCGGTGGGCTTCGGGCTGTCGCGGTTCCTCAAGGCTGGCAGCTCACCGGTCGCCGCGGACATCGACGACCCGGCCGCCGGCCATTCCACCCCACCATCCGGCGGCTTCACCGCACACGAGCCCTTCGAGCCTGGCGTCGATCCCATCGGCCCAGGCGCCGGCACCGGCTCGCTTTCGGATTCGGCCAGCACCCGAGGAGAACTGCAATGAATCGACCTGACCCGGATTTTCAACGTTCTGCAGGCGCCCCTGCCACCGATACCGATGCGTCGGTCATGGGGTTGCTCAAGCAACTGACCCACGAGGTCCCGTCGCTGTTCACCAAGGAGCTGGCCTTGGCCAAGGCTGAGTTCCAGGCCAGCCTCAATACCCTCAAGGCCGGCATTGCCGCTGTGGCCGGCGGGGCTATCGTGCTGCTGGCCGGTTTCATCGTCCTGCTGATGGCGGTGGTCTATGGCCTGAGCACGGTCATGGCGCCGTGGCTGGCGGCACTGATCGTGGGCGTCGTGGTCATGGTCGTCGGTTTCGTGATGGTGCAATCGGGCAAGAAGCAATTCGAACCGTCCCACTTCAAGCCGGACCGTACCCTCGAGGCATTGAATAAAGACCAGGACGCCCTGCGGAGGAAAGTCTCATGAAGGATGAATTCAAAACCGAATCCGAGAAGAGTCCGCAAGCCCTCGAGCGCGAGATCGACGAGCAACGGGCCCATATCAGCCAGATCGTCGACGCGCTGGGCAGCAAGTTCACTCCGGGGCAAATGCTCGACCAGGCCTTGACCCTGGTGAAGGGCAATGGCTCGGAGTTCTTCGGCAACCTCGGCACCACGGTACGTAACAATCCGGTGCCCACCGTACTGACCACGCTCGGATTGTGCTGGCTGATGCTTGGCCAGAACCATCCGCCTCGGGTGGGTTACCGGGTCGGGCCGGACCAGGACTGCGCGGGCCGGAGTGAAGGGCTCGTCGGTGCGCGGGAGCATCTGCGCGACACCACCGATTCCCTGCGCGAGGGATTCCATCATCTCAAGGACAAGGCCTCGCGCCTGGCCGACGATCTCGGGGCCAATGCCCGCCAGGCGCGACGCAGCGTCCATGCGACCGGAGAACGCCTGGCCCATGGCACGCAGGACCTGGGGGAACAGTTCAACCGGCTGCTCAAGGAACAGCCCCTGATGATGGCTGCGGCGGGAGTCGCCCTGGGTGCCATGCTCGGTGCCGCGTTGCCCGCCACCTCCACGGAGCAGCGAGTGATGGGCAAGACCAGCGCCAACCTCGCCGACAAGGCCAGGCAGACCGCGCGGCAGGGCTATGAGACGGTGCGCGATACGGTGAGCAAGACCACCGAGCATCACCAGGAAACACCTCCCAGGACTCAGGCACCTTCCGCGACGGACTTGTCCGGCGGGTTGGGCACTTCATAGCCCAGCACGCCGGGACGGCGCAGGTTCTGCGGTGCCTGCGCCGGCCACTGTCGAGACTGACAGTAGCCAGGACGCCATGACCGGTATTTCATGGCCTCTGTATCCGTATCTTCGGGGGGCAGCGCATGGAACATCAGGTCCCGTTCAGCGGACATCTGATTGTCATCGGCTTCGGCACGATCGCCCGGGCCACCCTGCCATTGTTGTTGGGGCAGGAGCTCATTGCGATCAAGCGCTTCACCGTGGTCGCGCCAGTGATCGACCACAACATCTGGTTCAAGGAGCGGGGGATTCGCTTTGTCCGCAAGGCACTGACCGAGCACACTTTTGCCCAGGTCCTTGACCGTGTCGTCAGGCCCGGTGATTTCATCGTCAACCTGTCCGTGGAAGTCAGCTCCCTGGCGCTGATCGCGTATGCCTTCGACAAGCGTGCGATGTACCTCGATACCTGTGTCGAACCTTGGGCAGGCGGCTATAACGATCCGCGCCTGGATCTTTCGCGTCGTACCAACTACGCGTTGCGGCACGAGGTGCTGGCGTTGCGCAAGAAGCTGGGCCGGGGTCCGACGGCGGTGGTGGCCCATGGGGCCAATCCTGGCTTGATCACGCACCTGCTCAAGGCCGGGCTGGTGGAACTGGCGCTGCAATTGAACCACCCGCTGCCGCAGAACCGCGACGGCGTGGATTGGGCACGGTTGTGCATGGAAACGGGCATCAAGGTCATCCATTTCGCCGAGCGCGACACCCAGTGTTCGCACCGGATCAAGCAGGACGATGAGTTCGTCAACACCTGGTCGGTGGAAGGGTTCATCAGTGAGGGCAGCCAACCGGCGGAGCTGGGGTGGGGTACCCACGAGCGAACCTGGCCGGCGTCCGCCAGGCGTCATCGCTTCGGCGCGCGCAATGCCATTTACCTTGAACGTCCCAGCGCCAGCGTGCCGGTCAAGACCTGGACCCCCTTGGGCGGAGCGTGCCTGGGACTGATGATCACCCATCACGAAACCGCGTCCACCGCCGACCTGCTGACGGTGAAAGAGCGCCAGACCCTCGTCTATCGGCCCACCCTGCATTACGCCTACCACCCCTGCAACGATGCGTTGTTGTCTATTCAGGAGCTCATTGGGCGGGGGTGGCAGACCCAGGGTTCGGAGCGCATTCTCAACGGTGAAATCGAGAGCGGTGGCGTCGATGCGTTGGGCGTGCTGCTCATGGGGCATGAGCTGAATGCCTACTGGTTCGGCTCGATGCTGAGCGTCGACGAAGCCAGGGCGCTGGTGCCCTTCAACAACGCCACCACCCTGCAGGTGGCCGCCGGGGTCCTGGCGGGCGTCGTCTGGGCGGTGGAGCATCCGGCGCGGGGCATCGTCGAGCCGGAACAGATGGATTACGAACGGGTGCTGGAAGTGGCCAGGCCCTACCTGGGCACCCTGGTCGGCAAGCGCACCGACTGGACGCCCAGCGGCACTCCCTGCCAGGCTTCAGGAGAAGGGGCGGCGGAGGCTTGGCAGTTCGAGCATTTCACTCGCCTGTGAGGGAACCGCGCACCAGCCACCAGCCGCCTGCCAGTGCGGCGATCCAGCACAGCACGATCACCACGGCGGCGATCCGGTTCACCGGGCGCTGGCCCTGGTTTTTCTCCCATTGGCGGGCCCTGGCTGCACATTCGGCCAGCACAGCCGGCGGCATCAGGCGAAGGGCCAGCCAGATACCCAGCGGCAGCAGGATCACGTCGTCCAGATAACCCAGGATAGGGATGAAGTCCGGAATCAGGTCGATGGGGCTCAGGGCGTAGGCCACCACGATGACTGCGATGGTCCTGGGGAGCCACGGCGTCTGTCCATGGCGATAGCAGAACCACAGTGTCAGGGTCTGGCGCTTCAGGGCCCTGGCCCATTGGCGAAGTCGTGCTGAAGGCGATGTCATGGCGGCCGGTCGTGGTGCGAGTCGATCCGACAAGGGTAATCGCAAACCGGGCAGGGTGCCTGTAGCCGCGACGGGATCGGGGAGCTGGCCCTGATGACGCGTTGCCCCAGGCATCCAGGGCTTTCCTATACTCAATGCCAGGGTGACCTGAATCCGGGGTGCCGATCGTGCTGCATTCGCTGATGCTGGCCGTGTTGATCATTCTGGCGGGGTGCGCCACGCCGCAGCGCGGTCAACAGGTGGACTCGGTGGCGGTGGCCCAGGACACCTGGCGCCAGGTGGACCGACAGATCGTCGCCGCCTCCGGGACCGCGATCGAACAGGCCGAACGCTATGCCCGTGGATCGATGGAACATTGGCGGATGCTGGTCTACGAGCGGACCGAGGCCGAGTTCATCCCCTGGTTCAGCAGCTACTGGACCCAGGAATGGTTGGCGGTGAAGGTCAGCTGGTATGCCGCCAGCGCCCAAGACGAGGAGGATTCCGCGTCCAGGCGCCTGGCGGTCTATCTGCAGACGCAGTATCGCGAACGGGTGCTGGAACCCGTCGCTGTGGAGATCGATCCCGAAGCGATCCGGGCCAACGCGACGAGTTATTACGTGAGCCTGCTCAACCAGCAGGTCCAGGTGATCGCTCAGAGCCATCGGATCCCGCTGGAACTGATGAACCGGCGCCTGCACGGTATTCCCGCGGTCAACCTGGGCCCCCCGGCGGCGCGCAATGCTTCGCTGTACCAGATGGTCCATACCAACCCGCTCAATACCCTGCCGGCCTACGCGGCCCTGATCGATCACGTCAATAAGGTCGCCGCCACGGGAAACGGTCCCTCGGACGCGGTGATCGCTACGGTGGCACAACGCACCAGTGAAAAGATCGAAGCGCAGTTCGCCACTCGAGGGGCGACCGGTGCGGCCGCGGCCGTGGCCGGAAAGGCGGCGGGGGCATTGATTTCCGTAGGGGTGGCCGGCATTCGCGTGATCATCCACGAAGGCGAGCGGCCGGAAATGCAAGCGCATATCCGCAAGAGCCTGAGCGCCGCGTTCGACGAAGCCTGGTTCAAATCACTCAAGCATCCCCTCAGCGGGGTGCTGGCGCCGGTGTATTACCTGGATGAGGAAATCAGGGGCAGCCTGATGGAGGCGGAGCTGGCGAACCGGCCGGTGGTGCTGCCGCAACTCGAGCCATGACCGGCGGGGTCAGTCCGTCCCGAGGGTGACGCGGCAACCCTTGCGGTGGCGTATCTGTTCGTCCGTGGGCCGCTCCTTGATGAATTCGAAGCGCGGTTCGCCTTCGCTATAGATCACCAGCCAGCCCCATTCCAGCTCGCTTTCGTCCTGGCCGGGCTTGGGTGGCGACGCCCACCAGGGTTCTTTCTGCATGATCTGACGCATCGTGTACTCCTGCAGGTTGATCCTTCACTATAGACCGCCCGATCGAGCGGCCGATTCAAGGCCGGTGTGCTCTGATCCCGCTTGTCGACGTCTAGGGTCTGTATCCCCGCACTCGAACGGGGAATGACTGGACCCCCGCACCCATGCAAGCATTGTTGAACGAGATCCTCGATGCGGTTCGCCCCCTGATCGGTCAGGGCAAGGTGGCCGACTACATTCCGGCCCTGGGCACCGTGCCTGCCAATCAATTGGGCATTGCCGTGTATGGCAACGATGGCGAGATGTATTGCGCAGGCGACGCCGAAACGCCGTTTTCGGTGCAGAGTATTTCCAAGGTTTTCAGCCTTGTGCAGGCCATCCAGCACTCCGGCGAAGCGATCTGGGAACGTCTGGGTCATGAGCCGTCCGGCCAGCCGTTCAATTCCCTGGTGCAGCTGGAGTTCGAACGGGGCCGCCCACGCAACCCGTTCATCAACGCCGGTGCCCTGGTGATCTGCGACATCAACCAGTCGCGGTTTGCCGCCCCGGCCTTGTCGATGCGCGACTTCGTACGGCGCCTGTCGGGCAATCCCAATGTGATGGTGGATGGCAAGGTCGCCGAATCGGAATACCAGCATCGCGCCCGCAACGCGGCGATGGCCTACCTGATGCAATCGTTCGGCAATTTCCATAACGACGTGGAGGCAGTGCTGCGCAGCTATTTCAGTCATTGTGCGTTGCGGATGAACTGCATCGACCTGGCCCGGGCGTTCTGTTTCCTGGCCAATGACGGCTTCTGCAAGCACAGCGGCGAGCAGATCCTCAGCGCCCGCCAGACCCAGCAGGTCAACTCCATCATGGCCACCAGCGGGCTGTACGACGAAGCCGGGAATTTTGCCTACCGCGTCGGTCTGCCGGGCAAGAGCGGGGTGGGCGGTGGGATCGTGGCGGTGGTGCCAGGGCGTTTCACCGTGTGCGTCTGGTCCCCCGAACTCAATGTCGCCGGCAACTCCCTGGCCGGCATGGCGGCGCTGGAGCTGCTCAGCCAGCGGATCGGCTGGTCGGTGTTCTAGGGTTTGTACGAAAAAGGGCCCGTTTCGGATAGAAACGGGCCCTTTTTTATTCAGCTGCGATCAGTAGAGGCGGTCGATGACCTGGACCTGCGAAGTATTCTGCACCGCCTGCCAGGCCTGGGTCAGCGTTTGCAGCACGCGACCGATGTAGTCCTTGTCGGCTGCGGCCTTCTTGCCGACGTAGCCTTGTCCGCGGCGGTACATCTTCAACCGGGCACACAGGTCTTGCGTGTTCTTTTCGAACTCGTCTTCCTGGGTGTACGGCGACAGGCAATCCATATGCACCTGGCCAGTCTTGCTGATCCACAGGATATGGCTGTCGAGGGTGTCCTTGTGTGCAGCGAACATGCGAGCCAGTTCATCAATAGATGGTTGATTGTTCAGATTCATGTGTAAGCCCCTTGACCATTTGGTTGATCTGTCTGGTGGTTCGCAAAAACTTCGCTATTCGGTAACTCAGGTACCGAAACCAGGCCGTCAGCGTCCTTGCGTCGAACTTCGGCGGCGGCGCGGAACGGCTGTGTAGTGCTATCGAAGGGCTGCTACGCAAATGCGCTACAACGAAGAGAAACAGCGAAGAACCTGTCAGGCATCGTCAACTTTCGAGGGTCGACCCGCGCGTCATGAGGATCTTCGCCAGCGTTTCTCGTCCTTGTTTCCGGACGGTCATGCCAGGTCAGCACCTTCAATCTGCCTTGTGGGCAGTCCCTTATCCAAAAAACAGCTCGGCGGTCAGACGAGCTTGCTCAAACGGTTACCTGTACTCCCGATCGGGGAGACGTCTGCATCATGCAAGGGCAAATCGACGTCGTCAACGGTTTTGTAGTGATTATTTTTGGTCACTACATATTGTCGGACAAAACGGTTTGGCTATGAAAAATGACTGGCAGCACGGCTGTGTTTTCTGTGGCGCGGGCATTCATCCCGCTGGGGCGCGAAGCGGCCCGAATGGCGGGTGAGGTTATCTGATATACACGCAGGCAGCTGGCTTGGGGTTGCTTTGCAACCCGGCGGGGAATAGATCCCCTCGTCGCAGGTTCGGTGTCTGGCAGGGCACCCGATTGACTCCGACAGGCTCAGGTCGCCTTGGCTTTTGTCGCTTTGCGCGGCGCGCCGGCGGCCTTGCGCTTGGCCGTCTTGCGTTTGTTTTTCCATGGCGCTGCGCCACGGCCGGCGGGGCTGGCCGGACCGCTGATGGCCAGGCTCATGCCCTGGCAGCGAGCGATGTGCTTGCTCATCCAGGCGGCCTGGCGGGTGACGAATTCTTCCAGGCTCATTTCCCCGCTCTGCACCATGTCCAGTGCCTGTTCCCAGATGGCGGTGGTGCCCGGGTCGGCAATGGCGCGGGGCACGGCGTCGATCAGGCTGAAGGCCGCCGGGGTGGCGGACAATGCCTTGCCGTTCTTGACCAGGTAGCCACGGTCGAGCAGGCCCTGGATGATCGAGGCCCGGGTCGCTTCGGTACCGATGCCGGTGGTGTCCTTGAGTTTCTGCTTGAGCAGCGGATCGTCCACCAGCCTGGCGACGTTTTTCATGGCCTTGATCAGGTCGCCCTCGGTGAATGGCTTGGGCGGCTGGGTCCACAGGTCCTTGAGCGTCACTTGCTCCACGGCGCAATCATGGCCTTCGATCAAGGCCGGCAGGGTTTGCGGTGCCGGGGCCTCCCGGCCTCGTGCAGGAGCCAGGGTCTCGGGCAGGGCACGTTTCCAGCCGGGCTCGACGATCTGCTTGCCCACGGCGCGCAATGCCTGGCCGGCGCAATCGAAATCGGCCTGGGTGCGGTCGTATTCATGGTTGGGCAGGAACTGCGCCAGGTAGCGCGCGCGAATCAGCGTATAGACGGCTCGCTGCTTGCCAGCGAGCTTGTCGAGGTTCTTCGCGGCAGCGGTGGGAATGATGCCGTGGTGGGCGCTGACCTTGGCATCGTTCCAGGCCCGGGACCTGCGTTGCGGTTGCAGGTGCTCGCGCAGTGGCGCGAGACCCGGGTCGGCCTGGGCGAGGGCGGCCAGGATGGCCGGTGCTTCGCTGTGCTGGCTCAAGGGCAGGTAGCCGCAATCGCTGCGAGGATAGGTGATGACCTTGTAGGTTTCGTAGAGGGCCTGGGCGATGTCCAGGGTTTCCTGGGCGCCGAGGCCGAGCTTCTTCGAACAGACTTCCTGGAGGGTGCCCAGGTCGAATGGCAGCGGTGCCGCTTCGCGCAGGCGTTCGGTGCGCACCTGGGTCACCAGGGCGGTGTCGGCATTGTCCATGGCCTGGGCGGCATCACGGGCGATGGCCTGGTTCAGGCATCGCTCCTGGTCGTCGCAGGCAGCCGCATCGGCGCGCCACTGAGCGGTGAACACGGTGCCGGCATGACGCAGTTGAACGTCGATGGCCCAATAGGCCACCGGTACGAAATCGGCGATGCTGCGGTCGCGATCCACCACCAGTCGCAGGGTGGGCGTCTGCACGCGCCCCACCGGCAACACGCCCTGATAGCCGGACTGGCGTCCCAGCAAGGTGAACAGGCGACTCATGTTCATGCCGATCAGCCAGTCGGCCCGGGAGCGGCCCAGCGCCGAATGATACAGGTTGAAGGTTTCGGCCCCCGGCTTGAGGGCAGCCAGGGCCTTGCGGATCGAGGCTTCGTCCAGGGCCGATAGCCACAGGCGCTTGATCGGCCCGCGATAGCGGCAATGCTCCACCAGTTCCCGGGCGATCATTTCGCCTTCCCGGTCGGCGTCGGTGGCGATCACCAGTTCACTGGCTTCACCCAGTAAGCGCTTGACCGCCTTGAACTGGCTCGCGGTCTTCGGCTTGACGGTCATTTTCCATTGCCCCGGCACGATGGGCAGGTCGGCCAGCACCCAGCGCTTGTAGCGGGCATCGTAGGCATCGGGCGGGGCGGTCTCCAGCAGGTGGCCGATGCACCAGGTCACGGTGATGCCCGTGCCCAGCCAGCAGCCATCGCCGCGTCGCCTGGCGCCGAGCACGGCGGCGATGTCCTTGGCCTGGGATGGTTTCTCACAGAGGTACAGCTGCATGTCGCCCTTTTCCGAACAGTTCTGCTGGGAGCTGTAGCATGGTCAGGGATTGCTCCGGGGGCAAGTTTTATCTGTATGTATATACAGATAAAACGTTGCGCTGCGTTGCAAAAGAGCGTCTGGCACGACGTTCAGCGGCCCATTCGCAAGCAGAATGAATTTATGTGAAAGGTGCAGTTCATAACTTGCAGAGCGGTTAAAACCGCAAAAAAACCGACGGCAGGGAGAGTCAATCACATGAATTCGATGCCAAACGGCAACGGACAGGCGACCACACGTTTGATTCTTGTTGTTGAAGATGATCCGACGATCCTGGAGTTCCTGTGCGAAATACTGGAGGACGAAGGGTTTGTGGTGGAGCCTCGGGAAAGCGCCGATTCGGCGTTGACGTTTCTTGAGCAGAGTGCCGACTACGTGGACCTGCTGCTCACCGATATCACCATGCCCGGCACGATCGACGGCGCGGACCTGGCCAACATGACCGGGGACCGCTGGCCGCAGATTCCGCTGCTGATCATGTCGGGCTACGAAACGCCGGAAAGTGCCGGGATCAAGCACCACGCCTCCTTCATCGCCAAGCCCTGGGCCCTGGGGCAGATGCTGGACCTGGTGGAAAGCACGGTGAAGAATCGCCAGGTCCACTGATGGACGGCGAGGGGCCTGGCCCCCCGCCACGGGACGCTGTCTTCAGTTTTTATCCAGGTCCACGTTTCTGGTTTCCCGCAGGCAGAGCATGCCCACCACCAGGCTGACCCCGGTGATCACCACCGGGTACCACAGCCCATAGAAGATATCGCCGGTATAGACCACCAGGGCGAACGACACGGTGGGCAGGAAGCCGCCGAACCAGCCGTTGCCGATGTGGTAGGGCAGCGACATGGAGGTGTAGCGGATACGGGTGGGAAACAGTTCGACCATCAGCGCCGCCAACGGGCCGTAGCACATCGCTGAAATGATGATCAGCGCCACGATCAGCACCACGATCATGGTCCGGTTGATCTGCTGGGCATCTGCTTGTTGTGGGTAGCCTGCCAGGGTCACTGCTGCCCGCAGCGCGGACTCGTCGAAGCCTTCGAGTTTCACGTCGCCGACGCTGACCTGCACGTTGCTGCCGGCCGGCGCCGACACGCTGCTGTAGGGCAGCCCCTGCTTGACCAGGAACGTCTTGACCTTGTCGCAGGGGCTGTCGAAGCGCGCCTTGCCCACCGGGTCGAATTGAAAGGTACAGGTCGCCGGGTCGGCCACCACCGTGATCGGCGCCTGGCGGCTCGCCAGGTCGATGGCCGGGTTGGCGTAGTGGGCCAGGGTCTTGAAAATCGGGAAATACAGTGCCGTGGCCAGGAGCAGGCCGACCATCAGCACGGGCTTGCGCCCGACCTTGTCCGACAGCCAGCCGAAGAAGATGAAGAATGGTGCGCCGATCACCACGCTGACGATCAGCAGGCTGTTGGCCAGGGCCGGGTCCATCTTCAGGAACTGGGTCAGGAAGAACAGCACGTAGAACTGCGCCGCGTAGAAGGTGACTGCTTGCCCGGCGTTGATGCTGAACAGGGCGATCAGCACCACCTTGAGGTTTTCCCATTTGCCGAAGGACTCACGGATGGGGGCCTTGCAGCACTTGCCTTCCTCTTTCATTTTCAGGAATGCCGGCGACTCATGCAGGCTCAGGCGGATCCAGGTGGAAATGCCCAGCAGCACGATCGACAGCAGGAACGGAATGCGCCAGCCCCAGACCTCGAACTGGTCGCCAGTGAAATAACGGCAGCCCAGCACCACCAGCAAGGAAAGCAACAGACCGAGGGTGGCCGTGGACTGGATCCAGCTGGTGTGGAAGCCGCGCTTGCCTATGGGGGCGTGCTCGGCGACATACGTGGCCGCTCCGCCATATTCACCGCCCAGGGCCAGGCCCTGCAGCATGCGCAACACCACCAGGATGATCGGCGCGGCGATGCCGATGCTGGCGTAGTTGGGCAACAGGCCGACACAGAAGGTCGCCACGCCCATGAGGACGATGGTGGCCAGGAAGGTGTACTTGCGTCCGATCATGTCCCCCAGCCGCCCGAACACCAAGGCACCGAACGGCCGCACGATGAAACCGGCGGCGAATGCCATCAGGGCGAAGATGAATGCCGTGGTGTCGTTGACGCCGGCGAAGAACTGCTTGCTGATCACCGCCGCGAGGGCGCCGTAGAGGAAAAAGTCGTACCACTCGAACACCGTCCCCAGGGACGAGGCGAAGATGACCTTCTGGGTTTCCTGGCTGGTGCCGACGCTGCGCGTGGCTTCCAGGGGCTGAACATGCTCAGACATATCGGTATCCCTCACAGTGATTGTTTTTGTTGTTCCACTGTCGACGCCGGGTTGGCGTCTCCTGCTTTGACACACCTTCTTGGATCGACTCACCCCGCTGGTTGGAGAGTGACCTGTTCTTCAGGCCGTGACAGGTTCTTTTTGGGTGCTGATGTTCCTCGTGGCCGGGTTGAGCATCATCTGCGCCGCCTTCTCGGCGATCATCAGGGTCGGCGAGCAGGTGTTGCCCGAGGTGATGCGCGGCATGATCGAGGCGTCGGCGACGCGCAGTCCGGCGATGCCATGAACCTGCAGCTGTGCATCCACCACCGCGTCCTGGTCATGGCCCATGCGGCAGGTACCCACTGGATGGAAGATCGTCGTGCCGATACGGGCGGCGGCCTGGTGCAGTTCTTCTTCCGTCTGCAGGTTGGGCCCCGGCAGATATTCCTTGGGTTTGAAGCCTTGCAGGGCAGGGGCGGCGACGATGCGGCGGGTCAGGCGAATGGCGTCGGCGGCGACCCGCAGGTCTTGCGGGTGGCTCAGGTAGTTGGGTTGGATCACCGGGGCTTCGCGCGGGTCGGCCGAACGGATATCCACCCGACCACGGCTTTGCGGGCGCAGGTCGCAGACCGAAGCGGTGAAGGCCGGGAACGTGTGCAGCGGCTCCCCGAAACGCTCCAGGGACAACGGTTGAACGTGATATTCAAGGTTGGCCGAGGTCTGTTCCGGCCCTGAACGGGCAAACGCGCCCAATTGGCTGGGAGCCATGGACAAGGGGCCGCTGCGGTCATAGAGATAGCGCAGGCCCATGCCCATCTTGCCCCACAACGTGCCGGCGATCTGGTTCAGGGTGCGGGCGTTTTCCAGCTGATAGATCAACCGCAGTTGCAGGTGATCCTGCAGGTTGCCACCCACGCCGGGCAGTTCATGGACCACGCCGATGCCCAGCCGCTGCAACAGATTGCGCGGGCCGATCCCCGAGCGTTGCAGAATCGCCGGAGAGCCCACGGCGCCAGCGCACAGCACGATTTCCCGGCGCGCCTTGTAATTCATGCCCTTGCCCTGCCAGCGGGCGCTGACGGCATGGGCCCGCCCGTCGCGAAGCAGTACGCGGTCGACTTCCACTTCGGTCAGTACCGTGAGGTTGGAGCGCTGACGCACTGGCTTGAGAAAGGCCTTGGCGGCGTTCCAGCGGACCCCGGCCTTCTGGTTGACCTGGAAATAACCGCAGCCCTCATTGTCGCCGCCATTGAAGTCGTCGAGGTTGGGGATGCCGCTCTGTTCGGCGGCGGTGCGGAAGGCGTCGAGGATCGGCCAGGACAGGCGCTGGCGTTCGACCCGCCACTCACCGGCGGCGCCGTGCAGTTCGGAGTCGCCGGCGAAGTGGTTTTCGCTCTGCCGAAACAGCGGCAGCACATCTTTCCAGGCCCAGCCGCTATTGCCTTCGGCGGCCCAGCCATCGTAGTCCGCCGCCTGGCCACGCATGTAGATCATGCCGTTGATGGAGGAGCAGCCCCCCAGCACCTTGCCTCTTGGATAGCTCAGGGCGCGTCCTTGCAGGCCGGGTTGGGCTTCGGTCTTGAAGCACCAGTCGGTGCGCGGGTTGCCAATGCAGAACAGATAACCCACGGGGATGTGGATCCAGGGGTAGTTGTCGCGCGCGCCGGCTTCGAGCAGCAGCACACGGTGTTGCGGGTTGGCCGAGAGTCGGTTGGCCAGCAGGCATCCGGCGGGGCCGGCGCCCACGATCACGTAATCGTATTCATCGACGACAGGTTGCATCCGCGACCTCATTTTTTGTTCTTGTAGGTCCCATCCTAGTTGTTAGTTTTCGTTAAAAGAATGTTAGTTTTTAAGCAGTGGCTGTGCGTTTATAGACAGCAGCTGCGCACAATCGAGACCTGGAGCGTTCATGTTCGACTGGAATGACCTGCGCTACTTCCTGGAGCTGCAACGCAGCGGCCGCCTGCTGACGGCGGCGCGACGCCTGAATACCACCCACGCGACGGTGGCCCGGCATATCGAGGCCATCGAGAAGAGCCTGGGCACCGCGCTGTTCGTCCAGCACGCCCAGGGGTATGAACTGACCCCGGCCGGCGAGACGTTGCTCAAGCACGCCGAGGCCATGGAGAACGTGGCATTACTGGCCCAGGAGGACATCACCCAGTCCAGCGCGCCCCTGGGCAAGATCCGCCTGGGGGTGACCGAAGGGCTGGGCATCATGTTCCTGGCCAGTCGCATGGACAGCCTGTTCCAGCGGTACCCGGGGCTGGAGGTGGAGCTGGTGGCGGTGCCGCGGTTCGTCAGCATTCTCAACCGCGAAGCGGAAATCAGCATCCACCTCGAACGGCCGGCGGCCGATCTGCTGGTGACCCGCAAGCTCACCGACTACAGCCTGGCGCTGTACGCCAGTCATGCTTACCTGGATCGCTCGCCGCCGCTGCGCAGTCGCGAAGACCTGGGGCGTCATGCCTGGATCGGTTATGTCGACGACCTGCTGTTCAGCCAGGAGCTGATGTTCCTCAACAGCTTCTGCCGCAACCCTCGGGTGGTGTTCCACAGCACCAGTGTCATCGCCCAGCAACAGGCCGCGCGTTCGGGGCTCGGTATCGCGGTGCTGCCGTGCTACATGGCCAGCGACGATCCGATGCTGGTGCCCTTGCTGCCCGACGAAACCATCCGCCGCAGCTACTGGATCAGCACCCGTCGCGAACTGCACAAGTCCGTGCGCCTGCGGGTGCTGTGGGATTACGTGGTGCAGCTGTGCGAGCGCGAGCAAGGGCTGCTGCTGCCCTGACCAGGCAGTACCTGTGGCGAGTGGATTGATCCCGCTGGGCTGCGCAGCAGTTCAAAATGTCTACCTGCAACGCCAAGGCGACACATCGGGGACGCTACGCGCCCCAACGAAGATGAATCCCCTTGCCACAGTAATCGAGTCTCCAGCGCTGGCCGCCCAAGTCCCTTTTGTGGCCCCCAATGACCTCAATCCGACACGCCGACCTGCCTTAGTGTGGGAGCCGCCAGACCCACAACAAGAAAGGCGCGATCCTTGCGCCGCAAGAGGGCCTTATGTCGGCAAGAACATCTTTATCGCTGCTCAACGTCGCCTCCATCGCGCTGTTCGGCGCTCTGCTCGCCGGGTGCGGCGAAGAAGCCCGGCCACCCGCGCCCACGACCTTCTCGGCCATGCCCGCCGACGCGACGCTGGCGCAGATCTACGACAGCAGTTGCAAGGTCTGCCATGCCAATCCCGGCGCCGGAGCTCCCCTGACCGGTGACACCCAGGCCTGGGCCCCTCGTGTGGCCCAGGGCGCCGATACCCTGCTGGATCACGCGATCAACGGCTACAACGGCATGCCGCCGATGGGGCTGTGCATGCACTGTTCCGAAGAGCAGTTCCTGGCCCTGATCGCCTTCATGTCCGGCCAACAATTCCAATGACCAGAACGGGTGCCACGGCATGACGATGGATTTTTCACGGCGTCGCTTGCTGCAGCAGGCCGGCGTCGTCGCAGCCTTCACGGCCCTGGGCAGCCAGGGCGCACTGGCGGACCTGATACGGGCCCCGCGCCTGATCCCCTGGCGCAACTGGTCCGGGGCACAGAGCTGCCTGCCGGCGGCGCGCCTGGCGCCCAAGGACCTCGATGAGCTGGTGCAGCTGGTGAAACGGGCCGAGGGGCGGATTCGTCCGGTGGGCTCCGGCCACTCCTTCAGCGCGCTGGTGCCCACCGATGGGACCCTGCTGTCGCTGAGCCATTTCAGCGGCCTGCTGGATCATGACGCCGCCAGCCTGCAGGCCGAGTTCGGCGGCGGTACGCCCATGTCCCGCATGGGGCCGGCACTCAAGGCCGTCGGCCAGGCGCTGTTGAACATGGCGGACGTGGACTACCAGACCCTGGCAGGGGCGATTGCCACCTCGACCCACGGCACCGGCAAGGCCTTTGGCTCGTATGCGTCCCAGGTGGTGGGCCTGCAACTGGTGACGGCCCGTGGCGAGGTGCTCGATTGCGATGCCAGGCGCCATCCCGACGTGTTCCAGGCGGCCCGGGTATCCCTTGGCGCACTGGGGCTGGTCACCCGGGTGCGCCTGCAGAATCGTGCCGCGTATCGGCTGCGCGAGCGCCAATGGGTGGCCAGGACCGAAGAGTTGTTGGAAGACGTGCCTACCAATACCCGCGACAACCAGCACTGGGAAATGCAGGTGGTGACTCATTCCGACTATGCGCTGTCGATTGCCCTGAACGAAACCACCGACCCGGCCACGCCGCCCGTCAGCCCCGAAGAGGAGGGCGGCAATGAGTTCGTTACCCTGATCGAGAAGCTCGACAAGTATGGCAGCGACTTTCCGGTCACCCGCCGGACCCTGCTCAACAGCCTGCGGCTGGTGGCCGACTTCGACGACCGGGTGGGCGATTCCTATGACATCTATGCCAATGCCCGTACCGTGCGCTTCAACGAAATGGAATATTCGGTGCCGGCCGAACACGGCCCGGCGTGTCTGCGGGAGATCCTCGCGCTGATTCGCGACAAGGACCTGCGCACCTGGTTTCCCATCGAATACCGTTACGTGAAGGCCGACGACATTGCCTTGAGCATGTTCGAAGGCCGCGACAGTTGTTCGATCTCGGTGCATCAGCATTACCAGATGGATCACCACAATTTCTTCGCCGCCATCGAGCCGATCTTCTGGAAATACCAGGGGCGTCCGCACTGGGGAAAATTGCATTCTCTCAACGCCAGGACGCTCCAGGCGCTATACCCGCGCTGGAATGAATTCGCTCAGGTGCGCCAGGCCCTGGACCCCGATGGGAAGTTTCTCAACGGGCATCTTTCATCGATTCTGGGGGTGAGCTGATGAGCTTCAATCGCCGTGGTTTCCTCATGGGTACGTTGGGCACCGGGGTGTTGCTGGCCGGTGTCGGGGCCTGGCTACGGCCGACGGATCGGGGCGGCGCCTACAGCGATTATTTCCGCCAGTTGAACCGCGAGCTCAAGGACCGCGGCCCGATGCGGCCGGTCATGCTGATCGACCTGGATCGACTCGATCACAACATCGATGTGGTCAAGGCGTCGGTCCGGCGTGCCGGCAAGCAGTTGCGACTGGTGGAGAAATCCCTGCCGGCCCCCGGGTTGCTGGAATACATCGGTCGGCGCGCCGAAACCCGACGATTGATGTCGTTCCATCAGCCGTTTCTCAACCACGACGCGCAGCAGTTCCCCGAGGCCGATATTCTTCTGGGCAAACCCCTGCCGGTGCGTTCCGTCGAGTTGTTCTACCAGCTTCACAAGGGCGCGTTCGATCCTTCGCGCCAGTTGCAATGGTTGCTGGACACTCCCGAACGTCTCGAGCAATACCGGGGCCTGGCCCAGGGGCTTGGTACGCGCATGCGCATCAATATTGAATTGGACGTGGGCCTGCATCGGGGCGGGGTGAGGGATGAAGCCTCCCTGGACGCGATGCTCAAGCTGATCCGTGCCCACCCGCAACAGCTGGAGTTCGCCGGGTTCATGGGCTACGACCCGTTCGTGGGCATGGGCGTGCCCGAGTGGGTGGCCAGCCCGCAGACGCTGTTGGCCCGGGTCATGGCGATCTACCAGGCACGGGTGGATTTCGTTCGTTTGCGCTATCCCGACCTCTGGCATCCACGCCTGACACTCAACACCGCCGGCAGCCCCAGCTACCGCTTGCATGAACGGGAGAACCTCAGCACCGAAGTGTCGGTGGGCACGGCCATGCTCAAGCCCAGTCATTACGATTTGCCGTCACTGACCGATCACGTGCCGGCAGCCTATATCGCCACGCCGGTACTCAAGCGCACCGGTGCGGTGAACATCCCGGCGCTGGATGACAAGTCGCGGATTCTTGCCTGGTGGGACGTGAACCAGCGCGCCACGTTTTTCATCTACGGCGGTAACTGGATGGCCGACCTCGAATCGCCACCTGGCTTGAAGAGCAACAGCCTCTATGGCCGCAGCTCCAACCAGGAAATGGTCAACGGTTCCGAAACGGTTGGGTTGGGGCTGGAAGACCAGGTGTTCCTCAGGCCGACCCAGACCGAGTCGGTGCTGCTGCAATTCGGCGACCTGCTGGCGGTGCGCGGGGGACGGATCGTCGAAAGCTGGCCGGTCTATGCCTGACAGCGCAGCTTGTGAAGCGAGCCGGCTGGCGACCAGCCCGGAACATTCTTGTGTTCACGCACTGGTCGACTCGCTGTGGCGAGCGGGCAAATCCCAGCGGCGGTGACCGACGACAATCAAAGCTCGAACGGAATGCTGATCTTGGCCCAGAGCATCTCGCCTTCGGGTCGGTTTTGCACGTCGAACTCCTTGGCCCAGCGGATCTCGGCGCTGGCGTACTTGAGAAAGGTCAGGTGCAGCGCCGGGCCGATGGCGAATACCTGACCGCGCACCCCATCGTCCACGTCCTGGCCGGCGAACTGCACGGTGCGCCCGTACTGTTTGTCGTCGGTGGTCTGCTTGAGGTAATAGCCGTTGAGCCCTAACCGCAGGTTATCGGTCAAAAGGTAACTGACGGAATAATCGAAGTGGAAGATCTGCCCCGAGCGGTAGTCGGTGTCCTTGTTCTCACGGTTGAAGCTGTAGGTGGTCTTCATCGACACCTCGGTTCTCTCCGTGGGCAGCCAGGTGAAGGAGAACAGCGGCTTGTAGGTGTAGAAGTTGGTGCTGGTGTTGGCCAGGCGATCCGGGCTGTATTCGCCGGTCGGTACAGTGATTTCCACCGCGGCGGCCAAGGTCAGGTTCTTGCCCATGTCCCACAGCACGATGGGGGAAATGGTGGTATCGCCCATGCTTTCCCGGGTGTCCTGCAGGCCGAACACCGAGACTTCCTGCTTGAGCCAGGGCTGGGCGACGTAGATCCCGAACCGTCCGCCTGCCACCCGTAGCGGGCTCAGGTAGTCGATACGCGGCACCACCGCCGTGGATTCGATCTCCACATCGGGGACTTCGCCGCCCAATGAGCTGATGTTGAATTTCCGGGCCTTGTAGTGGTTGTAGTACAGGTTGAACGCGAACATGTGGTCGGGAAGGTTGTCGACGTCCAGCGGCAACACGAAAAAACCATCGGTGCCGGTGCCGATGTTATCGACGCCGGTCTCAGTGGCCTGGGCCGGGAGGGCGCTGGCGCAGGCCAGGCCCAGGGTCATTTGCAAGGCGAATCGCGTGCGGATCGGGTTCATGGGCGAGCTCGTTATTATTGTTGGGGTGCACCGAAAGTCCGAGCCATAGAAATAAGCCGTTCGTCATCGAGAGGGCAGGGTATTGGCGGCCACACAGGGGACTTGGGCGGCCACATTTCGTATCCCCCATTGCATCGGCTCATGCTAACGTTCATGAAACAACCGGTTACAAAAACGCCTCCTAACGTGCTCCGGACCCCGCCCATGCAGAAAGTCACCGACCCTACCTACGAATTGGCACTGGTATCGCCATTCCTGTTGCAGACCCTGGCCGAAGTCGTGACGGACAAAGGCTTCGATGCGGCCGGCCTGTGTCGCGGGCTGGGGTTCGGCCTTGACGATCTGCAGGACCCTGCCCAGCGCATTTCCTATCGCCAGGCCGCCCTCATGATCCAGCGGGCACTCAAGCTATTGCCGGACCAGGGGCTGGGCCTCTGGGTCGGCGATCACAATGTGTTGGGCACCCTGGGCCTGCTGGGGCATGTCCTGTCGCTGTGCGAAACCCTGCGCGATGCCTTCGCCCTGGGGGTGCGCTACCAGCACACCACCGGCGGCATCGCGGTGACCAGTGTCGAAGAGGCCCCGGGCCGGATCATGGTCGAGGCGAGCTGCCGGTTGCCTTTCGCCGAGGTCCAGGTGTTCGCGGTCGAGGAGTTCTTCGCCAGCCTGATGGTCTATGGCCGGGCACTGGCGGGAGCGGATTTCAAGCCCGAGGCCGTGGAGTTCATGCATGCCGCACCGTCCTATGCCACGCAGTACCAGCGGATCCTGGGACCGGAGGTGCGTTTCGGTTGCCGCTACAATCGCATGCTCATCGATGTCCGCTGGCTGGACGTGCGCCTGCCCAACCATCATCCGTTGGCTTTGCGCCAGGCCCTGGCTTTGCTGGAGCAGGAGGCCACCGAGGTCCACCGCAAGATCGACCTGATCCAGGCCGTGGAACGGGCCATCGCCCGGGACCTGACCCGGGGCAGTCACATCGAGAAAATCGCTGGGGACCTGAACATGAGCAGTCGTACCCTGCGTCGGCGCCTGACCGAACACAGCCTGACCTTCGAGGCCTTGCTCGAACAGGTGCGTCGCGGCCGGACCCTGAACCTGCTGGCCAATCCCGAACTGTCCATCGAGCGGATCACCGAGGAAGTCGGTTACAGCGATGTGCGCAGCTTCCGCCGCGCCTTCCGGCGCTGGACCGGCATGAGCCCCAGCGCGTTTCGCAGCGAAGGTGCCGAGGCCCGGCTTTGAGTCCTGCCGCTGGGGCACTGCTTTCGCAGGGGGCCCGCAGAAGGTTGGCACGGGTGTCGATGGTGTGAACTGACTGGCGGCGCTTGTCAGGAAAATCCCGCAGGAGTACAAATGTACTCCATGACGACTCTCACTCCTCGCCGCGCCGCCATCCTGACGTTCATCCGCGACCGTATCGCCGATCAGGGCCAGCCTCCCAGCCTCGCTGAAATCAGCGAGGCCTTCGGCTTCGCCTCCCGGAGCGTGGCGCGCAAGCATGTGCTGGCGTTGACCGAAGCCGGTTTCATCGAAGTCAACCCACACCAGGCCCGGGGCATCCGGTTGCTCAACCAGTCGCCGCGTCCCGAACTGCTGGACGTGCCGGTGCTGGGGCGAGTGGCTGCCGGCCTGCCCATCGGCGCCGATGCCGAAGTCCATGACCGTCTGATGCTCGATCCGGCGATATTTTCCAAGGCCCCCGATTACCTGCTGCGGGTCCAGGGTGACTCGATGATCGGGGACGGCATTCTCGACGGCGACCTGGTGGGGGTACAACGCACGCCCCAGGCCTCCAACGGGCAAATCGTGGTAGCCCGGCTCGACGGTGAAGTCACCATCAAGCGCTTCGAGCGAGTCGGCGAACAGGTGCGTCTGTTGCCACGCAACCCGGCCTATCAGCCAATCATTGTCGAAGCCGACCGGGACCTGGCCATCGAAGGGGTGTTCTGTGGCCTCTTGAGGCAAGGCTGATGGGCGCGGTCGTTGCGCTGGATACGCTGTTCAATGGCGGCCAGGTCTGGAAGGGCCGGCCTGCGCCGCCGGCCGCCAGTCCACAGCCCACCGGCCATGCCGAACTGGACGCGGCATTGCCCAGTGGCGGCTGGCCGGAGTCAGCGCTGACGGAGATCCTCCTGGCCGCGCCGGGGGTCGGTGAGATGCAGCTGGTATGGCCGACCCTGGCCCGACTGTCGGCGGTAGGGGAGCGGATCGTGCTGGTGGCGCCGCCATTCGTGCCTTACCCCCAGGCCTGGCAGAACGCCGGAGTCGACCTGCGCCAGTTATCGGTGATCCGGGCCGATGAGCGCGATGCCCTGTGGGCCACTGAACAGTGCCTGCGCTCAGGCTGTTGTGGCGCGGTCCTGTGCTGGCCCCGCCAGGCCGATGACCGGGCCCTGCGCCGTTTGCAGGTGGCGGCGGAAACCGGCCAGACCCTGGCGTTCGCCTGGCGCTCGATCCAGGAAGCCGTCAATCCGTCCCCGGCGGCCCTGCGCATTGCCATCGATGCCCGGCCCGGGCAATTGCGCGTGCTCAAGTGTCGCGGCGGGCTGGCCCGTCCGGCGCCGATAGCCTTTACCCCGTACTCGCCAACAGAGCATTGAGGTTGCGATGCGCTGGGTCTGTATCCTGTTTCCACAATTGGCGCTGGACGCCGCGCTGCGTCAGCGCCCCGATCCCGAGGAGCCCCTGGCCCTGCTGAGCGGTCCCGCCCAGCGACGTGTGCTGCGCGCGGTCAACGAGCCCGCCCGGGCCCTGGGCCTGCGTCCCGGCCAGAGCATGACCGCCGCCCAGGCCCTGAGCAAAGGCTTTGCCACCGCCGAATACGACGCGGCACAGATCGAACACTGGCAACAGTTCCTGGCAGCCTGGGCCTACCGTTTCAGTTCCCAGGTCAGCGTGCACTATCCGCGCACGGTGCTGTTCGAGATCGAGTCGAGCCTGGGCCTGTTCGGGACCTGGCCGGTATTCGAGGCCCGGTTGCGGGCCGAGCTGACCGAACTGGGCTTTCGGCATCGCATCGTCGCGGCTCCGAACCCGGTGGCGGCGCGGGTTCTGGCCAATGCCTATGACGCCCTGGTGGTACCCGATGGCGAGACCTTGCAGGCATACCTGGGGCAGATGCCGGTGGACCGCATCAGCCTGGCGCCCGATGTCGCCACGGCCTTGTCGCGTATGGGCCTGCGTCGCCTGAGCCAAGTCCAGGCCTTGCCCCGGCACACCCTGGCGCGTCGCTTTGACGCCCAGGTGCTCAAGCACCTCGACGCCCTGGTGGGCAGTCGTACCCTGGCGCTGTCGTTCTACTTGCCGCCGGACCGCTTCGACGTGCGCATCGAGCTCAACTATGACGTCCAGTCCCATCAGGCGTTGCTGTTCCCCTTGCGCCGATTGACCGGTGACCTGTCGGCTTTCCTCTGTGGCCGCGACAGCGGCGTGCAGCGGTTCGACCTGCATCTGGAGCACGCCGGGCTGGCGGACACGGTGATCAAGGTCGGCCTGCTCAGCGCCGAGCGGGACCCTTCGATGCTTTTCGAGCTGGCCCGTGGCCGATTGGAACAGGTGCAGGTCCAGGCCCCGGTGCGCGGCTTTCGCTTGTGCGCCGAAGATCTGCCGTCATTCGTCCCCCAGCGCCTGGAACTGTTCGACGAGCGACCGCAGCAGTCACTGCCCTGGGAACAGCTGCGTGAGCGGCTGCGGGCGCGGCTGGGCGATGAGGCGGTGCTGGGCCTGGGGTTTCGTGACGATCATCGACCCGAGTGCGCCTGGCAGATGAGTCCTCAGCCCCGCGTCGAGGCCTGCCCCGTGGGCGCGCAGCGTCCCGGCTGGTTGCTGGACGAATGCCAGATGCTGTCGGAGAGCCAGGCCCGCATCCTCATGGGGCCGGAACGCATCGAGTCCGGTTGGTGGGACGGTGCCGATGTGCGTCGCGACTACTACCTCGTCGAAACCCGCGCCGGGCAACGAGGCTGGGCCTATCGACCAGTGGGCGAGGGCGGGCCGCTGTGGCTGCAGGGCTGGTTCGCATGACTGTCGAATACGCCGAGCTGCATTGCCTGTCCAACTTCAGTTTCCAGCGCGGCGCCTCCAGCGCCCTGGAGCTGTGCCGGCGGGCCAAGGAGCAGGGCTATCGGGCCCTGGCAATCACCGACGAATGCACACTGGCCGGCATCGTCCGTGCCTGGCAGGCGGCCAGGGAGCTGGACCTGCACCTGATCGTCGGCAGCGAAATCCAGGTGGAGCATGGTCCGAAACTGGTGTTGCTGGTGGAGAACCTGGAGGGCTACCAGGCCTTGTGCCGGTTGATCACCCGCGCCCGGCGCCGCAGCGAGAAGGGGCGCTATCGCATCGTGCGCGAGGATTTCGACGAACCCTTGCCCGGGCTGCTGGCCTTGTGGGTCCCCGATGGCAACGATGCCGAAGCCCAGGGCCGCTGGCTCCAGTCGATCTTTGCCGGTCGCTTGTGGCTATCGGTGCAGTTGCACTGCGGGCAGGACGACCGCCAGCGCCTGGCGGACTTGCTGGCCCTGGCCGGGCGCCTCGGGCTCGCCGCTGTCGCCACGGGCGACGTGCACATGCACGTGCGTGGCCGTCGGGCCTTGCAGGACACCATGACCGCCATTCGTTACCACGTCACGGTGGCCGAGGCCGGGCAGCGCCTGCACCCTAACGGTGAGCGCCACTTGCGCAGTCGCAAGGATCTGGCCGGGCTCTATCCCCGCGCCTTGCTCGATGAAACCCTCCACATCGCCCGGCGTTGCACGTTCGACCTCGGTCAACTGCGTTATCAATACCCGCATGAACTGGTTCCCGAGGGCCACGACCCGACATCCTGGTTGCGCGAGCTGACCGAGCGGGGCATGCGCAAGCGCTGGGGAGGTGGCGTGAGTGACAAGGTCCGGCGGCAGATCGAGACGGAGCTGGAGCTGATCGCCGAGCTGGGCTACGACAGCTACTTCCTCACCGTGCAGGACATCGTCAGCTTCGCTCGGGAGCGGCACATTCTCTGTCAGGGGCGCGGTTCGGCGGCCAACTCGGCGGTGTGCTATGCCTTGGGCATCACCGAAATCGACCCCGGCCGGACCAACCTGCTGTTCGAGCGATTCCTGTCCCGGGAGCGCAATGAGCCGCCGGACATCGATGTCGATTTCGAGCACGAGCGTCGTGAAGAAGTGCTGCAATACGTGTTTCGCCGTTACGGTCGCCATCGTGCGGCGTTGACGGCAGTGGTCAGCAGCTACCACGGTGCCGGGGCGGTACGGGACGTCGCCAAGGCCCTGGGCCTGCCGCCGGACCAGATCAACGCCCTGGCCGACTGTTGCGGACGCTGGAGCGACGAAGCGCCGCCGCTGGAGCGCTTGCGCGAAGGCGGTTTCGACCCGGACAGTCAGGTGCTGCAGCGGGTATTGGGGCTGACCCGGCAACTGATCGGATTTCCCCGGCATCTGTCCCAGCACCCTGGCGGCTTCGTGATTTCCGAACAGCCCCTGGATACCCTTGTACCGGTGGAAAACGCCGCCATGGCCGAGCGCACCATCATCCAGTGGGACAAGGATGACCTGGACGCGGTCGGGCTGCTCAAGGTGGATATCCTGGCCCTGGGCATGCTCAGTGCGATTCGGCGGTGTTTCGACTTGATCGAGGGGTATCGGGGGCAACGCTACACCCTGGCCAGCCTGCCCCATGACGATAAGGCTACATTCGACATGATCAGCCGCGCCGACACCATCGGCGTGTTCCAGATCGAGTCACGGGCGCAGATGGCCATGTTGCCTCGGCTCAAGCCCAAGGATTTCTACGACCTGGTGATCGAAGTGGCGATCGTGCGCCCCGGTCCGATCCAGGGCGGGATGGTTCATCCGTACCTCAAACGCCGCAATGATGAAGAGCCCGTTACTTACCCTTCACCGGAACTGAAGACGGTCCTTGGGCGCACCCTGGGCATTCCATTGTTCCAGGAACAGGTCATGCAGATCGCCATCGTCGCGGCCGACTACACCCCTGGCGAAGCGGACCAGTTGCGCCGCTCCATGGCCGCCTGGAAACGTCACGGCGGCCTGGAGCCCCACCGGGAACGCCTGGCTGCCGGGATGAAGAAAAACGGCTACACCGCTGAATTCGCTGCGCAGATTTTCGAGCAGATCAAAGGCTTCGGCAATTACGGCTTTCCCGAATCCCATGCCGCCAGTTTCGCATTGCTGACTTACGCCAGCAGTTGGCTCAAATGCCACGAACCGGCGGCATTCGCTTGCGCCCTGATCAACAGCTGGCCTATGGGTTTCTACAGTCCGGACCAGATCCTGCAGGATGCCCGCCGCCATCAATTGCAGATCCGTCCGGTGGACGTGCGAGCCAGTGATTGGGATTGCAGCCTGGAACCTCTGGAAAGTCGGCAACCGGCGATCCGCATGGGCTTGCGCCAGATCAAGGGCTTTCGTGAGGAGGACGCCCGGCGTATCGAAGCGGCTCGCCGACAGCGGGCTTTCAGTGACGTGGCCGATCTGGGCGAGCGCGCGCAACTCGATACCCGGGCCCTCGAACAACTGGCCGACGCCGGAGCCTTGCGCGGCCTGGCCGGTGATCGTCATCGCGCTCGCTGGCAAGTGGCCGGAGTGCAGAAACAACTGGGTCTGTTTGCCGGTTTGCCCAACCAGGAAGAGCCGCCGGTGAGTCTGCCCAAGCCATCGGTGGGGGAAAATCTGTTCGCCGACTACGCGACCCTCGGCACCACGCTGGGGCCTCATCCGTTGGCTTTATTGCGCCCCGAACTGCGTGCCCGCCGCTGTCGCAGCTCCCGGGAGTTGCAGGAGGTGGAGCATGGGCGCAACGTCAGCGTCGCCGGCCTGGTGACCGGCCGCCAGCGTCCCGGCACGGCCAGTGGCGTGACCTTCGTCACCCTGGAAGATGAATTCGGCAATCTCAACGTGGTGGTCTGGCGCGACCTGGCGGAGCGCCAGCGCAAAGTGCTGGTGGGGTCGCAGTTGCTCAAGGTCGATGGGCGCTGGGAAAGTGTCGGCGAGGTCCGCCACCTCATCGCCGGGCGCCTGAGCGACTTGACCGGGCTGCTGGCAGGCATCAACGTGCGCAGCCGCGATTTTCGCTGAGTTCCCTCGCTACCCCAAGCGACGATGGCACCCCGGCATGAAACCAAACGCCATCCTCGTGCTCGAAGCTCTGAGCACAAGGGGCTCGCGATACGCCGATTCCCAGCAGCTATTCGAGGTTCAGAGTCGACCCATGCAGTTCTTATCCCAGCCTCATGGATGTCCCGGGTGGGACGGTGAAATGGCCCGGCGTATCCGGGCGTTCGATTGGAGCCGGACCGAGCTGGGCCCTATCGAACAGTGGTCCGCCAGCCTGCGCAGCGCTGTGCAGATATTGCTGGCGTCGCCCTTGCCGATGGTCATGCTATGGGGACGCCAGGGCTTCATGATCTACAACGATGCCTATGCCGAATTCGCCGGTGGGCGTCATCCCTACCTGTTGGGCTGCGCGGTGGAACTGGGCTGGCCGGAAGTGGCCGAGTTCAATCGCCACGTACTGGATGTCTGCCTGGCCGGCGGCACGCTGTCCTACCGCAGCAAGGAACTGGTCCTGCTGCGTGACGGCAAGCCCGAAGACGTGTGGATGGACCTGTTCTACAGCCCCGTGCCGGACGATGACCAGGCCCCGGCCGGCGTGCTGGCGATTGTCGTGGAAACCACCGAGCTGGTCCTGTCGGAGCGGGCCCGCCAGGAGGCGGAACGCAGCTACCGCGCGGTCAACGAACGCATCCAGCTGGCCCTATCGGCCGGGCCGCTGCTGGGCTCGTTTGTATGGGACGTCCAGGCCGACACCCTGTCCGGCGACGAGCGTTTTGCCCGTACGTTCAACTATCCGCCAGACACGCCGTTGGAAGCATTGCCCATCGATATTGCCCGGCAGCGTATCCACCCGGATGACCTCGATGAACTTAACCAGCGGGTCGAACTGACGTTGCGCACCGGGGCGCCTTTCAATGCCGAATACCGGGTACGAGGCCCTGGAGGCGACGACCTGTGGGTGCAGGCCAGCGGTCGATGCGAGTTCGATGCCTCGGGCGCCCCTCTGCGTTTTCCCGGCGTGCTGATCGACATCAACGAACGCAAGACCGCCGAGGCGTCCCTGCTCAGGTTCACGCGTGACCTGGAGCAGCGGGTGGCCGACGAGGTCCAGGCGCGACTGGCGGCTGAAGAGCAGTTGCGCCAGTCCCAGAAGCTGGAGGCCATTGGCGGACTCACCGGCGGTGTAGCCCATGACTTCAACAACCTGCTGCAAGTGATCGCCGGCAACCTGCACCTGCTGGCTCGCCACGAGCCGGACAATCACAATGTGCAGCGCAGGATCAGCGCCTCCATCGAGGCGGTGGAGCGGGGCGCCAAGCTGTCTGCGCAACTGCTGGCCTTCGCCCGTCGCCAGCCCTTGTCACCGGCGGTCTACAACCCCCGGCGCATCTACGACGACCTGGGCGAATTGCTGCAACGGGCCCTGGGCGAGACCATCCGGATCGAAGTGACACTGCCCGACGAACCCTGGTGCATTCACGTGGACCGCAACCAGCTGGAAAACGCCTTGCTGAACCTGGCGATCAACGCCCGCGATGCCATGGGCGGCGAGGGCACCATCCGGATACTGGGCGAGAACATCGTGCTCGACGAATCGTCCTGTGCCGGCAAAGGCATCGGCGCGGGGGACTATGTGCGATTGTCGGTGATCGACAGTGGCATCGGCATGCCACCGGAGATCCTCAGCCAGGTATTCGAGCCGTTCTTTACCACCAAGACCGATGGCCAGGGCACCGGGTTGGGGCTGAGCATGGTGTTCGGCTTCGTCAAGCAAAGCGGTGGCCATATCGAGATCGCCAGCGACCCGGGCAAGGGCACGCGGGCGCAGATGTATTTTCCTCGCAGCTATCAGCCTGAAGCCGGCGAGCAGACGCACCACTACTCGCTGCAGCCCGGCAGGCAGGAGACGATCCTGGTGGTGGAAGACAATGACGCGGTGCGCAGTGCATCGGTGGAGTTGCTGGAACAGTCCGGCTATCGAACCCTCACGGCCGCCAATGCCGATGCCGCCATGAAGTTGCTGCTCGAGGGGGTCAAGGTGGACCTGATCTTCACCGACGTGGTCATGCCAGGCCTGATCAAGAGTTCCGACCTCGCGGCCTGGGCCAAGGTGCAGACCCCGCCGGTGCCCGTGCTGTTCACGTCAGGCCACACGCGGGACATCATCTCGCGCAACCATCAACTGAGCCCCGATACCCATCTGCTGAGCAAACCCTACGGGCCGGATGCGTTGACCCGGATGGTCCGGTCGCTGCTAGGCGGCTGATGCTGCCCGCACAAACAAATGGAACCGAAGCCGTTGCGTTCCCTTCGAATGAACAAGGCCGGTCATCGACCCGGCCTCTGCCATGAAGAGGTGTCCATGAACGACGATCGCGCAAACTCTCAGCAACAAGGTCAGACGCAGACTCCGTCGCCGCGCAATGATCCGGCCATCGATCCCCAGGTGCCCGGCGCCAGCCCGGTCAGCCCGGCTGGAGCGGACCAGGCCCAGAGCGCCGCGGAGGAGGTCGATCAGAAAAAACGCCACCAGGATAACGACAACACCTTCAGCCCGGGTTTCAAGCCCGATCCTGACCGGCCGAAACCCGGCGACAGCACCGACGCCGATATCGACACCGACGGCGGCTGATCGAGCCGCGCAAAAAAAGGGTCGCCCTCAATGCGAGGACGACCCTTCTTTATTCACGGCCAGGAAGCCTACTTGCTGGGGTGTGCGGCCTGGAGTTTCTTGGCCATTTCCAGGTGGTGCTGCAGGTCCGGCAGCATCTTCTGGGCGAACGCCTTGAGTTCGGTGTTACCGGCTTTCTTGTCGTCGGTCACGGTCTCGGCTTCTTTCTTGAATAGGGCGATGGTTTCTTCGTGGGCCATGACCTGGTTGTTGGCATAGGCGGCGTCGAAGGACTCATCGCGCACTTCAAGGATCTTGGCCTTGGCCTTCTTCATGAGGGTGGTTTCGTCCGGCACCTCGATGTCGTGTTTCTTGGCCAGCGACATCAGCTCCTGGTTGGCCTTGGTGTGGTCGGCGATCATCTTGTTGGCGAACTCCTTGATGTCCGCCGAGGCACTTTTTTGCAGTGCCAGCTTGCTGGTCTCGATTTCCGCAATGCCACCGGCCGCCGCGTTGTCGACAAAGTCATTGGAACTCGCGGCCCATGCCATGCCCATGCTGGTACTCAGGGCAACTGCCAGGCCGAGTTGACGCAGGGTAAATCCGTCCATAGGTATGTCTCCGAACAGGTTGTACAAGTGATCTTGATGTCACTGTTCAATGGAGAGCGACGCGAGGCCAAAGGTTTGATTGCAAAGCGCTACGGTACGACGAACGGTCACCGTCGGTCGGATTGGCGGTCGACAGAACCCGCTTGTGGAGGCCATCCTGATAATCGACGAGCGCCGCAAAGGCGTTTGCCACCGAACCACCAAAGGAGGTGTTCCATGCCGGTGCCCCATGATTTGTGCCAGGATCTTGCTTGCACAAAAGACGAGATCCAGCAGAAGCGCAGCGAGAATCCAAGGTTGAATTCGTTGATTGAAAAGTACTCCCGACTCGACGCCGAGGTTGTCGAGGCCGAGAAGCCGACATCTGCGGGAATGCCTGACACAGACCTGGAAATCCTCAAGAAGGAGCGACTGATGATCAAGGACGAAATCGTGCGGCACTTGAAGACATAATCCGGTGGCGAGGGTTTTACTCCATAGGGCCGCGTAGCGGCCCTTTCCACGTCTGCACCGCAATGCTTCAGCTCAGCGGATCCCAGCGCTGGGACCAGTCGCTGCCGGCCCTGACGATGCCCCGCAGCACTTCGAACGCTTGTTGTAGCGCCGCCGAATCCCGATCCCGGGAATAGACCAGGTAGGTGGGGTAGTTGAATTCCGGCGCCTTGGGGACCCGCTCAAGGATGCCGCTGTCCAGGTAGCTCTGGACCACGCGTGTGCGGAAGTAGCCGCTGCCGCCGTTCTCCAGGATGTATTGCAGGGCCAGGGGGCCGAGGTTGAAGGTGACGGCGGCCTTGGCCTTGTCCGGCAGGGCCGTGTCGTGCTGGCGTCGGAAGTCGCTGCTCCAGTCGATGTACACGTAGGGCTCGGGGCAACTGGCCAATTGCACCAGGATCAGTTTTTCCTCCAGCAGCTGTTCCACCTGCAGCCGTGGCCAGTACTCGGGTTGATACACCACTGCCGCGTCCAGCAGGCCCAGTTCCAGTTGCTGCAACAGTTTTTCACCGTCGCGGATGTCCATGCGCAAGGCATGTCCGGGGATCTTCTGGCGCAGTTCCCGGGCCCAACCGAGCATCAACGGATTGCACAGGCTGACCTCGCCGCCAAGGTGCAGCACATTGCGATAGCCCTCGGGCAACGGCAGGTCCCGGCGAGCCGCCTCCCAGGTCTGCACCAGTTGATTGGCGTAGACGACGAACGCCTCGCCGTCGGGGGTCAGGCGTGCGCCGGCGCGATTGCGCACGAACAGCGCGCAGCCGAACTGGCTTTCGAGCTTCTGGACCCGGGCGGTGATCGCCGTCTGGGTGACATGCAACTTGTCCGCCGCGGCGGCGAGGCTGCCGTGACGGACGATTTCCAGGAAGGTACGGGCGAGGTCGATGTCCATGTTCAAGCCGATGCAGGGGAAGCGGGCATTGTAAGAGCTGGCCCGCTTCCCCGATACCGGCAGTCACCGGGCGGCTTCGGCCTCTGTCGCCCGGGCCCATGGCGCGACCAGGCGCTCAGGCGTACCGCAGGCCTTGCGCTTGAACACGAAATGCCGGCATTTCTCGGCGAAGCCGCGGCGATTGCCCACCATGTCGCGGTGCATTTCCTTCAACTCGCCGTCACGACACGCCTGGATCGCCGGCAAGCTCCGTTCGGCCTTGCGGACCCGGATGGCCTCATACGCCGGATCGAGCCAGGCGCCGTTGGCCCGTTGCAACAGCCACAGGCCGAACTCGTCGGGGCAGCGCGGACCGATTTCCTGGACCATGCCATAACGCAACGCCTGCCGGGCGCTGATGGGCAGGCACTCCTGGGTCAGCTTCCAGGCCATGTCCGGGCCGACCGCCCGGGGCAGGCTGTAGGTCCAGTATTCGGAGCCGTAGAGGCCCATGGTCGCGTAGTGGGGATTGAGCACGATGTCGCTGCGCGCCAACACGATATCGGCCGCCAGGGCCAGCATCACGCCGCCAGCCCCGGCATTGCCCGTCAGGCCGCTGACCACCAGTTGCCGGGCGCTCAGCAATTCCAGGCAGACATCATCGATGGCCTGGATGTTGGCCCAGGCCTCCAGGCCGGGGTCGGCGGCGGCCTGGATCACGTTCAGGTGCACACCGTTGGAAAAGCTGCCGCGTCCGCCCCGGATCAACAGCACCCGGGTATCCCGGGACTTGGCCCAGCGCAGAGCGTCTATCAGCCGCCGGCATTGTTCGGTGCTCATCGCGCCGTTGTAGAACTCGAACGTCAGCTCGCCTACGTGGCCGCATTCGCGATAACGGATGGGTTGGTAGGCCTCGTCGCTGAAGGGTCGCCGGGCCAGCGAGCCGTCCAGCACCGGGACGTCGTCCAGCTGCCCGGCCAGCACATGGCGCGCCGGTCGCTTGAAATTCTGTTCGCCGGGCTGCGGTTTGCGGCGCAGGGAGCCGATCCACAGGCTCGCATCACCGGTGGCTACCAGCACCGCATCGTCACGCACGGCCAGCAGCGCGCCAGGCAGGCCTCGGCGGACATCCGGATGGGCGTCGTAGAGATAGAACTGGCCACCGGCCAGGCTTGCCAGCACGCCTGGCTGACCGTCGGCGGCATCGATGCAGCGTTTGATGAATGCGGTGCTGTCATGCCAGCTGAAGGTCCGGTCGTCCTGGGTCATGTTCGGTTGCAGGCGGCCGACCACGTCACGGCGGTTGTAGTCCAGGGGCACCGGGACGAAACCATTGCCGAACTTTTCCACGACCTCTCGGATACAACGGATGGCCGCATCGCTCACCAGGCCGTTGTACAGTTCGGACTTGCGCAGGCCTTCGGGCAACTTGAACTCGCTGGTGGCCCAGATCGGTCCGGCGTCCATTTCCTCCACCGCCTGCAATGCCGTCACGCCCCAGCGTTCGGCTTGCCGCATGATGGCCCAGTCCAGGGCGCTGGCACCGCGATCGCCGACAATGCCAGGGTGGATGATCACCACCGGACGGCGGGCGTTGCGCCACAGCCGTTCCGGCACCCGGTCCTTGAGAAACGGGCAGATCACCAGGTCGGCGCGGCTCTCTTCGATTTGCCGGCATACCGTGGCGTCATCGCTGAACAGCACCACGCTGGGGCGATGACCGGCCTCGCGCAGGTCCAGCCAGGCGCGTTGGGTCAGGCCGTTGAACGCGGTCGACAGCACAATGATCTTCAGTGCGGGCATGGGTCTCTTTCCTTGAGATGAACGGGCACAGGCTCCCGATGAGCCGTCCCTGGCCTTGATGGAGGCGTCAAGTTAGCGGCTGAGGGGCGAGGGTGAACTGACGAGGATCAAGGTTGTGTGCCTTGGGAGACTCGGGAAGGCAGAAACACGAATCCCGCCTGGGGGCGGGATTCGTTGGCAGCCGGGCAGCGCCCGCGAGGGCGCCTGGTCTCAGGCCGGGAACAGTTCGGACAGCTTCATCGACAGCATCATGTCGCCTTCGACGCGCAGCTTGCCACCCATGAAGGCCTGCATGCCGTCGGTTTCGCCGCTGACGATGCCCTTGAGGGTTTCGCTGTCCATGACCAGTGTGCAGTTGGCATCGGCGTTTTCACCTTCCTGCAATTCACAGGTCTGGTTCTTGACGATGAGGGCGTACTGCTTGTTTTCATCGGTGATGTTGAAACCGAACACCAGGTCCAGGCCTTTGGCGGCTTCGGCGTTGAACTTGGCTTTCATCTTTTGTACGGCGTCGACTACGGAGGTCATGGTTTCGATCCTTATTCGGGTGGATACAGCAAGGGTCTGCGGTAACTCGACCTCAACGAAAGGTGATGAGGTCCGGGGTCCTCAACAGTTGCAGGTGGGCATGACTGTTGAAGGAAGCCAGGGCGACCTCGCGCCCCCTGAATTTCAGGTGGTTGAGCGAGGTGTTGACGATTTGCCAATTCAATTCGAAGGCCTGCGGGGCAGGGATCCGGGTGATCAGGTGAAGCAGGGCGGTGATGGTGCCGCCGGAGGTGAACACGGCGATCTTGTGGCTGCTGTCGGCCTGGTCCAGGAGGCGGTGCAGGCCGGCCTGGACCCGTTCCACGAACCCCAGCCAGCTTTCCAGCCCGGGTGGGTCGTATCGGCCGCTGAGCCAGCGCTCGACGATCAAAGCGAAGATGCGCTGGAACTCGGCGCGGTTCTGTGGGGCGTTGCGCAGGATGTGGAGCGCTTCGGGTTCCTGGGGGAGCATGTCCGGCAGCAGGGCGCGAATCACCGCGTCGGCGTCGAACTCGTTGAACGCAGCGTCGATTTCCAGCTCGGGAACCGGCAAGCCCGCGGCGGACATCCGGCCCAGCGCGCCCGTGGCGGTGTCCTGCTGACGACGCAGGTCGCCCGAGAGGCAACGGTCGAATACGACACCGAGTTCCGCCAGGTGACTGCCGAGCACTTGGGCCTGGCGTACGCCATTGGGCGAGAGGACGTCGTAGTCGTCCGCACCAAAGGAGGCCTGGCCATGTCGAATCAGGTAGATGCTGCCCACGTCCGCGTCATCCCGGTACGTTGAAGGTCTGGCGAGGTTATGAGGATGGCGGTGAGCTGTCAATGAAAAAACATACGCTTGTTTGAAATGCCCGTTACAGCCTTGTCCAGCCTCGTCTTGTGTAAGGTAACCATAGGTTTCCCGGCTGGCAGCGACGCGGGTGCATGGGTATGCTGGGAGCGTCTGGTATCCGCCTGCGAGCGGTGGGTTGAATCTATTAGGAGTCATCGTGGAGTTTTTTATCGAATACGCCGGTTTCCTGGCCAAGACTGTGACGCTGGTGATCGCCATACTGGTGGTATTGGCCAGTTTTGCAGCCCTGCGCAGCAAGGGGCGGCGCAAGACGGCCGGTCAGTTGCAGGTGAGCAAACTCAACGATTTCTACAAAGGGTTGCGTGAGCGCCTGGAGCAGACGCTGCTGGACAAGGATCAGCTCAAGGCCCTGCGCAAGAGCGAAGGCAAGGCTGACAAGGCGAAGAAGAAACAGAAGGACAAGCCCGCCACCAAGGCCCGGGTCTTCGTGCTGGACTTCGACGGTGATATCAAGGCATCGGCCACCGAGAGCCTGCGGCATGAGATCACCGCGCTGTTGACCCTGGCGACGCCCAAGGACGAAGTGGTGTTGCGCCTGGAGAGCGGTGGCGGCATGGTCCACAGCTACGGCCTGGCCTCTTCGCAACTGGCCCGGATCCGCCAGGCCGGCATACCGCTGACGGTGTGCATCGACAAGGTCGCGGCCAGCGGCGGCTACATGATGGCCTGTATTGGCGAGAAGATCATCAGCGCGCCTTTCGCCATTCTTGGCTCCATTGGCGTCGTGGCCCAGTTGCCGAACGTCAATCGCCTGCTGAAGAAACATGACATCGACTTCGAGGTCCTCACCGCCGGTGAATACAAGCGCACGTTGACGGTCTTTGGCGAAAACACCGAGAAAGGCCGGGAAAAATTCCAGCAGGACCTGGACATCACCCACCAGCTGTTCAAGCGCTTCGTGTCCAGCTACCGCCCGCAACTGGCCATCGATGAAGTCGCTACCGGTGAGGTCTGGCTGGGTGTCGCGGCGTTGGACAAGCAACTGGTGGACGAACTGAAGACCAGTGACGAATACCTGGCCGAACGGGCCAAGAGCGCCGAGCTGTATCATCTGCACTACGCCGAACGCAAAAGCCTGCAGGAGCGTATTGGCATGGCCGCCAGCGGCTCGGTGGACCGGGTACTGCTGAACTGGTGGAGCCGTCTTACCCAGCAGCGTTTCTGGTAACCCCCCTCACCGCCGACCGTCGTGGGAGCAGGCTCGCTCCTGCGCGGGGCTGCTGCTCATCGCGACCACAATGAAAAAGCCCTGACCCGGTGTACCGGGTCAGGGCTTTTTTTATCGAGCGCTATCAGCGCCGACGAAACAGCGGCAACGGTTCGTCAGTCGCTGCCTGGTAGGTCACCGAAAAGTCCTTGAGGCTTTCTAGGGCTTCGTAGGGGTCTTTGTCGGCCCGCAGGGCAAATGCATCGAAACCGCAGCGGCGCATGTAGAACAACTGGTCGCGCAGGACGTCGCCAATGGCTCGCAGCTCGCCCTTGAAGCCGTAGCGGTCGCGCAGCAGGCGTGCGTTGGAATAGCTGCGCCCATCGGTGAACGCAGGGAAATTCAGCGCGATGACCTGGAACTGATTGGCGTCGTCGCCGATTTCTTCCGCTTCCTCGTCGGCGTCCAGCCATACACCCAGGCCGCCGTCACGGGCCTGCAGGGCGCGAGCGTGATCACGCCACAAGGCCAGGGGCACGATCAGGTCGTCGCAGTTGGAGATGCCATCGAGAGTCGCGTCCTTGGGCAACAGGTGCCAGGTTTCGTCGATGACCTCGTTGTTCTTAATGATTCGCTGCATAGACGCGTTCCTTGAAGAGGTCGATGCCGATACGTTGATAGGTGTCGATGAACCGCTCGTCTTCGGTACGTTGTTCGATGTACACGTCGATCAGCTTCTCGATCACGTCGGGCATGTCATCCTGCGCAAACGACGGGCCGAGGATCTTGCCCAGGCTGGCCCCGCGGGTACCGCTGCCGCCCAGGGAGACCTGATAGAACTCCTCGCCTTTCTTGTCCACACCCAGGATGCCGATATGGCCCACGTGGTGGTGACCGCAGGCGTTCATGCAGCCGGAAATGTTCAGGTCCAGTTCGCCGATGTCGAACAGGTAGTCCAGGTCGTCGAAGCGACGCTGGATCGATTCGGCGATAGGGATCGACTTGGCGTTGGCCAGGGAGCAGAAGTCTCCCCCCGGGCAGCAGATCATGTCGGTCAGCAGGCCGATGTTCGGCGTGGCGAAACCTTGCTCGCGCAATTCGCCCCACAGGGTGAACAGCTGGCTTTGCTCGACATCCGCCAGGATGATGTTCTGCTCGTGGGAGGTGCGCAGCAGGCCGAAGCTGTAGCGGTCGGCCAGGTCGGCCACGGCATCGAGCTGCTTGTCGGTGATGTCGCCGGGGGCGACGCCGGTCGGCTTCAGGGACAAGGTCACCGCGACGTAACCCGGCTTCTTGTGGGCCAGGGTGTTGCGGGTACGCCAGCGGGCGAAGCCTGGGTGTTCCTTGTCCAGCGCAGCCAGTTCGGCGTCCTGATTGGCCAGGGTCTTGTACTGCGGGTCGACGAAATGCCGGGCGACCCGATGGACTTCGGCTTCGGTCAGCGTGGTCTGGCCACCGCGCAGGTGGACCATCTCGGCCTCGACCTTCTCGGCGAACACTTCAGGGGTAAGGGCCTTGACCAGGATCTTGATCCGCGCCTTGTATTTGTTGTCGCGACGGCCGTAGCGGTTGTAAACCCGCAGGATGGCGTCGAGATAGCTCAGCAGGTCCTGCCAGGGAAGGAACTCGTTGATGAACGAGCCCACCACCGGGGTACGGCCGAGCCCACCGCCCACCAGTACCCGGAAGCCCAGCTCGCCCTCGGCGTTGTAGACCGCCTCCAGGCCGATGTCGTGGACTTCGATGGCCGCGCGATCCGAGGTCGAGCCGTTGATGGCGATCTTGAACTTGCGCGGCAGGTAGGCGAATTCCGGGTGGAAGGTGGTCCACTGGCGCACGATCTCGCACCACGGACGCGGGTCGATCAACTCATCGGCCGCGACGCCGGCGAACTGGTCGGTGGTGACGTTGCGCAGGCAGTTGCCGCTGGTCTGGATGGCATGCATCTGCACGGTCGCCAGCTCGGCCAGGATGTCCGGTACGTCTTCCAGGGCCGGCCAGTTGTATTGGACGTTCTGCCGGGTGCTGATGTGGGCGTAGCCCTTGTCGTAGTCACGGGCGATCTGGGCCAGTTTGCGTACCTGGCGCGAGGCCAGTTGGCCATAAGGCACCGCCACGCGCAGCATGGGGGCGAAACGCTGGATATACAGGCCATTCTGCAAGCGCAGAGGGCGGAATTCTTCTTCGCTCAGCTCGCCTGCCAGATAGCGTCGGGTCTGATCACGGAACTGCTTGACGCGGTCCTCGATGATCCGCTGATCGTACTCGTCATATACGTACATATAAGTCTCGGTCTCAGGCTTGGGCCGATCAGAAACAGCTGCGTGTTGGCTCGCTGGAATCGGGTTCTGCCTCGGCAATTCTGCGCGCACGGCCGCGCACTCCTAGGGGAGCCGGTGCAAGATACCTGTTTTGGGTTATGCGCAAAAGTGATGTTTGAGTATATGTAAAGAACCAAATCGACTAATGAGATTGATTATTGGCTAACCCACATTTGTCGTGCGGGCAATCATCGTCTTAACTGTGGTCGAGTCCCCATGCAATCACCTAAAAAACCGACAAGAGGCGATGCAATGAGCAATCCGACCAAAGCAAGGAAAAGCGACAGTACCGTTGATGCCTGGGCCATCCTGTTCCTGATTATCCTGGTGGTGGGCACCGCTGTGTTCTGGGTCAGTCACCAGTGAACGGTTGATCCCTGGCGATGAAAAACCTGTGGGAGCGAGCTTGCTCGCGATAACGGTGTACCAGTCGACCTCAATCCGACTGAACCACCGCTATCGCGAGCAAGCTCGCTCCCACAAGGTCGTGTGTTGTGTTGGAGAGCGCTACAGCCCCGCCAGGTGCACCACCAGCTTGACGATGCCAAACAGCGTCAGCGCGAAGACCACCGTGAACGCGATGCCCAGGATCACGAAGTGGCTCGGTTTGCCGTGGGTGAAATCCCGGGCGCGGTTCTTGCCGCTCTGCACCCCGAAAGCGGCAGCCAGTACGCTGTGTACCATCTGCAACAGGGTGGGCGGCTTGTTGTCGACTGGATCGTCCATAAATCCCTCGTCTGCCATGGGTCTGGGACAAGCATAGACAAAAGATCGCGACCTGCCGCGCCGTAGGCCGCGATCCTGTCAGTTACGCCGCCTTAGCTGTCGTAGCCCAGGTTCGGCGCCAGCCAGCGCTCGGTCACGCTCAGTTCCTGGCCCTTGCGGGCGGTGTAGCTCTGGACCTGGTCCTTGTCGATCTTGCCCACGGCAAAATACTGCGCCTGGGGATGGGCGAAATACCAACCGCTGACCGCGGCCGCCGGGAACATGGCGTAATGTTCGGTGAGGAACACACCACTGCGCCCGGCCTTCATTTCGCTGGCCTGGGGATCGAGCAGGCGGAACAGGGTGGCTTTCTCGGTGTGATCCGGGCAGGCCGGATAGCCAGGGGCAGGGCGGATGCCGGTGTACTGCTCCTTGATGAGGGCTTCGTTGTCCAGGTTCTCGTCCTTGGCATACCCCCAATAGTCCTTGCGCACCTGTTGGTGCAGCCACTCGGCGCATGCCTCGGCCAGACGGTCGGCCAGGGCCTTGACCATGATCGAGTTGTAGTCGTCGCCAGCATCCTGGTAGGCCTTGGCCACTTCCTCGGCGCCGATGCCGGCGGTGGTGATGAAGCCCCCGACATAGTCGGTCACGCCGCTGTCCTTGGGGGCGACGAAGTCGGCCAGGGAAAAATTCGGCTTGCCGTCGGTCTTGATGATCTGCTGGCGCAGGTGATGCAGGCGGGCCATCGGCTTGCCGTCCTGGCCATAGACCTCCAGGTCGTCGTCATGTACCTGGTTGGCTGGCCAGAAGCCGAACACGGCGCGGGCGCTGATGAGTTTTTCGTCGATCAGTTTGCGCAGCATCGCCTGGGCGTCGGCGTACAGCGCGGTGGCGGCTTCACCGACCACTTCGTCGGTGAGGATGCGCGGGAACTTGCCAGCCAGGTCCCAGGAGATGAAGAACGGTGTCCAGTCGATGTATTCGGCCAGCACGTCAAGGTCGATATCCTCCAGTACCCGGGTGCCGGTGAACGTCGGCTTGACCGGCTGGTAGCTGCTCCAGTCGAACTGCGGCTTCTTCGCCACGGCCGCCGAATAGCTCAGGCGTTCGGTGCGGGCGCTGCGGTTGGCGGTGCGCTCGCGAACCTCCTGGTAATCCTGCCGGGCCTTCTCGACGAAGGCGGGCTTGAGCTCCTTGGACAGCAACTGCGTGGCCACGCCCACGGCGCGGGACGCGTCGGTCACGTAGATCACCGCATCGTTGCTGTACTTGGGCTCGATCTTCACGGCCGTATGGGCCTTGGAGGTCGTTGCGCCACCGATCATCAGCGGCAGGTGGAAATCCTGGCGCTGCATCTCGCGCGCCACATGCACCATTTCATCCAGAGAAGGGGTGATCAGGCCGGACAGGCCGATGATGTCGCATTTCTCGTCCCGGGCCACCTGCAGGATCTTCTCGGCAGGCACCATCACACCCAGGTCGACGATGTCATAGCCGTTGCAACCCAGCACGACGCCGACGATGTTCTTGCCGATATCATGGACGTCGCCCTTGACCGTCGCCATCAGGATCTTGCCCTTGGCTTCCGGCTTGTCGCCTTTTTCCGCCTCGATGAACGGGATCAGGTGGGCCACCGCCTGTTTCATCACCCGGGCGGACTTGACCACCTGGGGCAGGAACATCTTGCCGGCGCCGAACAGGTCGCCGACGATGTTCATGCCGGCCATCAACGGACCTTCGATCACTTCGATCGGGCGGGCGAAGGACAGGCGTGACTCTTCGGTGTCTTCGACGATATGGGTGGTGATGCCCTTGACCAGCGCGTGTTCCAGGCGCTTGTTGACGTCCCAGTTGCGCCACTCCTCGGTTTCCGCTTCCTTGACGCTGCCGTCGCCCTTGTACTTGTCGGCGATGGCGAGCAGGGCGTCGGTGCCTTCCGGGGTACGGTTGAGGATCACGTCTTCCACCGCATCGCGCAGTTCCACCGGGATCTGGTCGTAGATTTCCAGTTGGCCGGCGTTGACGATGCCCATGGTCAGGCCCGCGCGGATCGCGTACAGCAGGAACACCGAGTGGATCGCCTCGCGCACCGGGTTGTTGCCCCGGAACGAGAACGACACGTTGGACACCCCGCCGGAGGTCAGCGCGTACGGCAGTTCGTCGCGGACATAGGCGCAGGCATTGATGAAGTCCACGGCGTAGTTGTTGTGCTCTTCGATACCGGTGGCGACGGCGAAGATGTTCGGATCGAAGATGATGTCTTCCGGCGGGAAGCCGACTTCGTTGACCAGGATGTCGTAGGAGCGCTTGCAGATTTCCTTCTTGCGCGCCTCGGTGTCGGCCTGGCCGGCTTCGTCGAAGGCCATCACCACCACGGCGGCGCCGTAGCGCTTGCACAGCTTGGCGTGATGAATGAACTGCTCGACGCCTTCCTTCATGCTGATGGAGTTGACGATGCCCTTGCCCTGGATGCACTTGAGACCGGCTTCGATCACTTCCCATTTGGAGGAGTCGATCATGATCGGCACGCGGGAGATGTCCGGTTCACCGGCGATCAGGTTGAGGAAGGTCACCATGGCCTTCTTCGAATCGAGCATGCCCTCGTCCATGTTGATGTCGATCACCTGGGCGCCGGCCTCGACCTGCTGCAGCGCCACTTCCAGGGCTTCGGTGTAGTTGTCCTCGCGGATCAGCCGGGCGAACTTGGCGGAACCGGTGATGTTGGTCCGCTCGCCGACGTTGACGAACAGCGAGTTGCGATCGATGGTGAACGGTTCCAGGCCCGACAGGCGGCACGCTCGGGGGATCTCCGGGATCTGCCGCGGCGCGTAGCCGGCCACGGCCTTGGCGATGGCTTCGATGTGCGCCGGCGTGGTGCCGCAGCAACCGCCGACGATGTTCAGGAAGCCGCTCTGGGCGAACTCCTCGATGACCTTGGCGGTCTCGGCCGGCAGTTCGTCGTACTCGCCGAACTCGTTGGGCAGGCCGGCGTTCGGGTGAGCCGAGACGTGGGTGTTGGCCTTGTTCGACAGCTCTTCCAGGTACGGCCGCAGTTCACTGGCGCCCAGGGCACAGTTCAAGCCTACGGAAATCGGCTTGGCGTGGGCCACGGAGTTCCAGAAGGCTTCGGTGGTCTGGCCGGAGAGGGTGCGGCCGGAGGCGTCGGTGATGGTGCCGGAGATCATGATCGGCAGTTCGACGCCCAATTCCTCGAATACGCCCTGCACGGCGAAGATCGCAGCCTTGGCGTTCAGCGTGTCGAAGATGGTTTCGATCAGGATCAGGTCGGCGCCGCCATCGATCAGGCCCTTGGTGGCCTCGGTGTAGTTCTCCACCAGTTCGTCGAAGGTCACGTTGCGGTAACCGGGGTTGTTCACGTCCGGCGACAGCGAGCAGGTACGACTGGTGGGGCCCAGCACGCCGGCAACGAAGCGCGGCTTGTCCGGGGTTTCCAGGGTCTTGGCATCGGCTACCTGGCGGGCCAGGCGCGCACCTTCCAGGTTCAGCTCGTAGGCCAGGCCCTGCATGCCGTAGTCGGCCTGGGAGACCTGGGTGGCGTTGAAGGTGTTGGTTTCCAGGATGTCGGCGCCGGCATCCAGGTAGGCTTTTTCGATGGAGCCGATGACGTCGGGGCGGGTCAGCACCAACAGGTCGTTGTTGCCCTTGACGTCGCTCGGCCAGTCGGCGAAGCGTTTGCCGCGGTAGTCCTGTTCCTCCAGCTTGTAGCTCTGGATCATCGTGCCCATGCCACCGTCAAGGATCAGGATACGTTCCTTGAGGGCCTGCTGGAGAAGATAAAGGCGAGCGCTGCGATCGGACATAGGACTACCTGGAAAAAAAGCCATTGCGAAGGCCGGGATGATATCAAACCTGTGCAGGATTTGATCTCGACTGGCTTTTACATGAATATCGCTCATGTTTGCATCGGAGTGCTGGCCCGGTAGAATCGCCGGATCATTTCCCAGGGACCGAGACATGCCGTACCGCGTCTTATTCGGCAGTCTGTTGCTGCTGTTGTCATTTCACGCAGTAGCCAAGGATTCCGTTTCAGCGCTTTCCTACACGCGCGACATCCAGCCGATCTTTACCGAGAAATGCGTGGCGTGCCACGCCTGCTATGACTCCGCCTGCCAACTGAACCTGGGCAGTGCCGAAGGCGCCACCCGGGGCGCCAGCAAGCTATCGGTATACGACGGCGAGCGACGCCAGGCCGCTGTACCCACTCGCTTGTTCTATGACGCTTCCGGTCCGCACGCCTGGCAGCGCAAGGGCTTCTATTCGGTGCTCGATGCCCAGGGCAGCCAGGCGGCATTGATGGCGCGGATGCTGGCGCTGGGGCACGGCGCGCCGTTGCAACCCAACGCCAAGCTGCCGCAAGACATCGTGCTGGGGCTCGACCGGGACAACAGTTGCCCCATGCCGGGGCAATTCGATCAATACGCTGCGGCACACCCCAGGGAAGGCATGCCCCTGGCCGTCACGGGCCTGACCGACCAGCAATACCAGACCTTGCAGCGTTGGCTGGCCTCCGGCGCGCCTGTCGACCAGCAAGCCCTGGCTCCAAGCGCCGCCGAAGCCCTGCAAGTGTTGCAATGGGAGAACCTGCTCAACGCCCCCGGCGCCCGTGAAAGCCTGGTTGCCCGCTGGCTGTTCGAGCACTGGTTCTTGGCCCACATCTACTTCAAGGATGGCGAGCGGGGGCATTTCTTCCAGTGGGTGCGTTCGCGCACACCGTCCGGCCAGCCGATCGACCTGATCAACACCCGACGCCCGAACGACGACCCCGGCACCCGGTTCTATTACCGCCTCTGGCCGGTGCAGGGGGTGATCGTGCACAAGACGCACATCACCTATGGGTTGAGCGCGGCCAGGATGGCGCGGATCAAGAGCCTGTTCTACAAGGGCGACTGGCAGGTCACGGCATTGCCGGGCTACGGGCCGGAGCGCCGTTCCAATCCGTTCTCCACCTTCGAGGCGATCCCGGCCCAGGCTCGCTACCAGTTCATGCTCGACAGTGCCGAGTATTTCGTCCGGACCTTCATTCGTGGCCCGGTGTGCCGGGGCCAGATTGCCACGGATGTGATTCGCGACAACTTCTGGGCCCTGTTCCAGGCCCCTGAGCATGACCTTTACATCACCGACCCGAACTACCGCGGCCAGGCCACGCCGTTGCTGGCGATGCCAGGGCAGAACGATGACGTGGGCAGCGTCCTCAGCCTGTGGCTCGATTACCGCGACAAGCGCAACGAGTACGAAGCTTTGCGGCGGGACAATTACGCCGATGTGCCGGCCCCGAGCTGGTCGAACCTGTGGGCCGGCAACGACAACGCCTTGCTGAGCATTTTTCGCCACTTCGACAGTGCCTCGGTCACCAAGGGCCTGATTGGCGACGTGCCGCAAACCTTGTGGCTGTTCGATTTCCCGTTGCTGGAGCGCACCTATTATCAGTTGGCGGTCAATTTCGATGTGTTCGGCAATGTTTCCCACCAGGCCCAGACCCGGCTCTACTTCGACCTGATCCGCAACGGCGCGGAACAGAACTTCCTGCGCCTGATGCCTGCCGATTCGCGGGAAGGCTACCTGGATGACTGGTACCAGTCCGGCGGCAAATTCAAGATGTGGCTGGATTACGAGGCCATCGACAACGACAAGCCGACCGCGCTCAAGCTTGACGAGCGTGACCCCAAGCGGGATTTCGCCCGGCAATTGCTGCTCCGTTACGGAGAGCTGAACGCGCGGCCCGACCCGATCAATCGTTGCGACGGCGCTTATTGCTCGCGTCCGAACATCGACCCGGACCTGCAGAGCGCCGAACAGGCCCTCAGTCGCCTGGTTTCAAGGCCGGCAGCGGGGCTTGGCGTGATCCACCACTTGCCCGAGGCGACCATGCTGCGCATCGAGACCGCCAGTGGCCGGCGGGAGGTCTACAGCCTGCTGCGCAACCGCGCCCACAGCAATGTGGCGTTCCTGCTGGGTGAAGCGATGCGTTACCAGCCTGGGCTGGACACCCTGACGGTGTACCCCGGCGTGCTCAGCAGCTACCCCAACTTCATGTTCAACATTCCGGCCGGGCAAGTGCCGGCGTTCGTCGAGGCCATGGAGCATGCCGAGGATCCCCAGGCTTTCGAGCGGATTGTCGAGCGCTGGGGCATTCGTCGCAGTCACCCGCAATTCTGGTACTACTTCCACGATCTGAGTCGTTATATCCAGGAAACGGAGCCCCTGGAGGAGGGGGTGCTGGATATGAATCGCTACCAGAACCTCTGATGGGCGCGCCCGGCGGCAGACCTTGCGGCGCCGGGTGCTTTCCCGACAAAAATACTGGGACTTTGTCCGGCGCCCTGATTGGCGTAAACTGCCGGCAAGCCTGCGAGGAGTTCCCATGACCGCCATAACCATTACCGATGCCGCCCACGATTACCTGGCCGACCTGCTGTCCAAGCAGAACACCCCGGGAATCGGGATCCGCATCTTCATCACCCAGCCTGGCACCCAGTACGCAGAGACGTGTATCGCCTATTGCAAGCCAGGTGAAGAAAAGCCCGAAGACACCGCGCTGGGGCTCAAGAGCTTCACCGCCTACATCGATTCCTTCAGCGAAGCGTTCCTGGACGACGCGGTGGTGGACTATGCCACCGACCGCATGGGTGGCCAGCTGACCATCAAGGCGCCGAACGCCAAGGTTCCGATGGTCAACGCCGACAGTCCCATCAATGAGCGCATCAACTACTACCTGCAAACCGAGATCAACCCAGGGCTGGCCAGCCACGGCGGCCAGGTGTCGCTGATCGATGTGGTGGAAGACGGCATCGCCGTGCTCCAGTTCGGTGGCGGCTGCCAGGGCTGCGGCCAGGCCGACGTGACCCTCAAGGAAGGCATCGAGCGCACTTTGCTCGAGCGCATCCCGGAGCTCAAGGGCGTGCGCGACGTGACCGACCATACGCAGAAAGAAAACGCCTACTACTGAATACGTGTTCGCCGCGGATTGTGTGTGGCGGGGGAGCAAGCTCCCTCGCCACAATAGTTTCTGCCGTCAGCCTGTACCCCCGTCCCTGTGGGATCTGGGTTGGCTACGTCAAGGCCTGTAGAGATGCGCATGCCCGGCGCGGTACAGCGACGATTCGCTGAACACATCATTGCCCAGCACCCGTCCCACCAGGATCAACGCCGTTCGGCGCAAACCCTTGGCCTGGACCTTCCCGGCGATATCCGCCAACGTCCCCACCACCCAATCCTGATCCGGCCACGTCGCCCGGTGGATCACCGCAATCGGGCAGTCGCCGCCGTAGTGGGGCAGCAGTTCGTCGACGATCTTTTCCAGGTGATTGACCCCCAGGTGAATCGCCATGGTCGCCCGGTGCTGTGCCAGATTGCCCAGTTCTTCCCCAGCAGGCATCGGGGATTTATCGGCGTAACGGGTGAGGATCACGCTCTGGGAGATATCCGGCAAGGTCAGTTCGCTGCCCAGCAGGGCTGCGCAGGCTGAGGTCGCGGTCACGCCCGGGATGATCTCGAATGGAATGCCAAGTGCCCGCAGGCAACGAATCTGCTCACCGATGGCGCCGTACAGGCTTGGGTCGCCGGAGTGCACCCGGGCCACGTCCTGACCTTTGCGGTGGGCGGTTTCCATCAGCCCGACGATCTGTTCCAGGTGCAGTTCGGCACTGTTGACCACTTGTTCGGCGCAATGGCCATCGAGCACGGCGCTCGGCACCAGGGAGCCGGCGTAGATGATCACCGGGCAACTGCGGATCAAGCGCTGGCCCTTGACGGTGATCAGTTCCGGATCGCCGGGGCCGGCGCCGATGAAGTACACGGTCATGACCGGCTCCTGTGGAAGGTGGGGTGAGCGTCGCCCATATGAAGATCGCTCATGATCCTGGACGGCGATTATCGGGATTTACGCCACGACCGCCAATGCCAACGTGCTCATGGGGCCTGTTTGACGGGGGATCAGCAGGGTTGCGGGTTTCGTGCCCAATTGGTCGGCCAAGGCCAGGGCGGCGCTTTCGGCGATGCCGTAGCAACCGGTTCGCTCGAAGGCGATCTCGGAGCGATGACTGAGCCGCTGCTCGTAACCGGCCAACTGTTCGGCACTCAAGCACGTCAGCGGCAGTGCCAGTTGCCCGGCCAGTTCCAGCAGCCCGGGCTCGTCACGCTTGAGGTCGATGCTGGCCAGGGCCCGCACTTGGTGAAGTTCGATGCCGTGGGCCAACAACGTCTCTTCGAGCAAGGCCCGCAGCGTGCTGGCCGGGCAACCGCGCTGACAGCCCAGGCCGATCACCAGTATCGACCCGGTGCTCATGCGTCGTGGTGGGCTTGACCGTCACGGCGAAACAGCCAGGCGCTGATCAGGCCCAGGGCCAGCCAGAAGGCGATGTTGGTGACCTGGGAGGCGATCTTGAACTGGCTTTCCAGGGCTTCGGGCGCCAGCATCGAGTGGACTTCAGGTTGTGGCGCGCCGATGAGGTGAGGCACCAGCAAGGTCGCGACCCCCAACAGCTTGAGCAGCCAATGCCTGCCGAAGGCGATCAGGGCGATGCCCACCGCCGTGGACGCCGCAGTGCCGATCCACCACATCTGCCGCTGGGTCAGGTCGGCCGCCGCGGTGCCGGGCAACTCCGGGGGCAGGCCAAGGGTCGGTGCCAGGACGAAAGTGGCGTAACCGGCCAGGCCCCAGAGCAGGCCCTGGGAGGTGCGAGTCGGTGCGCGCAAGGTGTACAGGCCCGCGAGCATCAGGGCAAAACCCACGGCGACCACCAGGTTACCGCCAGTGGTGGACAGCACGCGCTGCCAGCCGTCTTCCGGCTCCCACGCCTCGGCATCGTGAGTGTGGGCAACGCCGTCGGTGTGCTCATGGACCTCGGACGCCGGAGCCTTCTCGAAGGTTTCCGCCTGGAGAATCAGTGGCGATACCCACAAGCTCTGCAACAGGGTCAGCAGCAGGGCGGCCAGCAAGCCGCTGAAACCGGCGGTCTGCGCGATACGCTTGATCATGTCGTCAGTTCTCAGTGGCAGGGGAAGGCGGCGCTGTGGCGGGTATCGTGGGCGGCGTTGTGCACCGCTTCGATGTGAGAGAAGCCGGCGAAATAGACCAGCCCCGCACCCAGGATCGAAGCCAGGATCGCGGCGCTCAGGCGTTGGCTCAGGGTGGTGGTGCTGCTGGCGGTGCGGGCGGTGCTGCTGATGGTCGACATGGCGCTTCCCTCTGTTTTTGTTCCGTGGGGGATGCGAGCGCAATGAGACCCCGGGCGAAAGACCGCCGAGGTTCGAACAGCGCCCGCCCACCGCGGGTTTGTTGATGCTTGAGTCATGGGCCGGTCTCCGGGCTCGCGAGGTGCCGGGCTCGTGCCTGGCCTGCAAGCGTCACCTTCCCATGTCCGGGGACACAGTGGTTCAGACGCTTCGCTCGCTTACCGTTGCGGGGGCAGCACCGGACTGACGTGGCTTTGGAGTAAAGCACACGATTCACCGGTTTCCCGTTTCACCCTGTGAAGGGCACCCGTAACTAGGCGCACAGGAGAGCATGGGTGGGGTGGGGCCGTCAATGCACAGGGGGCCGCTGCGCAGCCCGTCGCGAACAAGCTCGCCCCCACAGGGGGGCTGCGGGATCCGATGTGGGAGCGAGCCTGCTCGCGATGGCGGCGGTAAGGACACCGCATAACTTACTTGCGGAGATTGACCCGTCCCCACACCCTGCGTAGCCTTGCGCCTTCGAGGTTCTTCGGCCTGCGCCGAAGCTAAGAAGGGAACGCGGTCCAAGCCGCGGCTGCCCCCGCAACTGTGAACGGTGATGTTTCTGCAAGGCCACTGTGCATGCCCTTTATCCGGGGTGCGCGGGAAGGCGCAGCAATTGCCAGTCGGATGACTGGCCCACCGTCAGCCAGGAGACCTGCCTCGACACAGATTCTCACTACAACCGGGCGGGGTGATCCGGTGGCGAAATCTTCCGCGCACGCCTGTGCCAGCGGTTGTCGTCCCGTTTGCCCGCCACCTTGCCAAAGGGCATCCGATGAAAACACTGGCCAAGCTTCCCGTCACCATCGTCACCGGTTTCCTCGGCTCGGGGAAGACCACCCTGCTGCGGCACATGCTCGACAACGCCCAGGGGCGTCGTATCGCCGTGATCGTCAACGAGTTCGGCGAACTGGGCATCGACGGCGAGATCCTCAGGCAGTGCTCCATCGGTTGCACCGAGGAAGAGGCCAACGGCCGCGTCTACGAACTGGCCAACGGTTGCCTGTGCTGCACGGTCCAGGAAGAGTTCTTCCCGGTCATGCGCGAGCTGGTGGCCCGGCGTGGCGATCTCGATCACATCCTGATCGAAACCTCCGGCCTGGCCCTGCCCAAGCCGTTGGTCCAGGCCTTCCAATGGCCGGAAATCCGCAGTGCCTGCACCGTCGACGCGGTGATCACCGTGGTCGACAGCCCGGCCGTGGCCGCCGGTACCTTCGCCGCCTTCCCCGACCAGGTGGACGCCCAGCGCAAACTCGATCCGAACCTGGACCACGAGTCACCGCTGCATGAGCTGTTCGCCGATCAACTGGCCAGCGCCGACCTGGTGATTCTCAACAAGGCCGACCTGATCAGCCCCGACGACCTGGCGAAGGTCCGCCTGGAGGTGGCCGAAGAGCTGCCGCCGGCAGTCAAGGTCATCGAAGCCAGCAGCGGACGCCTGCCCCTGGATGTGCTGATCGGCCTCGGCGCAGGTTCCGAAGAGCACATCGACGGTCGCCATAGCCATCACGACCATCACCACGACGGCGACGATGACGACCACGATCATGACGCCTTCGACTCCATCTCCATCGAGCTGCCCCAGGCCGACGAAAGTCTGTTGCTCGATGCCCTGACCCAACTGGTGGTCCAGCACGGCGTGCTGCGGGTCAAAGGCTTCGCGGCGATTCCGAACAAGCCGATGCGGCTGTTGGTCCAGGGCGTCGGTACGCGCTTCGACAAGCATTTCGATCGCCAGTGGGGCGCGGATGAAGCGCGGGTCACTCGCCTGGTCCTGATTGGCCAGGCCCTGGATGCCGGGCTGCTCGAAGCGCAGTTGCGCGCCGCCCTCGGCGCCTGACCCATGCACCTGCTCAGGACCCAGCCCGGCGGTTTTGTGTCCGATGACAACATTGCCGACCTGGGGCAGACCCCCGCCGAGCTGGTGATCCTGTGCAGTGGCGACTCCAGCCTGGCGCTGCTGGCCGAAGCGGCGAAGCAGTTGCCAGGCGATTATCCCGAGTTTCGCCTCGCCAACCCGATGCAGGTGCAGAACCACGCCTCGGTGGACCTGTACTTCGAAGACGTGCTACGCCACGCCAAGGTCATCCTGCTGTCGCTGCACGGCGGTATCGGCTATTGGCGCTACGGCATCGAACGGCTGATGGCATTGGCCGGACGCGGGGTGAAGCTGATCCTGGTCCCGGGGGACGATCGTCCTGATCCGGAACTCAGCGACCTGAGCAACGTCCCCGTCGAGGACCGCGACCGTCTCTGGCAGTTCTTGCGCCAGGGCGGACTGGGCAATGCCCTGGACCTGTTCCATAACCTCGCCAGCCAATGGTTCGGTCGCGATTATCCATGGGGCGAACCGCAGGCCCTGCCACGCACGGCGATCTATCACCCCACGCACAACCAGGCCAGCCTCGCTGACTGGCGAGCCGACTGGCAGGCCGGACAACCGGTGGCGGCGGTGCTGTTCTATCGCTCCCACCTGCAAGCGGCGAATACCGCGTTCATCGATGGGTTCTGCCAGCGTTTGCAAGCGGCGGGGCTCAACCCGCTACCGATGGCCGTGGCGAGCCTCAAGGAGCCCGGTTGCCTGGCCATGGTGCAGGACTGGCTCGACGAGGCAGAGGCCGGGGTGATCCTCAACACCACGGGATTTGCCCAATCCAGTCCCGAAGCACCGCACCTGCGCCCGTTTCGTCGCAACGTCCCGGTGATCCAGGCGATCTGCGCCCAGGACAACGAGCCCGGCTGGCGTGCCAGCGAGCAGGGCCTGGGCCCGCGGGACCTGGCGATGCACATTGCCTTGCCGGAGCTGGACGGGCGGATCATCAGTCGCCCCATCAGTTTCAAGGACCTGGCCTGGCGCAGTGAGCTCAGCCAGAGCGACGTGGTCTGCTACCGGGCGGTGCCCGAGCGCATGGATTTCGTTGCCGAGCTGGCGCGGCGCTGGACCGACCTGGCGCGTCTGCCCAACGCGGAAAAACGTGTAGCCCTGATTCTCGCCAACTATCCGACCCGGGATGGACGCATCGGCAACGGCGTCGGCCTGGACACGCCGGCGGCGGCGCTGAACATCCTGCGCGCCTTGCATGCCGAGGGTTATCCGCTGCCAGCGCAATTGCCCGCCAGCGGCACGGCGCTGATCCAGCAATTGCTCGGCGGGGTCAGCAACGACCTGGACAGCCTCGATCTGCGCCCGTGTCACCAGAGCCTGTCCCTCGATGCCTATCGGGCGATGTTCGATGCGTTGCCCGAGTCCAACCGCCAGGCCGTGCTGGAGCGCTGGGGCACCCCCGACAAGGATCCGATGTTTCGCCAGGGGCGACTGATGATCGCCGGCCTGCGCCTGGGCCTGACGTTCGTCGGCATCCAGCCGGCCCGGGGGTATCAGGTCGATCCGAGCGCGGTGTACCACGACCCGGACCTGGTGCCGCCCCATGGTTACCTGGCGTTCTATTTCTGGCTGCGCCACGCCTATGGCGCCCATGCGGTCATTCATGTCGGCAAGCACGGCAACCTCGAGTGGCTGCCCGGCAAGGGCGTCGGGCTGTCGGAGAATTGCTGGCCGGACGCGCTGCTGGGACCGTTGCCGAACATCTATCCGTTCATCGTCAATGATCCGGGCGAGGGCGCCCAGGCCAAGCGCCGTACCCAGGCGGTGATCATCGATCATTTGATGCCGCCCCTGACCCGGGCCGAAACCTACGGGCCGTTGCGTAACCTGGAGTTGCTGGCCGACGAGTACTACGAGGCGCAACTGCTGGATCCGCGTCGGGCCCGGGAGCTGCAGCGGGACATTCTCGGCCTGGTGCGCGAGACCCACATCGATCGCGAGCTGCAACTTGACGCGGCCCTGGACAGCGACGCCGACGCCGCGATCTGGCTGCCGCGCCTGGACACCTACCTGTGCGACTTGAAGGAATCGCAGATCCGCGACGGGCTGCATGTCTTCGGTCAATCCCCTGCCGGGCGGTTGCGCATCGACACGTTGCTGGCGTTGTTGCGCATTCCCCGTGGCGACGGCAAGGGTGCGCAGTCCAGTCTGCTGCGGGCCCTGGCCAGGGCGTTCGAGCTGGGCTTCGACCCCCTGGATTGCGCCTTGGCCGAGCCTTGGGGCGGCGGTCGTCCGCAGGCATTGTGTCAGGTCAGCGACCAGGCCTGGCGTACCGTCGGCGATACCCGCGAACGCCTGGAGCTGTTCGCAGCGCAGTTGATCGAACGGGCCCTGGACGGCGCGGTCGAGGGGTTGGACGTGCCAGGCTGGGAGACGGTGAGCAGCATTGTCGAGCACCTGCGCGAGGTCGTGGCGCCGCGCCTGGATGCCTGCGGTCCGGCGGAAATGCGCGGTCTGCTCGATGCCCTCGGCGGGCGCTTCGTGCCGGCCGGGCCAAGCGGTGCGCCGAGTCGCGGGCGCCTGGACGTGCTGCCCACCGGGCGCAATTTCTTCTCGGTGGACGTGCGTAACCTGCCCACCACCACGGCGTGGCGGATCGGCTTCCAATCGGCCAACCTGATTCTCGAGCGGCACCTGCAGGATCACGGTGATCACCTGCGCCAGCTCGGCCTGTCGGTGTGGGGCACCGCCACTATGCGCACCGGCGGCGACGACATTGCCCAGGCCATGGCCCTGATGGGCGTGCGGCCGGTGTGGGCCACAGGCAGCCAGCGGGTCGATGATTTCGAGATCCTGCCGTTGAGCCTGCTGGACCGGCCGCGTGTCGATGTGACGTTGCGGGTGTCTGGCTTCTTCCGCGACGCGTTCGCCAACCTGATCCGCCTGTTCGATGCCGCGGTCCAGGCTGTCGCCGCCCTCGACGAGCCGGATGACATGAACCCCCTGGCGGCCAAGGTCCGTGGCGAACGCGAAGCCCTGTCAGCGTCGGGCCTGGATCCGGAAGTGGCAGCGCGCCAGGCCGGCTGGCGGATCTTCGGGGCCAAGCCCGGGGCCTATGGCGCCGGCGTGCAGGGCGCCGTGGACGGCCGCCTGTGGCAGAGTCGCGAAGACCTGGCCGAGGTTTACCTGAACTGGGGCGGCTACGCTTATGGCGGCAGCGATGAAGGCACCGCCGCCCGGGAGCAGTTCTCCCGACGCCTGAGCCAGGTGCAAGCGGTGCTGCAGAACCAGGACAACCGCGAGCACGACCTGCTCGATTCCAACGATTACTACCAGTTCCAGGGCGGCATGTTGGCGGCGGTGGAGACCCTCAGCGGCGAAACCGCAGCCAGCTATCATGGCGATCACAGCCAGCCGGACCTGCCAAGGATCCGCACCCTGAAAGAAGAGCTCAACCGCGTCATCCGTTCCCGGGCCGTCAACCCGAAGTGGATCGACGGAGTCAAGCGCCACGGCTACAAAGGTGCGTTCGAACTGGCGGCGACGGTGGACAACCTGTTCGCCTTCGACGCCACTACGCAGTTGATCGATGATCACCAGTACGCATTGCTGGCCGATGCCTACCTGCTCGATCCGCACACCCAGGCATTCATTCGCCAGCACAACCCCGACGCCCTGCGGGACATGACCGAGCGCATGCTCGAAGCCCAGCAGCGAGGGATGTGGCAGGACCCGGGGGAGTATCGCGAAGCGTTGGAGAATTTGCTGTTGGACATCGAGGAGGATGGCTGATTGTCCAGCCAGCCGGCCAGGTACTCTGTTCGTATTGACGTTATCGACCACCCTTGAGAATCAGATATGACCCAACCCCATTTCCCCCTCTGCGCCGTGGTCGGCGCCGATGACCTGAAGCTGGCGCTGTGCCTGGCCGCCATCGATCCCAGGATTGGCGGCGTGCTGATCGAAGGGCCGCGGGGCATGGCCAAGTCCACCCTGGCCCGGGGCCTGGCGGACCTGTTGGCCAGCGGTCAGTTCGTCACCTTGCCCCTGGGCGCCACGGAAGAGCGACTGGTGGGCACCCTCGATCTGGACGCGGCCCTGGGCGAGGGTCGGGCGCAGTTTTCCCCCGGCGTGCTGGCCAAGGCCGACGGTGGTGTGTTGTACGTCGATGAGGTGAACCTGCTGCCCGACCATCTGGTGGACCTGCTGCTGGATGTGGCCGCCAGCGGTACCAACGTGATCGAGCGCGACGGCATTTCCCATCGGCATCCGGCGCGTTTCGTGCTGATCGGCACCATGAACCCGGAAGAGGGCGAACTGCGCCCGCAACTGCTCGATCGCTTCGGCCTGAACGTGGCGCTCCACGGGCATACCGCACCGGCGGAGCGTGGGCAGATCATTCGACGGCGGCTGGATTTCGACAGCGATCCGGTGGCGTTCTGCGCCGAGTGGTCGCAGGCCCAGCAGCACCTGCGCGATCGTTGCCAGCAGGCCCGCGACCTGTTGCCGGCCATTGCCCTGGACGATGCGTCCCTGGCGCTGATTACCGAGCGCTGTTTTGCCGCTGGGGTCGATGGCCTGCGCGCCGACCTGGTCTGGCTGCGTGCCGCCCGTGCCCATGCCGCTTGGCGTGGCGCGCAGGCCATCGCCGTCGACGACATCGACGCGGTCGCTGAATTTGCCTTGCGTCATCGTCGGCGCGAACGGACGGATCCGGCCGCTGCGCCTTCCCCGCCGCCTGCGCCTGGCGAGCGCGCAACCGAACCCCGGGGAGGCCAAGGCCAGTGGGGGGATCTGCCGCCCCGGGCACTGCCGACCGGTACCCGACGCGACGTGCCGGGGTGGCCAAAAAAGCCCTAGGCATCCGCCCTCGTGCCAGCGCGGGGGCGGATGCCGGACCCCGGGCAGGGCACCTGGAGCAGGGGCGCCAGGGCCGCAGCAAAACGGCGTCTGGCGGCGCGGTGAATTGGCCAAGGACCCTGCTCCAGGGGCGTCCACGCTTGCGCCAGGACCTGCGTTGGCACGAGCGTCACCGTGCGCCTCACGAACTCTGGCTGGTGATCGTGGATGCCTCGGCCTCGACCCGTCGTCATCGGGCCTTGAGTGACGGCAAAGGCTTGTTGGCGCAATTGTTCGACGACGCCTACCGGCAGCGGGCCCGCCTGGCGCTGTTGACGGCCAGTGGCACGCAGCCGAACTGGCAGGTGCAAGGGCTCAAGGCCTCGGCGGGTCTGCGCCACTGGCTCGATGGCCTGGGCGCCGGTGGCGGTACGCCGTTGCTGGCTGCGTTGAGCGAGGCCGGACGCTGGTTGACGGCCCGGCGCAAGCGCTTCCCTGCAGAGCGACAGCGGGTGCTGGTGATGACCGATGGGCGCGTGAAGGAGGGGCTGTCGCTGTCGCCCCTGGATTGTCCGTGCCTGTTGATCGACATCGAGCGCGGCCCGATCCGCCTGGGCCGGGCCCGGCAGTTGGCGGGGCAGTTGCAGGCTGAGTATCGGCATATCGATGAGGCTGATTGAAAGGTTCTGTGACTGTCAGGGCCCCATCGCGAGCAAGCTCGCTCCCACACGGGTTTTGTTGTGAACACATGAATGATGAACACCCCGGGCCCTTGTGGGAGCGAGCTTGCTCGCGATGGCATCCCCTCGGTTCCCATGACCTGCCCACCTGACCCGTTTCACTGCACTATGCTCGAGCAGCCCCCCACAGGAGTGAACCATGCGCGTACTCGTCACCAATGCCCAGGACGATTTCCGGGTCAAGGCCTATGCCGGGACCAACGGTGTGCTACTGGCCATGGACCTGGCCGAATCACGGCGCAAGGGTTTGCTGGGTTTCGCCATCGAGAAGCAGCAGGGTGACAAACCCTGGCTGTTCCTGTTCAACAGCCTGACCTTTCCCGACACGGCCCATACCTTTCCCCAGTTCCACGCCACGCCCAGCGACAAGGCCCCGTTGCAGAAATTTCGCTGGGCCGACTACGCCGTCAACCCTGGGGTGACGCTTCATTATCGGGTGCACCTGGCCTATGGCAGTTACAAGGCACCGCAACTGGGGGAGTCGCTGGAAGTCACCATCACCAGCGACGACGCAATGCCCGCCAACCAGCGGGTCATCTTCAATCGTGCGGTGGCCGCCAGCCAGGCTTTCCAGCGCAAGTTCCCCGAGCTGGACGCCTTGATCGATGCCAACAAGCACCTGTCCATCGACGATTGGCCCGACGCGCCGCGTCGCTGGCTGGAGAACGGCCTGCTGGGACGCTTGACCGGCTTCATCGACCGGGCGCTGGACGCCACCTGGGCGCTGGATGTGGCCATCTACGAATACGAGTTGCCCGTGATCGTCGATGCGGTCAATGCCGCGTTTGCCCGTGGCGCGCGGGTGCGGGTGCTGTACCACGCCGAACCGGGCGACGACACCACACTGCGTAACGAAGCCAACCTGGAACGATTGCCGCCGGCCAACAAGCGCGGGCGAGTCACCCACAACATCTTCCATGACAAGTTCATCGTGCTGAGCAAGATCGATGACCGCGGGGCGTTGCAGCCGGAGGCCGTGTTGTGCGGCAGCACCAACTTCACCGCCAACGGCGTTTATCGCCAGGCGAATGTCGTGCATGTGCTGGACGACCCACGGGTCAGCGACAGCTACCGCCAGGTGTTCGAACAGATCTGGGAGGCCCCCGATGATGTCGATGCCACGCGTGAGTGGCTGAACCGCAACAACCCCATGAAGCCCGGGGAGCCGCTGTTCGTCGGCTTCTCTCCACGGACGGGAGGGGGCGACCTTGATCGTTTCGTCGACATCATCGAGGCGGCGCGCAAGGACCTGCTGTTCGTCACCGCCTTTGTCCTGCCCGATCGGATCCTCGATGCCTTGCTCGGCCAGCCCAACGACGACATCTTGCGTTATGGCCTGCAGAACACCACCAGCCGTATCACCGGTTTCCATGCCGACCGCACCGCTGAGTTCGCTGCCACGGCACTGCTCAATACCGGCCTGGAGGGCTGGCTCAAGGAAAACAAGAAAGGTCAGAAAGGCAACCTGCTGGTGCACACCAAGGCCGTTGTCACCGACTTCACCAGCGACACGCCCACCATCATCAGCGGCAGTCACAACCTGAGCGCCGCGGCCAGCAGTGGCAACGATGAGAACTACCTCATCATCCAGGGCGATACCGACCTGGCCGACCGCTACGGACTGGAGCTGCTGCGTTTCTACGAGCATTACCGCTTCCGTTATTTCGCCAAGAAACTTGCGCTCAAGCAGGTCAAGCCGTTGGCGGTGGATGACAGTTGGAGTGATGACTATTACCGCGAGGGTGACCTGCGGATGTTGTCCAGGGTGAGATTCGGCGGGCGGTAGCGCAGTATTGATGACGTGATATCATCAGGCCATCGATCAGCCAGGAATGCTGTCATGAGCCTTTATCACGGAACGTCCGGCCCGCTTCGCATCGCTATCGCGATTCTCCTGGTGTCCCTGTCTGCATCAGCCTTCGCCGCCAATACGCCGTGTTCCGGACGCAAGGGTGGTATCGCCGGGTGTGATGGCGATACCTTCCTGTGCAACGACGGCTCCATCAGCGCCTCGAAAAAATCTTGCTCTGCCATGTTGGGAATCCGTAACGAAGCTCGCCCGCAATCGCTGCTCAAGTCCTCCGACGGGTGCCCGTGCGGCAGTGGTCACTACTGCGTCGGGCCTCGGGGTGGGGTTTATTGCCTCACGCCGGGCGGCAGCAAGAGCTACAAGCGCAAATAGACCAGGCGCACCGCCGAACCATTGTGTGAGCGAGCTTGCTCGCGATAGCGTCAGGCCGGTGGGCATCACCATTGGCTGACCCGCCGCCGTCGCGGGCTCGCTCCTATTGTTATCGGAACGTCACCCGCATCTTCATCAGCGCTCGCCCTCGACCTGCAGTGCACAAATTCTGAAACCGCTGCCGCAGCCAATTCACGTCATGACACGTCGGGGGAAACGAGCGCCGCGGTTTTGTCCGGCCGACGTGTTCGGCAAAGTGGCGCATCAGCGAAGGCTGGTCACCGATGCCCTTGAGTTTGAGGCACAACTTCCCATCCTTATAGAAAAGCACGGTCGGTGTTCCGCTGACTTCCGGGTGCCGGGGCGACTCGTGGGTGCTCAATTTGTAGATGATGGCTCGATCCTGGAACGCCTCGGCCACCTTGCAGAACACCGGTTCGGCCCAGCCGCAGGCGTAGCAGTGTGGATGGCCAAAATAGAAGATCACCGGGCGCCAGGTCCTGAGGGCCTTGCGGTAGTCCTGATGTGACGCTACGTGAGTAATGAGCGAACTCATGGCCGCCTCCCTTTTACCCCGAGGTGACAGGAACGATAAGGAACCCGGCGGGGCATCGCTACTGTCAGAGTCGACAGGTGGCCTGCTCTGTTTCAGTGCGAAACGGATAGCAAATACTCTGTTTGGGGCCTTGGTACCCGGGCGCCGTAGCCAACGGTAGCAAGCGTGCCGGCGGTCCGCGAGCGTTCCCGGGCACTCGGTTCTTCCAACCTCCTGATTTCAATCGCTTTCCATTTTTTATCAAGCGTGACTGCAAGCCTGTGGCACACTTTCTGCTGTCTATTCCGTTGTTACATACCAAGTTCCGCTATAACGGAATAAACTCACCTGGAGTGCTTGCCATGCAATGCCGACCTTCCTTGTTCAAAGCGTGTGTTTTTCTCTTCGCGGCCACGACGGCCGCCATGGGTGTCGCCCAGGCGGCTGACAGCAAGCTGGACAGCGTGCTGCAACGCGGGAAATTGATCGTGGGCACGGGCAGTACCAATGCGCCGTGGCACTTCCAGGGAGCGGATGGCAAGTTGCAGGGTTTCGATATCGATATCGCACGAATGGTCGCCAAGGGCCTGTTCAATGACCCGGAGAAAGTCGAGTTCGTGGTGCAGTCGTCCGATGCGCGGATTCCCAACCTGCTGACCGACAAGGTCGACATGAGCTGCCAGTTCATCACCGTCACCGCCAGCCGCGCCCAGCAGGTGGCCTTCACCTTGCCGTACTATCGCGAAGGCGTCGGCCTGCTGCTGCCGGCCAACAGCAAGTACAAGGAAATCGAGGACCTGAAGGCGGCCGGCGACGACGTCACCGTGGCCGTGCTGCAGAACGTGTATGCCGAGGAACTGGTGCACCAGGCGCTGCCCAAGGCCAGGGTCGATCAGTACGACAGTGTCGACCTGATGTACCAGGCGGTGAACTCCGGCCGCGCCGATGCCGCCGCCACCGACCAGTCTTCGGTCAAGTACCTGATGGTGCAGAACCCCGGCCGTTATCGCAGCCCGGCCTACGCCTGGAGCCCGCAGACCTATGCCTGCGCGGTCAAGCGTGGCGACCAGGACTGGCTGAACTTCGTCAACACCACCTTGCATGAAGCCATGACCGGTGTGGAGTTCCCCACCTATGCCGCGTCGTTCAAGCAGTGGTTCGGCGTGGAACTGCCGTCGCCGGCCATCGGCTTCCCTGTTGAATACAAATGACCCTGTGAGCCCGGGGCGCCACTTCCAGGCGCCCCGTCGAAGGTACTGCCGACCATGAATTATCAGTTGAACTTTGCCGCCGTCTGGCGCGATTTCGACACCTTGCTGGCGGGGCTCGGGCTGGGGCTTTCCCTGGCGCTGGTGTCGATCGCCATCGGTTGCGTGATCGGCCTGGCCATGGCGTTCGCGCTGCTGAGCAAACATCGTGTCCTGCGGGTGCTGGCATCGGTGTATGTCACGGTGATCCGCAACACGCCCATCCTGGTGCTGATCCTGTTGATCTACTTCGCCTTGCCGAGCCTGGGGGTGCGCCTGGACAAGCTGCCGTCGTTCGTCATCACCCTGTCGCTGTATGCCGGGGCCTACCTGACGGAGGTGTTTCGCGGCGGGCTGCTGAGCATTCACAAGGGCCAGCGCGAAGCGGGGCTGGCCATCGGCCTGGGCGAATGGCAGGTGAAGGCCTATGTCACGGTGCCGGTGATGCTGCGCAACGTGTTGCCAGCCTTGTCGAACAACTTCATCTCGCTGTTCAAGGACACCTCCCTGGCGGCGGCGATCGCCGTGCCGGAGCTGACCTATTACGCGCGCAAGATCAACGTGGAGAGCTACCGGGTGATCGAAACCTGGCTGGTGACCACGGCCCTGTATGTCGCGGCCTGTTACCTCATTGCCATGGTGCTGCGCTATTTCGAGCAGCGCCTGGCGATCCGCCGTTAGGAGTGTTCCATGTACGAATCCCCCAGTTGGTTGCATGAGTTGTGGGTCGCCCGGGACACCCTGTGGAGCGGTTTCCTGACCAGCGTACAGTGTTCGGTGCTGGCGATTTTGCTGGGCACCTTGATCGGCCTGGTTGCCGGTCTGGTGCTGACCTATGGCCGGGCCTGGATGCGCGCGCCGTTTCGTTTCTACGTCGACCTGATCCGTGGCACGCCGGTATTCGTGCTGGTGCTGGCCTGCTTCTACATGGCTCCGGCCCTGGGCTGGCAGATCGGTGCGTTCCAGGCGGGAGTCCTGGGCCTGACGCTGTTTTGCGGCTCCCACGTGGCCGAGATCGTGCGCGGTGCCTTGCAGGCCTTGCCCCGTGGACAGATGGAGGCGAGCCAGGCCATTGGCCTGACGTTCTACCAGGCCCTGGCTTATGTGCTGTTGCCCCAGGCGCTGCGGCAGATATTGCCGACCTGGGTCAATTCTTCCACCGAGATCGTCAAGGCTTCGACTCTGTTGTCGGTGATCGGTGTGGCCGAGCTGCTGCTCAGCACCCAGCAGATCATCGCCCGGACTTTCATGACCCTGGAGTTTTACCTGTTCGCCGGTTTTCTCTTTTTCATCATCAATTACGCCATCGAGCTGCTCGGTCGGCATATTGAAAAGCGGGTGGCCTTGCCATGACTGACGTTTCGACCTCATCCCATTCCCAGCCATTGCTGGATATTCGCGGCCTGCGCAAGCAATACGGCCCGCTGGAAGTGCTCAAGGGCGTGGACCTGAGCATGCAGCGCGGCAACGTGGTCACGCTGATCGGCTCCAGCGGTTCGGGCAAGACCACGCTGCTGCGCTGCGTGAACATGCTGGAAGAATTCCAGGGCGGACAGATTGTGCTCGACGGCGAATCCATCGGCTATGACGAAGTCGACGGCAAGCGGGTGCGCCACCCCGAGAAAGTCATTGCCCGGCATCGCGCGATGACCGGCATGGCGTTCCAGCAGTTCAATCTGTTCCCTCACCTGAGCGCATTGCAGAACGTCACCCTGGGTCTGCTCAAGGTGAAAAAACTGCCCAGGGACGAAGCCGTCGCCCTGGCCGAAAAGTGGCTGGACCGAGTGGGCCTGCTGGAACGGCGCAATCATTTTCCCGGTCAGTTGTCCGGCGGTCAGCAACAGCGTGTGGCGATTGCTCGGGCGATCGCCATGAACCCCAGCCTGATGTTGTTCGACGAAGTCACCTCGGCACTGGATCCGGAGCTGGTGGGCGAAGTGCTGAACGTGATCAAGGGCCTGGCCGAGGACGGCATGACCATGCTGCTGGTGACCCACGAAATGCGTTTCGCCTTCGAGGTTTCCGACAAGATCGTATTCATGAACCAGGGACGCATCGAAGAACAGGGCCCACCGAAAGAGCTGTTCGAGCGCCCGCAATCACCGCGCCTGGCGGAATTTCTGAAGAACACCCGTTTTTAATCCATTGATCTTTTGATTCAGCAAGCAAGGAGAACCACTGATGAGCATCAAGCGCTACGGGACCGGCAGCACCGCGGGTGGCGGGCAGCCACGGCCATTCGCCCGCGCCGTCGAGGCCGACGGCTGGCTGCATGTGTCCGGACAGGTGCCAGCGGTGAACGGCGAGATCGTCGCCGGCGGGATCGTCGAGCAGACGCACCAGACCATGAAGAACCTGATCGCCATCCTCGAAGAGGCCGGTTACGAGCTCAAGGATGTGGTGCGCTGCGGTGTGTGGCTGGATGACCCGCGTGACTTCTGGAGTTTCAACAAGGTGTTCGGCGAATACTTCAGCCCCGAGCACGCCCCGGCCCGGGCGTGCGTGCAGGCGAGCATGATGGTCGACTGCAAGGTCGAGATCGATTGCATCGCCTACAGGAAAAAATGAGGTCCTTGTGGCGAGGGGATAAATCCCCTCGCCACAAGAGCTGTGGACAGGCCGTGGTCTGGTTACACTCGCGGCGAACTGATTGGGAACCGAAGACATGACCGAAGACACCATCAAGCGCCGGGCCCGAGGACTGGATCGGGCGTTCGATATCCTCGATTTCCTCAAGGAAATCGGCCAGCCGCTGCGTCCCAACGACATTGCCAGTGGCATCGGCAGCCCCAAGTCCACGGTCTACGAGCTGGTGGCGTCGCTGCTGGAGCGGCGCATCCTCGAACCGGTGGGCAAGGAAGGCCACGTTTACCTGGGCCGCCAGTTGTATTTTCTCGGACAGGCGCACCTGCGGCACTTCGATCTCAGCCGCGAGGCCGATCACGTCTTGCAGGAGATCGTCCGCCAGACCCGGGAAACCGCACAGATGTGCCTGCTCAACGGGCGCAAATACACCGTGGCGCTGATGAAGGAAGGCGAGCGGCATTTCCGTATTTCATCGGACATCGGCGAAAACGCGCCCATTCCCTGGACGGCCTCGGGCCGTCTGCTGCTGGCGCACCTGAGCGACCAGCAGATCGTCGACCTGATCGATCCCGACGACTTCATCCTGCCGGATGGCGAGCGCCTGCCCCTGGAGCAGTTCCTCAAGGAAATCCGCCAGGCCGGCCTCGATGGCTTCTTCTCCTTCGACAGTGTCGCCGACACGTTTACCCACTGCTTCGCCGCACCGGTCAAAGACCCGGACGGCGTGGCCATCGCGACCCTGTGCATCGTCGCCCCTCGGGCCGATGCCAGGAACAACTACGCCGACTACCGCCGGGTGCTGATCGAAAGCGCCAACAACCTGGCCCGTCGTATCAATGAATAGATCGTCGCGGCTGATCGCGGCCGCGTGAGGAGTTCGAACATGTCTTCTGCCATCCATGACGCTGTCGTCGAAAAGGGGGCCGCCACTGTCGGCCAGCACTTGCTGCGTGATGTCAGCCTGCCGGCACTGGTGCTGCATCGCGAGGCGCTGGAGCACAACATTCGCTGGATGCAGGCATTTGTCAGCGACAGCGGTGCCGAACTGGCGCCCCACGGCAAGACCAGCATGACCCCCGGGCTGTTTCGCCGCCAGCTCGAGGCCGGTGCCTGGGGCATGACGCTTGCCACCGCCGTACAGACCCGTGCCGCCTACGCCCATGGCGTGCGTCGGGTGCTGATGGCGAACCAGTTGGTGGGCACGCCGAACATGGCGCTGATTGCCGACCTGCTGGCCGATCCGGCGTTCGAATTCCACTGCATGGTGGACCATCCCGACAATGTTGCGGACCTGGGCGCGTACTTCGCTTCCCGCGGTGCGCGGCTGAACGTGATGATCGAATACGGCGTCGTGGGCGGTCGTTGCGGCTGCCGGAGCGAGGCCGAGGTGCTGGCCCTGGCCGAGGCGATCCAGGCGCAACCGGCGCTGGCGCTGACCGGTATCGAGGGTTACGAAGGCGTGATTCACGGCGACCATGCCGTCAGCGGCATCCGCGGATTCGCCGAGTCCCTGGTGGGCCTGGCGATGCAGTTGCAGGACAGCGGCGCGTTCGCCATCGACAAACCCATCATCACGGCTTCGGGGTCGGCCTGGTACGACCTGATCGCCGAATCCTTCGAAGCCCGCAATGCCCATGGCCGTTTCCTCAGTGTGCTGCGTCCCGGCAGCTATGTGGCCCATGACCACGGCATCTACAAGCAAGCGCAGTGTTGCGTGCTGGAACGGCGCAGCGACCTGCACGAAGGCCTGCGTCCGGCCCTGGAGGTCTGGGCCCACGTGCAATCGCTGCCGGAGCCGGGTTTCGCGGTGATTGCCCTGGGCAAGCGCGACGTGGCCTACGATGCCGGGCTGCCGGTGCCGCTCAAGCGCTACAAGCCCGGGTCGGACGCGGTGGCGGGTGACGACGTCAGCGGTTGCAAGGTGACGGCGGTGATGGACCAACATGCGTTCATGAGTGTGGCGGCGGGGGTTGAGCTGCGTGTGGGCGACATCATTTCGTTTGGTACTTCACATCCGTGCCTGACGTTCGACAAATGGCGGGTAGGGTGCCTGGTGGATGACCAGTTGCGGGTGATCGAGAGCATGGAGACTTGCTTCTAAGGCTTGAGATCGAGTCGCGGCTGTCGCGAGCAAGCTCGCTCCCAACAAGGGGATCGAGGCGATCACAGCGCTTGTATTCACAACAAGCCGTTGTGGGAGCGAGCTTGCTCGCGATAGCGGCCTGGCAGACACCACCGAACCATCAGGATTACCCATGAACCACCCCAAACCCCGCATCGCCCTGATCGGCGAATGCATGATCGAACTGCAACAGCGCGCCGACGGCAGCCTGCTGCAAAGCTTCGGCGGCGATACTCTGAACACCGCGGTGTACCTGTCCCGCGCCATGGGTGACAGGGGCGCGGTGGATTACGTCACCGCCTTGGGCGACGACAGTTTCAGCGATGCCATGTGTGAGCGCTGGGCCGAAGAAAACATCGGCCTGCAACGGGTCCAGCGCTTGCCTGGACGCCTGCCGGGTCTGTATTGCATCCAGACCGATGCAGCGGGCGAGCGGCGATTCCTCTACTGGCGCAACGAAGCGGCGGTGCGCGATTGCTTCACCACGCCGGCCGCCGCACCGATCCTGGCGGCATTGCCGGATTACGATGTGCTGTATTTCAGCGGCGTCACCCTGGCGGTGCTCGGGGAGCAGGGGCGAGGCAAACTCGTCGAAACCCTGGTCGAAGCTCGTCGACGCGGGGCCCAGGTGGTGTTCGACAATAATTACCGGCCAAGACTCTGGGCTTCGATCGAGGCGGCGCGGGCGGCGTATCGCAGCGTCCTGCCCTATGTGGAACTGGCCCTGCTGACGGTGGAAGACGAGCAGGCACTGTTCGGGTATGCGGACACTGACGCGGTATTCGCCGCCTATGGGCAGTTCGGTACGCCGGAAGTGGTGCTCAAGCGCGGTGCCGAGGCGTGTCTGATTCGTTGCGATGGCAAGTCTTATGAGATTCCCGCTCAACGGGTCGAGCGTGTGGTGGACACCACGGCGGCGGGAGACTCATTCAGTGCCGCCTACCTGGCGAGCCGTTTGCTGGGGGGGACTGCGGCGGAGGCGGCGGAGGCGGGGCATCTGTTGGCGAGCCGAGTGATCCAGGTGCCCGGGGCGTTGATGCCAGAATAACCAGTGGCGCACTGTACCTGTGGGAGCAAGCTCGCTCCCACAAGAGCAGGTTCGAGTTTCAATCCCGGTAGAAAACCTGCACCAGGTGATAGCCGAACTTGCTCTTGATCGGCCCATGCACCACTCGCAGCGGCTTCTTGAAAATCACCGCATCGATCACCCCGACCATCTGTCCCGGTCGCACTTCACCCAGGTCGCCGCCGCGTTTGCCCGAAGGGCAGGTGGAATACTTCTTGGCCAGCACATCGAAGGCTTCGCCCTTGGCGATGCGTTGCTTGAGCTGTTCGGCCTCTTCGGCGGTTTTCACCAGGATATGGCGGGCTTGGGCTTTCATTGCAGCGGCGACCTGAGGGTTGGTGGGGCGGCGATTATGCCTCAAGTCAGCCGCTGCGGCTGATCATCGTCCGAATCTTGTTGGCCAGCAGGTCAAGGGTGAAGGGCTTGGCCACCATGTCCATGCCTTGATCCAGGAACCCCTGGCGTTCAGCGGCTTTCTGCGCATAACCGGTCATGAACAGCACCTTCAGCCCGGGTCGGTGCTGACGGGCGATTTCCGCCAGCTGACGACCATTCATGCCAGGCAGGCCGACGTCGGTGACCAGCAGATCGATGCGTTGGTTCGATTCCAGCAGTGGCAGGGCCACCTTGGCATCCTCGGCTTCCAGCGCGGCGTAACCCAGGGTTTTCAACAGATCGAGCACCAGCATTCTCACCGCCGGTTCGTCTTCCACCAGCAACACGGTTTCCCCGGCCATCGCCGCCGGCGCGTCGATGGTCACGGCCTGGGCGGGTTGCTCGGTGTGAGCGATGTGCAGTCGCGGCAGGTACAACTGCACCCGCGTGCCTTGCCCTGGCACACTGTCCAGGCTCAGGTGCCCGCCCGACTGTTGGGCAAAGCCGTAGATCATCGACAATCCCAGGCCGGTGCCCTGGCCGATGGGTTTGGTGGTGAAGAACGGGTCGAAGGCCTTGGCCATGACGGAAGGGGTCATGCCGCTGCCGTTGTCGCTGACGGCGATCATCACATAGTCCCCGGCCTTGACCGGTTCCAGGGTGCTGATATCGCTGCCGTCGAGGTAGATGTTGGCGGTTTCGATGGTCAGTTCGCCGCCATCGGGCATGGCGTCACGGGCGTTGATCACCAGGTTGAGCAGGGCGTTTTCCAGTTGGCTGGCATCGGTGCTGATCGGCCACAGCTCGGCGGCCAGTTGCAGTTTCAGCACGATGTGGTCGCCGGTGGTACGGCTGAGCAGGTCTTCGAGCGAGCGCACCAGGTCGTTGGGGTTCAGCGGCTTTCGGTCCAGGGACTGGCGCCGGGAAAAGGCCAGCAGTCGATGGGTCAGGGCGGCCGCGCGGTTGGCCGAGGACATGGCCGCTTCGGTAAAGCGCCCGATCTCGGCGGCGCGACCATTGGCGATGTAGCGCTGCATCAGGTCGAGGCTGCCCAGGATGCCGGTCAGCATATTGTTGAAATCATGGGCGATGCCGCCGGTGAGCTGGCCCACGGCTTCCATCTTCTGGGCGTGGCGCAGGGCTTCTTCGGCACGTTCGCGTTCGAACATCTCGTTTTGCAGGCGATGATTGGCTTCGGCCAGCTGCTGGGTGCGGGCGATGACCCGCTCTTCCAGCGTTTCGTTGAGGTGCCGCAGGGCTTCCTCGGTTTTCTTGCGTTCGGTCTCGTCGATCACAAAGATGTAGAACCCGTTCACCGCACCGTCCGCGCCATGACGGGGCAGGTAGTTGATCAACGCGTGACGCGGCCGGCCGTCGCGGTGGGAGGTCTGCACGGCGAAACTGCAGGGTTTGCCCGCCAGGGCGCCGGCAATCTGTTCGGCACGCGCGGCGTAGGCCTCGTCACCGAGTACTTCGCGAATGGTCTTGCCATACAGCTCCTGGGGCGTGAGGCCGTACCAATCCAGATAGGCGCTGTTGTTCAGGCGGAAACGCTCTTCGTGGTCCACATAGCTGATGAGCACCGGCATGGCATTGATGATCAGCTGCAACTCGGTCTGGCTCTGGCGCAGGGCCTGTTCGGTGCGCTTGCGTTCGGTCAGGTCCAGGGCCGCGCCGAGGAAGCGCTTGGGTCGGCCGTGACGGTCCTTGTAGCAACGGCCGCGCACGAATACCCAGCGCAATTGGCCGTCAGGCTGCAGCAGGCGGTACTCCTCGGCGTATTCGCTGCCGTGGGTGATGCAGTGCTTGATACTGCGGGCCACCATGGCCCGGTCTTCGGGATGCACGCCTTCGAGGTAGGCGCTGATGGGCAGATGGCGCGCCAGGTTCGGATCGACACCATGGAGCAGGGCAAAATGGGCGTCGGCGATGAAGCGGTCTTCGCTGATGTCCCAGTCCCAGGTCCCCAGCGCGTCGGCTGCGGCCAACGCCAGTTGCAGGCGCTCTTCGCTTTCCTGCTGGGCCTTGAGGCTGGCCTGCGAACGCCGCTCGAATTCCAGGGCCAGGCGGCGTCGCTCACTGGTCTCGATGGCAGTCACCAGGATTCCCGCCACGGCGCCGCTTTCGTCGTGTACGGGGCTGTAGGTCATGTCCAGCCACAGGTCGCACAGGCGGCCGGCGAAGGGCAGGCGCCAATGCTGGTCGCGGCAGGTGTGCGTGCGGCCTTGTGACACGCCGTGGTAAATCGGTTCGGTCACGCTTCGCAGTTCAGGCCATGCCGCATGGGTCGGCTGGCCGAAGGCCTGGGGATGCTTGTCACCGGCCAGCCGGGAAAATGCATCGTTGTAGATCTGCACCCGTTGCGGCCCCCACAACAGGCTCATCGGCATGGGGGAGTGGAGCACGATGTCCACGGCGGTGCACAGGCTCCGGGGCCAGGTCTGGGTACTGCCCAGCGGGGTCGAGGCCCAGTCCATCCGGGCGAGCAGATGCTGCGTACCGCTGCCGACGGGTGTTGCGTTCATCATGCAATCCCTGGGTGTGGTGCCGCGTCGACTATTCTCTGAAAAAGGAAAGCGCGGGTTGGTCTGAAAGATTGCAGGTTCGGGTCAACTTGTCTCATTGATGTCTCGCGGAAGTTTCAGTCCATGGAAATCGATCCCTTGTTGCGAATCCTGGCGAGCCAGGATGGCTCCGATCTCTACTTGTCCACCGGCGCGCCGCCTTGCGCCAAATTCGAGGGCGTGCTCAAGCCATTAGGCAACCAGCCATTCAAGGTCGGCGACATCGCCAGCCTCGCCGAGTCTTTGATGGACGCCGAACAGCGCCTTGAGTTCGATCGGGAACTGGAAATGAACCTGGCGATTTCCCTGGCCGGTGTCGGGCGGTTCCGGGTCAATATCTTCAAGCAGCGCAATGACGTGTCGATGGTGATACGCAACGTCAAGCTGGATATCCCGCGCTTCGAAGACCTGAAGTTGCCCCGTGTGCTGCTGGACACCATCATGCAGAAGCAGGGCCTGATGCTGTTCGTCGGTGCGACGGGGTCAGGCAAGTCCACGTCCCTGGCGGCCTTGATCGATTACCGCAATCGCAACAGCAGCGGCCATATCATCACGATCGAGGATCCGGTGGAGTATATCCATCGCCACAAGAAGTCGATCATCAATCAACGTGAAGTCGGTGTCGACACCCGCAGCTTTCACGCAGCCCTCAAGAACACCTTGCGCCAGGCACCGGACGTGGTGCTGATCGGCGAGATCCGCGACCGGGAAACCATGGAACATGCCCTGGCCTTCGCCGATACCGGGCACCTGGTGATATCCACGCTGCATGCCCACAACGCCAACCAGGCCCTGGACCGGGTGATCAATTTCTTTCCCGAAGAGCGCCGGCCGCAGTTATTGAACGACTTGGGCAACAACCTCCAGGCGTTCGTTTCCCAGCGCCTGGTGCGTACCCGCGCCGGGCAACGGCGGGCAGCGGTGGAGGTCATGCTGGGTTCGCCCACGGTGGCCGACCTGATCCGGCGCAACGAACTGGGGGAGCTCAAGGGCATCATGGAAAAGTCGGAAGAACTGGGGATGCAGACGTTCGACCAGGCGCTGTTCAACCTGGTGGTCGAAGGGGCCATCGATGAGGAAGAAGCCTTGAAGAATGCCGACTCGGCGAACAATCTGCGGTTGCGTCTGAAATTGCATGCCGAGTCGGGCTCCACGCCACCGGCTGATCCGGCGGCGGGTGAATGGGGGCTTATGGATTGATCGGGTTTTATCGTTCGTCGCGAGCAAGCTCGCTCCCACCGTGGATCTCCAGTGACTGGCAGCCCCCCTGTGGGAGCGAGCTTGCTCGCGATGAGACCCTGACGATCAGCTCGCAAGCTCCGGTCGGTCACGAAACTGCTCAAGGGCCTCGGGATTGGCCAGTGCATCGGTGTTCTTCACCGCCTCGCCATGCACCACATTGCGCACTGCCAGCTCGACCACCTTGCCGCTGATGGTCCGGGGAATGTCGCTGACCGCCAGGATCTTAGCCGGGACATGGCGTGGCGTGGTGTTGGCGCGGATGACCTGGCGGATCCGTTGTTCCAGAGGTTCATCGAGCTGGACACCGTCGCGCAAGCGCACGAACAGCACCACCCGCACGTCGCCTTGCCATTGCTGGCCGATGGCAACGCTGTCCAGTACCTGCTCGACTTTTTCCACCTGCCGATAGATCTCCGCAGTGCCGATGCGCACGCCGCCAGGGTTGAGCACCGCGTCCGAGCGCCCGTGGATCAGCCAGCCACCGTGGGGCAGTTCTTCGGCGTAATCCCCCTGGGACCACACGCCGGGAAACTGGGCGAAGTAGGACGCCCGCAGTTTTTCCTGTCGGGGATCGTTCCACAGACCGATGGGCATCGCCGGGAAATGCCGGGTGCACACCAGCTCGCCTTTTTCTCCGATCACGGGGCTTGCCGTCTCGTTCCAGACCTGCACCGCCATGCCCAGGCTCTTGCCCTGCATCTCGCCCCGGCGCACCGGTGCCAGCGGGTTGCCATTGACGAAGCACGACACGATGTCGGTGCCGCCGGACATCGAGGCCAGGCAGACATCGGTCTTGAAGTCGCGGTACACATAGTCGTAGCTGTGAGGCGCCAGTGCCGAGCCCGTGGAGAGAATGGTTTTCAGGCTGCGCAGGTCGTGGCTGCGCCGGGGGGCCAGGCCCTGGTTCTCCAGCGCGGCCAGGAACTTGGGGCTGGTGCCGAACACGCTGATGCGTTGCTGGTCGATGAGGTCCGGCAATCGTTCGGGGCCGGGGTGAAACGGCGAGCCGTCGTAGAGCACCACCGTGCTGCCGACGGCGAGGGCGGACACCAGCCAGTTCCACATCATCCAGCCGCAGGTGGTGTAGTAGAACAGGCGATCCTCGGGACCGAGGTCGACATGCAGGCCATGCTCCTTCATGTGTTGCAACAGTACGCCGCCGGTGCCGTGGACGATGCACTTGGGGACGCCGGTGGTGCCGCTGGAGTAGAGGATGTACAGCGGATGGTCGAACGGCACGCTGACGAACACCGGGTCGCCGCCGGGCCGGTAGAAATCGTCCCACAGCGCGACGCTGGCCTGGGTCCTGAAGTCGGCGACGCGGGTGTCCGGCGTGGCATAGGGCAGCACGATCAATTGCCGCAACGAGGGCAGCCGTTCGAGGATTTCGTTGACCTTGGGCCGCTGGTCGATGGTCTTTGCGGCGTAGCGATAACCGGCGCAGGTGATGAGCACCTTGGGCTCGATCTGACCGAAGCGGTCGATGACGCCCTGGGTACCGAAGTCCGGTGACGAGCAGGACCAGATCGCCCCCAGGCTGGTGGTGGCGAGCATGCCCACCAGGGTCTGCCAGGTGTTGGGCATGCAGGCGGCGACCCGGTCTCCCTGGCAGACACCGGCAGCCTGCAGGCTTCTTTGCAGGCCGGCGACGTGAGCGGCGAGTTCGGCCCAGGTCAGTCGCTCCTGGTCTCCGCGCTCATCGATGGCCACCACGGCCACGCTCGGGTCCCGACGGCGCAGCAGGTGTTCGGCGAAGTTCAGCGTCGCGCCAGGGAACCACCGGGCGCTGGGCATTTTCGGGCCTTCCACCAGCACGGCGGTGGGCGGGTGGTGAAAGTGGATCTCGAAGAAATCGACGATGGCCTGCCAGAAGGCCTCGCGCTGATCGATGCTCCAGGCGTGCAGGGCTGGATAATCGTCGAGTTGCAGGTGATGCCGTCCGTTGACGAACAGACGAAAGGCGTTCATGCGCGACTGGGCGATGCGTTCGGGGCTGGGTTGCCAGAGGATGTCGGACATGGGAGAGCCTCTTGTTTTCTTATGCATACACAAACTATAGAGCGACCGATCCTGTGGTGAGAGGGCGGCTCTGCGGCGAGGGGATAATCGCCTCGCCACACAAGGGCAAATAACCTTACTGAGCCAACCATCCACCGTCGATATTCCACGCCGCCCCCCGCACCTGGCTACCGGCCTCGCTGCAGAGGAACAGCACCAGTTCTCCCAGTTGCGGCGGCGTGACGAACTCCAGGGACGGCTGCTTTTCGGCCAGCAAGTCATGCTGGGCCTGTTGCGGGTCGATACCCGAGGCAATGCGATCGTCGATCTGCTTCTGCACCAGGGGCGTCAGCACCCAGCCTGGGCAGATGGCGTTGCAGGTCACGTTGCTGGTGGCGGTTTCCAGGCCGACCACCTTGGTCAGGCCGATCACTCCATGCTTGGCCGCGACATACGCCGCCTTGCCCACCGAGCCGACCTGGCCATGGACCGAGGCGATGTTGACGATCCGCCCCCAGCCCTTGGCGCGCATGCCGGGCAGGCTCAGACGAGTGGCATGGAACACCGACGAGAGGTTGATGGCGATGATCGAGTCCCAGCGTTCCACGGGAAAATCTTCGACGGCGGCCACGTGCTGGATACCGGCGTTGTTCACCAGGATGTCCACGCCGCCGAACTCGCGCTCGGCGTAGGCGAGCATGTCGGCGATCTGGGCCGGGTCGCTGACATCCGCCGGATGATGGCCGACCTTGACGCCGGCCTTGCGGACTTCAGCGACCACCGCCGAGGCATCGCCGAAACCGTTGAGGATGAGGTTGGCGCCGGCCTTGGCCAGGCTCAAGGCAATGCCCAGGCCGATGCCGCTGGTGGAGCCGGTGACCAGGGCGGTCTTGCCCGAAAGAGGGGTTGTCATGGTTGACCTCACACAATACCAGTGGCGTAGAACACGCCGATCACGAAGAACACCGCGAGGGTCTTGATCAGCGTAATGCAGAAAATATCCTTGTAGGCCTCACGGTGCGTCAGGCCGGTCACCGCCAGCAGGGTGATCACCGCGCCATTGTGGGGCAGGGTGTCCATGCCGCCGCTGGCCATGGATGCCACCCGGTGCAGCACTTCCAGGGGAATGTTGGCGGCATTGGCGGCGCTGATGAAGGTCTCGGACATGGCCGCCAGGGCGATGCTCATGCCACCCGACGCGGAACCGGTGATACCCGCCAGCAGCGTCACGGTCACGGCTTCGTTGACCAGCGGGTTGGGGATGTTCTTGAGCCAGTCGGCCAGCACCAGGAAGCCGGGCAGCGAGGCGATGACGGCGCCGAAACCGTATTCCGAGGCGGTGTTCATGGCCGCGAGCAATGCGCCGCCAACGGCACTCTTGCTGCCTTCGGCCAGTTTGCTGCGAATGGCGTGGAAGCCGAACAGCAAGACCATGATGATGCCCACCAGCAACGCGGCCTGCACCGCCCAGATCGCGGTGACCTTGGCGATGTCGCTGGTCACCGGTGCCGCCATGCCCGGCAGCGCCAGGCTGTGGGTCTTGCCGTACCACTGGGGAATCCACTGGGTGAACAGCAGGTTCATGATGCCCACCATCAGCAATGGCGAGACGGCGATCCACGGGTTGGGCAGCTTGATGTCCTCGGCGGTTTCCGGCTCGTTGCGCAGCTCGGTCCCGTAGCCTTCGCCCACACGCTGGGCCTTGTTGCGCTGGCGCTGCAGGAACAGCATGCCGAGGCTGAACACGAAGATCGTACCGATCACCCCCAGCCATGGCGCGGCCCAGGCGGTGGTGTTGAAGAAGGTGCTGGGGATGATGTTCTGGATCTGCGGCGTGCCGGGCAGTGCGTCCATGGTGAAGGAGAACGCGCCCAAGGCGATGGTGGCCGGGATCAGCCGCTTGGGAATATTGCTCTGGCGGAACATCTCGGCGGCGAACGGGTACACCGCGAAAACCACCACGAACAGCGACACGCCACCGTAGGTCAGCAGCGCGCAGACCAGCACAATCACCAGCATTGCCTGTCGCGTGCCCAGCAATCGAATCGCCGCCGCCACGATGGAACGGGAGAAACCCGACAGCTCGATGAGCTTGCCGAAAACGGCGCCGAGCAGGAACACGGGGAAATACAGTTTGATGAAGCCGACCATTTTCTCCATGAACACCCCGGTGAACGCAGGGGCGACGGCGGATGGATCGGTGAGCAGGACGGCACCGAGGGCGGCGATGGGAGCAAAGAGGATAACGCTGTAGCCACGGTAGGCGGCAACCATCAGCAGCGCGAGGGCTGCCAAGGCAATGATCACACTCATGGTGTGTCTCCTGGATTGTTATTGTTGTGATGAAACTGTGGGAGAGGCTTTAGCGAGTTTTGTGCCAGGTGCGTAACTGACTGAAATATAAGGAAATTATGAGATTGCGCTGAGCGGATTTCAAATTCTGTCTCTTTTTTGAGATTTTTGTGAACCGGGTTGGCCTCATCGCGAGCAGGCTCGCTCCCACAGGTTGACCGTGTTCGTCGAAAAAGTGCGGTCCACTGTGGGGGCGAGCCTGCCCGCGATGCGCGCGAAGCGCTTCTCAAGGAGCTGTCTATTTATAGAGATATGAGTCTCTTTATTGAGACTCTGCAATTCCCAACGCCACCATCTTCTTGTACAGCGTCGACCTCCCCAGGCCCAACCGCTCGGCCGCTTCCACCACCTTGCCGCCGCACTGCGCCAGGGTGGTTTCGATCAAATGCCGGTCGAAGCGTGCCCGGGCCTGGCTGAAGGTTTCCTGGGGCTGGGGTTCGAAGCCCATATCCGCTGGGCGCGTTACCGGGATGAAGGTCCCGATGGCTGCGCGGATGTCGCTGGCACTGAGCAGCAGGTTGTCGCTGAGCAGCGCCGCCCGCTCCAGCACGTTACGCAGTTCCCGGATGTTGCCCGGCCAGGCGTGCTGCCCCAGCAGGTCGAGTGCGGCGGGGGCCAGTTCGTGCTGGCTGCGCAGTTCTTCGAGGATCGCTTCGCTCAGGGCCGGCAGGTCGTCCAGGCGTTCACGCAGTGGCGGGACCTGGATCGGCAGCACGTTGAGACGGTAATACAGGTCGGCGCGGAATTCGCCGCGCTTGATGGCGGCTTCCAGGTCCATGGACGTGGCGGCGATCACCCGCACATCGCTTTGCAGTACTTCGTTGGAACCCACCGGCTCGTACTCCTTTTCCTGGAGCACTCGCAGCAGTTTGCTTTGCAGCGGCAACGGCATGTCGCCGATTTCATCCAGAAACAACGTACCGCCCTGGGCGATCTGCAGTTTACCGGCCCGACCCTTGCGGTCGGCGCCAGTGAAAGCGCCAGGAGCGGTGCCGAAGAACTCCGCTTCCAGCAGCGCTTCGGGAATCGCTGCGCTGTTGATGCTGACGAAGGCCTTGTGCGCCCGCGGCGAGGCGCTGTGGATGGCCTGGGCCAACAATTCCTTGCCGGTGCCGGTTTCACCCAGCAACAGCACTGGCGATTCGGTGCTGGCGCTGCGTCGGGCGCGGCGCTTGACCTCCAGGCCAGCGCTGCTGGTGCCGATGAAATGGGCGAAGTTGTATTTGGTCTGCCGTGCCCGCAAGAGTGAGCGGGTGGACGCCAGCTCTTGCTGCATGCTCAGGTAGCGCTTGAGCATGGGCGACAGGCTGCGCAGCTCGTCGAACAAGGCAAAGCCGATGGCCCCGATCACCGCGCCCGCGCTGTCGTGGATTGGCAGGCGCATCACCACCAGGGGTTCCTTGGGGGTGTCCTGCATGTCCAGCAGGATCGGCCGCCCGGTACGCACCACCTCCCGCAACAGACTGCCGGGGATCACGCTCTCGCATGCCCGACCGATGGCCTCCTGCGCCGAGTTCAGGCCGAAGCGCCGGGCATAGCGTTCGTTCATCCAGACGATGTTCGCATCGCGGTCGACGATGACCGTGCCTTCGCTGGATTGCTCGATGATCTCGAATAGCGAACGAATCGCCAGCGTGCGTACGCGCTTGTAATCCTTGAGGCTTTCGGTGGGGTTCATCGGGCATTTCCAGAGGGAAGGCATGGGTGGTGGCGTCCACGGAGGTGGCGTCATGAGCCGCATTATGCCGGGGGAAATTCCAGGATCGAAGCTGCGTCGGTGTTTTCTTGGATAACTTGTACATATATAAATTTGTGTACATGCTTTTGTGCTGGTTTCCTGATTTTTCTGGAGCGTCCGTGAACACATTCAATCCCCGTAAGCTGAAGCTTTCCAAATGGACGGCCTGCAAGCCCGTCAATCGAGAGAAGCATTTTCTGGTGACCCAACTGATCGTCGATGAAGCGGGGGTACCCCTCCAGGTCGAGATCCAGGCGGTTCACAGTGGGCGCGTCGAGGTATTTGACTGGATAGAACTGCGCGACGAGCAACGCTGGCGGATCGGCTGGCATTGAAAATCGGGAGTAAGCTTTCCTGCTTCATAAAATCTTGTACATGAAAATAAACTTGTACAAGTTTTCGGAAAATAGTGGCTTAATAGTGCCTCCCAGCAAGAAGGCATCGCGCCTCAATTGGCTACGGCCAGGCACTTACGTTTCCGGAGTGGTACCGCCATGTTCATTCGCACTCGCAAGCATCAGGAAACCTTGCGTCCGATCCAGGCCAGGCAGGCCACTCTCGAGGCCGAACGGGCCGCTTTCCACCAGGCCATGGCGATCATCGAGTTCGACCCGGCGGGACAGGTGCTCGGCGCCAATCCGTTGTTCCTGAGCATGCTGGGCTATGCCCTGGAGGATATCCAGGGCCGCCATCACCGGATGTTCTGCGAGCCCGCTTATGCGCGCAGCCAGGAATACGCCGCCGTGTGGCGGCAACTGGGGCAGGGCCAGCGTGTCGATGTGCAAACCTTGCATCTGGCCCGAGATGGGCATTGGCTGTGGGTGGAAGGCACTTATATTCCGGTGCTGGATCAGCAAGGCGCGCTGGAGCGCATCATTGGCGTGACGCGCGACGTCAACGAGCGTGTCCTTCGAAGCCAGACCGAGTCCAGCTTCAGGCAGGCGATGGACCGTTCCATGGCGGTTATCGAATTCGACCTCGGTGGCCACGTGGTGAATGCCAATGGGAATTTCCTGAAGGTGATGGGCTATCGACTGGAAGAGGTCCTCGGCCAGCACCATCGTCTGTTCTGCCAGCCCGGCGAAGTCCAGAGTGACGCGTATCGTGGGTTCTGGGCGGGTTTGAATCGCGGCGAATACGTGACAGGCCTGTTCCAGCGCATCGACAAGCGAGGCGACACGGTCTGGCTGCAGGCGACCTACAACCCACTCTACGATGCCCAGGGAAGATTGTATGGGGTAGTCAAGTTCGCCACCGATCACACCCGTGAAGTGGAGCAGCGCCAGACCGAATCGAACGCGGCGCGACTGGCCTTCGAGACGTCCCGGCAGACCGATGAGCACACCCAGCGTGGCACGGCGGTCGTACAAGAGACGGTGACCGTGGTGCAAAGCATCGCCGATGAACTCCAGCGGGTGGCCACGGGCATCAGCGCATTGAGCGCTCAGTCCGAGGAGATCGGCAACATCGTCGATGCCATCCGGGGCATTGCCGAGCAGACCAACCTGCTGGCGCTCAACGCGGCCATCGAAGCCGCGCGCGCCGGGGAGCAGGGACGTGGCTTCGCGGTGGTTGCCGATGAGGTGCGCAACCTTGCACGGCGCACGAGCCAGGCCACCGTCGCCATCACCGAGGTCGTCGGCAAGAACCGCGATCTGGCCAGGCAAGCGGTGACCAGCATGCAGTCCAGCACCCTCAAGGCCGAGCAGGGCGTGAAGCTGGCGAACCAGGCAGGCACCGTCATTCTCGACATCCACCAAGGGGCGCAGCAGGTGGTGGAGGCGATTGGCGAATTTGCCCAGGCACTGGATCAGCGCCGCGATAGCTGAGTGTTACGGCCGCATCGCCCTTACCTGGGAAGAGCGGCCGCCAGCAGTTCCTGGGTGTAGGGGTGGCGCGGTGACTCGAACACTTCATGGCTGGCGCCGCACTCGACCACTTTTCCGTCCTTGATCACGATCATGTCGTGGGCCAGGGCCCGCACCACCGCCAGGTCATGGCTGATGAACAGGTAGGTCAAGCCGTGCCGTTCCTGGAGCTGACGGAGCAGGGCGACCACCTGCTTCTGCACCGTGCGGTCCAGGGCCGAGGTGGGCTCGTCCAGCAGGATCAAGGCGGGCTTGAGCACCAATGCCCGGGCAATAGCGATACGCTGGCGCTGGCCGCCGGAGAACTCGTGAGGGTAACGATGACGGCTCTGGGGATCGAGGCCGACTTCCTGAAGAGCCTGGATCACCCGGGCTTCGCATTCCTGGGCACTGGAGGGGCAGTGGACCTCCAGGCCTTCGCTGATGATCTGTTGCACCGACATCCTCGGACTGAGGCTGCCGAACGGATCCTGGAACACCACCTGCATCTGTTTGCGCCATGGCCGCAGGTCCTTCTGCGACAGCTGGTCGAGGGCCTGGCCCTGGAAGCGGATGCTGCCGTTGGATTCGATCAGCCGCAGGATCGCCTGGCCGAGGGTCGACTTGCCGGAACCGGACTCCCCGACGATGCCCAGGGTCTTGCCCCGCTGGATATTCAGGCTGATGCCGTCGACGGCCCGCAAGTATTCCCTGCGGCGGAACAATCCACCGCCCAGGGCGAAACTCACCCGCAGGTCCCGGACCTGCAAGACATCTTCCCGTTCGTCCCGGGGCAGGGCCTCGCCTTCGGGTTCGGCGTGCAATAGCTCGCAACTGTAGGGATGTTTCGGGGCGTCAAAGAGGATTTCGCAGGGCGCCTGCTCGACGATTTCCCCGGCCTTCATCACACACACACGTTGCGCAATGCTGCGTACCAGGTTCAGGTCGTGGCTGATCAGCAGCAGTGACATGCCGAGCCTTTGCTGCAAGGACTTGAGCAGCAGCAGGATCTTGCGCTGTACGGTCACGTCCAGGGCGGTGGTCGGTTCGTCGGCGATCAACAGCTCCGGTTCGCAGGCCAGGGCCATGGCGATCATTACCCGCTGTCGCTGGCCGCCGGACAGTTGATGGGGGTAGGCCTTGAGCCGTTCGAGCGGGTTCTGGATACCCACCAGTGCCAGCAGTTCAAGGATGCGCTGTCGCGCCGCCTTGCCGCCCAGGCCCTTGTGCAGCATCAGGGTTTCGCCAATCTGCTTTTCGACACTGTGCAACGGGTTCAACGAGGTCATCGGTTCCTGGAAGATCATTGCGATCCGATTGCCGCGCAGCTCACGCAGGGTGCTGGCCTCTGCGCCCACCAGTTCCTGGCCGCGATAGCGGATGCTGCCGGTGGTGCGGGTGCCGGTCTGGGGCAGCAATTGCAGGATCGAATGAGCGGTCACCGATTTGCCGGAGCCTGACTCGCCCACCAGGGCCAGGCACTCGCCCGGGCGGATATCCAGGCACAGGTTGCGCACCACGGTGTTGTCATTGAAGGCCACGCTCAGGTCGCGGATTTCGATCAGGTTGTCGCTCATTTCGGAATTTCGCTTCATGACCGCGGATCAGGATCGAGGATCGAATGCATCGCGCAACGCCTCGCCGATGAATACCAACAGGGAAAGAATCAGCGCCAGGGTGAAGAAGGCCGTCAGCCCCAGCCACGGTGCCTGCAGGTTCTGCTTGCCCTGGGCAATCAGTTCCCCCAGGGACGCACTGCCGGCCGGCATTCCGAAACCGAGGAAGTCCAGGGCCGTGAGGGTGGAAATCGCCCCGGTCAGGATAAAGGGCAGGTAGCTCAGGGTGGCGTTCATCGCGTTGGGCAGGATGTGCCGCACGATCACCTTGCGGTCGGTCAGGCCCAGGGCCCTGGCGGCTTTCACGTATTCGAGGTTGCGCCCGCGCAGGAATTCGGCGCGGACCACGTCCACCAGGGCCAGCCAGGAAAACAGCGCCATGATCCCCAGCAGCCACCAGAAATTGGGTTCCACGAAGCCGGACAGGATGATCAGCAGGTAGAGCACCGGCAGCCCGGACCAGACTTCCAGCAGGCGTTGGCCCAGCAGGTCCACCCAGCCGCCGTAGTAACCCTGCAGCGCACCGGCGGTGATGCCGATCAGCGCGCTGATGGCCGTCAGGGCCAGGGCGAAGAGGATCGACACCCGCGCGCCGAAGATTACCCGGGCCAGTACGTCCCGGGCCTGGTCGTCGGTACCCAGCCAGTTGACGAAGGAGGGTGGGCTCGGAGACGGTTGGTTGAGTTCGTAGTTGGGCGTGTCGTCGCTGAACGGAATCGGTGGGAACAGCAGCCAGCCGCCGTCCTTGCGGATCAGGTCCTGCACGTAGCCGCTGCGATAATCGGCCTGGAACGGCAGCTGCCCGCCGAATTCCCGCTCGGTGTAGCGCTTGAATACCGGGAAATACAGGGAGTTCTGGTAGCCCACCACCAGGGGCTTGTCATTGGCGATGAGTTCGCCGCCCAGGGTCAGGATGAACAGACCGATGAACAGCCACAGCGACCACCAGCCGCGTCGGTTTTTCTTGAAGCGCTCGAAACGTCGACGACCCAACGGGGAAAGCTTGAACATCAGGCGTTCCTCGCGGCGAAATCGATACGGGGGTCCACCAGGGTGTAGCACAGGTCGCCGATGAGTTTGATGAGCAGGCCGAACAGCGTGAAGATGAACAGCGAGCCGAACACCACCGGGTAATCCCGGGACACGGCGGCCTCATAACTCATGCGTCCCAGGCCATCGAGGGAAAAGATCACCTCGATCAACAGCGAGCCGGCAAAGAACACGCTGATGAATGCCTGGGGGATCCCCGACACCACCAGCAGCATCGCATTGCGAAAGACATGGCCATACAACACCCGGCGCTCGCTCATGCCCTTGGCCCTTGCAGTGACCACGTATTGACGGGTGATCTCATTGAGGAACGAATTCTTGGTCAGGATCGTCAGGGTGGCGAAGCCGCCGATCACCAGGGACGTGACCGGCAGCACCAGGTGCCAGAAGTAATCGGCGATCTTGCCCAGGGTCGACAGCGAATCGAAGTTGTCCGACACCAGTCCGCGCACCGGAAACCAGTTCAGCGACGTGCCGCCGGCGAACACCACGATCAGGAACATGGCGAACAGGAAGGCCGGCATGGCGTAGCCGATGATGATCGCCGTGCTGCTCCACACATCGAACGCGGACCCGTGGTGAACGGCTTTGCGGATCCCCAGGGGAATCGACACCAGGTAAGTGATCAGCGTGGCCCAGAGCCCGAGGGAAATGGTCACCGGCATCTTTTCCAGGATCAGGTCGGTGACCGTGGCACCGCGGAAAAAACTCTTGCCGAAGTCCAGCCGGGCATAGCTGCCGAGCATCAGCCACAGGCGCTCGTGGGCCGGTTTGTCGAAACCGTACTGTTTCTCGATGTCCTTGATCAATTGCGGATCGAGCCCGCGACTGGCCCGGGAGCTGCCGGTCATGGCGTTGCCCGAGCTGCCGACACCGCTGCCGCCAATGCCTTGCAGCTGGGCGATGGCCTGTTCCACCGGCCCGCCCGGTGCGGCCTGCACGATGACGAAATTCACCAGCAGGATGATCACCAGGGTTGGAATGATCAGCAGCAGGCGCCGCGCGACATAGGCCCACATCAGTGCCGTCCTCCGGGGGAGCCGCGCTTGATGCGTTCGGCGGTCATCTGTTCGTTGGTCAGCGGCGTGGTACTGATTTCCCACCAGCTTTCGATGGCTTCATCGTTGCTGGCCTGGACTTTCGGAATGCCGAAGCGATTCCACCACACGGTGGAACTGCCCGGCGGGTAGTAGTTGGGGATCCAGTAGTAATTCCATTGCAGCACCCGGTCCAGGGCGTGGGCATGACGGAGCATGTCATCCTTGGTGGTGGCCTTGACCAGGCCGTCGATCAGCCTGTCGACAGCGGGATTCTGCAGGGCCATGTAATTGTTGGCGCCCGGGTCGTTGGCCGACACCGAGCCGAAATAGTTGTAGAGCTCCATGCCTGGTGAGGCACTGACGGGATAGCCGGTGACGATCATGTCGTAGTCGCGGCTCATCAGGCGATTGATGTATTGGGAAGGGTCGATGCGCCGGATGTTCATGTCGATGCCGATCTGCGCCAGGGTTCTTTTATAGGGCAGCAGGAGGCGGTCGATACCGTTCTGGCTGATCAGGAAGGTGAAGCTCAGCGGTTCGCCCTCGGCGTTCACCAGGCGGTCGCCGTCGGGTTTCCAGCCGGCCTGTTCCAGGAGTGCCAGGGCTTGCAATTGCTTGTCCCGGATGATGCCGCTGCCATCGGTCCTGGGTGCCTGGAATACCTGGGTGAAGACTTCGTCGGGGACTTTGTCGCGCAACGGCTCGAGGATCGCCCGTTCGCCGGCGTCGGGCAGTTCCCGGGCGGCCAGATCGGTATTGGAAAAGAAGCTCTGCTGGCGCACGTACAGGTTGCGCATCATCTGCCGGTTGCTCCATTCGAAATCCCAGAGCATGGCCAGCGCCTGGCGCACGCGGCGGTCCTGGAACTGCGGCTTTTGCAGGTTGAACACGAAGCCCTGGGCAGTCTGCGGAGCCTCGGTGGCCAGATGGGCTTTCTGCAGGCGTCCGTCGTGCAGCGCCGGGCTGTCGTAGCCGATGGAAAAACCGGTGGCAGAGAATTCCCGGTTGTAATCGTAGGCGCCGCCGCGCAGTACCTGGCGGGCCACATCGGTGTCGCCGAAATATTCGATGCTGAAATGATCGAAGTTGTAGAGGCCTCGGCTGACCGGGAGGTCCTTGCCCCACCAGTCGGCGTTGCGCTCGAAGGTGATGCTGCGTCCCGAGTCGATCTTGCCGACCCGGTACGGGCCGCTGCCCAGCGGTGCCTCGTAGCCGCCACCGCCCGCGAAATCGCGGGTTTTCCACCAATGTTCCGGGAAGACTGGCAGAGTCGCGATGTCCAGGGACAGGGTACGGCTTTCGTTGTTCTTGAAGTCGAAGCGAATGGTACGTTCGGCTTCCACCTCAACGCCTTTGACCGCCGCGAACTGGGTGCGGTAGCGCAGGCTGCCCTGGGTCGTCAGCAGTTCGAAGCTGTAGCGTACGTCCTGGGCGGTGATGGGCTTGCCGTCTGCGAAGCGGGCCTTGGGGTTCAGATAGAAACGCAGTGACAGCCCATCGTCGGAGCGGTCCATTTTTTCCGCCACCAGGCCATAGACGGTGTAAGGCTCGTCCAGCGAACGTTGGGCCAGCGGCGAATACAGCATCCCGTCAATCTGGCTGACGCCGATGCCTTTGTCGATATACGGCAGTACGTGATCGAAATGACCGATCTCGATGGCCGAGCGGCGCAGGGTACCGCCCTTGGGAGCCTGGGGATTGACGTAGGCGAAGTGACTGAAGCCTTCGGGGTACCTGGCTGGCTCGCCATAGACGGTCAGGGCATGTTGCGGTGCGGCATCCACGCCGGTGGCGCCTGTGAGCAGGAATACGGCAGTCAACAGCAGTGAGGGGAACGCCAGTCGCATTGTCAGCCTTAAAGCCGGGTGATCGATGAGCACGATTTGTACGCGAGCGGCGCACTGATCGCCAGTCCTGTGGCGCGGGAGCATGCTCCCTCGCCACAGGGCTCACCTCACTTCTTCAAGTGAGCGGCGTTGCCACGTAGGGCGGGCCGTTGCGTCGAAGGACCGGGATCAGTCCTGGCGGCTGGTGACTTCCAGCAGGTGGTAGCCGAACTGGGTCTTGACCGGACCCTGCACCACGTTGATCGGCGCACTGAATACCACGGTGTCGAATTCCTTGACCATCTGGCCCGGGCCGAACGAACCCAGGTCGCCGCCCTGGCGGCTGGAAGGGCAGGAGGAGTTGGCCTTGGCGACTTCGGCGAAATCGGCGCCGGCTTCGATCTGGGCCTTCAGTTCGTTGCACTTGTCTTCGGTGGAAACCAGGATGTGGCGGGCAGTGGCTTTGGCCATTGGAAAATTCCTTCAGGTGTCTTCAAAGGTGTTGAGCCTACCGGATTCACTCGCGGGTTGTTGTCAAAATTGCGTCAAAACCTTGGGCCTGACGATCAAAGGCCGGCTTTGCGCAGGCGTTCGGCATGTTGCACATACAGAGCTGTCGGGTCCGCGCCCTTGCGCGCGCGCCCGGATCCCGGGTGGACGGCTTCCATGTGGTCCATGGGGTAGTCGGAGCGAATGACCTTGCCCAGGTGCGAGCTGAAACGCCCGACCAGGCCGTCGTTCTGCCCGGCTTCGGTGATGAAGTATTCGGAGAAGGCCCGGCAGAACGCCTGGAGCGGGGCCGTCGCGTCGTGTCCGTCGCTGGGAATCTCCTGCAACGTACCGCTCCAGGAGTAGTAACGCACACCATTGACCAGGTCCGGTCCCTTGCTGCCCCAGTTCTTTGGCAAACCTTGGGGATACTTGTCGTTGAAAGCGCCCACGCCTTCGGTGGTGAGCGCCGCCAGTGCCGCGATGGCGGCGTGGGGAAGCTGCGCCTGGCCGCTGAGCAACGAAATGAAATCGGCGAACAGGGTCGCGACCCGGCTCGCCACATGTTCCGGCAAGCGTCCAGGGGTGAGTGCCTTGCGCAGGAAATCGGCCAGTTCGGAGCCATGATTGGGGCCGCTGACCGATGTCACCGAGGCGACCCTGTCAGGGGCCACAGCCGCGGCGTAACGGGCCGCCAGCGCACCCTGGCCGTGGCCGATCAGGTTGACCCTGGTGGCACCGGTGCCAGCCAGGACGCGGTCGATCTGGGCCAGCAGCTCTTCTCCGCGTGCCTCGTTGGCGTGGGTGGCCGATAGATAGGGAATGAACACCCGTGCGCCGGCGGCGCGCAGTGTCTGTTTGACTCCATGGAAAAGTTCAACACCTGCGACCCTGTCAAACCCGAACAAACCATGGACCAACAGGATGGGAAATTGTGTGGTTGCATTCCGTTGCATGTTCGTACCTTTTTCGAAGAGGTTCATGTTGAATTGACGACGCCACTCTAATGCAGCCCCTTGCGCTGAGGTGTAGGAAGAAACCGTTATCGCCCGTCGAAAACGGAATAGATAAAGCGGGAAAGATCAGAAGCGTGTTGAGCCGGGCTGTTTGGTATCGGGATGCGTCCGATAGGCTAGGTCGCGAGCAGCTACAGTCTTGGGTGCAAAGGGACCACTTTCCCTGTCGTCTCGTCTGACTGTGCGTCGTGGGCGGTCGCGCTTTAATGGTCCCATCGGGCGCATTGCAGGAGCAGCGCCTTTATCCACGGACTGGAAGTTGCACATGACCACTGATCTATCTGGCCGGCGAATCCGGCCCAGTGCCCGCAGGACATTGCGGGCCCCCATTCTGGCGGCTGCAAGGGCGGGGGTGATCGACCCTGCCTGGCGCAGGGCCGTCGTGACCATCAAGCCCTATCCGATGATGACGTGCGGCGACGAGGTGCTGCTGCTCTGGCACGGTCTCGATTGCGATGGCGAGCCGTATCGCCACGAAGTCCGCCGCTGCGTCACCGAGCGACAGGTCGATCGGGACATCACGTTTGTCGTGCGTGCCCCTCATATCGCTGAACTGGACAGCGGCTCCCTGGAGATTTCCTATCGGGTCATCGGCAGGAGATTGCCCGCGCCCATGGATTCCGAACCCTTGCAGCTGATGATCGGGGACGCTCCCCTGCAGCTTTTGCCGCCCATCGCCGTGGATGCGGTGGGCGGCAGTCTCGACCCCGGCCGTGTGCCCGAGGGTACGTGCGTGGTCATCCGGCCTTATCCGCGAATGGCGGTCGGGGACCGGTTGATCCTGATGGGGCGTCGGGGAGGCACGGCACTCTGGCGCGATGTGCTGGATATCGAGGCCCATGCCGTTGGTCGAGAGGTGTCGTTCTGGCTGGATGCCTCGCAGTTCGCGCCCCATGCCGGGCATCACCTGGACCTGGCCTATGTCGTCAGGCGTGGGCATTCGGTGCGCCGCGCCGAGGTCCTGTCATTGTATATCGGCGCCCTGGTTCGCCAACCGTTGAGGGCGCCGCGGATCCTGGGCTTGAAGGAGGGTGATGTGGACGTCGATACATTGGACGATGGGGTCACCGTAGTCATCGAGGCGGTCGACTTCGAGGTGGGCGAATGGATCTGGCTGCAATGCGATGGGAACTACAGCCATGTGGAGGAGCGCGAAGTGGTCGCGGCGATGGTTGGTCAACCGGTTGCCTTCCACGTACCCGCCGCCTATTGGCAGGGCCAGCTCGGCCGGTCCGTGCGCATTCGTTATCAGGTCGAGCGGCTGGATGACGTGAGCCAACATTTTCCCGGGGTACTGGTGGATGTCCGTTCCAGCGGCGCCCTCCAGGAGGAGGGCGCCCTCGAGCATTCAGCGGGCTGAAATCAACTGGCGATGGGCTTCGCGCAGCAGTCGCTCGGTAGCGTCCCAGCCCAGGCAGCCGTCGGTCACCGATACGCCGTAGCGCATCGACGGGCCGATGGGTTGGCAGCCTTCGAACAAATGGCTCTCCAGCATCATGCCCATCAGGGCACGGTTGCCTTGCAGCCTCTGCTCCAGCACATCGTTGAACACCTGTGGCTGGCGCAACGGATCCTTGCCGCTGTTGGCATGACTGCAGTCCACCATGATCCGGGCCGGTATCCGGAGGCGGTCCAGGTCATTGTGGATCTGCGCGACGCTCTGGCGATCGAAGTTGGGGCCACGGTGGCCGCCGCGCAGCACCAGGTGGGTGTCGGGGTTGCCCTGGGTCTGGATGATCGCCGGGTGCCCCTGGCTGTCGACGCCGAAGTGCCGATGAGGATGGGCGGCGGAGCGCATGGCGTCGCAGGCGATGCCAACCCCGCCGTCCGTACCGTTCTTGAAGCCTACTGGCATGCCGAGGCCGCTGGCCATTTCCCGATGGATCTGGGATTCGGTGGTGCGAGCGCCGATGGCGACCCAGCTGAGCAAGTCGTCGAAGTAGCTGGCGGCCATGGGTTGCAACAGTTCCGTGGCGACGGGCAGGCCGAGTCGCAGCACTTCGCGCATCAATTGGCGGGACAGGGTCAGGCCCGCCGCCATGTCATCGCTGCCGTCCAGATGCGGGTCGTACGCCAGGCCTTTCCATCCCACCGTCGTGCGGGGCTTTTCCACGTAGGCGCGCATTACCAGCAGCATGCTGTCGCGTACCTCCTGGGCGAGGTGGGCCAGGTTCGCGGCGTATTCGAGGGCGGATTTCGGATCGTGGATGGAGCATGGGCCGACAATGACCAGCAGCCGGGCATCCTCACCGTTCAGGATCGCGCGGATGGCCTGGCGGTGGTCGTTGACCTGTTGGCTCAACGCGTGGCTGAGGGGCAGTTGGTGCTTGAGCTGCAACGAGCTTGGCAACCGCAGGGTCAGGGCTTCGTTGGCGGGGGTGAGCGTGGACAGCGGCAGAGCGGAGACGGACGAATTCATGATAAGGCTTCCTGGACCAGCAGCGGGCGTGTTCCCGCGCGTCGGTCCTATTGAGGTGTTCGACAATTGGCCGTATTGGCCGGCAATGCAGGCATGCCACCGATAGGTGACCGATCGGAGGCGGCAGGCTGTCCCGAGCGGTGGCTGGTAAATCGCCAGGCGGCAAACGTGTCGTAACGGTAATAAGTGGCGTAGTTCATGGCTGAATCCTCAAGTTGTCGGTGTTGCAAAAATGTTCGGCCCAGAAAAACAAAACCCCCGGTCGGGAGGCCGACCGGGGGTTCATGAACTCTGGAAGGCGACCCGTTTGAAGTGGGCGCCGGAGGGGTATCAGGCGCGCCAGTGGCTAAACCAATACCCAAAATAGAAGTTGACCGGAGCAGGGCTGCCATCTACCCGGGCAGCCGCAACCGAGCGCGGGGCGCTGGCGGTTTGAAGCGGTACGAGGGCGTTGCGCATGGTCTGTCTCCGATGAATGGTCCCGAGCTTACTAGAGGGTGGTGCGCACGTTCAATAAGATAATTCTATCGGGTGCATGGAATCGCTCGGGTTGGGTAGAGTCAGACAGCTTTTTTAACCCGCTCCACGTTACTGTCGATGTGCTTGAATAGGGTTTTGTGAATGAGGTGCCCATGAGTTTCCAGTGGCGTGCGGCTAGCGCCGGGGATATCGGCTTCGCCCGGCAGCTGACCTGCGTGAACATGCTGCCTTACTATCTGCGCCATGACCTCCTTTGGCAGGATGAGGCGTTCGACCTGGCCTGGATCATTCGCCAGAACTGGATCATCTGTCGCGATGAGCAGGCGCTGGGTTTTGTCAGCCTGAGCCGCGACGCCCGGGCGCTGTATATCCGGGAGTTGCAGATAGACAAGGCATTTCGGGGACAGGGCGCCGGTACCTGGGCGATCGGACAGGTTTGGGACATGGTGGGGGTGGAGCGTCGGCCGGCGTTGCGCCTGACGGTTTTCAAGGACAATCCAGCCCGCCGGCTTTATGAGCGCCTGGGTCTGAGCGTCGTGGGCGAAGACGAATGTTTCCTGAGGATGCAGCGAGACGCCGATGCTTGACGCTTCGGCCGCCGGGTCCCTGAAGATCTGTTGTAACTTTTAAATGCCCCATTTGCGCTAGGTCTGCCGAAAGCTTTTTGCTAAGGTGTGAAGCAACCCATATAAGACCAAATCGTGAGGTGTCTGCTTGATTAGGGTGTTAGTGGTCGATGACCATGATCTCGTTCGTACGGGCATTACACGAATGCTGGCTGACATCGACGGTCTGCAGGTGGTCGGCCAGGCCGAATCCGGGGAAGAGTCCCTGATCAAGGCACGTGAATTGAAGCCCGATGTGGTACTGATGGACGTGAAGATGCCAGGCATCGGCGGTCTCGAAGCCACGCGTAAACTGCTGCGCAGCCACCCGGACATCAAGGTCGTCGCGGTGACCGTGTGCGAGGAGGATCCGTTTCCGACCCGCCTGCTGCAGGCAGGGGCGGCCGGTTATCTCACCAAGGGCGCCGGCCTGAACGAGATGGTCCAGGCCATCCGCCTGGTCTTCGCCGGTCAGCGTTACATCAGCCCGCAGATTGCTCAGCAATTGGCCATCAAGTCTTTCCAACCGACGAATGAGTCGCCCTTCGATGCACTGTCGGAGCGGGAGATCCAGATCGCCCTGATGATTGTCGGCTGCCAGAAAGTGCAGATCATCTCCGATAAACTGTGTCTGTCGCCTAAAACCGTCAACACTTACCGTTACCGCATCTTCGAGAAGCTTTCGATCAGCAGCGACGTCGAGCTGACGCTGCTGGCGGTGCGCCACGGCATGGTCGATGCCAGCGCCTGATAATGACCGACCTGTTTGATCCAAGCGCTTTCCTGTCTACCTGCAGTGGCCGCCCAGGCGTGTACCGCATGTTCGACAGCGATGCGCGCCTGCTTTATGTCGGCAAGGCCAAGAATCTCAAGAAGCGCCTGGCCAGCTATTTCCGCAAGACCGGCCTGGCCCCCAAGACCTCCGCGCTGGTGGGGCGCATCGCGCAAATCGAAACCACCATCACTGCCAACGAAACCGAAGCGTTGCTGCTCGAGCAGACGCTGATCAAGGAATGGCGGCCGCCCTACAATATTCTGCTGCGGGACGATAAATCCTATCCCTACGTGTTTCTGTCCGATGGGGCGTTTCCGCGGCTGAGCATTCACCGTGGCGCAAAGAAAGCCAAAGGCCGGTATTTCGGTCCTTACCCCAGCGCCGGGGCGATCCGTGAAAGCCTGAGCCTGTTGCAGAAGACGTTTTTCGTCCGCCAGTGTGAAGACAGCTATTACAAGAACCGTACCCGGCCTTGCCTGCAATACCAGATCAAGCGCTGCAAGGCACCGTGTGTCGGGCTCGTGGAGCCCCAGGTCTATGCCGAGGACGTGCGCCACTCGGTGATGTTCCTGGAGGGGCGCAGCAATGCGCTGACCGATGAGTTGTCGGCGGCGATGGAAGAGGCGGCGATCAACCTGGAATTCGAAAAGGCCGCCGAACTGCGGGACCAGATCGGCCTGCTGCGCCGTGTACAGGACCAGCAGAGCATGGAGGGCGGCAGCGGCGACGTCGATGTGATCGCTGCGTTCATCAACCCGGGCGGCGCGTGCGTCCATCTGATCAGCGTGCGGGGCGGCCGGGTACTGGGCAGCAAGAACTTCTTCCCCCAGGTAGGTATCGAGGAAGACGTGGCCGAGGTCATGTCGGCCTTTCTTGGTCAGTATTACGTCAGCAGTCCGGAACGCGACCTGCCCAGCGAATTGATCGTCAACGTGGTCCATGAGGATTTCCCGGCCCTGGTCGAGGCCATCCATACGCTGCGCGGTCGCGAACTGACCATCAGTCATCGCGTGCGCGGTACTCGCGCGCGCTGGCAGCAACTGGCCGTGACCAACGCCGAGCAGGCCCTGGGGGCGCGCCTGGCCAACCGCCAGCACGTTGCGGCGCGGTTCGATGCCCTGGCCGAGGTGCTCAACCTGGACGAGCCGCCGCAACGGCTGGAGTGCTATGACATCAGCCATTCCAGTGGCGAGGCCACCGTGGCGTCTTGCGTGGTGTTCGGTCCGGAAGGCCCGATCAAGTCCGATTACCGGCGCTACAACATCGAGGGCGTCACACCGGGCGACGACTACGCGGCAATGCACCAGGCGCTGATGCGCCGCTTCGGCAAGCTCAAGGACGGGGAGGGCAAGCTTCCGGACATCCTGCTGGTGGATGGTGGCAAGGGCCAGCTGTCCATGGCCCGCGATGTGCTCAATGAACTCATGGTGCCCGACCTGATCCTGCTGGGCGTGGCCAAGGGCGCTACGCGCAAGGCCGGTTTCGAGACCCTGTACCTGAACGATGCGGCCCACGAGTTCACCCTGAAAGGGGATTCCCCGGCGCTGCACCTGATCCAGCAGATTCGCGACGAGGCCCACCGTTTCGCCATCACCGGTCATCGTGCCCGGCGTGGCAAGACCCGTCGTACCTCGACCCTGGAGGGGGTGGCAGGGGTGGGTCCGACACGGCGGCGCGACCTGTTGAAACATTTCGGTGGATTGCAGGAGCTGTCTCGTGCCAGCATCGAAGAGATAGCCAAAGCACCCGGTATCAGTAAAAAGCTCGCTGAGTCGATTTATGCAAACCTGCATAGCGAGTAGAATGCCCGTCAACCTCGCAGCCAGTTGTGCCGATGAATATCCCAAACCTGCTTACCGTTCTACGCGTCCTGCTCATTCCGATCTTCATATTGCTGTTCTACTTGCCGTACCACTGGAGTTATGTGGCGTCCGCCTCGGTATTCGCCATCGCCGCCGCCACCGACTGGCTGGATGGCTACCTGGCACGCCGGCTTCAGCAGAGCACGCCGTTCGGTGCTTTCCTCGACCCGGTGGCCGACAAGCTGATGGTGGCGGTGGCCCTGGTGCTGCTGGTGCAGGAACACGGCAACCTCTGGCTGACCTTGCCGGCGGCGGTGATCATCGGTCGTGAGATCGTCGTTTCGGCACTTCGGGAGTGGATGGCCGAACTGGGCGCCCGCGCCCAGGTGGCGGTATCGAACCTCGGAAAATGGAAAACCGCCGCCCAGATGCTGGCCCTGGTGATCCTGCTGGCGAACCCGTCCGATTTCAGTTTCTGGGTGTTGCTGGGCTATGCACTGCTGCTGATTTCCGCGGGCTTGACCCTGTGGTCGATGGTCCAGTACCTGCGCGCCGCCTGGCCGCATCTGCGGACCGACGTGGACTCGAAATAAAACTTTTTTGAATCAAAGGGTTGACGGCGTAATCTGAATCTATAGAATGCGCCACACCAAGACGCGGGAATAGCTCAGTTGGTAGAGCACGACCTTGCCAAGGTCGGGGTCGCGAGTTCGAGTCTCGTTTCCCGCTCCAGATATAGCGCTACAGAGTTCCATTGAATTCTGTAAGTGATTGAAATAAGGGCCGAAAGGCCCTTTTTTCGTTCTGGCGGAAACCACTGAAATCCAGCTCCATCCAGTGCTTTTAAGTCCCGATTTAAGTCCCGAATGAGGATCTTGGATTTGGATGGGCACTGAATCGGTTTTTTGCTGGAGCAGCTTGGATAGCGAGACGAGCATCCGGACCTGACTCTGTTCAGGAGCTCGCTATGGCACTCTCGGATACGAGCGTTCGGCAAACCCGAATCACTGGCAATGACTACACAATAGGCGACACGGATGGGCTTGCGCTCAACGTGACCGCCCGCGGCGGGAAAATCTGGCGTTTCAGATACTACTGGGTGGGCGTGCAGAAGCGCATGTCTCTAGGTAGCTATGGGTCATACCAGCGGAGGTCGTAAAGCAACTTCAGTTAGCGATGCGAAAGCCAGGTAAGCAGAACCAAAATGTACCGCCTTACATTGTCCCGCTGTCGGTTCAGGCCCTGGAAATAGTGCGTCACTTACTCGACCAGGTTGTCCCAGCGCAACGCTACTTATTTGCGCATCGAAGCGACATGAGCAAGCGCATCAGTGAGAACACTCTGAATCCCGAGCTGTCGATTGACCTACACCTTTCAGACGCTTCGGTAGACCTGATCGCCGAGGGCTTCGATGCGGCACTACGGATTGCCGTAATGCCGGACTCGTCCCTGGTTGCGCGGCATCTGTGCGCGGTCACCCAATACCTGGTTGCCTCACCGGCGTATCTAGCTGCCCACGGCCACCCCAGCCACCCCCGTGAACTGGCGACCCGTACATGCCTGAGTTATGCCTATCGAGCCCGCAGCCAAGTGTGGCGGTTCACCCATAAAGACGGCACCGAAGAAGACTTGGTGCCCAGCGGCCCGTTAAGAGTGACCAACTCCGATGCGTTATTGCCAGTGTTGCTTGAAGGATTGGCCATTGCCGAACTGCCGGAATTCATAGCCAGCGAATACCTGGCCGATGGACGCTTGGTCGTGGTGCTGCCGGAATGGAGCATGGCGCGTGGCGGCCTGTATTTCGTCACCCCCTCGGCCCGCACCCGGCCGGTAAAAATCAAGGCGCTGTCGGACTTTTTTGCCGAGCATTTAAGCGAGCCTGTGTGGCGATGGGGGTTATGAGGCAGTGGGTTGGTCTGGAGAGGTACATTCACTAGCGGCGAGCTTTCCAACCGCTGTACTTCGACGTATCGTCCAGGCTTTCGCCTGGTTCAATGACTAACCTTGTCGTTGCATAAGGTTGCGAGAAAAAGGGCGTACCAACATGAAATTGTGGTTTTTGAATCTTGACATGTCTTGTAACAAATGGGAAATTAGCATCCGTGACTAAGGATAGTACTCATCGGAATAAGTAAACCAATTCAAGGGAATGACATGTTTCATATCACGGCCTTTCATTCATCCTCTCCTGCGTGCGTCTTTTTTACAGGGCAATCTCGCGCACTTTCAATTTCTGCTCTGTCCGGGTGCAATCACATTCCGAGTGTGGACCTGCGCGTTTCCAACTGATAACAAACTGAACTGATTAATTGTCCACGGCATGTCTTTGTCGTGAGCAACTGTGCGTCGCTCATGACTTTCGAAAAGAGCGGATAGGTTTGTTCGTCTGAATAAAATAAATGCAAATGAAGATATTACCTGTTGTTCTGCTTGGTTTTTTATCTGTTTTTCAGTCGTCGTTATCCTATGCGGATAATGCCAATGGAAAGAATCTTTATACACAGCGATGCGCCGTGTGCCATGGCGCCGATATCAAAGGAACAGGACCGTTGGCGAAAAAAAGCAATCCGCCGACGCCTGACCTGACCACTTCCGCCTTCAAGAAGCGGCTCAATGATTATCCCGGTGTGATTGTTTCATCGGTCATTCTTCGCCCGAGTGGAAGCCTGATTCCAAAAACCTTGCGAGAAAATAACGTGAAAATTGCTCCGCACGCCTGGAGCATCAACGATCTGCGTGACTTGAATCAGTACATGAGTGAACTCATTACCCGGAAAAGATGAGCAGAAAGAAAGCCTGCGCGCAAACTGGCAGTCATCAAAACAACTAACAACTGTCACTGAGTCGTCTAAACCTTATTACACAGAGGGACAAACCCATGCGGACAAAGGTTGCAATCGTAGGAGCAGGCCCGGCCGGATTGATGTTGGGGCAACTTCTTTCTCTTATGAGTATCGACAATGTCATCGTCGAGAGTCGTCCCAAAGAGTATGTAGAAGGCCGTAGTCGCGCAGGTCAAATCACGCCAGCAACGGTGAAGATTCTGACTGAGAGTGGTGTCGGTTCGAGAATTGCGTCTGAAGGCATGGTGCATTCTACGTTGCAGTTTCATTATGAGGGCGCGACACGCGAACTGAATTTTGAAGCACTCACCGGTCGTACCGTCACCATCTACGGCCAACAGGAAATCATCAAGGATCTGATTGCTGCGCGGTTGAAAACAGACTATTCACTATTATTCGACGCTGCCGATGTGCAGATTCATGATGCCGACGCCAATACACCTTCAGTGACGTTCAAACTCAACGGCGTACAACAGGTGCTCGATTGCGACTTCATCGTCGGTTGTGACGGTTTCCACGGTATTTGTCGTCCATATATCGCTGATTCCCTCAAGTTTTTCTCGCACGCTTATCCGTTCGCCTGGCTGGCGGTGCTGGCTGAAATGTCGCCCATTTCCAGGGACGTCATCTTCGCCAGCCACGAGTCCGGGCTCGCGTTGTTCACCATGCGCTCGCCCAGCGTTTCAAGAATCTACCTGCAATGTTCGCCTGACGCACAGGCCGACAATTGGTCTGGCGCGCAAATGTGGGATCTCTTGCAAGCTCGTATCGAAGGCCGACCCGAGAAAGTCAACGGCGGCGCCGTTATCGAGAAGAGCATTGTCCACCTGAGGAGTTTCGTTGCCGAAAAGATGCAGAAAGGCAGACTGTTTCTGGCCGGAGATGCCGCACATATCGTGCCGCCGTCTGCCGCCAAGGGGCTTAATCTCGCGGTGTCCGATGCCAACATTCTTGCTCGCGCTTTCGAGCGGTTTTATGCACACGACAAGGATGACCTGCTGCTGTCCTATTCCGACATTGCCCTGAAGCAGGTGTGGAAGGATGTGCAGTTTTCCCACGCGATGGTCATGTTGTTTCATCGTTTCGACCACAACGCCGATTTTCATCGGCGACTTCAGACGGCCGAACTCGATCGCATTCTCGGGCCTGGTCCGGCGGCGCAGAATTTCGCAGAACTGTGGGTCGGCAGTCCTCCTTTCGAAGCGTCGATCTGAATTGGGATCTGAACCGGTCAGCCACCAGGCTACCCTTCGCAACATGGAATTGTGCAATGGATCAATCAAGGAAGATCCTGATCATCTTGCATCAGGAACATTCTACGGCGGGCCGCGTCGGCCAGCTGTTGGAGCAACTGGGATTCGAGCTTGACATCCGCAAGCCGCGATTCGGCGAGCCGCTTCCGCAGGACATGCGCGAACACGCCGGGGCGGTGGTTTTCGGCGGTCCCATGAGTGCCAATGACAGCGATGCCTACATCCGCGAAGAGATCGACTGGCTGGCCCATCCCCTGAAAGAAGACAAACCGTTTCTTGGGCTTTGTCTGGGGGCGCAGATGCTGACCCGCCACTTGGGGTCGCGGGTCTACGGCCTGGACAACGGCGGCATCGAAGCCGGTTATTACCCGATCACTCCGCTCGCCGCGGCGCACGAAATCACCGCCGATGCCAGCGCTCCTTTTCCGGATCATGTCTATCAGTGGCATAGCGAGGGCTTCGACTTGCCAACGGGCGCCGTGCAACTGGCGGCGGGGACGACTTTTCCGGTTCAGGCCTACCGCTATGCCGACAACGCCTACGCGCTGCAATTTCACCCGGAAGTCACTTACGAAACGATCGATCGCTGGTCGTCCCTTGGCACCGAACGGCTCAAGGCCCCGGGCTCCAGGCCAGCCCACGAACATACCGCGGGCTGGCATCGGCATGACTCAGCGGTTGAAGCGTGGATCAAGGCGTTTCTGCCGAAGTGGATAGGGACCCCCGTCTGATCCACCGATAAACGGGCATCAAGACCCCGACGAACGCCTTCAGTCAGGGTGATCTCACGGAGAGAGTGCAACATGGATTTTCAGCTCTGGATTTTGTTTTGCGTGGTCTTTCTTTCAGCGGCAATCCTCCCGGGGCCGAATGTCGCGTTCTCCATGGCGCAGGCGTTGGATCACGGTTTCAAGGAGTCATTTCCTGGGGCCATCGGTTTCGGCCTGGCGAGCGGGGGACATGCCCTTATCGTGCTGTCGGGGCTGGGTTTGCTGGTCAGCAAAAACCCCGGAATCCTGTTCTGGCTCAAATGGATCGGTGTGGTCTATTTACTCTATCTGGCGCTGAAGTCGTTGCGCTCGCATACACAAGTTGCCGTGGCCACTTCCAGCAAGCGCACGCCGCTACAAATGTTCACCGGAGCTGTGATCGTTTCATTTACCAATCCCAAGGGCATTCTGACGAACATCATCTTGTTCCCGACCTTCGTCAATAAAGACTTGCCTTATGTCCCGCAGTGCATCGCCTTGATTGCGACCGCCATTGTCATTTCCACATCGGTGTACGCCATGTACATGCTCCTGGCCCGGCACGCAGCGAAGATATTCAAGACAAAGCGCCAGATGAGTGTGGTGACGGGCGTTTTGTACATCGGCGTCGCCACTGCAATTGCCACGACTATTTAAATAAATGTGAGTACCCGGCATTACCCAGCATTCAAGCGAGGTTCGATGTGATTGGCGTATTTGATTTCGGCAGTGGTGGATTGACGGTGATGCGTACTCTTGAGTTTGCATTGCCACACGAACACTTTGTCTATCTGGGAGATCATGGCAACCCGCCTTATGGCAACAACGCATCGGGTGATATTTACGATCTCACCCTGGCCGCTGTTGCCCGGCTTTTCGAATACGGTTGTTCATTGGTCGTGATCGCCTGTAATACCGCCGTGGCCACCAGTCTGCGCAATTTGAAGCAGTCATGGCTGCCAGCGTTTTATCCGGATCGAGAGTTGATTGGAGTCGTCACACCGGTAGCCGAAGAGGCGGCAGATGCCGCTGTCGCGAGTGTGGCGGTTTTTGCCACTCAGCATACGGTGGACTCCAATATTTTTGCCACGGAAATTAACAAACGGAATCCAGCTACAGCGGTGTATCAACAAGTCTGTAACGGTCTCGCCTTGCTGATTGAGCAAGACGCGCCGACAGAGCGGTTGCGGGTCGAAATACGTAAACACGTCGATGCGCTCTTGGTGAGTACCCCGCAAGTTCCACAGATTTGCATATTGGGCTGCACCCATTACGCCCTCGTTGAGCCACTGTGGCGGGCAGAGTTGCCGGGCTCGGTGCGGATTCTGTCCCAGTCCCGTGCGTGCGCTGAAAATCTGACGGAGTATCTGCAAAGCAATCCGCGTTTTTCCAGCGCTAAACCCGGTAGCAACTCGTTCCTTACTACAGGCGATGTTGAAACAGTTTCAGAGCGCGCCTCTTTGTTCTACGGAGCAAGGGTCGAGTTTTCGAAAATCTGACAGGTAAGTTCTAACAACTCAGGAGAAAGATATGAAACTGGTTGGCATGATGGGATCACCTTATGTTCGGCGCGTGGCCATTTCGATGCGCCTGATGGACTTGAGCCATGAACACAAGCAGATCTCGGTATTTCGCGACACTGAAGAGTTTCGCGCCATCAATCCCGTCATCAAGGCACCGACGTTGATTCTCGATGACGGTGAAATGATCACGGACTCTTCGATGGTGATTGATTATCTGGAGTCGCTGGTCGGCCCGGAACTCAGTTTGCTGCCAAAAGACCCGAAACAGTATCGCAAGGTGCTGTCGCTCATCGGACTAGGCCTGGCCGTGTGTGAGAAAGCGGTGACGCTCGAATATGAATACAACAAGCCGAAGGCGTTTCACTATGAACCCTGGCAAACCCGTATTACCGAACAACTGAGTGCCGCGCTGGAACTTCTGGACCAAGCAGCAGCGAACAAACGCGATGCTCTCTGGCTGGCAACGGAACAGATATCCCAAGCTGACGTGACGGTAGCCGCCGCCTGGCGTTTCACGCAGTTTCGTGTGCCGCATCTGGTCGACGTCGAAAAATATGCCGCGCTCGCTGCGTATTCCGAACAGATCGAGAAACTTCCGGCGTTTGCTGCTACCCCGCTCAAATAAGCGCCGGGTGATGCTCAGGAGACACAGGGATGTTGAGTCTGGAAGATTTTTTTGCGTTCGGTGAAGCCGGGTACACCTATATACCGCTGTGGCAAAGCCTGCCGTTGCCGGTCGGCGTCGAAGCGCTTTCGCTGTACCAGGCGCTAGCCAATTGCGGGCAGGATTATCTGTTCGAAACCGGGCACTGGCACGACGGTGTGTTCGAGCAGGCGTATTCAGTGATCGGCTTGCCGTGCAATGAGCGTATTGAACTGGATGAAGGTGTCGTGCGCCGTTACTGCAACGACCAATTGTCGACGCGGATTGACTGCGAAGATCCACTGGCGGAACTGGCCCGGCTGCAAAAGCACTTTCGCGTACCGGATTGTCCCGGCCTGCCCCCGTTCAGCGGTGGGCTGTTCGGCTACTTCGGGTTCGAAACGACCCGGCTGATTGAGCCACGCCTGCGCCGTGTACCCCGCAAGCCTTCCGGTTTTCATCTCCCTGACGTCTTGCAACTGATCAGCACCGATGTAGTGGTGTTCGACCACCGCGAACGGCTGGCCTGGTGCATCGTGCATGAAAGCCCGAAAACGTTGGGCGACTATCAGAGTGGCATGGATCGGCTCAATCGTCTGGTTGCCAATGTGCGCCCCCTGTTGGTAGCACCGGCACCTTGCGCGCATGTGGCCGAGGTGACTGTTCCCGCCGCCGAATCTGCCTTCCCGCAACCTGCGTTCATCGAAGCGGTGGCGCGGATCAAGGACTACATTGCCGCAGGCGATGTAATGCAGGTGGTATTGTCCCAGCGCATGAGCCTGCCTTTCGAGGAGGATGCCGTGGCGCTGTATCGCTCCCTGTCGGATCTGGGGCAAACACCGTACCGGTACTTGTTGAATCTGGGGGATTGCCAGGTGGTTGGCGCTTCTCCGGAAATGCTGTTCCGCCAGCAGGAGCAAACGGTGACGACGCGGCCCATGGCCGGCACTCGGCGGCGAGGCAGCGTGGTGGCCGAGGACAACCGTCTCAGAGAAGAGCTGCTTGCCGATCCCAAGGAGATCGCCGAACACATGATGCTGGTCGATCTGTCGCGAAACGACCTCGGGCGGTTGGCCAATACAGGCAGTGTGCAGGTAAGCCAGTTGCTCAAAGTGGAATACTTCTCCCACGTCATGCACATCGTCTCGACGGTCACCGGCCAGATAGCCGACGACGTCAGTGGTCTGGAACTGTTCAAAAGCATTTTCCCGGCCGGCACGCTCAGCGGCGCATCGAAGGTGCGTGCGCTTGAGATCATCGCCGAACTTGAGCCGCATGCACGCGGGGTATACGGCGGTGCCATCGGTTATCTGGACTGGAACGGTCGCGCCGATCTGGCGATCACCATTCGCACCGGGCTGCTCAAGGATGCGCGACTTTATGTGCAAGCCGGCGCCGGCGTTGTGCAGGATTCAGTCGCCGAACGCGAGTGGCAGGAAACCATCGAGAAAAGCCAGTTGATGCGGGTTGCGGCGGGCCGCTGCCAAACACTGGCCCAACGTCAGGAGGTGGCCTATGCACTTAATGATCGATAACTACGATTCGTTCACCTACAACATCGTGCAGTACCTGGGCATGCTCGGTGCCGATGTCGAGGTGCGGCGCAACGATCAGATCACCCTGGCAGAAATGGAAGCACTGCAACCGCAGTCGCTGATTGTCTCGCCGGGGCCGTGTTCGCCTGCCGAGGCGGGTATTTCGCTGGCCGCCATCAAACACTTTGCGGGCCGCTTGCCGATACTGGGTATCTGCCTGGGCCATCAATGCATCACTGCTGCGTTTGGCGGAGAGGTACGCAGGGCGCGAGAGGTGCTGCACGGCAAGGTGTCGCGCATCCGTCACGACAACCGTGACTTGTTCGACGGTTTGCCTGACTGTCTGGAAGTGGCGCGGTATCACTCGCTCGTGGCCGGCGCTTTGCCCGACGAACTGGTGGCTACGGCCCATGCGCTGGATGAAAACGGCCAGCCTGGCGAAATCATGGCGCTGCGACATCGTGAGCTGCCGATCTATGGTCTGCAGTTTCACCCCGAGTCAGTGATGACGCAGCAAGGGCTGGATATGTTGGGCAATTATCTGCAACTGGTCGAGGGTCGCATCGCCGGGCTGGCGATCTAAGCCGGTTGCCATGGACGGGACTTTGGCTCGTTTTCGTTTTCCCAGCGTTGCAGATTCTGTTCAAGTAACTCATGTGGGAGGGCGCTGGCGTCAAAGCCGACTCAAAACGCGATTAGTGCATCTGTCCGCGTAACGCGGGCAGGTGACAAGTGTAGTGGTCTAATGAAACCTGACTTCGGTCTCTTTTCAGCGCGCAATTTGAGAGGGGCCCTCCCCAGCAGTACTTCGAAACTGTCGTAGGAAAATCCCTACAGGCGCATCCGTGATTCCTAGCCCTAAATAAGATTGCTCCGATTATTTGGTTGGTGGCTCATAGCTATCATTCAAGGGCCAGGGCGGCATCTTGATGCCTATCCAAGCCATATCACGCTTGGTCATCGCATTCGGACAATTCAGGGAGGGCGGTTGCGGACAGAGAGGGGATCTGGATCGTGCTGAAACATATCGGTGTGGCCGATCTTTGCGTAGGAATGTTTGTCCAGGAGCTAACCGGTTCCTGTATGGAGCGTCCGTTCTGGAACAATAGCTTTCTCATCCAGAATGAAGAGGTACTGGAAAAGATCCTTGTTCCGGGCATCGTTGGGGCATGGATCGACCTGTCCAAGGGGGTGGACGTACAGGTTTCTGCGTGTGCTGAAACCAATGCGCAAGCGGGGCAAGGCGGACAGCAGCCCTCATGTGCGTCGGACCGATCTTGCGCACAAGCCGTCTGCCCACGTCCGAGGACGGCAATGAGCGAAGAGTTGTCAAGGGCGGCCGAACTTTGTTCCAGCTCCAAGGCCGCGGTCATGGAGATGTTCGGCGAGCTACGGATGGGGCGGATCGTTCAGTTGGATCGTGTCACGGACATGGTGGGTGAGATATCCGAGTCCCTGTTACGCCATCCTGACGCACTGCTCAGTCTGGTGCGCCTCAAAACTGCCGACGAATATACCTACATGCATTCCGTAGCCGTCTGCGGGTTGATGATTGGTCTGGCACGCCAGTTGGATCTACCGCCGCTCCTGGTAGAAGAGGCCGGTCTGGCTGGCTTGCTGCATGACGTGGGCAAAATGGCGATACCTGCGGCCATCCTGGCCAAGCCACTTCCTTTGAATGACAACGAACACACGACGATGCGCACCCACCCTGAGGCTGGAGCCAGGATGCTGGGGCAAAGCAGGTACTTCACTGACCGGGTGCTGGACGTTTGTCTGCATCACCATGAGAAAGTGGACGGCAGCGGCTACCCCCATAAATTATGCGGAACCCAGATCAGCCTGTTCGCGCGCATGGCAGCCGTCTGTGATGTGTATGACGCCGTGACGTCTGACCGACCTTATCGAGATCGCTGGTGCCCCGCTGAATCGATTCGGAAAATGGCCGGATGGACAGGGCACTTCGATCAGAAAGTGTTTCACGCCTTCGTCAAATGCATTGGTATCTATCCGGTGGGCGCGTTGGTACGACTCCAAAGCGACAGGTTGGCGGTGGTCATGGAACAGCATCACGAATGTTTGCTCACGCCCATGGTGAAGGTTTTCTTCTCGGCGTCGAGTCGCACACCGCTGCCGCCCGAATGCATTGATCTGGCCTGTGGGCAGGACAGGATAGTCAGCTTCGAGTCGGAGAAAACCTGGGGTTTCAAGAACCTCGAAGCGCTCTGGGGCGCCAAGGTGCAAGGCCGCGAGACGCGCTTTGGCTAACGCGGTACGAACCTGGGTTTCCTTGCCAGCGCTTGTCGCTGGTTTTTTTCTTCCGGAGTGTCCGGGGCGCGTAGGAATTCTCCTACGGCGCAACCGCAATCCTTAGTGGTAAATCAGGATGCTCCGATAGTTTCATTGCTATTACTTGGCCATCATCTCTTCAGGCCAACAGAACCGGGCATCCCAAGGCTGGATGTTCTTGCGCCGGATCCCGCCGGATCCGCACTGAACTGGAGAGATGAAGGTGAAAGGACAGGTAGATTCTTCCCCCCTGATCTTGATGCTGCCTGCGGGTTTGACGGCAGCGCTCGGTTGCGCCGCGATACTGATCAGCGCGGACCTCACCCCTGCAAGCGCAGTCAGTTGCGCTTTTGTCCTGCTGGGCTCGCTGTTCATGGGCATGTGGAACAAGCGCTTAGTGAGTACCCGTTTGCACGCCCAGCAAGGCGATCTGCCAGGTCACCTTCCGCTGGCCGTTTCACCCGATGAAGGATTGGGTGAGGTCTGTGCGCAGGTGCTGCCGATCTGGAGCCACCAGATCGATGCGGCGCGCATCCTCAGCGAGGAGTCGATCCTCAAGCTCAGTCACCGCTTCGCGACGCTGTCGGGGGAGATCAGTGCTTCCGCGTCCCAGGGCGCAGGCCAGAATTCGGGCGCACGTCTGCTGGATATCCTTGAGGTCGGTCAGCGGGACCTGGATTCGATCATGGTTGCCCTGCGTGACGCGCTTTTGCGCAAGGAGTCGGAACTCAAGGAGGTCTTGCTCCTTTCTGACTTCACCTCGCAGTTGCAGGAAATGGCCAAGTTCGTCGGGGATATTGCCCAGCAGACCAATCTGCTGGCGCTCAACGCCGCCATTGAAGCGGCGCGGGCGGGGGATGCCGGACGTGGCTTCGCGGTGGTGGCCGATGAAGTGCGCAAACTGTCGAGTCTATCCGGCGAGACGGGGCAGAAAATCAGTGAAACGGTGAACACCGTCAACGCTGCGATCTCTCGCACCGTCGAGCTTTCCCGGCATCAGGCGCAGCAGGATTCACACACCCTGGCTCATTCCGAGCAACTGGTGTCCCAGGTGATCGAGCACTTTCGGCATAACGCCCAGGCCATTGTCGATACCAGCAGCAGTCTTCAGCAGCAAAGCGAAAACGTTGCGACCGAGATATCGGGGGTACTGGTCGCCCTGCAGTTCCAGGACCGGGTCGGCCAGATGCTTTCTTTGGTCAACAACGATCTTAGCAAACTGCATGCGCATATCGCCGAACGCCAGCAACTGGCCCTTGCCGGCGGAACACCTGCCCCGATCATCGCCAAGAGCTGGCTCGAGCAATTGGCAAGCACCTACACGATGCCTGAACAACACGCGATCCATCACGGAAAGCCTGTGGTGAGCAGCCCTTCATCCGAGATCACTTTTTTCTAGGGAGTTTCCCATGAGCAAAACCATCCTGATTGTCGATGACTCTGCTTCCATTCGCCAAGTGGTGAGCATCACGTTGAAGGGCGCCGGTTACGAGGTCATCGAAGGTGTCGACGGTCGCGACGCCCTGACCAAGCTCGACGGCCGCAAGATCCACCTGATCGTCAGTGACGTGAACATGCCGAACATGGACGGCCTGAGTTTCATCAAGGCCGCCAAACTGCTGCCGGCCTACAAGTTCACGCCAGTGATCATGCTGACCACCGAAACCGCAGAGGCCATGAAACAGCAGGGCCAGGCCGTCGGTGCCAAGGCTTGGATGGTCAAGCCCTTCCAGCCGGCCCAGATGCTGGGTGCCGTCTCCAAACTGATCATGCCTTAGCGCCGCCAGAGTCCCTGGAAAGGAGGTTGTCATGACAAACACCACGGCTTGTCTGCGTCGGATCCTGGTGCTCGAGGGTCCCCTGACCATCTACACCGCCGCTGAACGCAAGGACCTGTTGCTGGAACTGTTTCCCTTGGCCCATGAAGTCGAAATGGATCTTGGGGGTGTGGACGAAATCGATACCGCCGGACTCCAGCTATTGGTGCTGATCAAGCAGGCGTCACTGAGCCACGGTTCCAGCCTGCTGCTGAGCAATCCCAGCACAGCGGTGCTTGATGCACTGGATATGAGCGGGTTGCACAGCTTTTTCGACGAGTCGGCCACGCCTCGTCAGCAGAGAGGTTGAAACCATGAGTTCGCCCATGAATCTGGACGATGTGCTACAGACCTTCATCGCCGAAAGCCAGGAGCTTCTGCTCCTGATGGAAGACGCGCTGCTGCAGATCGAACAGGCCCCGGATGATGCCGACACCATCAACGCGTTGTTTCGCGTCGCACACACCATCAAAGGGTCTGCCGGCCTGTTTGGCTTCACGCCGATCGTGGCCTTTACCCATGTCGCGGAAAGCGTACTGGATCGGGTCCGCGGACATGAGCTGCGGGTGGACGAGTCGCTCAGCGCGTTGTTCCTCGAAGTGCGGGACCACTTGTGCACGCTCATTGAATTGCTTGCCAGCCACGGCGACCTGCAAGGCATGACAGCAGAGCACGAGCGGCAGGGAGCGGCATTGGTCGAGCGTCTCGACCGCTACCTGGAGCACTGTCCGGAACCGGTGCAGTGCCTGGCAACGGTCGAACCGCCGCAATCGGCTTGCGTCGCGCGTTGGCATGTGTCCCTTCGCCTGTGTCCCGACGTTTTGCGCAACGGCATGGATCCGCTGTCATTGCTGCGCTACCTCAACAGCTTCGGGCAAATCAGCGCTGTCGTGTGTATCACCGAGGGCATGCCGGATATCGCGGCAATGGATCCGGAAACCTGTTACCTGGGGTTTGAGCTGGGGTTCGTCAGTGATGCCGACCAGGCCACCATCGAAGGGGCCTTCGACTTCGTTCGCGAGGGCAGCCGGATCTGCGTGTTGCCATGCAACGGCGACCTGGCCGGTTTCCGGGCCTTGATCGGCCGTCTCGATGCTGAGCCCGATGCCATGGTCGAGGCCTTCGTCGCCTGCGGTTCCGTCACCCGTGAAGCCTGGCTGGCCAGTTCGTCTTCTGGCGAGTCGACGGTCGTTGCGGTGGCCCCCGAGGTGCCAGACCAGATGGCGCGCGATGACGCGACCAAGAGCCGGGGGGCAAAAGAGGCCCGTCCGGCCGAAGGTAATCTGATTCGGGTCGACGCCGGCAAACTGGATCAATTGATCAACCTGGTGGGCGAGCTGATCATCGCCGGCGCTGGCGCCAACCTGGGGGCCATCCAGAGCGGCATCGGCGAGTTGATTGAAGCGACCAGCTCGCTCTCGCGCCTTGTCGAGGAGGTGCGCGACTGTGCCCTGACCCTGCGAATGGTGCAGATCGGTGCCACGTTCAACCGCTTCCAGCGGGTGGTGCGCGATGTCTCCAAGGAGCTGGGCAAGGACATCGCCTTGCACGTCTTTGGCGCCGAGACCGAGCTGGACAAGACGGTGGTCGAGCGCATCGGCGATCCCCTGACCCATCTGGTGCGCAACGCCATGGACCATGGAATCGAAGCCTCCCATGTGCGTCGTGAACGTGGCAAGCCAGAGCAGGGTACGGTTCGCCTCAACGCCTATCACGAGGCCAACAGCATCGTCATTGAAGTCAGTGACGACGGTGGCGGCCTGAACAAGCAACGCATCCTGGCCAAGGCGATGGAGCGCGGCCTGGTTGCCGAAGGGCAACAGCTGGCCGACGGCGACATTCTCAATCTGATTTTCGAGCCAGGCTTTTCCACCGCCGATCAGGTCAGCAACCTGTCCGGGCGCGGCGTGGGGATGGATGTCGTCAAACGGAACATCGTCGCGCTGCGCGGCTCGGTCAATCTGGAAAGCGAAGAGGGCGTGGGCACCACGGTGCGTATCCGCCTGCCGCTGACCCTGGCCATCATCGATGGTTTTCTGATCGGAGTCGGCAACGCTTCTTACGTCGTGCCCCTGGACCTGGTCGAGGAGTGCATCGAGCTGTCGACCGATGACGGCGACAACCAGGAATTCCTCGACCTGCGAGGTGCGGTGCTTCCGGTGCTGCGTCTGCGCGAGATGTTCGCCATCGATGAGCCCAACCATGGCCGTGAAAACATCGTGGTGGTGCATTACGCGGGGATGCGGGTAGGCCTGGTCGTCGATCAATTGCTGGGGGAGTTCCAGACGGTGATCAAGCCGCTGGGCAAGATTTTCGGTACAGCTCACGGACTGGGCGGCTTCACCATCCTGGGGAACGGAGCGGTAGCGTTGATCCTGGATATTCCCAAACTACTCGGGCAAGTCGCCAGCCAGCAGAAGCACGGTACGACCCTCAGCCCTGAATTGACTCAATAGTGTTCCCTGGAGTACAGCTCATGACCGTTAAAAAGAATATCTCGCTGCTGGTCGCCTCAGCTCTGTTGGGCATCCTGATCCTCGTCAGTCTCAGTCTCTATCTGATGGGTGGGGTCAGGAGCACCGCCAGCTATGCACAAGTCAACACTGTGCCCAGCCTGCAGTTGCTGGATCATGTGGCCCTGGCCCTGGCGCAGAGCCACAGTCGCCAATGGCAGAGCCTGTCCGGACCTGTCGGCGGTTCCCAGCAAAGTGACAGGGAGTCGGTACTCCAGGCACTCGATCGGTACCAGAAAGAGTTCGTCTCCGACGATCGTGACGCCACGCTGCTCAGCGCCTTGCGCAGCACAGTCAACGAATACAACCGGGGGGCGGAACGTTTCGACAATGCCCTCAGGAGCGCGGCCCCTGAAGCCCGTAGTCTGCTGCTCGACCTGGACGTGACACGTGAAAAGGTGACTTCGGCCCTGGGCGATATCCGCCAGCACAACCTGGACCTGGGGGAAAAAAATGCAGCGATTGCGGCATCGACCGAACAGACGGCGATCTACAGCATTGCCTTGGTCGGTGGTGCTACCTTGCTGGCCATCGGCTTGATCGGCTTCTTCCTGGTGCGCCGGCTGCTTCACACATTGGGTGGCGAGCCCGACGATGTACGCCGGCTGGCGGAGCGGTTCGTGGCCGGGCAGCTGGATGTGCAAGGCAGTGGCAACGGCCTTGAGCGTACCGGACTGATGGGGTCCATGGACCGCCTGAGCGGGACCTTGAACCAGTTGATCAGCGATATGAACAGCATGTCCGCGGAGCACGACAAAGGCGACATCGACGTGCAGATCGATGCGGCACGCTTCGCTGGCAGCTATGGGCTGATGGCCCAAGGCATCAACGATATGGTCGCCGGGCATATCAACGTCAAGAAGCAAGCCATGGCCTGCATCAAATCGATCAGCGAGGGCGATCTGCAGGCGCCCCTGCAAGCCTTCCCCGGCAAGAAGGCGTTCATTAACGTCACCGTCGAACATCTGCGCAGCACCATCATGGCGTTGATCGAAGAGATGCGTCACATGTCGGACGAGCATGAGAAAGGCGACATCGATGTGCACATCGACGTACAGCGATTCCAAGGCTCCTACCGTCAGATCGCCCAAGGCATCAACGACATGGTCGATGGCCATATCAGCGTGAAAAAACAGGCCATGGCTTGCATACGCTCTTTCGGCGAAGGCGACCTGTCGGCGCCCCTGGCCCAGTTCCCCGGCAAAAAAGCCTTTATCAACGACAATATCGAGCAACTGCGCAGCAACATCCAGGCGCTGATCGAAGACACCCAGATGCTCAGCGAGAATGCGGTAGTCGGTCGGCTCGATACCCGTGCGGACAGTACTCGCCACCAAGGGGATTTCCGCCGCATCGTGGCGGGGATCAACAGCACGCTGGACTCGATCGTCGCGCCCCTCAGCGAGGCGATGGAGGTCATGATGGCCCTGTCCGGTGGTGACCTGACCCGCAGCGTCAAGGGTGATTACCAGGGCAGCCTGCAAGACCTGAAGAATGCGGTCAACGAAACGGTGAGCAAACTCTCGCAGATCATTGGCGAGGTTCGCAGTTCCGCCGATTCGCTGTCCAGCGCTTCGGAAGAGATCTCCGCCACGGCCCAGAGCATCAGCCAATCGGCTTCGGTGCAGGCGGCGTCGGTCGAAGAAACGTCAGCGTCGATGGAACAGATGTCGGCGTCGATCTCGCAGAACACCGAGAACGCCAAAGTGACCGATGGCATGGCCGGCAAGGCGAGCAAGGAAGCGAGCGAGGGTGGGCAGGCCGTCAAGGACACCGTCTCGGCCATGAAAACCATCGCGGAGAAGATCGGGATCGTCGATTCGATTGCCTATCAGACCAATCTGCTGGCGCTCAACGCGGCCATCGAAGCGGCCCGTGCCGGCGAGCATGGCAAGGGCTTCGCGGTTGTCGCCGCTGAGGTGCGCAAGCTCGCCGAACGCAGCCAGGTCGCGGCGCAGGAAATCGGCCAGGTGGCCAAAAGCAGTGTTGCCCTGGCTGAACGGGCCGGCAACCTGCTGGATGAGATCGTGCCCTCGATCACCAAGACCTCCGATCTGGTCCAGGAGATCGCGGCGGCATCCGAAGAGCAATCCATCGGCTCCGAGCAGATCAATACCGCCATGTCGCAGATGAGCCAGATCACTCAGCAAAACGCCTCGGCCTCCGAAGAGCTGGCCGCCACCGCCGAGGAAATGAGCAGCCAGGCCGAACAGCTACAGGAGTTGATGGGCTTTTTCACCTTGCAGGGGCGGGTGGCGGTGTCTGCCGTACCACGGGCCTCTGCTACCGGTCTGGGCGGCCTGCAAAGCAGCGAGCATGCCCAGGAAGGCGGTTTCATTCGCTTCGGGAGTTGAGACATGGACGCTGCAGCCTTGAGCCATTTCGAGTACGTGCCGCAGAGTCCGTGCGACAGCGAACTCCTGCAATTGCTGACGTTCGTGTCCGCCAGGGAGGTCTATGCAATCGATACCTTGTGCGTGCGCGAGATCATCGAATACGGCCAGGTGACGAGCGTACCGATGATGCCCGATTTCATCCGCGGGGTGATCAATCTCCGCGGTTCGGTGGTCCCGGTGATCGATCTGCAGGCGCGCTTCAGCAAGGGCGCCACGCAGCGAGGCAGCAGGACCTGCATCGTTATCCTGGAACTGACCCAGGAAGGCGAACCCCACGTACTGGGCATTGTCGTCGACTCGGTGAGCGAGGTGATCGAAATCGAACTGGCGGACGTCAAGGCCGCGCCGGCGATCGGAAACCGGATCCGTGAAGACTTCATTCGAGGGATGGTCAAGGTACGAGGGGCGTTCCTGACTGTGCTTCAGATCGACCAGGTGCTGTGTGTCCGTGAGATCGCCAGCCAATTGCATTGAGCCGTCGTGCTCAGGCGTGCCTACGTTGTCTTGAGAGGGGGCTGCCGCCTGCGGTGGGCCCCGAGGAGTGAACCATGTCCATATCTGCGTCGCGCCCATCGGCCCAAGGGACGGCAGCCCAGCAGTACCTGACCTTCAGCGTCGGCCAGGAGATGTTTGCGGTCGGTACCCCATGCGTCCGGGAGATTGTCGAATACGGTCCGATCACCCCGTTGCCGATGGCGCCGCAGAAGGTTCGCGGCATCATCAATCTGCGCGGGGCGGCCATTGCGGTGCTGGATCTCGGCCTGTGTTTCGGCGGGGCCCAGACCTTGGAAAATCCGCGCACCTGCATCGTCATGCTGGAGATCCACGGCAGCAGTGGCGCCGGCCTGGTGGGCATCATCGTGGACGCCGTCAGCGAAGTGCTGGAGATCCCGGCCGAACAGATCGAGCCGGCGCCGGCGCTCCAGGGACGCCTTAGTCCTGAATTCGTAGTGGGGGTCGGCAAGCTCAGTGATCGTTTTGTGCTGTTGCTGGACATCGAGCATCTGCTCAGTCGCAATGACTGGTCGGCACTCCTTGCTTCGAGCATCGATGAAGGCGGGTCGAAAGCATGAATGCCGTCCTATCAGACAACGAGTTCCAGCAGTTTCGGGCGATGATTCACGAGATTGCCGGAATCAGCCTGTCCGTTGCCAAGAAGCAGCTGGTCAGCGGCCGTTTGGCCAAGCGCCTGCAGTTTTTCAACTTGACCACCTACGGCAGCTATTACCGTTTGCTGATGAAGGACCAGGCCGAGTTGCAAATGGCGGTGGACCTGCTGACCACCAACGAGACCTATTTTTTTCGAGAACCCAAGCATTTCGATTTTCTGCGCAACGTGGTGCTCGCCGAGCTGCGTGGCAATGGCCCGGTGCGCATCTGGAGTGGTGCCTGCTCCACGGGGGAAGAACCCTACACCCTGGCCATGGTGCTGGCTGACAGTCTGGGCACCCGGCCATGGGAGATCCTCGCTTCCGATATCAGCAGCCGGGTACTGGAAAAAGCCCGGAGCGGACGCTACCCACTGGATGGTATCCGCGGTATTCCCGAGCCGCTGCTGAACAAGTACTGCCTGAAGGGCGTGGGCAGCAACAATGGCATCTTCATGGTCGACCGCGCGTTGGCGTCACGGATTACCTTCACGTCGATCAACTTGAACAACCCACTGCCTTCGGTGGGGCAGTTCGACGTGATCTTCCTGCGCAATGTGATGATCTATTTCGATAACCAGACCAAGTCCGAGGTGGTCAAGCGCTTGAGCAAGCATCTGCGGCCAGGGGGTTATTTCATCGTGAGTCACTCGGAAAGCCTGAATGGCATCAGCGACGAATTGCACCTGGTCAAACCCTCGATCTACCGCAAGCCGGACGCTTGAGATGGTTCAGGTGATCGAGTATTTCCTGCAGCCCGGCGACGTGGCGTTCGGAGGACGCCAGATGCGCTTGTGTACGGTGCTGGGGTCCTGTGTGGCCCTGGTGTTCTGGCACCCGCAACGCTTGTTGGGCGGCATGTGTCATTTCATGTTGCCTCGGCGGGGCGGCCGCGGCGCCGGACACCTGAACGGCCGTTACGCTACGGATGCCTTGGTGCTGTTGCTCGAATGCATCCATCGGGCGGGGGCCCGGCCCGAGCAGTTCGAAGTGAGTCTTTTCGGCGGGGCCGACATGTTTCCCGGAGTAGAGCGCGGTGACGCTACCGGGATCGGCCAGCAGAACGTCAATGCCGCCAGGCGCTTGATCCAGGACCATGGATTGCAGTGCCGGGCCTATCACGTAGGTGGCCGAGGGTATCGCCACCTGGTGTTCGATGTGGGCAGCGGACGCCTCCAACTCCATCATGCCGACTCGGTACGCAAGGTATTCGAATCGCCCAAGAGTAATCTCAGATGACGGCTATCAAGGTCTTGATCATTGATGATTCCGCAGTGGTGCGCCAGGTGTTGAGTGCGACCTTGAACCAGGCCAGCGGGATACAGGTTATCGACGTTGCCGTCGATCCGGTGTACGCCATGGAGAAGATGAACAGGCAATGGCCTGATGTCATCGTATTGGACGTCGAGATGCCACGAATGGACGGTATTACCTTCCTGAAAAAGCTGATGGCGCAGAAGCCTACGCCGGTGGTGATCTGTTCGACGCTCACAGAGAAGGGCGCCAAGACCACCTTGCAGGCATTGGCGGCCGGTGCAGTCAGTATCGTCACCAAGCCACAGTCCAACCTGCGACAGTTCCTGACTGAGAGTGCGGATGAACTGGTCCAGGCCGTCAGGGGCGCAGCGAAGGCCAACCTGCGGCGCAGGGTGGGTGCACGGACGCCTGCCGACGTACCGCCTCGGCTCAGTGCTGACGCGATCCTGTCCCCTGGGGCCGTGGCCATGGCGCGCACGACTGAAAGCATCGTGGCCATCGGTACTTCCACCGGCGGCACCCAGGCCCTGGAACAGGTTCTCCAGGGGCTGTCGCGGGTCTGTCCAGGCATTGTCGTGGTGCAGCACATGCCGGAGAAGTTTACCGCCGCCTTCGCCGAACGCCTCGATCATGTTTGCGAGATCGAGGTCCGCGAGGCGGTACAGGGCGACCGCATCATCCCCGGGCGTGCGCTGATTGCGCCGGGAGGCACTCACATGCTGGTCAAGCGCAGCGGTGCCCAGTACCAGGTGGATATTGTCCAGGGGCCTCCCGTCAGCCGGCATCGACCTTCGGTGGATGTACTCTTCCGTTCGGTCGCACGCAGCGCAGGTAGCAACGCCCTGGGCATCATCATGACAGGCATGGGGGACGATGGCGCTCGTGGCCTCAAGGAAATGCGCGATGCCGGCGCCAGGACCCTGGGCCAGGACGAAGAGTCTTGTGTGGTGTATGGAATGCCGCGCGAGGCGTTCAAGCTGGGCGCGGTCGAGCGCGAGCTGCCCCTGGAACAGATCGCTTCGGCCATCCTTGGCGTCCGCGGCCATCAGCCCTGATCAAGGTGTTCAGACCAGCCCTTCATTCAAGGCGTAGCGCACCAGGTCGGTGCTGGTGGCAAAGCACATCTTTTCCATCAGCCGAGTCTTGTGGGTGCTGACGGTCTTGTTGCTGATCACCAGCTGTTCGGCGATCTGGTTGACGCTCAGTCCTTGGGCCAGCATGCGCAGGATCTGGAACTCACGCGAGGTCAGGCTCTGCGAGGCGTTCTCGGGTGTCACGCCACTGCTTTGCAGTGCGATCTGCTCGGCCAGTTGTGGGTCGAGGTAACGTGCGCCGGTGCTCACCTTGCGGATCGCGGCCAACAGCGCTTCCGGGTCGCGGTCCTTGGTCATGTAGCCCGAGGCGCCGGCACGCAGGGCACGCTGGGCGATGTGGGCTTCATTGTGCATGCTCAGGATGAGCATCGGCAGTTTGGGGTAATGGGCATGGATACGGCTGATCAGATCCTCGCCACTCGAACCGGGCATGGTCATGTCGAGCAGGAGCACATCGATCTCGGTATGGCGCAACAGCTCCAGGACCTGGGCTCCGTTCTCCGCTTCCGCCACCACGCAGATGTCCTTTACCAGCGCGAACAATTGCTTGAGGCCTTCGCGCATGATCGTGTGATCGTCGGCCACCATTAAACGGATCATGAGTCGTGACTCCTTGAATCAGGTACGCGCAGTTGGACAGTGGTACCGCTGCCCGGGCTGCTGGATATGGTGGTAGTGCCTCCCAGGGTCAGGCCGCGTTCGCGCATTCCCAGCAAGCCGAGGGTCCGGGTTGATTGTTCGCGTTGCTCGAAGCCTTTGCCGTTGTCGGTGATCTCCAGTGACCAGCCGTTCTCGCCTTGCTCGAACGTGATATCGACCCGAGTGGCTTCGGCGTGTCGGGCGATATTGGTCAGCGACTCCTGGGCGATCCGAAATGCAGCGGTTGCGCTGGCATCGTCCAAATGGATTTTTTGCGCAGGAACCTGCAGGTTGCAGTCGATGCCCCATTGCTGCTTGAACGTGTCGGTCAGCCATTCCAATGACGCGACGATGCCCATGTTGAGGATGGAGGGGCGCAGGCTGGTGGAAATGTTCCTGACCACCTGCACCGTTTGGTCGATCAGTTGCAGCAGGCGTGCCACTTGTTCGCTGAGCTGGGGCAATTGCTCGCCGTACTGGAAGCGCAGCAGCGAAGTGCCCATGCGTATTGCCGTCAGATGTTGTCCGAGCTCATCGTGGATTTCCTGCGCAATGAGCTTGCGCTCCTCTTCCCGCGCACTTTCCCGACTGGACATCAACTGGCGCAGTTGCTTGTTGAGCGATGCCAGGCGCATTTCAGCCAGGCGCAACTGCGATATGTCGCGAACGACTGCCAGCACGGTGGCGATCTTTCCCTGGATGTCCTGCTCGGGTACGAGACTGATGTGATAGACGCGCTGCAGTCGATGCTGCTCGGTGAGCACAAATTCATGCTCCAGGGGCTGGCCCTTTTCCACGGCTTCGATCACGGCTGCATGGAATAACTGGCTTTGCAGGTTCTTCGGCAGGATCTCGAGCAGATCCTTGCGCAGCAAGTCGATTTGCGGGCGATCCAGCCAGGCTTCCAGGGCGGGATTGACGAACAGCAGTTCTCCGGTTCGACTCAGTCGTGCAATACCATCCGGAGAGTTCTCGACCAGCGTGCCGATCTCCTGCTGCCGGGCCAGTTCGTTGCGCTGGGCCTCCAGGATGTCGGTAATGTTGCGAGCGATGCACACCAGGCGATGCAAGCGCCCATTTGAATCGGCTACGGGGACCAGGTTGAAATGGACGACGAGTGAGCGCTGGCCGCAGGGCAGGTGGGCATCCAGCTCGATGGGGGCTCCCACGGCGATGCAGTGCAGGCAGATCGCCTCGACAATGCTTGCGGCTTCTTTTTCCAGGCACTGGCCCAACGACTGGCCGATCATGTCCGAATGATTTTTGCCGAGCATTTCGCACAGCTTTGGATTGGCCTCCAGGCAACTGAGTTGCTGCTCGGCATCCACGGCGAGCAGGCAAAGCATGTCTTGCGAATGGTCGAAGACTTCGCGGTAACGGCGTTCGCTCTGCGCCAGGTGGCTGTGGGCCGAGCAGCGCTCCCAGGCGATGGCAGCGATATGACTGGCCATTCGTGCATGTTTGCGGTCCTGCTCGCTCAGTTGGGCGTCGCCAACGACGAACAACAGGATGACGCCCATGGTGCCGCCGGTCTTGTTGATCACCGGCTCAACCCAGCAACCTCGATAGCCTGCCTTCAAGGCGGGCCGGCTGAACGCGAGGCCCAGGGCATCGCTTTTCAAGTCAGCGATGAAGTGGTGGTGCCCGAACAGCTCGGGACGTCGATCAAGATCGTCGGCCAGGCAGCTTACGATCGAGGACGTATCCGTAGGAGGCGTGCCAGCGGAATCGTCGCCAGGTACAGCCTTGAACGCCATGGCGTTGTGCAACTCGGGGGTCAGAATATCCAGGTAGGCGCCGAGCAGGGGCAGCACCTCAAGGAGCGTGTCGTGGGTGACCATCTTCTGGAAAATGGCGGAGCGCGCATTCTCGGCGCGTTCCTGCCGGCGTAATGCGCTGATGTCCTGGGCGGTGACCAGCACCCCACACAGCTCCCCTGTTTCGTCATGCTCCGGGGTCAGGTTGCACAGGAAATCCATGGATCGACGGGAATGCGTGTCCTTGTTTTCCAGCAGGAACGTGTTCGCTACGCCGGTCGATAACGTGAGCTCTACCTGCGTGCGAAAGTACTCATCGAGCTGATTGGGCGTCGAGACGCGTTCGGTGATGTGAGTGTTGGGAAAACCTCGGGCGCGTTCAAGCTCGGGATTGGCATAGATCTGCTGTCCCAGCCGATTGTAGCGAAGGATGATGTTTTGTGAGCTTTGGGCCAGCGAGAGGTACTTCTGTTCGTTATTGAACAATGCCTGGCGCAAGGCGAGGTGCTCACTGATGTCTTCCAGCTGCGATACGAAGTAAAGCGCTTGGGCATCAGCGTTACGGGCGATGCCCAGGGTCAGGCGTGCCCACAGCGTGCTGCCATCTTTACGGATGTAGCGTTTTTCCAGGGTCAGGCTGGTGCGGTGCCCCTGGATGAGCCTTTGCAATTCATCCTTGCTGATATCGGCGTCGTCCGGGTGCGTCAGACGCTGGAAGGAGGTGGCACGAAGTTCTTCTTCGGTGTAGCCAAGCATCTGGCATAGCCTTCGGTTGGCGGCGATCCACTCACCGCTCATTCGCAACAACGCCAGGCCGGTGCCGGCAGAATGGAACGCCAGGCGGTAATCCTGTTCGGCAACGTGAACGGGTTCGGCGCGGCGGACTTTCACCAGATAGGTGGATTGTCGGGCCTTGTAGTCGAGGGTCACGCTCAGCGTGTCGCCGTTGGCCGACGTACTCTGGAAATACCAGTTCCCCTTGAGTCGCGCATGGGTCAGGTGCTGGTCAAATGTCAGCGGTCTGAGGGAAAAAAGCCCGGGCGAGGGCATCAGGGCGGCGACGCTCTCGCTTAGGCCCAGCAGCCGGCTGGCGCTGTCATCCATGATCAGCAGCGCCCCCTGGGCATCCAGCAACAGGACCCCCACATCCTCGGCATCCTGCGTGGACGGTGTTGCAATCGCCATGGCTGAGTCCATTCGCCCCGTCCTCCAGTGATCCGATCTTGAGCATAGCTTAAGTCTTGCGACCAAAATCGGGTGTTCGACTATGGTCATAAGGTTGCACACGGGCTTTTGATCGATGCTGGTGTACTTGCCGGATGGGGTGGGCAGGCAGACGAAAGGACGAGAGTCCTGTTGGACAGAAACCAGGGATGCGACCACAATGGTGTCATTGTGATATCAGTGTGTGCCGCCGACGCAACGAGCGTGCCTATGCAAGCAGCTTCAACAGAGAGGGTCAGCCTTCGCAGATGGATCTGGCGGGCGTTTGCCAGTACCAGCCTGTTGCCACTTGTCCTGGTGGAAGGCGTGCTGATCACGACTTATTTCATCACGAACCAGTCCATACGCAATTCCCAGATCGAATATCTGCATCAGAGTGCGACACGAGACATCCAGGTATCGGTTCAGCAGAATGCATTGTTGGTGCAGGGACAGTTGGAGCAGATCCACAAGGCGATCGGCCTTTATGCCAAGTCCACCGAGCATGAACTCACCGAAAACCAGAATCTCACGGCGGCATCGCTTTCATTGAGTGCCGACGGTGTCCGTTACAGCGCGGTAAACGACGGAGCGTCCGCCTCGTTCTATTCGAATGTCACTGCGCCGCAAAAACAGGATCTCTACAAGGTTTCTCTCCTGGCAAACCAGGATTTCATGATGAAGCAGTTGAAGGATGGGGATCCGTTGATTGCCAGCATCTATTTCAATAGTTGGGACAGCTATAACCGGATTTATCCCTGGTTCAATACGCTCGAACAGTATCCCCATGATATGGACATCCCCCAATACAACTTTTATTACCTGGCCGATGCCCAGCACAACCCGGAGAGAAAAGTCGTCTGGACGGATGTCTACCTGGACCCTGCCGGCCAGGGATGGATGATGTCTGCCATCGCGCCGGTCTACAGAGGCGACTTTCTTGAGGGCGTAGCCGGCGTCGATGTCACGGTCGACGGCATCTTGAAGCGAATCGAGCAGTTGCAGATGCCGTGGGATGGCTACCTGATGCTGGTCAACGACAAGCTCGATGTCATGGCCGTCCCCAAGGCAGGCCAACGTGATTTTTCCCTGCACGTCGAGAACCAGCCCGCTGGAGAACCTGTCGATCGCGAGCGCTTGCAATCGCCGGATTTGAACCTCGCTCGTCATCCGGACCTTGCCAGCCTCAACAAGAACTTGCCCGACCATTCACAAGGTATCGTTGCGCTGACGTTGAATGGACGGCCTCACCTGGTCGCCTGGGACGAGATTCCCTCCACCGGCTGGTTCCTGCTGGCGGTGGTGGACGAAGCGGCAGTCATGCACGAAACCAATCTGCTCGCCAGTCATTACCGCGAAGTGGGTTATCTGTTGGTCGCGGGGCTGGTGCTGTTCTACACCTTGTTCTTTGCCTTCATGTGGTGGCGCACGCGTGATCTCAGCCGCCAATTGAGCACACCGGTCCAAGGGGTCTCCCAAATGATGCGGGAGATCGGTCGGGGCCACTGGCAACCGGCGGCAAGCCCTTCCGATATCACCGAACTGTGGTCAATGTCCAACCAGGCACTGGGAATGGGCAGGCAGTTGGCCCAGGCAGAGTCCGTTCGCAACGCCACGCAGCAGCGTCTTGAGTTGGTCATGGAGAGCTTCGCCGAAGGGCTGTGGGAGTATTACCCCCAGCGGCACCGTTTCATCCTCAAGGGTGCCTTGTGCCAGCGTTTCGGTTTTGCGGCCAATGAAGTGCCGATGGAGACCCTGCTGCAGAACATTCCCGTTGAAGATCGGCAGACCTTCACGCAGTTCCTGGAAGAGGCCAGGGGCAGTGCCAGCGTGGCGCCGGAAGCGGAATTCCGCATCAGGGACGTGCATGGCAAGTTGATCTGGATCCTTTGCCGAGGCCGCACTCTGGAGCCCTCGCGGCTCGATGAGTCCAGTGTCGTGGTCGTGGCGTGTGTCGACATCACGACGCTCAAGCAGACTCAGTTGGATCTGCGGGAGAAAACCCTGGAGGCAGAGGCGGCCAGTACGGCCAAATCCAAGTTCATCTCCAGCATGAGCCATGAGTTGCGAACCCCATTGAATGCCATCTACGGGTTTGCCCAATTGGGGCTCATGCAACCGCCTGACGACGCGTCGCAACAGACAGCCAACCTGCAGGAAATCATCAAGGCCAGTGAACACCTCATGCAATTGGTGGACGATCTGCTTGATCTCTCCAGCCTGCAGGCTGAGAAGCCACTGCTGGATCTCAAGCCGGTGCCTGTGGCAAGCCTGCTATCCAACTGCGCTGACATGGTTTTGCAGCAGGTCTCTGCGCACGGCCAGACCTTGCACATCAAGGCTCCTCCGGATACATGGCATGTCTGGGCGGACAAGCGTCGCCTCAAGCAGGTCCTGATCAATCTGTTGTCCAACGCAATCAAGTACAACCGACCCGGTGGCAATATCACGCTGGGGGCCATGGTTGTCGAGACGGGAGCCCGGTTGCGTCTTTACGTGACGGATACCGGGATGGGCATTTCCCCGGATGTGCAGCAAGAGCTTTTCCGGCCCTTCCAGCGCTTGGGTAAGGAGAACTCTTCCATCCAGGGCACCGGCATTGGCTTGGCGTTGTGCCGGGACCTGGCGGTCCTGATGCACGGCACCATGGGCTTTGAAAGCCAGGTCGGCGTGGGAACCACCTTCTGGATCGACATGTGCTCTTCGGATTTTCCAGCGCCGGCCAGCGATTGCACAGCGTCAGCGATTGGCTTGCCACGCGTGCTGTTGGTGAGCGACAACCCCCGGGATGCCCAGGTGGTTCGGGAGGCGTTGGCCGGTGATTTCGAGTTGCAGCGCGTCGATACGTTGCCTGATGCCAGCCTCGTGCTCGAAACCACGACAGTCAGCGTATTGATCGTCGCCACCGCGGACCGTGTGCCTGTACTGGATACTTTTTTTCGCGGTTTACGCACGAGGATCGGCGAGGCGCAGATGTCGATCATCGTGGTTCGTGCGGCCGATGATCACGCTTCGGTCGACCGATTGGCGTGCCAGGCCATCGTGCCCTCTCCGTTGGATGGCCAGAGTATCCGTCACCTCGTATTGACGCTCGCTGCGAAGAGGGCAGATGCATGTTCACCAAAGTAAATGCTGAAAGCAGGATCGTCATTATCGACGATGTGCCCACCAACCTCCGGCTTCTGGATTCATGCCTGCGAGCCGTGGGCCTGCGCAACATCACCACCTTCAACGACTCGGCCCAAGGACTGGATTGGCTGCTTTCGAACGCCTGGGACCTGGTGTTGCTGGACCTGGATATGCCCGCGCCTGACGGCTTTGAGATCCTCGATCGTCTCAATAAGCGGGACCGCACCGAGTCACCGGTCATCATCGTAACGGCCTTGAATGACCAGCAGAACAGACGAAAAGGCCTGGAAAAAGGCGCCAACGACTTCATCTCCAAGCCCATTGACCTGCCTGAGGTGCTACTGCGGGTACGCAATTGCCTGGAGCTGGCGCAGGCGGCGAAGCTGCTACGCGATGTCAATGCCGAGCTTGAGCGCAAAGTCGAGTTGCGCACGGTCCAACTGGCCTCCAGCTACAAGGCGATCAGCAGCAGCTTGAGTCGAGCAGCCAGCTATCGCGATGATGACACGGGGCAACACATCGTTCGTATCGGCGAGTCCTCCGCTTTGTTGGCCAAGGCAATCGGCATGCCTTCTCAATGGTGCGAACTCCTGAAAATGGCGGCTCCGATGCACGATATCGGGAAAATCGGCATTGCCGATGCGATTCTGCAGAAACCGGGAGCGTTGACGCCGCAGGAAAGGGAAGTCATGCAGGAACATGCCCGCATCGGTTATGAAATCCTGCATGACCCGGACGGTTCTCCCTTGACGGATCTCGCAGCGGAAATTGCCCTGGCGCATCACGAACGTTGGGACGGTACCGGCTATCCCAAGGGGTTGCGGGGCAAGGAAATTCCGTTATCGGCAAGGATTGTGTCGATATGCGATGTGTATGACGCCATAAGAATGCCTCGAGCCTACAAACAGGCCTGGGATGTCGAGCGCTCGAGGCGTTTCATCACCGATCAGGCCGGTACCCAGTTCGACCCTTCCCTGGTGGACGTCTTTTGTAATCTCTTTGACGAAGTAGATCGCTTGCGGTTGCCCGATGTATGAGAGGGCTGATGTTGTCCTATGAGTGTTCAGCTTTGGTATCTCTACGCCAGTGGCGCTTTGATTGAACTTGCGGCAGGAATTGGCAGCGGCCACATGCAGTGTGTGTTGCATGCTACGGGTCCTGTTGTAGCTTGTTTCTATGATGATCTTGGAGCGCTTAGGATTACTCCCTCAATTCAGTAACAACATGGAGCAAGCCACGCTTTATGGATATCGAATTTCGCGGTAATGCATGCGTGAGAACCCGTCTGTAGGGACCTGCGATGAGTACGGTGTGAGCGGGATTACCAGCTTTGACGATCTGACCGAGGCTCGTCGTAAGATTGCTGAGTCGCACCCAGGCTTTAAACCTCTGTTCTCGCTCGATGATCTGCACCAGGCTTGATACACGTCGGGCCATGCTCGCAGTAATTCAGGAATGGATGACGCCACCGAGGAGGACATCGCGGGGCTGCCTCAAGAATGTTTTGAGAACGATGAATATGTAGGTTATCCGATCACGAAAGCGGAGTTCGCAATTTGCTTTCGCAATTTCACGAACCTGGTAGCAGCTAGGTCTTTCGAAGATGCTTGTGCTCATGGTTTGACGCTTGATGAGCAGGCCCTGCAGGAGTGGATTGGTTATCAGGAAAAACCTGTATCGATAATCGACCAGCCAATGTCAGCGCTTTGGTACCCGTTCAGGAGTCTTACCAGGCACTCGCTGCTTTTCCCAACGGCTATTTCACTTCCGATTTAGACCCTGCGAAAAATTTTGCGGTTGCGCGTCATTTTTCAGAAGCGCATGGCTATGAGCTAATGGGCGTAGGTGCCTCTTACATCGGCTTCATTCGTGCTGAGCCGCCTGATCTATCTCTGGCCAATCTCGTTGCGAAAGACTTTTGCGCGCTCTACAACACGAGCGTTGAAAAACTACAAGCACGCATTTTTGCAGTCGCTCAGGCGGTCTCGGGTCGGATTCATCTTTGGCTGCGTTATGTGGAGTGATAATCCCAAACAATCCGCGCCGGCCGCCTTTCGGACCGGTCAACTGCGTTAAGCCCAGCTCAGGAATGAGTCGGATAATCCACGTAGCCACGCTGATCGCCACCGAAGAAGGTGCTCGGGTCTGGTGCATTGAGCGGTAACCCTTCACGAATTCGCCGGGGCAGATCCGGGTTTGCCAGGAAGGCTCTGCCGAACGCAATGATGTCCGCGCGGCCGTCGATCAAGGCCTGTTCCGCCGTCTTGGGATCGTAGCCACCGGCGATCATCAACACGCCGTCCCATGCCGCACGTAATTGACCGATGATTTCATCCCATCGCGGATCGAAGTGCTCGTCCTTGACGGTGCCAACCACGGCGGGCTCGACGAGGTGCAGATAGGCCAGCGTCCATTGGTTCAACGAGCGCACGATGTAGCCGAATGTCGCCTGCGGTGTCTCATCGCCCATGCCCATGAACCGTCCCATCGGCGTCAAGCGTACGCCTACGCGCTCTGCGCCCACTTCGTCGACTACGGCGGCGACCACTTCCAATAACAGCCGTGCACGGTTTTCCAGGCTTCCACCGTAAGCATCCTCGCGCTGGTTACTGTTACTGTTGATGAACTGGTCCAGCAGATAACCATTGCCCGCATGAATTTCCACGCCGTCCATTCCAGAGTCCAGTGCATTGCGCGCGGCCCGGCGGTAGTCGTCGATGATGTCGGTGATCTCTGGAGCCTGCAGTGCACGCGGCACCGGTACATCGCTCCAGACACCGTTGCCATCCGCGTCGACGATGAACGTCTTGCCCGGCACGGGTAACGCGCTCGGGGCAACCGGGCGCGCGTTGTCAGGCTGAAAGCTCGGGTGGGACACGCGGCCCACATGCCAGAGCTGCATGAAGATCAGGCCGCCGCTCTCATGCACCTGGGTGCTGACTGCACGCCAGGCTTGCACCTGTTCAGCGTTGTAGATGCCCGGTGTCCAGGCATAGCCTTGGCCTTGCCGGGAAATTTGCGTTGCTTCGGTAATGATCAACGCGGCGCTCGCACGCTGGCGGTAATACTCGGCGTTCATGGCCGTTGGCACGTCGCCCGGTTGCCCGGCGCGAGAGCGTGTCAAAGGCGCCATCGCCACGCGGTGAGGGAGTGTGTAGGGGCCCAATGCGATGGGTTGGAACAGGTGCTGCGTCATGGGGTGTTCTCCAATAGCGGTACAGAAAGCAGGGTTGCGGCGGACGTTGGGTCAGGCACCGGATGGCTTTAAGTTAATCGGCGGGCGGGCGCTTGATAATCCGAGGAACGCCCAACACTGCATTGCGTGAAACGCAACGCAATGCGGGTCAGGACGGCTGCTCCGAGCGGGTCAGGGGCAGGTTCAACCAGCGTCGGCCGGTGGCGTTCGCCACGGCGTTGCCGATGGCGGCGGCCATGGGACCCTGGACGATTTCGGCGGCGCCGAGAAACGGTTGTCCCGGTTGGTCGAGTAGATGAACATCGACCTTCCTGGGCACCTGCGAAAAGCGCAGGATCGGGTAACCACTCCAGTCGTAGCTGCGTATACCCCCGGCGTCATAGGCGACCTGTTCATACAGCGTCCAACTGGTGGACTGGACGATCCCGCCCTCCACCTGATTGCGCAGGCCATCGGGATTGACGATCTGTCCGACGTCCACCGCCGTGACCACATGCTCGATCTGTATTTCACCGGTCAGCGGATGTACCTGCAGTCTTACCGCGATTGCGCAGTAACCCATGATGTTTTTGTACCGGGCAAAGGCAAAGCCGATGCCTGCGCCAGGCTCATTGCTTTTTTGCTGCCAGCCAATGCCGTCGCGAACCCGCTCCACCACGGCCCGCGCCCGGGGATCTTCCAGATGAGCCAGGCGCAAGGCTATCGGATCGACCCTGGCCCTGGACGCAAGCTCATCCATGCACGCTTCGATCGCAAAAATGTTGATGTGCGCACCCAGTGAACGCATGGCCGAAGTGCGAAAGGGCATCTGCGTGACAAAGTTCATGTTGATGCGTGTAGAGGCCAGCGTGTACAGCGGCACCGCGTTGCGATCGCCATCGCCTTCAGGTTGAGCGATGGGCACCGAAGGTGCGGAGGCGAACGGTCGAGCCAGCAATCGCGCCGGCAGCAGCCGGCCGGCGTTGACGATGCGTTCGTTGTGCGGCGTCGTCCATAGTTCATAGTTCCAGTCCTGCAACCGACCTTGGGCGTTCAGGTTGGCTTTGACTTCGGTTACCATCGCCGAGCTGTAGGGCTCCCAGAGATTTTCCTGCTCTCGCATCCATTGGACCCGGACCGGTGTGCCGGGTATGCGCATGGCAATCAACGCCGCGTCGGCTGCCGCATCGTCCGCGCCGTTATGGCCATAACAACCGGACCCTTCGGTGTGGATACAGCGAACGCGTTCGGGGGGTAGCTGCACCATTTCGGCGATCCCGGCCCGCAGGGGATACACGCCCTGGGTGTGGGTCCAGACGGTGAGGGTGCCGCCCTTGAACCAGGCCACGGCGCAGGACGGGCCAATGGAGCCATGCATCAGGTATTGCTTGGTCACGCGGGCCTGATAGCTGTTGTCGGTCGCACCCTGGGCAGTGCCTTCATGGCTGATCGGGTAGGGGCGTGAAGGAAGGCGTTTGAGTAATGCATGAATGTCCGCGGATTCGGGGATTGCCTGGCCACCGCTCCAGCGCGCCGTTTCGTATCCGCTGCGCATCGCTTTGATCGCTTGCCATTCATCCCGCGCGACCACCGCAAGATAATTGCCGTCGCGAATCACCTGCACAACCCCGGACAGCGCCTCTATCGATGCTGCATCAAGGGCCTGTAGTGTGCAGCCAGGGCGGGGTGGGCGAATCACCCGAGCGTGCAGCATGCCCGGCAGGCGGATGTCCTGGACAAACGCGGCGCCACCACTGACTTTTGCCGGAATATCCAGCCGTTGCAGCGAATGGCCGATCAACTTGAATGGCGCCGCGGGCAGTGCTGGCGAATCGGACTGTGCATACCGGTGCAGATCGACGTTTTTGACAGCGTCGGCGTAGGCCATTCGTTGTCCGTTGGGACCGTGAATGATGCCCTCCCGGGTCGTCAACAGTGCTGGCGCAACCGCCCAGCTACGTCCAGCCGACTCCAGCAGCAGCCCACGTACCTGCGCCGCTGCGTTGAACAGCGCGGTCCCGCTGTCGAAAATACTGTGGCTGCCAGCGGTGTAACCTTCGTTGGGCGTCAGCGCCGTGTCGGCGGTGAGGAGGTTGATCGCTGATGGAGAAACCTCCAGGCGTTCAGCGGCAATTTGCAGCAAGGCAGTCTTGACCCCAGTGCCCAATTCAACCTTGCCGGTATAGACGGTGATGCCTTCATGACCGACGCGGATCCAGGCATCAAGATAGGGATTGGTGCGCAGGCTGCCGGGCAGATCCGGTGCCAATACCACCGTGCCCAGCGTGTCGACTTCGGTGTCCGCCCACGCACGTCGCGGCACCGGTACCAGGGTAAACGCCATCAGCAAGGCGCCCCCACGCAAGAATGCGCGACGGCTGTGATTGACCTCGTTGATCACTGTCATGGCGCGCTCCCGTTTTGCCTGGCGGCAAGGCTGATCGCGTCGATGATTCGCAAGTGGGTGCCGCATCGACACAGGTTGCCGGCCATGTACTCACGAATGGTCTGTTCATCCGGCTGCGGGTTGCTCTCCAGCAGTGACTGCGCGCGCATCAACATACCGGCGATGCAATAGCCGCATTGGGCCGCCTGTTTGTCGATAAATGCCTTTTGCAAAGGACCGGGTTGTTCGGCGGTACCAAGACTTTCCACCGTTCGAACCCGCTTGCCTTCAAGTCCGGCGCAGGGTGTCACGCAGGAAAATACAGGCTTGTCATCGACGATGACCGTGCAGGCGCCACACTGCCCCAAGCCACACCCGTACTTGGCGCCGTTGAGCCCCAGATGATTACGCAGCGCGTAGAGCAGCGGCATGTCAGGTTCGAGGTCCAATGTCCGGGCCGAGCCGTTGACGTTAAGCGTGACTTGAGTCATTTCGTCTCCTGACGTATCGCTTCAAGGGTTGAAGAAAGGTCTGTCCAGGGTTGGTCGGGTCTGGCTTGTCGGCGCAGGTACGAAGCGAGTGCGATGAGTTGATCGTTGTCGAGGCTGGCGGCAAACGGCGGCATCATCGGTCCCGGCATGCCCGGCGTTGCCGGGACGCCTTCGAACACGGTTTTCAGGAAATTGCGCGGGTTCGGGGCTTGCAACGATGACGTACGGTCCAGCGAAGGACGCTCGTCGATTTCACGCATCGGTGCAGCTGGCCCATGGCAGCCGGCACAGGCGCTGGCGAACAGCAGGGCGCCAATGGTCTGATCGGAGGCCCCGGCATTAGCATCTGCGGCTGGGACCTCGGTGGTGACCGTTCTGGCGGGCAAGCTCAGCAGGTACTCGGCGATCGCCTGTGCGTCGCCGACTGGCAAGCGCGCCAGGCCGAGACTGACCGGGCGCATCGGGCCGGCGGCAGTTCCATGGCCGTCCACCACTTCTCCTCGCAGGTAGCTCACCAACTGATCGTAGCGCCAGGCATTTGCACGACGGCCCATGCCCAGCAGAGAAGGCGCTTCCCAACCATCCACGGTACCGCCGGCCAGGCTTGCGCCGGACGTCTCGGCGCCGATCAGGTTCAGCGGAGAATGACAGCCTGCGCAGTGGCCGGGGCCTTCGACCAGGTAGCGCCCGCGATTCCATGCATTGGATTGCTGCACCACGGGAGTCAGTGGCTCGCCCTGCAGGAACAGTAAATTCCAGAACGCCACTAGCGGCCGGAGGTTCATCGGGAAGCTCATGCGGTTTTGCCGGGCTGGAGCGTGCACGGCGGGGCCACTCATCAAGTACGCATAGGCGTCTTCTATATCGCCTGCCGTCATGCGCCGGTAATGCACGTACGGGAAGGCCGGGTACAGGAAGTGCCCATCGCGGGCGATCCCTTCACGCATCGCCCGCTCGAACGCCGGCAGCGACCACTGGCCAATGCCAGTCTGCGGATCGGGTGTGATGTTCGTGCTGTAGAGCGTGCCAAACGGCGTCACCAGCGGCAGTCCCCCTGCCAGGTAAGGGCCGCCGGGTCTCGTGTGGCATACCGCGCAGTCGCCTGCTTCGACGACGCGCGCGCCGCGTTGCAACTGCGCCGAATCGAAGGTTCGCGGCCGCTCGACGGGTGCAATCGCCGGACGCCACATCAGCAGGGTAGCAGCGATCGCACCTATCGAAGCCAGGACCGCGGCGCCGATCCAAAACGGTCTGGACCTCATGGAAATGCCGATCATGGGCATCCCAAGCCTGAGGCACGCGCGCTGGACATTGAGGATGGATTCGAGGTCATTGACGTCTCCTTGATCAACCGGAAAAGGGCGCCGATGGAGAGTCCTGCGCCGAGTGCCCAAGGGTAGAGAAGGCCCATGCGCCGGAGTATCAGCGGATCACGCAAAAGCCTGTTGCGCCAACCGCAACACCGCTGGCGTTGCGTGTCGCGCATCACTTCATTGCCCGATCAATGGGTTCTCCGGGCAGACCGCTGCCCTTAGCCTGACGATTACTTCCCCAAACCTACCGAGGTGTCATCATGTTCATGGGCAATCCCGCCGCGACGGCCAAGGCCGAACAACCCGCTTCACTTTCCGGCCTGATGGTCGCGTTCCTGGCGTTCTGCTGCGGCGCGGTCGTGGCCAATCTTTATTACGCTCAGCCGATTGTCGAATTGATCGCGCCGCAAATTGGCCTGTCCAGCATCAATGCGAGCCTGATCGTGTCGCTGACGCAATTGGGCTACGCCCTGGGTTTATTGCTGCTGGTGCCATTGGCTGACCTTGCGGAGAACCGGCGCCTGGTGGTGGGCCTCACCCTCGCGTCGGGCGTTACCCTGTTGTGTGCCGGGCTGACGCACTCGCCGTCGATATTCCTCGTCTTGTCGCTGCTGATCGGCCTCACATCGGTAGCGGTGCAGATCCTGGTGCCCCTGGCGGCACACCTGGCTCCGGAAGCAACACGAGGCCGGGTGGTGGGCAACATCATGAGCGGCCTGTTGCTGGGCATCCTGCTGTCGCGTCCGCTGTCGAGCCTGTTGGTGGACGTGTTCGGCTGGCGCGGTGTCTTCTTCAGTGCGGCGGCGCTGATGGCTGTTATCGCCCTGATCACCGCCATTGCGCTGCCGCGTCGCGTACCGACGCATCGGGCGACTTATGCCGCATTGATCGGCTCGGTGTTTGCGCTGGCCCGGCGCCATTCGGTCCTGCGCCAACGTTCGTTGTATCAGGGATTGTTGTTCGCCAGCTTCAGCCTGTTCTGGACCCTGGCGCCCATCGAGCTGATGCGCCACCACGGTTTCAGCCAGGTGCAGATCGCGATCTTTGCGCTGGTAGGCGCCGTCGGTGCCGTGGCCGCGCCCATTGCCGGACGCTTGGCCGATGCAGGTCATGGCCGTCGCGGGACACTCGTTGCGCTGCTGTTGGCTCCGGTCTCCTTGTTGATTGCAGCGCTGCCCGGCAGTGGTTACATCTGGCTTGTCGTGTGCGCGGTGCTGCTGGATTTTGCCGTGCAACTGAACATGGTGCTGGGCCAACGCGAGGTGTATTCCATCGACCCGCACAGCCGGGCTCGATTGAATGCCGTGTACATGACCAGCATCTTCGTCGGCGGCGCCTTGGGATCGCTGGTGGCCAGCCCGCTCTATGAGCATTTCGGCTGGAGCCTCTCTGCGGTGGCGATCGCGTTGCTGCCTGCCTTGGCCCTGGTGATATTCATGAGTCGCAAGGCAGATGTCTGACCAACAGGCATCGAGGAGCGCGGCGAAGCACAGTCCTGCAAGACGGCGGGCGAACGGTCATGCACAATCAGCTCCGTTCCCTTTCGACCGGACTCCGCTGATGGACAAATTGCTGGCGTTGAAGATGTTTGTTGAAACCGTGCGTTGCGGCGGTTATTCCTCTGCGGCGCGCAAACTTGGAATCTCCACCTCTTCGGTGACACGCCAGGTGGCGGGCCTGGAAAGCGAGCTGGGCGCCAGCCTGCTTAACCGCACGACCCGCAACACCAGCGTGACCGTCGCCGGGCAAGCCTATTTTGAAAAAGCCGTGGCTATTCTGGAGGCCATCGATGAAGCCGATGCCGTGGTCGCCGACCGCGGCAGCGAGGCGCAAGGGCGCCTGCGGATCAGTGTCCCCGTCGAGTTTGGCCGGCGAATCATCGCGCCACATCTGGGCCGACTGCTCGACCGTCATCCGGGACTGGAAATCAGCGTGTCATTGAGCGATCAGGTCGGTGACCTGTTGAGCGAGCAGATCGATGTGTCCGTGCGCCTCGGCTCGTCGGTGGTCAGCGAGGACATCGTCAGCAAACGGGTAGGGGGCTTCCAGCGCTGGGTCGTCGCCAGCCCGGATTACCTGGGCCGTCACGCGGCGCTGAGTCATCCTAATGACTTGCTGGGGCACCAGTGCCTGCGCTTCGATTACGGTGGATCGCATCATCACTGGACGTTTCAGGGCGACGAGCAACCCCTTCAGCTCAACGTGCATGGCCGGTTGCAAAGCAACAACGCCGACATCTTGCGCGAGGCCGCAATCGCGGGCGGCGGGGTGGCTCTGCTGGCCGACTGGCTGGTGCGCGATGACGTCGCCGCAGGTCGACTGACACGGTTGCTGGAGCATTACGAAGTCAATCCGGGCAGTGCGAGCAGCTGCATCAATGCGCTGTATTTGCCCAATCACCGCGGCTCCAGCCGCATCAATGTGTTCATCGATTTTCTTGCGGAGATTCTCGCCTCTGATCGAATGGCCCAATAAGGGATATCGCCGAGATGTGTAGCGCCAGATCCTCAAGTGACGTACTGAGGACCTTAATGACTGGCCGATATTCCTCTTTTTATCACCGCTGCAGAGCGACTATTGATGGGTGTCCGCTTCCTCAGCCGGATAAAACTCGCCTTCCTTGCCCATCTTTGTCAGTCGTTCGCGCGCGATCCGCTCAACATGGGCCACTGCGGCCTGATCGTCAGGGTTGACCAACTGCAGGCACAGGCGTTGGACATTCTGATCGTGGGTGCCTTCGCTGAGCATTTCGTGGGTGAAGACTTGTGCGCCACGCCAGAGGCATAGCTGGGTATGAGTCCCGCCGAGCCATATCTCGTTGATTGATCTGAGGTCAGTGGTCGCCAGTTGATCCACGGTAATTGTCTTATCCATTGCGCTGTACCTTACCAATGATTGGTTACAGGTAGACTTACAGGCACAGCGGGTGTTCCCAACGTCGGCGGTTCAACCGCGCCAAGCCAAGGAGTGGCGAACCTCATAAAAAAGTGGACAGTATTTCCAGTAAATAAATCTGGCCCCTTCATTGCCGGTCCCTTTCATTGCCAACAGACCGCTATGGTCGGCTGCTGCCTTACAGGCAGAATTCCGCCAAGGAGCGGTCCTTTGAAAGCGTCTACAGAAGAAGGACCGATTCAGCTCTATTCGACAGGCCTGATTGAGTCCCTCAAGAAGGGCTAGAGTGCATCCTTTAACCAAACAGTAGAGGCAAATTACATGCATTTCGTCCGCCTCGGAGAGTACCTTGCCGCTTCACGTATTACCGGGCCTCGGCATAATCTCCTGCAACTGCGCCTAGAAGTTGGTGAGCAGCATGAGCCGATCTGCGAGTGTCTACCGCCGCAGGGGGCATGTAATCACGAGCCATTGATTGAGGCCGATATCGTTGCAAGCGTACTCGAAGGAACATCGGAGGCGAATCGACGCTTCGGCACCGCACATGTCGTAACGCACATCCGGTACGTCCGAAATGACACCAAACCTGAAGTAGTCTATGGCCTCTTGGCCTTCAGAATCATTGAGCAGTTGCACGTCGGCGGCACATTCGTTGAGGGCAGCAACACGATTTAGTCCTTACCTCAAGCGAACTTCTGGGCAGGTAGTTAAAGGACGGGTACAGCTCGGCCTGAATCGCCTCTGATTTTCTAGATGAATCAGAATGACCGCTTCTGGCCGATTTCTGCCGGTGGCGACAGGCAGAAAACGGCCAGAAGCAGCCGCCTGAAGGTGTCGACAAAAATTCGGGCGACTCAGCTTCTGTTGGTTGACGCGCTTTCTTGATAAGGTCGCATGCAATAAGCCCTGTCGTTCGCCAAGGCTTTTGCGCTTTTCGTGAGTAAGGTCAGGACACTACCTTGGAGCAGGCATATCAGTCCCGTCCCGCACCTGCATCAGCGCAAATCCCAGTAGATTCAAGCCTTTCCACAGATTCGGATTGTTCGCATCCGCGCTGTCCTGTGCGAGCCCTATACCCCAGATGTTATCAACCGGGCTGGCTTCGACAATAACCCGCGAACCGGTTTGTAGAAGATAATCGTTCAACTGCGGATTCTGGGAGAACTTGGCCTGGTTCGCTCGAACGACGATGTCGTATCGGTGTTGCAGCCAAACCTTATCATTGAATCCGCGCACGTTGCGGCCAAGCGCTTTGGCGGCATTTGGAGTAGGCGTGTGGAGCACCTGCGCACGAATATCCTGATCGTCGAACAAGGCCGCTTTCTCGGCCATCATGTAGTGTTCGGCTGTCGGGTAATGTTGCCCGTCGACAATGAACCCGGCCTCGAACCATTGGCTGAAGCACGAAGCCGTGACGCCAGTTTTACTACGCTGGTGCCCCCAGAAAAACGTAAAGCTCAGACATTCTCCAGAGTTGAAACGAGCGCACAGTTGTTTCAGATGTTCAGAGTCGTCCAATGACATATCCTCGCTTATTGAAGATCAAAGCTACAGCTATTGTGCTGACCAAGGCAACCACGAAGCTTGGTGGATCGAACGTCTACAGATTGGGAATAATTGCACCTCTTCAACCTGATCAAGATCAACCGATGAAAGCTCAGATGAGCTTGGCAAGGCTTGTGAGCAGTTTTCGAAGGACTACAAGGCCCGATTCATACGGACACGCTGACGGTTATCCGAACACGATAGGGCGTGGGCTTTTGATCGTCCCATGAGGAAGGCTGGCGTGAATAGATAAGGTGATAGCTGCGAAGGCCCGGTGCAAGCTCATCATCCATGATGTCGATCGCGGTCGCTGATGCAGGGCTGCAGTTTTCATGGGGCCGCGCCAAAGGTGAACGGCCGTTAGCTTCAAGCCATGATCGGCAATTCGATGAGGTTGGGACGGCCTGAGCGAATGCCATCCTCGACCGCTTCAGCGATATCGCCGGCGCGCTCGACCCTGCGCGAAGCGACCCCCAGGGAGGAGGCGAGGGCCTGGAAGTCGATGGCCGGGTCCCGGATGTCCATGCCGATGAACTGGTTCGTACCGGCACTTCGGTAGTGCGCCTGGTTACGCGCGTAGTTTTTCAGGATGTTGTATTCGCCATTGTTCATGACCACAAAGGTGACGGGCAAACGCTCGTGTGCCGCTGTCCAAAGCGCTTGGGGGGAGTACATCGCCGAGCCATCGCCGACCAGGCAGACCACCGGGGTGCGGTCCAGGCCAAGCGATGTACCGACAGCCGCCGGCATGCCCCATCCAAGGATGGCGCTGCGTGTAAACAGGTACTGGCGGGCCGAACGCGAATCCAGGCAAGCACGCACATGAGCGATGGTGACCGGCGCTTCGTCGACGATCCACACATCAGGGCCGATTGCCCGGACAGCTTCATGGGCCGCAACGAAAGGCGTGGTCACGGGCGCATTGAATTCGCGCTTCGCGCGCTCGGCCACTGCGATTCGGCGAGTACTGCGCTCGTGCGCAGCGACATTTCGCAGCGTCGCGATGGCCTGGCTGTGTGGGGCCAGCATCTGATCCAGTAACGGCAGCAACAACTGCAACGACAGCTTTATGTCGCCTATCAATCCCAGCGCCGTTCCATGCACTCTGCCCAGTTGGTGGCCATCGCCGGTCAATTGAATGAGACGGCAATGAGGGGGGATCGCCGGGCCTTGCGAGTATTGGTAACTGATCAGCGAATGACCGCCGAGAAGCAAGACCGCATCGAAGTCAGCGAACGTTTCGCGGATATCGGCAGCTTTGGGCGACAAGGCTCCGCGCCATTGAGGATGAGCGGTGGGGAAAGGGATATGCCCGGGCCAGGATGGCCCGAAGACTGGCGCGCCGAGTGCTTCGGCGAGTCTCACCACTTCCACTTGCGCATTCGACTGGGAGACCTCCTCCCCGACGATAATCGCCAGACGGCCCGGAGCAACCGTCGCTAAGGCCTCAGCCAACGGGTCAATCGCCGCGGTCACCGCTCCTCGTTCGATTCGCGACGGCTGGCCAGCATCGGCATCGGTGTGCTGCTCCATCACGTTGATCGGCAGCGAAAGGAAAACCGGGCCGGTCGGCCCCGTGCGGCAGTCCTGAAGAGCGCGACGCAGCAGCATCGGGATATGCTCGGGGTGCTGGATTTCCTCCGCCCATTTGACGCTCGGTCGGGCCAGGCTGACCAGATCACCATGAAGCAGCGGGTCGGTCACGCCATGGCGGGTATCCTGTTGGCCCGCGGTGATAACCAGCGGTGTGTTCGCCATCTTCGCGTTCAGGATGGCGCCCATCGCATTGCCAAGGCCTCCTGCTGTATGGAGGTTGACGAAACCGGGGCGGCCGGATGCCTGGGCATAACCGTCGGCCATCGCCACGACCGAGGCCTCCTGGAGGCCGAGCACGTAGTGAATATCGGAGACGCCCGAGAGCGCATCGAGCAAAGGCAGCTCCGTTGTTCCCGGATTGCCGAAGACGTGGCGAACGCCTTCGCTGCGCAGTACTTCCACGAGCAGGTCCGCGCCGCGTTGCCCACGGAGGCTGGACGGGACACAGGGAGTTGAAGGCATGGCGCGAAACCTCACTTGTCTGGAACAGATAATCTACCCTGCTTTCGTGGCTATCGGATTGCCAAATGGCAGTGCACCACTGGTGTGGCGGCGACGCTGAAAGCCCTGGCGCCGGGTTTGATTTGAAGCCCGTCAGTGGATTTAACGTCCGCCCACTCTTTCGAGCGACTGGCTTTTGAGCGGCAAATCGCTGGTACGCTTGTCCGAGGCTTTGCGAATCGCATCGCACAAGGCCCGGACGATGGGGACATAGCTCAGCTGGCTGGGCTGGCAGGCCTGGAGCGCACCCGTTGGGTTGATCAAATGTACCGCGATGTGCCCTGGCAGCCATGAGACGAGCGGCCAGCGGGAGCGTTGGGCGATCGTCGGGCACAGATCCGCCGCCGTCACACCAAATTCAGAAGATGCCACGAGTGCGACCCCCATCATGCATGCGCCTTCCAGCTGGGCGCGTAGGCGACCGGGTTTTTCTACAGTGCCCAGGTCAGCGACAAACACCGTGTCATGCACAATCAAGCGCCCCTCGTCGCTCAGCTCGACATCGAGTACCGCGGCCATGCAAGTCTGCGCATCGTAATGTGCGGCGATGCCCTGGGTTCGGCGACCGCCTGAGGGCTTGCCCCAATGGCTTCTCATGGCCGCTTCGGTGATGACGCTACGCATTCGCCTGGCATCGAAACCTGAGCGTTGCGCGGCACCGTCGGCCCGTGCTGATACCGAATCGATCAGGGAAAGCAGGTAGTCTTGTTGATCGAGCCTGCATGCAGGGTCCTGTGCGGCCATGAACCGCTGTTCGGCGCGCAGGCGAAGCAACAGGTCCTTCCGGTCCAGGATACCGTCTGGCGATGGCCAGATGAATTGATCAAGTGCGCTGTCGTGCCCGTCAGGGTGGTTCATTTGCGTTTCTCCTTCCGGCTGATGACAAGAGCTCCGGCAAAAAGCAACCAAGGGGGCGGAATCTCTGGTTAAGCCAGGTTCCTGCGGGAGCGGGCAGGCTCGCTCCCGCAGGTTCACGATGGCGCCGCAGGAGCAATCCTGGCATTACTTTAGGCGCAACGATCTGACGTCAGGGTGACGGGAGGCTGACAGGAACATGTCAGGCGATAAGGGGGGCAGGGCAGGTGATGCATACAGTTGAGTCTGGCTTTCTTGTCGTCGGCTTGCATCACCCACCCACGTTCAAGCCACGATCTGCGCTGCTGCGCGAGCCCAAGGGGCCGCTGTCCTTGCTGGCATCGAAGCAGACAAACTGCTAACGGTGTCGAGCCGATGAATCTGCTCGGCTGACAGTTCAACCGACAGGGCTGCGAGGTTGTCGGCCAACTGCTCAACCGAGCGCGGGCCGATGATGGGCAACGACCCGTGCGTGCCGGACCAGGCGATGGCGATCTGACCGGGGCTGACGCCCAGTTCGTTGGCGATGGCGATCACCGTGTCGAGGACCTGTGTGCGCTGCTCGCTATTCTCTGCCTGGAACACCTTGCCACCGAGGCCCTCGGCGCGTCCTTTCTCGCCCTTGCGGTACTTACCGGTCAGCATGCCTGCGCCGAGTGGCGACCAAGTGACGATACCCAATCCCAACGCATGCGAAGCCGGGAACAGATCAGCCTCGAACCCACGGACAATTTCCTCGGCAGGCGTGACATTATCCGGCCAATGTGACCAATAGAGATCGATGCGATCGGTTCTGGAGGATGCATATTTCATGGTTCACCATTGATCAAGTCGCAGCGATATTGTCAGACAGTGTCGGCGCAAAGGCCTTGGCGTCGCAGTGTCACGCGGATAACGGGTGGGCCAGGATCGGTCTCGGTCTTGGCCATGAGAGGTCCCCTGTGTGATTGCGGGATGATCGAAGATCAGGCAGGTGATTGTCGCGTGCGCATACGGTTTGCCATCGGGGCCAATGATCCGAGATCCGGATGAGTCCTCATCAGAATGACTCGCCAGCAGCTTCGCAACGCATAACGTGGGTGGGAATCGGCGTGCTTGACGAATTTTCCATCTCGAGTGCCAGGAGCCAATCACACCGAGTTCAAACCCTCATGAATTTCCTGATTCTCTCGCCGCACTGGTCAGCTCGGATCATCCCAGGCTCCGCATCCAGTTTGACCAGGCCGTCCTCCATGAAAACCACCCTGTCGGAAATTGACATGGCGAAGTCCATTTCATGGGTCACGATCAACATGGTCATGCCTTCTTTTGCCAGGTCGCTGATCACCTTGAGCACATCGCCGACCAGTTCCGGGTCAAGGGCTGAAGTAGGTTCATCGAACAGCATGATGTGGGGATCCATCGCCAATGCGCGGGCGATTGCCACCCGTTGTTGCTGACCGCCTGACAACTGATGCGGATACTTTTGCGCGTGAGCCAGCAACCCTACTTTGTCCAGCAGAGCGTAGGCGCGCTGCTCGCTGATGGACTTGTCGCGGCCGTGATAACGCGGGGCGAGGGTGACATTGTCGAGAATGGTGCGATGGGGAAACAGGTTGAAGCTCTGGAACACCATGCCGATGCGCTGTATCCCACGGCGTACTGGGTGCGTGTTGGTGTTGTCACCGGCGTTGATATAGCTTTCGCCGAATAGAATGATCTCGCCCTGGTCGATGTTTTCCAAGGCGTTGATGGTCCGAATCAGTGAGGTTTTCCCCGATCCCGACGGACCGATAATGGAGATCACCTGGCCCACGTTGACATCAAGGTTGATGCCCTTGAGCACGACGTGCTGGCCGTAGCGCTTGTGAATGTCAACCAGCTGCAGGGCGGGTGCCGAACCAGGCCCTGGCGCTGTACGAGCGTCTGCCGGAGAGGTCACCGCCCGTACCGCGCGAAGACGCCGCAGGCTGATGTCATCCAGCGTCTGTGGTTTGCGGTTGTTGAGCTCCAGGTGTTGCTCCAGCCAATGAAACAGCCAGCCGAGCACGGTCACGATCAGCACGTAATACACCGCCACAGCCGACAGGGTTTCCATGACCAGGAAGTTTTGCGCGTAAAGGCGCTGGCCCACGGTCAACAGTTCGGTCAAGGAAATCACCGAGACCAGCGAGGTCAGCTTCACCACTGTGATGTATTCATTGATCAGGGTCGGCAGGGAAATGCGGAACGCCTGCGGGATCACGATCAGGCGCTGCAGACCGATCAGGCCGATGCCCAGCGCACGGCCGGCTTCTTTCTGGCCTTTGGCAACGGATATCAAGCCGCCCCGATGAATTTCCGCCATGTACGCCGCCTCGGTCACCACCAGCGCGAACAGGCCGGAATAGAACGGGTTGGACAGTACGCCACGGGTGACCGGGAACATCTGCGGCAGGTTATAGACGAACACCACCAGTACGAGCAGCGGCACGCTGCGAAAGAACCAGATATAAACCGACGCCGGCACGCTGATCCAACGCGTGGCCGAAAGCTTGGCCGACGCCAGCAGGAAGCCCAGCAGCATGCCGATGAACCAGGCCAGCGTGCTGAGTTCCACCACCGTAATGCAGGCTTTCCAGAAGTCCGAGACCGAAAACAGAGAAAAGAAGTAGGGCCATTCAAATTGCATGTGTACCTCCAACTGCTGGCGTCGACGGAGGCTTCACCTATGCCGGGCAGTCAAGCGAACGCCGCCGACTGTGGGAGCGGCCTCGCTCCCACAGGGCTGCATTGAGTCAGTTAGTCGGTTCTTCCAGGTTGTATTTCTTCAACAGGGCGGCGTATTCACCCGACGCTTTCGTCGCGTCAAAAGCCTTGAGCAGCGCCTGATAGAGCGCGTCGTTGTCCTTTTTGACGTAGATCCCCAGCGTCTGTTGATAGATCGAGTGATCGGTGCTGATCACAACCCGGCCTTTGGTGCGTTCTGCGATCATGCCGGCGGCGCCGTCGATCTCCACCTGAGCCTGCACGTTGCCGGAGAGCAGCGCCTGGGTCACTTCAGGGGCGGACGGGAATTCGCTGACCATGACCGCGCCCTTGTTATTCGGGACGCAGTAATCGGTCGAGAGTTTGTTGAATTGCGTGACCCAAGTGGTGCCTTTTTCCAGGCCGACTTTCAGGCCGCAGAGGTCTTGCGGTACTTTCGGTTTCAGCAAGCTGTCCTTGAGCACCATGATCGCTGCGCCGGTCTTGGCGTATGGGATGGTTTGCGCCTGAGTCTGCCGTTGGGGGGTGATGTACATGCCCGAGATGATCGCGTCATAGTGACCGGCGTTCAGGCTCAGAAGCAGGTTGGGAAATTTGGTGTCAACGAAGTCGGCCTTGAGGTCCAGATGTTTGGCGAGTAATCGCGCCAGTTCGGGGTCGGAGCCGACGACATTCTTTTGTTCGTCGTAAGATTCGAAGGGCGGATAGGTGATTTCCATGCCGACCTTGAGGACGCCGGGTGTCACCGTCGTGGCTGCGTGGGCTCCTGCCGCACCGAGGATCGCGAAGGCCAGCAGGGACAAGCGGACAGCAATATTCATTGGATTGCGCATCATCGGTGACTCCACGTCGAAAAAGTAGGATTGGACTGGTTTGAAACAGGGTTGTCTTGGAACGGTCGGGGGCATCAGGACGCTTCCTGCGTCTGGTTCTTCAAGTGACCGAAGCTCGAAGGCTTGCGTGCGCGCTCATACAGTTTGAGTTCGCCGCGTTCGACTTTGCGGCGCAGGTATTGATAGGTTTGCAACGCTTGGCCAAACATGTGCTCACCGATGGTGATTTCCTCGTAATCCTTACCGCCTTCAAGAAACTGCGGCAGTGGCTTGATTTGCGTATGGAAGTCGCAGGCATAGAAGAGTGGGAACGAGTAGCGCTCTTCGCTGACGGTTCGCACTCGGTGAGCCGTAGCAACGAATGTGCCCGCGGTCATGACCTCCAGCATGTCGCCGATGTTGACCACAAACGTACCGTCCATGGGCGGCGCATCAATCCATTGCCCCTGATCGTTCATCACCTCGAGGCCTGGCTTGTCGGCAAGCAAAATGGTGAAGCATTCGTAGTCGGTATGCGCACCAATGCCGGGCGCGTCTTGAGCCGCCAGGTCAAATGGGTAGTGGATCAGGCGCAGTTTCGACGGTGGGCGAGTCACCATTGCCTCGAAATAGTCCTCCTCCAGGCCCAAAGCGAGCGCGAAGCCCTTGAACAAGCGACGACCTAATGCAAACACCGCGGCGTAGTAGGCTTCGACGGCGGGGCGGAAACCCGGCAGGTCCGGCCATTCGTTGGCCCCGATCAGTGGCGTGCCGGCAATCACCAGCGGATCGTCTTCGCTCACTTCGAAACCGATATCGAAAGCTTCCTTGTGATCGGGTTTGCCTTTGGCATAGACCTCTTCACCTTCAGGCACAAAACCCTTGTGGCTGCGTGAAGTGCCGATGTAATGCTGCATTTTGTATTCAAGCGATTGGGCAAACAGGTTCTTCGCCGCTTGACGCAAGCCGTCGATCAGTGACGACTCGATGCCGTGGTTCTTGATGTACAGGAAACCGACTGCGCGGGCGGCGTTACCCAGTTCTTCGGCCACCGCCTGTCGCTGGGTGAGGTCGTCGCTGTACAGCCCGGCGATATCCACCACCGGAATGCGATTGAAGTTGGCGGTCGTGGGCGTTTTGTCAGGCATGAGTGGGCGCTCCTTATCGGGTTGAGGTGCAGGCGAAACGCCGAAAATGCTCGCGCTCGGTGGTTGCCATCCACACGTTCAGCGACCACAGATCAGCCACCGGCACGTTGGTGAAGGGCAGGTGATGCAGGTAGCCGTCGGCGCCGAACTCCGGTGTCAGCGTGCTGACCTGATACCCGCGTTTTTCCTGGGATCGCCAGATGGCCTCCCAATGTTGTTGATGGAAGGCAAGCGCTTGGCTGTACTCGGGGGCGGCGGGGTGGGGCACTTGCGGTCCCTGGTCGTATCCGACTCGGGCTTGAATATGGTGAACGCGTTCGACGAAGGTGCTGAGATCGTCTTCCGGATCGTTGAGCAGGCGCTCGCAGGTGACGACCCAATGACTGATGTCGCTGGTGAAGCGCAGGTCCGGCAGTTGACGAATCAACTCGAGGGTGACCCAGGGATTGAATAACGAGCGAGCGCGATGGGTTTCGAAGGCGCACACCTGGCCATGTTTGCGCGTAAGGTCCATCGCGCGGCCAAAGAAGTCGACTTGCTGTGCCAGGGGCCAGCGATCGTTGCCAGCCAGCAGATTGATGAAGCGCGGTGCCAACTCAGCCGCCCAACCGAGTTTCTTGTCGAGGTCCAGAAGGTGTTCGTCGGGAGTTGCCGACTGCTCCGGCAGAACGTCGTAGGCGCTGAAGACGGTGCTGATATAACTGACTTTGTTGATGCGTAGAAAGGCTGCGAACTCGGCACGTTCGCTGGCGGTCATGGGCAGGCGGGCTTCCATGCCATCGAACCCTGCTTCAAGCAACTCGTCGAGCGCTTGTGCCTTGCTCGCTGTGTAGCCCCACAACGTTCGGAATATTTCCAACTTCATCGATCTGCTCCAAAGGTTCCTTCGCATGATTGACACGGCGACGTTGCGGCTAACCGAAACGCACAACGAACGGCAGTGACAATCAGGAAAGGCAATCTTCGGGCCGGATCTCTATGGAAGGCTCCTTTGTTGCGGTCAATAGTAGGGAGGGGCGGTTGACGGAAAAAATAGGGAAGCGCAAAAAGATAGTTCAGAGATTTCTAAACTATTGATCACTGGTCGCTGCCCTGATCGTCAGTCATGGATCCGATGTTCCGGAACCTGGCGTTGCTCACGCCGCCGAGCCGTCTTACAGCAAGAATGCCGTTCCATGAATCACTTCTGCACGGCCGCTACCCGACGCCCGCTCATGAAACACAGCAGCCCGCCCATCGCAGTCAAGGCGCTCAAGGCATAGAACATCGTCGGTGCCGGGGTTTGTATCAGCAGGTACCCGCAGATCACCGGGCTCAGGGCGCCGCCCAGGGCGGCCAGGTTCTGGGCGCCGTAGTAGCTGCCGCGCAGTTCTTCCGGGGCCAGGGTATCGACGAAGAGAAATTCGGCCGGGTAGATGATCATTTCACCGAGCGTGAAAATGAACATCGCCACGCACCAACTCAGCATGTCGTCCGCCAGGCTGAATCCGATCAGGCCAAGCATGAACAGGCTGGTGCCCGCAGCGATCCAGTAGCGCAGCTTCTCGCGGTCGAGGAACCGGCCGATCTGGTATTGCAGCACAATCACCGTGATTGCGTTGCAGGCGAGCAGGGCGGCCATGATCTCCAGTGCACGCTTGGCGTCGTGAGTGACCAGCAGGTATTGCGACAGATAGAGCGTGAAGCGCCCGTGCACCACGGTGCTGAGCAGGCAGCCACAGGTGAACATGATCAGCGTGCGGTCGTTCTTCAGGGTCTTCAACGTCTTGAGAAAGCTGGGCGGTGGGCCAAGGGCCGCTGTCGGCGTTCCATCGCTGGGGATTCCCATCATCAGAAAGACGCTGAAGAACGCGATGCCTGCGGCGATCAGGAATGGCGCAATCGGGTAGACCCCCGCAATCACCACGCCGAGCATGGGACCGGTGGCGTAGCCGATGTTGGTCAGGGTGTAGCGCAGGGAAAACGCTTTGGCGCGCTGGCCGATGGGCAGGTTTTCGCTGAGGATCGCTTTGGAGCCGATCAGAAACAGGGCTGACGCGGTCTCGGTGATCACCACGGTCAAGGTAGTCAGGTAAAGGTTTTCGGCAAAGGTCAGCAGGACGAAACCCACGGCGCTGGAGAGCATCGCCAGGATCAGCAGCCGGCGCTTCTCCAGGCGGTCGATGATGTAGCCACCGTACAAGGCCAGCAGGGTGGCGATGAACACCGCGATGCCCAGCAGCAAGCCGACATCTTGTTGATTGAGGCCCAGCTTGTTGCTCAGAAACAGCGTAAGCAACGGGCTGGTGATGGCGCGGCTCACCACAATGGTCAGCGAAACGATCATCAAGCGTCGAATGACGAGGGAGTAAGTGGCCACGAGGTGCAAATGTCCTTATTCAGATTGTTGGCGTGCACCGCGATGACGCCCGAGCCGTCGATACCCTGATCACCCCAGCCACCGTTCCAGCGTACGTATCGATTCCAGGTCTTCCATGCGTCGCAGTTGCTTCAGTAGTTCCGCAGCCCGTTCCTGGGGCATTACCCGCGTCGTCAAACTGAAGAACTTCTCATCCAGGGCCTCATCGGCAAGTGGATTGCCCGGCGCTCCCAAGGGCACTTCCACACACAGGCTTGCCTGCCGACCGTCCACGGTCCGCAGGGTCACCACAGGCTCGCCATCCTCATCCAGTCGCGGGTCCACTTCAAGCTGGATGCGCGACATGCACTGAGTCACCAGAGGATCGTTGCGTTGCCGATCGTCATAAGCGTGCAGTTGGCAATGCCCATGCACCAACCGCGCGGCGAGGGCATACGGCAGACTCATTTGCGCGGCTGCGAGACGGGTGACATCCCGGCCGCCACACATGCCGTGAAGAAAACTGCTCAACCCGACGTGCAGGTTTTCGACCTGGTCAACGGATACCTTCAACTGCTCCAACAGCTGGCCGAGGGCGTCGATGGCCGAATGGGTGCCGCGACAGGAGGCATAGGGTTTGATCGAGCAGCGGGCGAGCTTCCAGCTCACGCCGAGCTCTGCATCGAGGGCTTCAGGTCTTGAAGTCGCTGGGGCAAGGGTGTTCAGAAAACCGCCCCAGACGTCATCGAATAACTGCGTCGGCCCGCTGATGCCTTGTTGGGTGAACCGCGCAGCCAGCAGACCCCCTTCTGCGGCGCGCCCGCTGTGCAGTTTCTTGCTGTGCGAGCCATCGTGAATGAAGGCCCACAGGCCACCGCTGAAGCTGCCGGCAATGCCAAGTGCGGCCAGGGTTTGCCGGGTATCCAGACCCAGGATGCGCGCACTGGCGGCGGCTGCGCCGAACACCCCGCAGGTCGCGGTGGAGTGCCAGCCGGCGCCATTGTGGGCGCTATAGCCGCCGCAGGCTTCGAGGACTCGACGGCCAACCTCATAACCGATCACGACGGCGCTGATGAATTCACGACCACTCACGGGCCGTGCGCGCAGCGAAACCGCCGCCATCGCCGCTGGCAGCACGACGGCCCCTGAGTGATCGCAACCACCGGTGTCATCCAGCTCCAGCGCATGGGCGGCGATGCCGTTCAACATCGCCGCCGGGCCCGCGCCGACCTGCAGAGCGGTTCCCCAGACCGGAACCTCGCCCGCGTCACCGGCGAATACTTTATGTGCCTGTTTGGCGATCTCACTCTCGGCGCCGACCAGGGTTGCGCCGAACGTATCGACAATGTGTCGCTTGGTTTGGGCTATCAACCCAGGCGAGAGATCTTCAAACCGCAGATCGACACAGAATTGCGCCAACCGTTGCAAACGTTCGCTCATCAGACGTAATCCCGGTAATGGCGCTCGTATACCGAGGCGGGATGATCCTCGGCCGCCGGCGCTGCGCTGTTTGCCCACCATTGCGCGACCTCGGCGCCGGTGGCGATCCACACGTCGTCGTGCCGTTGAATGCCCTCGATCAGCTCGCGCAACACGCCTATCCGTCCCGGCGTGGCGATGATTTCCGGGTGCAGGCGAAGTACATAGCACAGGCCAAAACGGTGAAACCCGGCGAAATCCATTTGCAGGTTGCCCAGGGTGTGGCTGTAGGAGGCGATCCGTGATTGTGCCGGTGGCACCGCCGGGCTCAAGTTGAAGGCGAAGTAAGGCTCGTCTTCCAGCTCATAATGCAGCGGCACTTCAATGACACCGGGCGCAGTCGGGTGAGCGAATGGCAAGTCGTCGCCGCGCCACGACGAGGACCAGCGGATGCCTTGGTCCTTCAATGCGCCGATCAAGCCCGGCGCACCATTGCCCGCCGGGATTCGAAAGCCGACCGGGCGCTTGCCGGTCAGCCTGGCCAGGGTCTCGCAGCCCCTGGCGACATCGGCGCCCTGGGCGTCCAGGTCTAGCGCATCGTAATCCTGATGACGGTAGCCGGCGCAGGCGATCTCATGACCGTCGCCCTGGATCGCCTGGATGAGCGCTGGGTTTTCCTCGGCCACGATGCCGGGGACGAACCAACTGCTGCAGACCCCGAGTTCCTTGAACAGGCCGAGCAAGCGTGCCACGCCGCGTTGGGTACCGTAGCGCCATACCGATAAGGTTTTGTCACGCCCGGCCACTTCCGGGGCTTGGGTGAGAATGCCATGGATGTCGTTGTAATCGACGGTCAGTATCACAGCGCAGCGATAGCCTTGCGGCCAGATGGGGGAATCAGCCATGACGGTGTTCCTTCAACCAGAAGTGGGCGACGTCGCGGCAGGTGGCGAACCACACGTCATCGCGCCGACGCATGTGTTCGAAAAGCTTTTCCAGCAGCAGGATGCGTCCCGGCTTACCGATGATTTTCGGGTGCAAGAGGGTGGTCAGGCACAGCCCTTCGTCCATCGCGCCGTCATATTCGCGGCACCAGTTGTCCAGGGTCAGCGCGTAACTGGCCGTACGGTCCAACCCGGAAGGAAAGTTCGGCGCGCGGGTGTAGGCGAGGGACGCGTAATCGTCCATTTCCCATCGGCCTGGAATTTCCACCAGCGGCGTATCGAAACCCGCTACCTCCATCAGGTACGGCCGGTCGTCGCCGCGCATGCTGCTGGAATAGATCACTCCGGCTTCCACCAGCATGGCCGGGGTCTCGGCGCGCCAGTCGCCGGACGGCGTGCGGAAGCCTTCTGCGCGGATGTGCAGGTGTTTCCAGAACACCTCGCGGGAGATCTGCATCACTTCCTTTTGCCGATCCAGTGTCAGGGCATAAAAGGATTCGTGTTTGTAGCCGTGATAAGCCACTTCATGCCCACGCTCGACAATCGACTGGCATTGTCTCGGCCAGTTCTCCACGACCCAGGCGGGGACGAAGAATGTCGTCGGGATCCGGAATTCGTCGAGCACATCGAGCAGGCGCGGCAGTGCACGGTAAGGGCCATAGCCGCCGAACCCGAAGTACTCGGGTTTACGCCAGATCGAGCCGTTGAGCATGGCATCACCGGTCGGGCCATCGAGGTCGAAGGCCAGGGCCAGGCAAGCCTTGTGCGGCGCGGGCCAGGTGGGTGAGGAGGGCATCGGTAGTGCTCCATCTTTAGTCGTAGACACCAGACCCTTTGTGGCGCGGGGCTTGCTCGCGATGGCCTCGGGTGAAGCAACATTGACGTTGGAACACTCACAAGCAAGCCCGCAGCCACATCGGAATCAAATGGCCTGTGCGATCACTTCCCGGCGTTGATGGTCGCGGTCTTGATCGCTCCCAGTTCCAGATCCCACTTCTTCAGGATCGCCTGGTAGCTGCCGTCATCGATCATGCTTTGCAGCGCGACCTTCACCGCTTCGCTGAGCTCAGGTTTCTTCTTGCTCACGCCCATGCCGGTGTACTGCTCGGAGATCGGCAGGCCCACGGTCTTGTACATGTCCTTTTCCTGGGTCTTGAGGTAAGGCAGGGTTTCGCTGCCCTGCATGGCTGCATCGATGCGGCTCTGGCGCAGTTGCGCCCGGGCATCGGCCGAGCCTTCGGTGCCGACCACGTTGATCCCCGGCTTGCCGGCGGCCTCACAGTTGGCCTTGCTCCACTCGGCGATTTCCGCTGGAAAGGTGGTGCGGCGGCTGGTGCCGACTTTCTTGCCGCACAGGTCGAGGATCTCGTTGGTGTCCTTGTTTTTCTGCAAGGTGTAGAACTGCGGACCACTGGTGAAGTAGTCGATGAAGGTCACGCTGGCCTGGCGTTCGGCGGTGTCGGTCATGCCCGACAGCACCATGTCCACGCGGTCGGTGGTCAGGGCGTTGATCATTTGTTCAAAGCCTGTTTCCTGCCACTTGATCTTCACACCCAGGCGCTCGGCCAGGGCGTTGCCCAGGTCATAGTCAAAGCCGGTGAGGGTGTTGGTGGCCGGGTCCTTGAAGTCCATCGGCGGGTAGTTCGGCATGATCGCCACGACGATTTCGCCCTTGGCCTTGATGCTTGCCGGCAATTCGGCCGCGAAGGTGAAGCCGCAAGCCATGACGCCAGCGAGTACTGCGGGGATAAAGAAGTTCTTCATGGTCGTTCTCTTATGAGTGTTGTGAGCGTCAACGGACGCTTAGGTTCGAACGGCAGAAATGAAGCTTTGGGTGCGAGGGTTCTGTGGACTTATTAGTATTTCTTCGGGGCTTCCAGCCTCCACGATCTGCCCGCCGTCCATGAACACCATGCGATTGGAAACTTCGCGAGCGAAGCCCAGTTCATGGGTGACGACGATCATGGTCATGCCGGTCTGCGCAAGATCGCGCATCACCGACAGCACCTCACCGACCAGTTCCGGGTCGAGTGCCGAAGTGGGTTCATCGAACAGCATCAGCTTGGGACGCATGGCCAATGCACGAGCGATGGCCACACGTTGCTGCTGGCCGCCCGAAAGCTCGATCGGGTAGCTGTTGCACTTGTCCGCCAGGCCGACACGGGCGAGTAATTCCAGGGCCTCCTCATTCGCTTCTTTGGGGGAGCGCTTGAGCACCTGGCACGGTCCTTCGATGATGTTCTGCAACACGGTCATGTGAGGGAACAGGTTGAACCGTTGAAACACCATGCCGGTGGACAGCCGCTGGCGGGCGATCTGGGTTTCGTTGAGTTCGTGCAACTTGTTGCCGACGATCCGGTAGCCCACCAGTTCGCCGTCGACCCACAGGCCGCCCTTGTCGATTTTTTCCAACTGGTTGACGCAGCGCAGCAAGGTGCTTTTTCCCGAGCCGGACGGGCCGATGATGCACAGCACTTCGCCTTGCTCGACTTCGATGTCGATGTCCTTGAGCGCGTGGAACTGGTCGTAATATTTATTCAGGCTCACGGCCTTGACGATGCTTCTCATGTGGAACTCCTCAGGAACGCTTGCCGGCGCCGCGGGCGAAACGACGCTCCAGGCGACTCTGACCAAAGGACAGGACGGTGACGGTGGCCAGGTACCAGATGCCGGCAACGATCAGCAGCTCCATCACGCGGGCGTTGGCGTAGTAGATGTTCTGGGCGTTGTAGAGCAATTCCGAGTATTGGATCACGCTCGCCAGCGAGGTCATCTTCACCATGCCGATGAACTCGTTGCCTACCGGCGGAATAATGATCCGCATGGCCTGGGGCAGGATGATCCGGCGCAGCGCTTGCAGGCGTGGCATGCCGATCGATTTGGCAGCCTCATATTGCCCGGTGTCCACCGAGAGCAGGCCGGCGCGCACCACTTCGGCGGTGTAGGCACCCTGGTTGATGCTCAAGCCCAGCAAGGCCGCCGCGAACGGAGTCATCAGGCTCACGGTGTCCATTTCGAACAGGCCGGGAATGCCGATGGTGGGGAAGATCAGCGCCAGGTTGAACCACAGGAGCAGTTGCAGGATCAACGGCGTGCCGCGAAACAGCCAGGTGTAGGTCACGGCCACATAGCGCAGGATCGGGTTGGCCGACATGCGCATGATCGCGGTGATCACGCCGAACACGATGCCCAGCGCCATGGCCAATACCGCCATGACGATGGTGTTGAGCAAGCCCCACATGATCGCCTCGGAGGTCAGGAACTGGCCGATGTACGACCATTCGATCTTGCCTTCGGCGAAGGCACGCACCAGGCCAACAAGGGCGATGACGATCAGCGTGGCGAAGAAGATACGCCCGTAGTAGCGCCGGGGCACATGATCGTACTGGGTGATGTCGAACTGGTTTTCCGCCAGCTTGCGCTCCGCCTGGAGTCGTTCTGCCTGTGTCTGGCTCATGTTGTTTCTCCGTACTCGGTTGCAGCGCTATCGCTGTGGGAGCAAGCTCGCTCCCACAGGTCCGGTGTGTTGCTCAGAGGCGCAAGCCCTGATAGTCCTCGGTCCATTGCTGCTGGGTGGCGAGGGCGGCTTTCAAGCGTCCGATCTGTTCGCGTACCTGTTGAGGCGCGGTCCCTCCCCAGCCATTGCGGGCAGCGATGGCGGCTTCGAGGGTCAGGCTTTCGCGTACCTCCGGGGTGAGGCGCGGATCGATTTCCGCCAGCAGAGCGGGGGAGGCCTCCCACAGTTCGATGTCGTGTTTCTCGCACGCCTGGACCAAAGCACCGGTGATTTCGTGAGCTTCCTTGAACGGTACGCCGCGCACCGCCAGCCAATCGGCAACTTCGGTGGCGAGGGTGAAGCCCAGCGGTGCCTGGCGGCGCAACTCCTCGACATTGACTTTCATGGTCGCCACCATTCCCGCCATGGCGGGCAATACCAGTAGCAGCGTGTCGACGCTGTCGAGCACACCGTTCTTGTCTTCGCTCAGGTCGCGGTTGTAGGACAGGGGCAGGGATTTGAGCGTGGAGAGCAGGCCGGTCAGGTTGCCGATCAGGCGACCGGCCTTGCCTCGCGCCAGTTCGGCGATGTCCGGATTCTTCTTCTGGGGCATGATCGAGCTGCCGGTGGCGTAGGCATCGTCCAGTGCGACCCAGCGAAATTGCCGCGACGACCACAGGCAGAACTCTTCGGCAAGGCGCGAGATATTGATGCCGAGCATGCTGGCGATGAACAGGAACTCGGCGACGTGATCGCGGCTGGCCACGGCGTCGATGGAGTTTTCGCAGACGCCGCTGTAGCCCATTTCCTTTGCCGATTGCTGAGGTAGGCGAGCGATCGCCGAGCCCGCCATGGCCGCCGCACCGAGTGGCGACAGCGACGTCCGTGCGTCCCAGTCCACCAGCCGTTGTACGTCGCGCAGCATCGACTGGGCGTGGGCCAGCAGGTGGTGAGCAAACACGATCGGTTGCGCCTGCTGCAGATGGGTGAAGCCGGGGCAGATGCTTTCGATGTGTTGCTCGGCCTGTTCCACCAACGCCTGCTGCAGGGCCAGCACTTCAACGGCCACGGTGCGTACGTGGTCACGCAGGAACAGCCGCAGATCGTTGGCGGTCTGGTCGTTGCGCGAACGACCGGCCCGCAGCTTGCCACCCAAGGCACCAAGCCGTTCGGTCAGCAGGCGCTCGATGAAGGTGTGGACGTCTTCATCATCCAGGGTCGGGGCGATGCTGCCGGCGCGATAGTCCGCGCCGATGCGTTCCAGGGCTTCGAGCATGGTCAGGGTTTCTTGCTCGTTCAGCAGTCCGGCGCGCTGCAATTCCCGGGCATGGGCCTTGGAGCCGGCGAGGTCGTACGGAGTGAGCCGGAAGTAGCGCTCAGGGCAACGGGACAGGGCCGCCAAGGCTTCGGAAGGGCCGCATTTGAAGCGAGCTCCCCAGAGTCGGTCGGTGGTTTGAGACATTGTTGTTTTCCTCGTCGGTTTCGCGAACTGAAACGGGTACTCCAGGCCACGACGTCGCTACGAAAATCAGCGAGCGAAGTCAGGCCAGAGCAGTTTTCAAGAGGGCAGTTGCATCGGTGCGAGCGCTGATCGAACTGTCAGCTTTTGATGTTTCGCGACCAGCGTTTTGGCGCTGATGTTCGGAATTTATTGGCGGTTGCCAAGCTTGGTTTTCTGTGTTCATTATTATTGGGCCAGCTTGTTCTTGTTGTTGGGCACAGGTTGTTGAATAGAGCGCCAGAGGTAAATAAGCATTATGGAAACCCCACTTTCCAATTCCGGAAACCCGCCGCCAAGAACCCCGCAAAGGGCACCGTTGGCCCTCAGCGGGCTGGACTTCAAATTGCTCAAAGTGTTCAAGGCGGTGGTCGAGGCGGGAGGCTTTAGTGCCGCACAAAATGAGCTGAACGTGGGGCTGGCAGCCATCAGCAAACAGATTTCCGACTTGGAAATCCGTATCGGGATGCGCCTTTGTACGCGTGGGCGCGAGGGCTTTCACCTGACGGAAGAAGGGCGTCTGGTGTATCAGGCATCGATAGACTTATTTGCCTCGGTCGACAACTTCCGTGACCGACTTAGTTCAGCACAGAACGAACTTGTTGGTGATCTTGGTGTGGGGGTTATAGATAATACTATCTCGGATGATAATTCCCCGTTAGTTGCTGCGCTCAGGCAAATGAATGAACAGTCGCCCAAAGTCCGGTTTCAACTTCAGGCTTCACAACTCGATGAAGTCGAAAGAGGTGTCGTCGAAGGGCGGTTGGTAGCGGGAATCGTACCGATTTATCAAAAACGCGAAGAGTTCGATTACTACGAACTCTATGAAGAACGTTCGCAGGTCTATTGCGCACTTGGCCACCCGCTGTTCTCCATGGCGGACGAGGACATTGGCGCACATGTGCTCAAGGAGTACGAATGCGTCAACCATCGCTACGCGATTCATCGCGACAAACTGAAGTTTGCGCACTACGACAGCTTCTCCGCCTCAGCCACCCAAGTGGAAGCCGTGGCGCTGCTGATCAAGACGGGGCGTTTCCTCGGGTTCCTGCCCCAGCATTACGCCGCATCGATGGTGGCGCGGGGAGAGTTTCGCGCAGTATGTCCAGACCTGATCAACATCGTCACGCCGTTCAGTCTGATACTGCGTCACAACACTGTACGCAGCCCCTTGGTCAAGGCCTTTGCCCGGGCGCTGGGGGTGGATCTGAAGGCTTCGGTTTGATGTTTCTGTGTGAGTCACTCACGAGCCTTGGCGGCAACCGGAGTGATAGGTAAGTTGCACCATCAAACCGTTGGTGCTGTTCTCGTTCAAATACTGCTACCTGCCCCGGCGTGTTTCGTTGGAAGGGCTCCCAGTTGAACTAGCCCAGGGCTCAATCACCCTATCCTGTATGCGCAGTCCACCCTCTAAGCGACGGTGGTAATAATTGGATTTGTGCAAGGGACAGGGTGTCTGTCCACTGGAGCAATCTGCTAAAGGGTCCGTATCGACGAACGAATCGCCCGTGCACATTCGATGACCGCGGGCGCCAGCTTGCGCTCGGCTTCCTCCATGGTCCAGCGGCTGCTGGGCACCACCACATGCACGGCCGCTACCGGCAGGCCCTGGCTGCCGATGATTGGCGCAGCAATGGACATGTCGCCCAGGAACAACTCTTCCTTGTTCGTGGCGTAGCCTCTGCGCCGCGTGGTCTCGATCTGCTCGATGATGTCGTCGACCGCGGTCAGGGTGTACTGGGTATGGCGTTTGCGCTCGCTGGCGTGCAGTACGGCAGTGAGTTCGTCGTCGGGCAGGGCGCTCAGCAAGGCCCGTCCGGAACCGGTGCAGTACATTGGTATCCGGCTGCCGATGGGCATGTGGATCGGGATGAATTTCGGTGCCACGAAGCGTGCCACGTACACCATGTCCAGTCCGTCGGGTTCGGTCAGGTTGGTCGTCTCCCCGGTAGCCTGGGCCAGCTCGGCAAGGAACGGGTTGGCCACGTCGACCAGCGTATCGGCGGCCAGGTAGTTGTAGCCGATCTCCATGACCTTCGGGGTCAGCTGGAAGCGTTTGGTCTGCGGATGCTTGCGCACGTAACCAAGCTCTTCGAGGGTGTGGATCATGCGTTGCGCGGAGCTTTTATTGATAGCCGCCGCTTGCGCGATATCCGCCAGATTCATCGTGCGCCGGGATGCGTTGAAGGCTCGCAGCACCGCCAGGCCTTTCTCCAGTGACTGATTGAACAGAGGGTGAGGGGTTTCGCTCATGTGGAATTCCTTGTTTTTGCTTCATGCATATCGATATTCGATACTTATAAATCTCTTTACGATTCAAGTAAATCGTTTATATTCATTTTGAGCCTCCTGCCATACACCTGGGGCACCCTTACCGGACTTAAGACAAATAAAAGCGTCCATTGGGAGATACGCCATGCTTACTCGCTTTCGTGCACTCACGCTCGTTGTCGCTCTGGCCTGCGGCATCGCTTCGGCCAGCGTCGCCGCCGAACCCGTCTACAAGGTTGGCGCAACCGCGACGGGTATTCCCTTCACCTTCCTCGACGTCAAGAGCCAGAGTATCCAGGGCATGATGGTCGACGCCGCGCAGGCAGTGGCCAAGGCTGGCGGCTTCGAGGTGGAGATCCAGCAGACCACCTTCGCTTCGCTGATTCCCTCCCTGACTTCAAACAAGATCGACCTGATTTCCGCCGCCATGCTTCGCACGCCGGCGCGGGAAAAGGTGGTGCAGTATTCCGACCCGGTCTTCAGCTATGGCGAGGGTCTGATCGTCAAGGCCGACGACCAGACCCCGTACACCCGCATGGAGGATTTTGCCGGTGAGGTGGTCGGCGCCCAGGTCGGCACGGTGTTCATCGATGAGCTGAACAAGCGCGGTGTCTTCAAGGAAGTGCGTGGCTACGACTCGATTCCCGACCTGATGCGCGACCTGGCGCTTGGTCGGATCAAGGCAGGCTTTGCCGATCGTCCGGTGGTCGCCTACCAGTTGGCTCAAGGCACGCAGAACAAGGTGCATCTGGTCCAGAGCTACCAGCCCGTGGTGATGGGGGATGTCTGCCTGATCATGCGCAAGGGGGACAGTGCGAAGCTTGCGCAGGTCAACAAAGGCATCGCCGCTATCAAGGCCGATGGTTCCCTCGACCAGATCATCAGGAAGTGGAAGCTCAACTGACGGTTTTGTCGACCGCCCGCAACGGCGGGCGGGTCCACTCATTGTTTCGTGGGTAGCCTTATGTTTCTCCAGAATGCCTTGGACTTCCTTCCAATCCTGCTCAAAGGGGCGGTGGTCACTCTTGAGGTGACGGCCGGGTCGTTTGTCCTCAGCTCGCTGATCGGGTTGGTCCTGGCCCTGATGATGGTTTCCAGGATAAGGGCGATTGCCTTGTTCGCCATCAGCGTGGTGAACGTCATCCGCGGGCTGCCGATCATTGTGCAGCTGTTCTATATCTATTTCGTCCTGCCGGAATTCGGCATCCAGCTGACTGCAATGCAGGCCGGCATCATTGGCCTGGGGATCGCTTATTCGGCGTATCAGGCCGAGAACTTCCGGGCCGGTATCCAGGCGATCCAGCAAGGGCAGATCGAGGCGGCCGAATCCCTGGGCATGCGCGGTGCGATGGTGATGCGGCGAGTGGTGCTGCCCCAGGCATTGCGCATTGCCTTGCCGCCCTACGGCAACACCCTGGTCATGATGCTCAAGGACTCGTCGCTGGTCTCCACTATCACCGTGGCCGAGATGACGCGTGCGGGGCAATTGATCGCTTCTTCGACCTTCGAGAACATGACGGTCTACACCCTGGTGGCATTGCTCTACCTGGCGATGAGCCTGCCGCTGTCCTTTGCGCTGCGTCGTCTGGAAGCACGCTTCAGCACCCGGAGAACGTCATGATCGAGATCAAGGGCATTCACAAGCGTTACGGCAGCGTGCCGGTCCTCGAAGGCATCGACTTGCAGGTCAAGAGCGGTGAAGTGGTGTGCCTGATCGGCCCATCGGGGTCGGGAAAGTCTACGTTGCTGCGTTGTATCAACGGCCTGGAGAGTTATGACCAGGGCGACGTTCTGGTCAGCCAAGAACGGGTTGACCGCAACGCCAGGAGCATCCACGACATTCGCACCCGGGTGGCGATGGTCTTCCAGCGCTTCAACCTGTTCCCGCACCGTACGGCCCTGGAAAATGTCATGGAGGGGCCCATCTACGTGAAGAAGGAAAAACCTCAGGTCGCCCGCAGAAATGCCGAGGCGCTGATGGATAAGGTCGGCTTGTCCCATCGGATGAATGCCTACCCGGACGAACTGTCCGGTGGGCAGCAGCAACGTGTCGCCATTGCCCGGGCACTGGCGATGAACCCCCAGGCGATTCTCTTCGACGAACCGACCTCGGCCCTGGATCCAGAGCTGGTGGGCGAGGTGTTGACGGTGATGCGCAACCTGGCCAACGAGGGCATGACCATGATCGTGGTGACACACGAAATGGCGTTCGCTCGGGACGTGGCCGACAAGGTCTGCTTCCTTCACGGCGGCAAGATCGTCGAGTCAGGGCCGGCCCGAGAAGTATTGAGCACCCCGACCCACCCACGCACCCAGGATTTTCTTCGCCGGTTGCTCGACCACAACGCGCAGGTGCAGGCATGAATGCCCCTTTCGCACCGCAACTGCCGGCCTCGCTCTGGGCCGCGACTGCTGCGCCGGCGGTGCAAACGCCGGCGCTGGCTGAAGACAAACAGGTGGATATCGCCATCGTGGGGGCCGGCTACACCGGTTTGGTCACGGCCTTGCGATTGGCCGAGGCGGGGGTCGATGTCTGTGTGCTGGATGCCGGGGAGCCCGGCTGGGGGGCTTCGGGACGCAACGGCGGCCAGGTGATTCCCGGGCTGAAGTTCGATCCCGATCAATTGCACGCCAAATTCGGTGCGGCCCGTGCCGAAGCGATGCTCGATGTAGCCGGTTGCGCCGCCGACGAAGTGTTTTCGTTGGTCCGCCGGTATGCAATCGACTGTGATGCGACCCAGAAAGGCTGGATTCAACCCGCTTGTTCGTCCGCCGCGATGAAAGTCATCGAGCAGCGCGCCGGGCAGTGGCAACGCCGTGGAGTCCAGGTGGAGCTGCTGGACCGGACTGCCATCAGCCAACGCATCGGTACCGACAACTATCTGGGTGGCTGGGTTGATCCGCGGGCCGGCAGCTTGCATCCGCTGAGTTACGCCCGTGGCCTGGCAAAGGCCGCATTGGGGCAGGGCGCGATGATCCACGGCCACAGCCGTGTCACGCGGTTGCAGCGACAGCCGTCGGGCTGGACGTTGTCCACCGTGCAAGGGGCCAGGGTCAGTGCGCAACGGGTGCTATTGGCCACGGATGGCTATACCGACGACCTGTGGCCCGGCTTGCGCCAGACTGTCGTTGCAGCCAACAGCTTCATCATTGCGACCCGTCCGCTGCCATCGGCGATCCGCAAGAGCATCCTGCCCGGTGGCGAGGTCTGTTCGGACTCTCGACGCTTGCTGCTGTACTTCAAGCTGGATGCCCAGGGGCGTTTGCTCCTGGGGGGACGTGGGCCGTTTTCGGAGCCATCCCAGCCCCGCGACTGGGCGCACCTGGAGCGTTCCCTGGCGGCGCTGTTTCCGCAAGCGGCGCAGGTGCCCGTCGAGTATCGGTGGAGTGGTCGGGTGGCGCTGACCCAGAGTTTTCTTCCGCATGTCCATGAGCCTGCGCCGGGGCTGTGCGTCCTGCTCGGTTACAACGGTCGCGGCATCGCCCTGTCCACGGCGTTAGGCAAGCACCTGGCCGCGAAGCTGTCGGGGGCGACCCAGGCGTTCCCGTTCCCGGTCATGCCGCTGCGTCGAATTCCATTTCACGGGTTGCAGCGGTTGTATCTGGCGGCCGGAATCGGCTATTACCGGTTATTGGATGCCTTGTTCTGAGCACTGATTGAAGAAACGGCGGGCATCGGCCAGGCGGTGTCCGTGAGGGCGTATCGGCTCAAGGTGAGCGATCCCCAATCCAACTTTACGCTCGACCTGAATGGCTCCGAAGCGGAAATGGCGTTAGCATCCCCTTCATTGGGCTTGAACAGCCTGTTTTTTCAGATCAGGGTCGCATTGTGGAAAAGCTAAAACGCCTTGAAAGCGGAATCGAAGGACTCGACGCGCTGCTCCAGGGAGGGTTGGTCGCGGGTGCTTCATACATAATCCAGGGACGCCCAGGGTCAGGCAAGACGATCCTGGCGAACCAGCTTGGATTCCATCACGCCCGCAGTGGCGGCCGGGTTTTAGTCGCCACGCTGTTGGCCGAATCACATGATCGACTTTTCCAGTTTCTTTCTACGCTGAGTTTTTTCGACGCATCCAAGATCGGCGCCGAAATCCAGTTTGTCAGCGCATTCGATACGTTGGAAAACGAAGGCCTGGATGAAGTCGTGAAGTTGCTCAGACGCGAGATCAGCCGACAAAAGGCGACCGTGATGGTGGTCGATGGTCTGCTCAATGCGCGTTCCAAGGCCGATTCGCCTATCGATACCAAGAAATTCATCTCGGAGCTGCAGGGACATGCCGCTTTCGCCGGTTGCACCGTATTGTTCCTTACCAGTTCACGGCTTGACGACGGCAGCCCCGAGCACACGATGGTCGACGGTGTCATCGAAATGGGAGAGGAGCTGTTCGGGACGCGCTCGGTACGGCGTATCCAGCTGCGCAAGACCCGCGGCAGCAGCGCGCTGACCGGTCTTCACGAATGTGAAATCAACGATGACGGCCTGGTTGTCTATCCGCGCCTGGAAAGCCTGTACAGTCGTCCTTCCGCCCCGGACAGTGCCAACATGACGCGTATCGCCAGCGGGATCGACTCTCTGGATGACATATTGGGCGGAGGCTTGTACAGCTCCAGTGTGTCCCTGGTCATTGGACCTTCCGGGATCGGGAAGACGACGCTGGGTCTCAAATTCCTCGCCCAGTCGACGGCAGACGCCCCTGGCTTGCATTTTGGATTCTATGAAAGCCCGCAGCGACTGCGCCTCAAAGGCCTCTCCCTGGGTATCGATATCGAAGGCATGGAAAAAAGCGGAGCATTGAGCATTGCCTGGCAGCCCACCACCGAAGGCCTGCTGGACGGACTCGGCGCACGACTGCTGGACATCGTGAAGGAAAAGGGTATCAAGCGCCTGTTCATCGATAGCCTGAGCGGCATGACACGGACTTCGACCAACCCCGCGCGGATTACGGATTTCTACAGCGCGCTCATGAACGAGCTCAGGGCCAGGGGCGTTACGGTGTTCGCCTCCTGGGAGATGCGTGACCTATTCGGCTCCGAGGTCAGCTCACCGAACTCGGACCTGTCCAGCATCGTCGACAACCTGATGCTCATGCGCTTCCTCGAGGATCGCTCTGAACTAAGAAGGACGCTCTCCATTCTTAAGGTACGAGACAGCTCTTATGACCCGTCGCGATTCGAGGTGGTCATCCGGGATCAAGATGTTTTCCTTGAAAAGGCTTTGAGAAATGAACCTTCAGTCTCAGCTGAGTCATTGCCTGGTTCAATATCATAAGTCTTTGAGCGGGTTGAATTGACATGACCACCATCCTGGTCGTCGACGACGAGTATCTGATCGCTGACATCCTCAGTTTTGCGCTAGAGGACGAGGGCTTCATGGTGGTAACGGCCAGCAATGGTCAAAAAGGACTCGAAGTGCTGGAAAGAGAACGTCCAGCCCTGATCATTACTGACTTCATGATGCCGGTCATGGATGGTCTTGAGTTCGCCACGGCCGTGCGAGCCTTGCCGTCCGTCAATGCGCTGCCCATCATCTTGATGAGCGGTGCCCAGGCGCACCTGGGCATGACGCGATCGGACCTGTTCGATGCGGTGCTGCCCAAGCCATTCGACATAGACTCGATTGTCGCCGAAGTGAAGAGGCTGCTGGTTGCAGAGTGATGCCGCGTCGAGAGCTGCCGAGCTGAACGCTGCGCGTCCGCTGCGAAGGGATATGGGAGGTTGCAGTGCAATCACCCCCAGCAAGGCATCGTCCTGGTGTTTTGTCCGAAGCCCGCACTTTCAAGCCGATCGAGCTTCGCTCCGACCTGGCCGATTGCGTCTGGCAGGCTTTCTCCTGATTCGATGCAACGAATGTCCCGTAGCGGCCTCATATGGAAACGAGCGGCGCCTCGGTTGAAGAGCTGGCGCCTGCGGTTTTCTTGACGGAGGTGATGGTGTCCATGACGGCAGCTGAGAAAAACCATGTCGACTGGCTGATCGAGCAATCGATGCTCAATGCAGCGAGGAAGCGCGCCAGGCTCTACTCGGGTCAGGGTCGATTGTGGCAGCAGCCTTATGCGCATACCCGGCCTCGCGACGCCTCGGCATTGGCTTCGGTGTGGTTCACCGCGTATCCGGCTTCCATCGTTACCCGCGAAAATGGCACTGTGCTTGAAGCGCTGGGGGATGAGACCTTATGGCATGCGCTGTCGAAAATCGGTATCCAGGGCATTCACAATGGCCCTTTGAAAAGGTCCGGTGGTCTTTCGGGCACTGACTACACACCTACGATCGACGGCAATTTTGACCGCATCAGTTTCGACATCGACCCGCAATTGGGCACCGAGGCGCAGTTGCAAGCATTGACCCGGATGGCCGCCGCGCACAATGCGGTCGTCATCGAGGATGTCATCCCGTCTCATACCGGTAAGGGTGCGGATTTTCGTCTGGCCGAGATGGCGTATGAGGATTACCCGGGGCTCTACCACATGGTGGAAATCCGCGAGGAGGACTGGCCGCTGCTGCCCGACATTGCCCAGGGACGCGATGCGCAGAACCTCACCCCGCAGCAGGTGGACGTTCTGCGAGACAAGCATTACATCGTCGGACAGTTGCAACGGGTGATCTTCTTCGAACCGGGCGTCAAGGAAACCGATTGGAGTGCGACCCCGGTGGTGATGGGGGTCGACGGCAAGCCCCGGCGTTGGGTCTATCTGCATTACTTCAAGGAAGGGCAACCTTCACTGAACTGGCTGGATCCGACCTTTGCCGCTCAACAGATGATCATCGGCGACGCGCTGCATGCCATCGATGTCTCGGGGGCGAAAATCCTGCGTCTGGACGCCAACGGATTTCTCGGCGTGGAGCGCAAGCTCGAGGGGACCGCCTGGTCCGAAAGCCATCCGCTATCGATCACCGCAAACCAGTTGCTCGCTGGAGCGATTCGCAAGGCCGGCGGATTCAGTTTCCAGGAACTGAACCTGACAGTAGACGACATCGCCGCCATGTCCCACGGAGGGGCGGATCTGTCCTACGATTTCATCACCCGACCCGCCTACCAGCATGCCTTGCTGACGGGCGACACGGAATTCCTGCGATTGATGCTGCGCCAGATGCACACCTTCGGCATCGATCCGGGCTCGCTGATTCATGCGCTGCAGAATCATGATGAGTTGACCCTGGAACTGGTGCATTTCTGGACCCTGCACGCGCACGATACTTACCTCTATCAGGGGCAGACCTTCCCCGGCAACATCCTGCGTGAGCACATCCGCGAGCAGATGTACGAACGCCTCGCTGGAGAGCATGCGCCCTACAATCTGAAGTTCGTCACCAACGGTGTGTCCTGCACCACGGCGAGCATCATCACGGCGGCGCTGGGAATTCGTGATCTCGACACCATTACGACGGCAGATATCCAGCAGATTCGCCAGGTTCATCTGCTGCTGGTGATGTATAACGCGATGCAGCCCGGCGTATTCGCATTGTCTGGCTGGGACCTGGTGGGCGCGTTGCCGTTGCCCGCCGAACAGGTCGAGCATCTGATGGGCGACGGCGACACGCGTTGGATTCACCGCGGTGCCTACGACCTGGTGGACCTCAACCCTGATGCGACACTGTCGGCCGGTCAGATGCCACGTCCGAAGACCCTGTACGGCAGCTTGCCAGGCCAGTTGAAAGATCCGGATTCGTTCGTCTCGCAGCTGCGCAGGATCCTCGCTGCGCGCCGTGCCTATGACATCGCCGCCAGTCGCCAGATACTGATTCCGGACGTCGAGCACCCAGGACTGCTGATCATGGTTCACGAACTGCCGGCCGGCAAAGGGACCCAGATCACCGCGCTGAACTTCGGTTCGACCCCGATCACTGAGACCCTGCACCTGCCCAACATCGCACCCGGGCCGGTGGTCGACATCATCAACGAACGGGTCGAAGGCGACCTGACGCCCGAAGGCGAATTCACCATCACGCTGGATGCGTTCGAGGGGTTGGCGCTGCGGGTGGTGAGCAGCTCACCGATGATCTAGGGCTCGGGAAATCGAGGTGGTTGCTCAGGTCGATGCTCAACCGACCTGCGGCCTTGAGTATCCGCTACGCCGATGGAAGCTGGGCTTCGATCGCGACCTTGTCGATGACCGACCAGACCTCACGGATCCTGCCGTCCTCGAACGTGTAGAAAACGTTTTCCGCGAAGCAGATCCGTGTCCCGTTGACCGCAAGGCCCAGGAACTCTCCGGTCGGCGTGCAATTGAATGCCAGGCGAGCTGCCAGCCGGGGTGGGTCGACCACCAGCAATTGGATTTCAAAGCGCAAGTCGGGAATGTTCCGATAGTCGGCTTCCAGCATGCTGCGATAGCCGTGCAAGCCTAGAGGCCTTGCGTTGTGAACCACATCCGGGTGCACGAAGTGGCCCAGGTTTTCCCAGTCCTGCGCATTCAGGCAGGCGATGTAGGCGTTATAAAGCGCTGCAAGGTTCGAAGTCATAAGGGCGATTACTCCGTTCTGTTAGCCATGACCGTATGACCTTGCAGCAGTCAATGCGATCCAGAGCCTGTCGTACTTGAACCTTCGAATGCGACAGATCAGGAAACGACTTTCTTGAAAGGGCGAATGGATACTCCCCGATAGAACGAAAAAATGGCCAGCACCTGCACCACGACCGCGCCTGTTACCACGGCTCGGATCGCGTGACCGGGATCGGTGAAGGCGCAGCGCAGCACGCCGAAAAATGCCGGGGCGAAGGCGTAGGTGGCCTGGCTGATCGCGACCATCAGGGCGATCACCCTGGCTGTTTGTTCGCGGCTGAATTCGGTTTGTGCGATCAAGGGGGGCAGGGAGGTGGCATTGCCAATGCCCGAGCCGATGAGTACCACGGCTATCCAGACCACCGTGGGATGAAGGTCCAGGACTGCAAGCAGCAGCGTGCCCAGCATCTGGATGGCATAGCCGAGGCAGGCCAACTGGCGGCGGTTCATGCCTCGGCTCATGAGGCCTGCGGCGACGTATCGCCCGCCCATCGCACTGGCGGTGGCCAGGCCCATGGCGAAGGAGGCGTCATGGGCTCCCATGCGTCCCGCCAGGATCGAATACAAGTGCGCGATCAGGCCGATCTGGGCGAAAAGCCCCAGGGACATGCCGACTGCCAGGCTGCGGAAACTGGCCGACCTGAACGTCTGCAGGAGGGTCCAAGGGGGGGCACTGACATCGATCGGTACAGGTCCCGGCCGGTCTGCGTTATCGGGATGTTGCCCCAGGCTTTGTGGGCTCTTGTTGAACACCAGGAAGGCGAAGACACCGACGAGCAGTACGGCGATGGTGCTGATCATCCACGCTGCCGTGGCAAAGCCGAAACGTTCGATCAGCAGCACCCACAACGGCGAAAAGATCACGCCACCCATGCTGGCGCCGTTGTAAGCCTTGCCCAACGCCCAGGGTCTTTCCTTGACGTACCAGGGAGCGATCAGGGTATTGACGGCAACGGCACCCAACGTGACCCAGCCGATACCCGAGCAGACGGCACCGGCATACAGCACCCAGGGCTGGTTGGCATGAGCCCAGATATTCACGCCGATGCCCAGGACGATGCTGCCCAGCAGGGTGATGCCGGGGATTGTGAATCGTGCGTAAAGCTTCGGCAGGTTGGCGATGACAATCGTACCGCTGAGCAAGTGCAGGGTGACGGCAGTCGAGACCTGGGCGATTGGCCAACCCGTGCGATCCATGACCGCTTGCATGTAGATCGGCGGCCCATAGAAACCGATTCCCCAACCAATCATTGCCAGGATGAACGTGCAGGTCAGTACGGTCTGTCCAAAAAAACGGGGGTGCGTCATAGCCATCTCCTCCAGGGTGGCTATCAGGTTATGGGTTCAGGGACGGCGTCACTTCGAGGCGCGTCGAACAATGGATGTTCCGGGGAGTGGGGCAGCTTTTAATCTGCCACCGCCAGGGGCCTGATCCGTTCAAATCCACCTGACCCGTCCGACAGCGCCGCTCAGCCAATCGGCCGGAGAATTCCGGGGTGGGTAGTGCCCTGGCGGGACGGACGGATCCGGCCTACCCGCTCATTTCCCCCCGGTCACATCCAGGAACGTACCGGTAACGAACGATGCCTCTGCACTGGCCAACCACAGGATGGCCCGCGCCACTTCCTCCGGCTGGCCACCGCGGCCCATGGGAATCGTGTCCTTGACGCGATCGACACGTCCCGGCTCGCCGCCGCTGGCGTGCATTTCGGTGTAGATGTGCCCGGGGCGGATGCCGTTGACGCGTATGCCTTCCCGGGCGACCTCCTTGGCCAACCCGATGGTGAAGGTTTCCAGGGCTCCCTTGGATGCCGCGTAGTCGACATATTCGTTGGGGCTGCCGAGGCGCGCCGATGCCGAGGAGACATTGATCATCACGCCGCCCGCACCATTGTGCCGGTAGGCCATGCGCTTCACTGCCTGCTGGGCGCAGAGCATCGGACCGATGGAGTTGACCGCGAAGATGCGCTGCATGCGCTCGAAGCCCAGATCCTCCAGGCGCGACTGAACGGACAGGACCCCGGCGTTATTGACCAGCACATCGAGGCGGCCGAACGAGCGGTCGATGGCCGTGAACAAGTCGGCCACCTGGCCGGGGTCCGCGCTGTCGGCCCTCACGGCCAGCGCCCGGCGCCCCAATGCCTGCACATCCGCCACCACCGCCAGTGCCGAGGCCTGGTTGGCAACATAGCTGATCGCGACGTCATAACCTCGCGCGGCGGCCAGCCGCGCGGTGGCGGCGCCCACTCCACGACCGCCGCCGGTTATCAGTATCAACGGTGCCTGGGAGACGTTGTTCATCGTGAGTACCTCCTATAGCGTCAGGAAAACCGGTTATGTCAGCCGATCAAGAGGATGCCGCTGACGATCACTGCGCACGCCAGCACCCGCCGGGCAGTCAGCGTCTCGCCAAGGAACACGTAGCCGATCAGCGCGGCGAACAGCACGCTGGTTTCGCGCAATGCCGATACCGCGCCCATGGGGGCTTCGTTCATGGCGTAGATGACTATTGCATAGGCCAGCAAGGAGACCACTCCGCCCACCAGGGCGGCGCCCATGCCGGGCCTGATGGAGAACAGGCTGCGGGCACCACGCAAGCCGATGTACACCGCAGGCATCAGCAAGCCCCACAGGGCACACATCCACACGGTGTAGGCGAGCGGCGCGCCGGAAAGACGGGTGCCGATGCCGTCGGTGACGCTGTAGGCCGCGATGAAACAGCCCGTTCCCAGCGCATAGGGAAGGCTGGGCACCGACAGGCTGCGCCCCCGCAAGGCCAGGGAAATGATTGCGCCCGATACCAGGGCGATACCCAGCAATGCCTCGGGGGCGATGCTTTCGCCGGCAAAGGCAGCGGCGCCCAGGGTGATCAACGCCGGGGACGATCCTCGAGAGATCGGATAGACCTGCCCCAGGTCACCAACCCGATAGCTGCGCACCAGAAACAGGTTGTAGCCGATATGCAGCAGTGCCGACAGCACCCCATAGCCCCAACTGGCCGCCGCCGGTGGCGCCATGCACGCTGCGCAGACCAGGCTGACCGAAGCGATGGCGACGCACATGATCGTCATCGACCATAGTCGGTCGGCACCGCCACGCAGCAGCGCGTTCCAGCTGGCATGCAGGAGCGCGGCGAAGAGAACCAGCAAGGTGATATGGATAGGCATGCACCATTCTAGGCAGCCCGTCTGCGGGAACTACAGCGAAGTCTCCTCATCGTTTCATGAATGAATTCTCATGCATCATCCATGGGCCCGTTGGAATTTCAGCGCCTCACCGAGCAGCCATTGGCGAAAGCTGACGATGTGGGGTTGCGATTCGGTGCCTTTCGGGCAAACGAAGTAGTAGGCCAGTGGCGAGGGGAACGGCACATCGAACAGCCGCACCAGGCGGCCATCGCTCATTTCGTTTTCAACATGTCCGCTGCGCACCAGGGCGACGCCCTGGCCGAGCAAAGCGGCCTCGACCGTCATGTTGGTGTCCCCGAACCGGACGCTTTCCTTGAGCGGCAGGAATTCCAGCCCGACCTTTTCGAACCAGGCTTCCCATTTCGGTACCAGCTCGGCGCCATCACGGGTCAGCAGCGGGTAGTGCAACAGCTCGGCAGGGCTGCGCGGTGTCCCGAAGCGCTGCAGCAGATCGGGGCTCGCCACCGGAAACACCTGCTCGCCGAACAGGAATTCCGAATACAGGCCCGGGTAAGTGCCTTTGCCGAGCCGGATCGCGACATCCGCCTGGGCACTGGAGAAATGGATGATCTTGTCCGTGGTGTCCAGGGACACCAGCAACTCGGGATGCTGGCGAGAAAGTCCCGGCAAGCGGGGCAGTAGCCATTTCAGGGCGAAGGAGTACGTGGTGCTGACTTCGAGCCGGACCCTGCCTTTTTGCTCCCGCAGATCGGCCAGGGTTGCTTCGAGGCTCATGAAGAACTCCCGCACGATGGGCGCCAGCGTGGCACCCGCTGCGGTGAGGCTCAATGACTTGCCGCGCTCGAACAACGGCAACCCCCATAGCGCTTCGAGATGCTTGAGCTGGTGACTGACCGCGCTTTGCGTGACGTGCAGCTCATTGGCGGCAGAGGTAAAGGTCGTGTGTCGGGTGGCGACTTCAAAGGCGCGCAGTGTCGCGGTCGGCGGCAGGTCTCTCATGAATACAGTGTCCCGGCGAGTCGGCAGATAGGCATGACATGAACGTTCGCTCATGATAGAGCATCTCCTGGATGGAGGGGATGCCGGTGCCGACAACGCCTGGATAGCCATTGGCAACCGGGCCGCCGGATGCTTTCCCCACGCCGCCCGAAGGGTAGGCCCCCTCAGTCGCCCAGGTGTCACGAGCGTATCGCTCCGTTGGCTGAAGTCCTCCCCGGCTGCGGGCGAAGCGGGCGTGTTGGGGCTATGCTCATCGCCATTGCAGCAATCCATCGGTTTCAGGTATCAGCCACCAGGGAAAGGAGTCTGTATGTGTTCGGTTCTTCCCATGACGCCTTATCGGGCGACCGTTTGACCCCGTCGATTTTCCTTTCCAGGCGCCCCAGCGAACGGTTGGTGGTATTGCCTGGACTCGATCGTTTCATCCGTATCAACACTGCCCTCGGCGACCCAATCAGCGAACACCTCGATGATTCGGGCACGAATCCCAAGCGTAATGGAGAACCGCATGAACACTAAGCCGTTCCAGGAGATCATGGGGCGCTTCGCCGGTTGCCTGGCCGGGCTGGCGATGCTTGCCGCCCATCCAGCCCAGGCAGGCGAAGCTGGCATCGCCGGCGGCCCTACCGCCAGCTACAGCATTGCCTTCAGCAACTCCTACGCGGGCAGTGATTTCCGCAAGGTAATGGTGCGCAACTGGCAGGAAGTTGCGGTCCAGGCGCAAAAGGAGGGCTTGATCCGGGAAGCGCCAGTGGTCAGCGCCAACAACTCGGCGTCGGAGCAGGCGGCCCATATCCAGGACATGATCGTCCAGGGCGTCAACGCCATCGTCATCCTGGCCGCGTCCGACACGGCACTCAACGGGGTGATCCGCGATGCCTGCAACGCCGGCATCGTGGTGGTGGTCATGGCCAGTCTGGTCACCGAACGCTGCGTCTATACCGTGGACTACGACTGGTCCGCCATGGGCCGCGTGGAAATCGATTACATCGCCCAGCGTCTCAAGGGCAACGGAACGCTGCTGGAGATCCGCGGCATTGCCGGTGATGCCACCGACAAGAACATCAGCGACGGCATTCACAAGGCTGCCAGCGACTATCCGGGCCTGACATTCGCCAAGACCGTGTACGGCAACTGGACGGCTTCCGTCGCACGCAAGGAGGTGGCGCTGGCGCTGCCGTCGCTGCCCGACATCGATGCCGTCGCGACCCAGGGGGGCGACGGCTATGGAGCGGCCATGGCGTTCAAGGCGGCGGGACGGCCCTTGCCGATCATCGTGATGGGCAACCGCCAGGACGAACTCGCCCTGTGGAAACAGGAGCGCGATGCCAATGGCTACGAGACGGTCTCGGTCTCCGCTTCCCCGAGCGTTTCCCAGGTGGGTTTCTGGGTGGCCCAGCAGATCCTGGCGGGCAAGCAGGTGCCGAAGTTCGTCGAGGTGCCGCTGGTCCGTATCGATGCGAAGGACCTGGACACCTGGCTCGCCACCATGCCGGTGGGCGGCGCCGCCAACCCTTCCTATAGCCAGGCCTCCGTTGCGGCGATGATCGACGCGGCCCTTGACAGGACGGCGCCGCCAGCGCCTTTGCCGGAGGCCGCGAAGCAGTAGGGGCGGGCGAGGAGGCGAGGCGCCATGTTCACATTCAAATCAGCCACGGACAGGCCCATCGCCGTCAGGATTGGCCTGGCGGTCGCCGCACTGGTGTTCCTGATGCTGACGGTGTCGCTGGTGAACCTCTACGGCCTTCGAGGCATGGTGCGGGCGGTGGATTCGACCAGCCATTCGGCGCAAATTCTGGCGTCGGTCAACGGAGCCGCCGGGCGGGTGGAAAACTTCATCGCCACTCGCGACCAGGAAAGCCTGTCCCAGGCCGAAGGCATGGTGGCAAAGGCTATCGCCGCCCTCGGCGCCATTCCGGTGGCTGAGGCGCAATCGCTCAAGGGCAGTCTGGAGCGGCTCGCCACGGCGATCGCGGCGTTGCGGGCGGCCACCCTGACCATGGATGGCGAAACGGAGAACATGACGGCCCACTACGGCCGGATGCGAGAGGTGACGATCCTCGTCGAGCGGGGTATCGCCGACGGGCTGAAGACCCTTGGGGCCCGTGCCGCCGATCACGCAGCACGGGTGAGCGACATCGAAGACTCGCACCGCATCCTGGATATCCTGCGCAACGGCGAACGGATCATCACCGCCAATGTGGCCAGGCTGCTGGCGACCGGTGATGGGGCGGCCGCCACGGCGGCGCGCAATGCCTGCGCCGCACTCCCGCCGGTGGTCGAGCAATTGCGTGAGCTGATGGGAACGCCGCAGCAGGCACAGGCACTGGAGCAACTGGCGGCGGCGGTCGCCGCGGCCGGCCTGGCGCTCGAGCGGCTTGGCGATGCGCCCAGGCTCCGGGGAGGCGAGGCCTTGGGGCATCTCGCTGCCGTCGGGGAGGCGACCGGGCGCCTCGAAGCCATGCTGGGCGAAACGGACCAGCAGGTTGCCCACGACGCCAGCGATATCCAGGCCGCCACCGGCTTGCTGCAAAATGCAGCCGCGTTATCCAAGCGTTTCGCCGAGCGTGTTGCCACCCTGGAGGCACAGACCTTGTCGTTTCGCCTGTCGCCATCGGCCGAGGTCGCCAGTTCCGTCGGCCTCATCCTGGACGAACTTTCCCGTCTTTCGCGGGTGCTCCCGTCTTCCGTGGGGCTGCAAGGCAACGCGACGCCGCTGACGGTCAGCGACCAGATTGCCGGCTACCGGGCGGCATTCGCCAGGTTCCACCAGGCGAGCAATGCCTTGAGCGATGCGCGCGACCAGGTTCGCAACGAGGCACGGAGCGCCGGCCTGCTGGTTGCGCGCTTCGCCGGGCAGGCGCGGTCGGACGCCCAGGTCCACAAGGATCGCGGCATGCTTGCGACAATCATCGCCGGTACCGTCGCCATCCTGCTGGCCGGCGCCATCGCCTGGAGCACCTCACGGTTCGTCGCGCAGCCCATCGTGGCCCTGGCCTCGGTGATGCGCCGGCTGGCCGCCGGTGACCTGAATGCCGAGATCGCCAGCGCCGAACGCGGCGATGAAATCGGGATCATGACCCGCGCCGTCCGGGTATTCCAGGAGAACGCCTTGCGCATTCGGGTACTGGAAGCCGAGGCCGAAGCCGAGCGACAGCAGGTCCAGGCCTCGCTGGAGAGAATGGTCGCCGAGCGGACCGACACCCTGCATCGGCAGACCGAGTTGCTGGAGGCCCAGGCCGTCGAACTGATTCAGGCGCGCAACCAGGCCGAGACGGCCAACCAGGCGAAGAGCGATTTCGTGGCCACGGTCAGCCACGAACTGCGCACCCCTCTGACCCTGATTCTAGCTCCCTTGGAAGAGCTCTCGGCGGCGAGCAGCCCGCCGGCGGACTGGCGTGTGCAGATCGAGCGCGCCCAACGCAACGCGCTGCGCCTGATGAATCGAGTGAACGATATCCTCGATTTCTCCAAGGCCGAAGCGGGCAAGTTCGAATGTTGTCCGGAGGCCATCGACCTGAACAGGATGGTAGGGGTGCTGGCCGAGGATGCCGCCATGGTGGCCAAGGGCAAGGGCTGCACCTTGACCTGTCACATCGATCCTGCCCTCGGCACGGTGTTCCTTGACCCCCGACACCTGGAGAAAATCCTGCTCAATCTGGTGAGCAATGCCATCAAGTTCACGCCCGCCGGCGGCACCGTGCATCTGGCGGTAAGCGCTCTCGATGACGACCGATTCGAATTCGCGGTGCATGACTCGGGCATCGGCATTGCGCCGGACAAGCTGCCACTGCTGTTCCAGCGTTTTTCCCAGATCGATAATTCCGCCACACGGCATTACAGCGGCACAGGCATCGGTCTCGCCCTGGTCAAGGATCTCGCCGAGCTGATGGGAGGCGAGGTGGGCGTCGACAGTGAGCCAGGACGGGGTTCTTGCTTCTTTGTCCGATTTGCGCGGGGGGCCGAGCCTGACAGCGTGTCGAGCGAAGCCAGCGCCATGCAGGAGCTGCCGTCGCCCACCACCCCGGTCACGTCCGAGCAGCGCCACCTGCTTTTCGACGACGGTCGCCATGGCAGTGGCGACGCCCGGGCTTCAGCGCAAGGCGCAGATGATGAGCAACTCCCGGAGGGCGCCTTGCAGTCCAGGGTACTGGTGGTGGATGACAGCCCGGAAATGCTTGGCTACCTCCATGAACTGTTGCGCGATGACTACCTCATCGTCACCGCGGCCGATGGCGAACAGGCCTGGGCGATACTGCAGCGCCGACCGATCGATGTGGTGCTCTCGGACGTGATGATGCCGGAGCTCGACGGCTTTGGCCTGACGGCCAGGATCAAGGCCAGCGCCGGATTCGCCCATATCCCTGTGATCCTGCTGACTGCCCGCGGCGGCGCCGAGGCCTGCGTCTCCGGCCTGGAGAGTGGTGCCGACGACTATATCGCCAAGCCTTTCTCGCCCCTGGAGCTCAAGGCCCGCGTCCGTGCGGCGCTGCGCATGAGCCAGGTGCAGACCGAACTGAATGCGAAGTCTCGCCAGGCAGGCATGGCCGAGATCGCCACGACGGTGCTGCACAACGTCGGCAATGTCCTCAACAGCGTGAACGTTTCGGCGGAACTGGTCAGCAGCCAGATGCGCGCCTCCAAGGCCCAGGGATTGGCCAGGGTGGCCCAGATGATGAACGAACACATCGATGACCTGGGCGATTTCCTCACCCGGGACCAAAAGGGAAAGTTGCTGCCCGAGTACCTGATCAGGTTGGCGGACGTGGTGACAGTGGAGCAGCAGGGCATCATCGAGGAGCTGGGGCAGCTCACCAAGGGCATCGACCATATCAAAACCATTGTCGCTGCCCAGCAGTCCTATGCCGTTGCTGTCAGTATCGTCGAGACAGTGCCTGTCTCGCAGCTGATCGACGACGCCTTGCGCATGAGTGCCGGGTCACGGTCGCGCCAGGAGGTGGCGGTGGTCAAGGAGATTGCCGACCTGCCCCTGCTGTCCCTGGACCGACACCGGGTATTGCTGATCCTGGTGAACCTGATCAGCAATGCCAGGCAGGCGTTGGGCGGCGTGCTCGATCGCAAGCCGTGCATCACCTTCAGTGCCTGCCTCACCGAGGGACCGACCTTGCGTATCACGGTATCCGACAACGGCAATGGGATTGCGCCGGAGCACCTGCCGCGGATCTTCTCCCATGGCTTCACGACGCGCCCGGACGGCCATGGTTTCGGCCTGCACAGCTGCGCCCTCGCCGCGCGGGAAATGGGCGGCCGCTTGACCGTGCACAGCGAGGGGGCCGGACACGGCGCAACGTTCACCCTCGATATCCCCCTCGATGTTCCGCAGGACTAGGCTCTGTACGCGAATGGAGGCCGGACCGAAACATCCGACCTGTCGCTGTCGCAGTGTTGTCACTGGGTTGCCGGCCCGGAACTAACCGCCGTTTTTAACCGTGCTCCAGATGCGGGTGCGCATGCGGTCGACCTGCAGCGGTACGGATTGGAGTACAAAGAGTTTCTGCATCACGCTTTGCGGCGGGTAGACCATCGGGTTTTCCCTGATGGCCGGGGTTACCAGGGACTCGGCTGCGGCGTTACCGTTAGCGTAGTGCACGTGGTTGCTGATGTTGGCCATCACTTTTGGGTCCAGCAGGTAATTCATGAAAGCGTATCCGGCTGCTTCGTTCGGCGCATCGGCGGGCATGGCGACCATGTCGAACCACATGGGCGAGCCTTCCCTGGGAATCACGTAGGCAATCTTCTGGCCGTTTCCAGCTTCCTCTGCGCGCGAAGCGGCCTGCATCACGTCACCGGAAAAGCCCACCACCACGCAGACATCGCCATTGGCCAGGTCGCCGGTGTACTTGGAACTGTGGAAGTAGCTGATGTAAGGCCGCACGCTCATCAGCAAGGCCTGGGCCTTGGCGTAGTCGGCTTTCTGCTGGCTGTGGTGCGGCAGGCCGAGGTAATTCAAGGCGATCGGCAGGATTTCCGGCCCGTTATCCAGGAACGCCACCCCGCACTGCGCCAGCTTTTTCATGTTTTGCGGCTTGAACACCAGGTCCCAGGAATCCACGGGCGTGTCGCCAAGTACGGCTTTGACTTTGTCGACGTTATAACCGATGCCGGTACTGCCCCATAGGTAGGGAAAACCGTGGCGGTTGCCGGGGTCGTTGGCTTCCAGGGCCTTCATCAGTGTCGGGTTGAGATTGTTCCAGTTGGGCAAGCGGCTGCGATCCAGGACCTTCAGCGCACCCGCGGTAATCTGGTGTGCCATGAAGTGGTTGGACGGAAACACCACGTCGTAGCCCGAGTGCCCCGCCATCAACTTGGCATCGAGCATTTCGTTGCTGTCGTACAGGTCATACTGAGTGGGATGTCCGGTGCTGGCCGTGAACGCTTGCAAGGTATCCGGGGCGATGTAGCTGCTCCAGTTGTAGATCCTTACGGTATCCGCCGCTTGTGCGGCGGCGCTGACCAGTAGCAATGGAGCGATCATTTTCAACATACAGATACCTCAACCTTTGTTCTAAGCGTTATGGAAGGGGCAGTCAGAAAATCAGTACGTAGCTTTTGCGAACGGTCTCTTGTACGTCCCAGATGCCCGTTGTGTTCGCGGGGAACATCAACGCGTCGCCGGCCTGGATATCGATGGGCGTGCCTTCATCCGGCGTGAAGGTGCAACGTCCCTGGATAAAGTGGCAGAACTCCTGTTGCACGATTTGCCGTTGCCAACGGCCGGGTGTGCATTCCCACACCCCGGCCTCGACGCCGTCGGTGCGTTCCACTGCGTTGCTGGATACGTGGGCCACCGGTTCACCCAACGGCACTGCGACCGGATGGGCCTGGCCCAAGGGCAGTGCTGCGGTGTCTGGGAAGTGTTCGATGGTCATGCGAAGGGCTCCTTACTGTGCATCAGGCTTTCCATGGTGGACGCCAGGCCTTCAGCCATTTTTCGCCGCCACCGTGGGGTTTCAAGGTTGGCCAGTAGCCGGTCTTCCAGCACAAAACTGCGAATGATCGCGTTGTAGCCAAGCCAGCGCAGAGGCTCGGGCTCCCATCGCGGCAGCGAGGCAATGGAGCGCTCGGCCAGGACCCATGGCTGGCGGGTGAGCACACTTTCACGACCGAGGATCAGCTCGGCCAGGGTGCGTCCGCCCAGATTGCTGGCGCCGACCCCTTCGCCGCCATAGCCGCCCGAGAGCGCCACTTGCTGGCGGCGGTCCACCAGCATGTGGGGCTGAAAACGCCGGGCGATTCCCAGGTTGCCTCCCCAGGCATGGGTCAGTCGTACCTGGCGCAGTTCCGGGAACAGGTCACCGAACAGTTGCCGGCGCAGGTCGCGTTCGGCACCGCTGAGGTTGAAGTCCTGACGCAGTCTGCCGCCGAAGCGGTAGCCGCCGCGGGCACCGAATACCAGGCGGTTGTCCCGGGTACGCTGGCCATAGGTCACTTGGCGGCTGTTCTCGCTGAAAGCCTGCCCATGGCTGAGGCCAATTCGCGCCCAAAGGTCTGGCGACAGCGGCTCGGTGGCGACGATCAGGCTTTGCGCAGCGACAAGGTGCTTGCCCAAGGGCGCAAGTTCACTGGAGTAACCTTCCAGTGCCGGCACTATCCAGTCGGCGCGGACCTTCCCCTGGGCGGTCGACAGTTCTCCGGGCTTCCAGCTCGATACCGGGCTTTGTTCGAAAAGCCGCACCCCGAGCTTTTCCACGGCTCGCGCCAATCCACGAACCAGCTTGGCTGGCTGGACGGTGGCGCAGTGGGGCGAATACAGGCCGCCGTAGGCAGAGGCCACTTTCAGTTGGGCATCCAGCTCCTCGCGGTCCAGCCAGCGATAGTCCGCGTCATCCAGGCCCAGGGCCCGATAGCCATCCAGTTGTTCGCGCAGGCGGCGTTCTTGTTCGGGGTAGCGGGCCGCGCAATACAGTACGCCGCCCTTGCGCAGGTCACAGTCGATCGCTTCCCGTTGGCAGACCTGCGCCACTTCATCCGGTATGCCGTGCAGCAGCTCGAAACCTTCTGCCCGGGCCGTCGGCGAGAGTGCGCCCAGCAGGCGGTCCTCACCCTGCAGGTTCCCCATCAACCAGCCTCCGTTGCGGCCGGAGGCACCGAAGCCCGCGATCTGGGCTTCGACGATCACGATATTCAGGTGGGGAGCCTGGCGCTTGAGGTAGTAGGCGGTCCAGAGTCCGGTGTAGCCCGCGCCGATGATAGCCACGTCTGCCTGGAGATCTTCGGCCAATGCCGGCCTCGGCTCCAGTGGCTCCTCGAGTTGCTCCATCCACAAACTCACACCGCGCCAGTCGCCCATGCCATACCCCGCTTACCGATTCAGGCACGAGTTTAGGCAACGGCTTCTTCGGCTGTCTTATCTGCGGGTACGCGTGCAATGCAGCTTCAGCCAGGCTTTGGGAGTACAGCCGGTATGGGCGCGGAAGGTCTTGTAGAAGGATGAGGTGGAGTTGAAGCCGGCATCGGCAGCGAGGTCATCCATGGGCATCGCTTCACCTTCTTCGGCCAGGCGGCGCAGCAGATACTGCACCCGGGCCTGGTTCACGTAGCGGTAGAAACTCTGGCCCAGCACCTGGTTGAGCAGGTATGACATCTGGTTGCGGCTGTAACCCGTCGCTGCCGCCACCGTCTGCAGGTCCAGCTCCGGATCGAGGAAGGGTTGCTGGCGCTGGAAGTACTCGTCCAGGTCCCGGGCCATGTAGGTCAACTGCCGGGCCGACAACCCCAGCTTGCTGATGGCCGGCGCCCGGTTGGCATTGGCTTGCGGGTGTTCATGCACCAGCGAGGCGTATTCATTGACCCGCCAGATCAGCCCGTCCCGCACGGTGATGGCTTCGCTGGAGCGGAAAACCACCCGCTGGCCGCTGCCCTGCAGTGCGGTCTGGTACTGGATGAAGGCTGTGCTGCCGTCGGCCCGGATGCGATCGGTGTGCTCCAGGTATTCATCCGGCTGCCGGGGCAGGGTGCCTGTCACATACACGCGCAATTGCGCCAGGCCCATGGTGCGGTTCTGGAAGAAGTCGTTGTACTGCACATCGGGATGGTACAGCGCCATGATCGCCTCCAGGTCCCGATGTTTCCAGGCCAGGTGATAGCGCAGGACGGTATCGCGAGTGCGGCGGGTGGTGTCATCGGGCGGGCAAGCCATGAGCGGGCCAACGTCTTCGATCGGAGAACTTCAGATTACTTGGCAGGCCTCCGGTTTGGAAGGCACGGCTGCGGTGACAGGAGCGGGTGCCGGCCCGGGCGCATTCGTTGTCGTTCATGCGCACCCGCCGAGCCGGCCTGTCCGTTTCTTGCTGCCTGCCCCGCAAAGTTGCGGTTCATCGCTTCACGGGCCTGGCTTGTCGATGCAATCGGCCCGCGACAGGCGCGGTTACTCCACCGCCTCGGCCACGCCCTGGTCCTCACCCAGGAATCCACCGCTCTGGTGGTGCCACAGCCGTGCGTAAGTGCCGTTTTTCGCCAGCAGTTCGGCATGGGTGCCTTGTTCGATGATGCGCCCCTCATCCATGACGATCAGCCGGTCCATGGCCGCGATCGTCGAGAGTCGATGGGCGATGGCGATGACGGTCTTGCCCTCCATCATTTCATCGAGGCTCTCCTGGATGGCGACTTCGACTTCCGAATCCAGGGCACTGGTGGCCTCGTCAAGCAACAGGATCGGTGCGTTCTTGAGCATCACCCGGGCGATCGCGATACGTTGGCGCTGGCCCCCCGACAGCTTGATGCCGCGTTCACCCACCAGGGTGTCATAGCCGCTATGGCCTTGCCGGTCGCTCAGTTGACGGATGAACCCATCGGCCTGGGCGTTGGCTGCCGCCGCACGGATCTGTTCATCGGTGGCCTCCGGGCGACCGTAGGCGATGTTGTCGCGGATGGAGCGGTGCAGCAGGGAGGTATCCTGGGTGACCATGCCGATGGCGCTGCGCAGGCTGTCTTGCGTCACCCTGGCGATGTTCTGGCCATCGATGCGGATCTCTCCGCTGTCGACGTCGTAGAACCGCAGCAGCAGATTGATCAGCGTCGACTTGCCGGCACCGGAACGGCCCACCAGGCCGATCTTTTCGCCCGGGCGGATATGCAGGCTCAGACCATCGAGCACCTGGCGCTCACCGTTGTAGTTGAAGCTGACATTATCGAACGTCACCGCGCCGCCCTTGGGGACCAGCACGCCGGCATCGGGCGCATCCACCACCTTGGGGCCGCGGGTCAGTGTCTCCATGCCATCCTGCACGGTGCCGATGCTCTCGAACAGCGAGGTCATCTGCCACATGATCCAGTGCGACATACCGTTGATGCGCAGCGCCATGGCGGTGATCGCCGCCACGGCCCCGGTGCCGACTTCGCCCTGGTGCCACAACCACAAGGCATAGCCGCCGGCGCCAAGGATCAACGCGACCACCAGGGCCTGGTTGACGATCTCGAACTGGCTGACCAGGCGCATCTGGCGAAAGCCGGTGAGCTTGAAATCTTCCATGGCGGCGCGGGCGAAATGCGCCTCACGCTTGGAGTGAGAGAACAGCTTCACCGTGGTGATGTTGGTGTAGGCGTCCGAGATGCGCCCGGTCATCGACGAGCGCGCATGGGCCTGTTCCTGGCCGACTTGCCCCAGGCGCGGCACGAAGTACAGCATGGCCAGGCCGAACAATACGATCCAGGCAATGAACGGCAATATCAGTTTCAGGGCGAAGCCGCCCGCCAGTGCGATGATCGCGATGAAGTACACGCCGATCCCGGGGGCGATTTCAATGACGGTGAACAGGACCTCGCGCACGGCGAGTGCCGTCTGCATCACCTTGGTGGTCACCCGGCCGGAGAATTCATCGGAAAAGAACGAAAGGCTCTGGCGCAGCATGAGGCGATGGAAGTCCCAGCGCAGCCGCAACGGCAGATTGATCGCCAATACCTGGTGCTGCACCATCGTGCGCAGCGCCACCAGTGCGATGCTGGCGAGCAAGACCATGCCGATACCCCACAGCACCCGGCTTTCCTGTGCTTGCGCCTCGCCGCCAGCCTGCCAGGTCGAGAGCAGGTCCACGACCTGGCCCAGGAAGGAAAACAGCCAGGCTTCATAAATCGATACGCCGGCGCTGAGCAGTGCAAAAGCGAGGATATAGCCGCGAGCGCCTCGGGTGCAGGCCCACAGGAAACGGACCAGACCGACCGGGGGCGGTGGGGCTTCATCGGGTGGGAAGGGGTCGAGTCTTCGTTCAAACACACGAAGCATTGGGGTCTCCGGAAAGTTCTTGATAGGGGATTTTGCCACTTAACGGCTGCCTGAGGGGCCGCGAGACAGGGGCGGCGCGCCAAGGCGTACCTGGACGAAACCGGACATGAGCCCATGATTGGCCGACCCATTGCACCGCAAAGCCTCACGAGAGGGGCGAGTGGGGGCTGAAGGGCGAACCGTGTCACGCCTTGCCCGGCGAGCAGTGGCGCCAGCTAAGGTTGGCCCGTGACCCGATCAGACCACGTCCGTATGCAGGTTCGGACCTGTGCCTATCAACGTCAGTTCCACATGCCCCGGCGGGGGCACCTCAGCGGACTTCGCGCCAGTATCGGCGCTGGCCGGCGCGCTGTTGTCCGCCGCACTGAACAGCAGGTTGCTCTCGTTGAGCCGGGAGGAAACGTTGCCGTCGATCACCAGTTCGAAACGTTGTCCGTCGCCATTGGCCTCGAAGCTCTTCAGGTAAGTGCGTGTGTCGTCGGCATTGTTTCGGATCGCCAGCGTCCCGTCGTATCCATTGCCGATGCCGGTGAAGCCCAGGGCACTGAGATCGATACGGTCTTCGTCGGGATTGAAGTCGAGCAGGCGATCGCTGCCGCTACTGTCGGCGCAGCGGAAGCTGTCGGCCACGCTGGCATAGCGCAATACGTCGTTTCCCGCGCCACCGGAAAGCAGGTCACGGCCGAGATTGCCCTGCAGCAGATCGTCTCCCGCCAGGCCACGCAGGATCTCATCGGTTTCCAGGCCTTGCAGCTTATCCTCGCCAGAGGAGCCCACCAGTCTGGCGGTGCCATCCGTGCTGCCGAACGTCGTGTCAAGGCTGCCATCGGCATTCAGGCGAACCGCAGCAAAGTCACTGCCATGGTTGGCGTAGGCGTGTCCGGCCAGCAGGATCCTGCCATCGTCCAGCAAAGTGATTTCGCTGGCCAGGGCCGAGTCGCCGGGCAGGTCGACGCTGACCGTCCCCTGGTTGCCGAAACTGAGGTCCAGGCTGCCATCGGCGTTGAGCCGGGTCACGGCAAAATCCTTGAAGGTGCTGGTGCTGGCCACCAGGATCTTGCCGTCGTCCTGTATGGCCACGTCGCCACGGTAGCTGCCGAGAAAGGACAGCGACGCGATGCCGCCCTCGCCAAAGTCGGTATCCAATTCCCCATCGGCCGTGTACTTGAGCAAGCTGTTCTGGAAGCCGGGCGCGCCCTGGACCAGCAGGCCTCCATCTGCCATCGGGGTCAGGCCTTGCATGAACTCGAACGTGCCGTCGGCTTGCAGCGTCAAGGTGCCTTGCGTGCCAAACGCCATGTCCCGGGTGCCGTCGGCATTCAGCTGGGCCACTTTCAGAGTGTGACCTTCCAGCGCACTGACCAGCACGCCCCCGTCGGCCTTGGCCTGTACCAGGGGGGCTGAACCAAACCCGCTGGGCAGGCTGGCCGCGGCATTGCTGTTGAAGGTGAGGTCGGCTTTGCCGTCCGGCCCCCAGCGCTGGACGATGGCGGTATCGTCATGCCCTTCGTGGGCAGTCACCACCGCACCGTCGGCCTGGACCTGAAGCGTGTATGTCTTTTCGAGAGGGATCTGCTTGTGGATCACCTGTCGGCCGGCGTTGCCGTAGTCCTTGTCCAGACTGCCGTCGGCAAGAAGGCGGGTGAGCGAAAAGTCCATGCCCTCGTCCAGGTCGTCGCTGTACTGGCTGAAGCCGGCGATCAGAATCGAGCCATCGGGCTGTATCACCACGTCCTGGGCATTATCCGCATGTCCCGCGATATCGACGATCATCGTCCCAGGGGCGCTGTAGGTGGTGGCCATGTTTCCAGTCCTTTAGAGCATCGCAAAGCGTTGACTCTAGCCCAGTACCATTGATGCGCCAGGGTTTTTGGACAACTGGCATGGCAGGCAATCCAGCTGGCCACGGATGAGCGGGGCTCAGGCATCTCATCGAAAGCGGGCGTCCGTCACAGGTAATTCATGATGAACCAGACGTCTGCATTCGCGGTTCCTGCGCTCAGGCCAGGATCGAGTATCCCGCTGCTTCCCGAGGGCAGGACGCGCAAATACCGCGCTGTCAGGGGGATGCTGAAGGTTCCGCCCGCGGCGGGGGACTCGCCAAGGACATAGCTTTTGTTGAGTTCCAATGGTTGCTGGTCGTTGCCAAGCAGTTGCAGTCCCAGGCCCTTGGCGGTGGACGTATTGTTGAGGTTGACGATACCCAGGCTGGCATTCCATGCGGGACTGTTCGGGGTCGGGGCGAGTGTGTAGGTAATCTTGTTGATGCCCTTGGGGCAGTTGTTGACCCTTATATTGAAACTGACCGGGGCGGATTGCGAACCATATTCCGCAAATGAACTGAGCTTGTGTTTGCCCATGTCCACGGTCACGTCTGGCGTGTCGCAGGATTGGGCAACGATGGAGGTGCTGCTGGTCACGCTCATCGCCAGGGGCGTGATGCTGTCGAAGTAGTAATAGCCATATATTCCCGAAGGAAGCTTCAGCAGCTCGCCCTGGGTGTCGGCGATCTTTATCAGGCGTAGCGCGTGCTGGGAGCCATTCCACCCCCAGGTGCCGGAGGGGCCGTTATCAATGTTGGGGTAGCCGCGTGCCGCGGTGTTGTTGATTTCGACGCGTATCCACTGCCAGGCGATGCCTGTATTGCCTATCGGGAATATGTTGTTGCCGGGTGTCGTCGTCCCAAGGCTGTTTTTGATGCCATAGGTATACCCCGAGGGGCACGTGTAGGAACTGTTTACGCCTTGCAAGGTTTTTGTCGGCGTTTCATAAAGGACCGTTCCATTTGGGGCATCCCGGGGCACCGATATCGTCGGCGGAAAATCGAATTGCATGGTGGTCAGGCCGTGTCCTTTCACAAAGGAACAGGCTGCCTCTGCTCCCTGGCCCGTCAAGGCGAGGAAAACGATGGGTACTATGATTTTTCCTGGTGTCATTCAAGACCTGCTCTGGGTGGGTGCGACGCTGCGCGGGGATCGATTTGAAGTCGGAAGGTTGACGGAGGCTGGGACAGGGATATTGGAATTCGACGATAAGATCTGTGGTCGGCTTTTGGAATCGGAAGATTCCTATACGCCACGTCCGCAGCACCGAACCGATCGGGTGGACACGCCTGCGCTGGGGCCGGAATCGCTTGGACGGTGGTCCCGAGCTCTTTCACAACACTCAAGATCCCTCTGCCGCTGACGACATAGACCTTGATGACTCAAGCCAAGGAGCAGTCGCTATGGGCGTTAAAGAGGTAGTGATGGGCGTGTCGCTGTGGGTGGCCCTGAACGGGGCGTGTCAGGCCGAACCGGCGTTGACCGAAGGCGTTATCCGTTTTACCGGGAGCATCGTCGAGCCAGGGTGCCGAACGGACATGAACCCCGGCGTCGCGATCGAACTCGTCGAATGCCCGCGTGCGGCCCGCGGCGCTACTCTCGATGTCACACACATGGGCGGCCAGGGCAACCAGACACCCGGCGTCTCGGCACGCCTGATCGCGGACAGCGGCACGGACGAGCCTTATTACAATCAGCGCTACGCCCTGGTGGACGCGGCCGGAAAGCCCGTGCTCGATGGCACCTGGCTGGTGACGCTGACGGCGCCATGAGGCGCACCGTCAGGGCCTGCATTCGAGCCTGACCCGCTCGTAGTTCAGAGCCTTGTCGCGCTCGGGCAGGGAGTAACTCGCCTGGCATTGCTTGTCCGCCCATTTGATGGTGAGCGTGGCGCTCGGGTCCTGCACCAGGGCCAGGGCCTTGCCGGAAGGATCGGCCATCGCGATCTGCTTGCCGCTTGAGTCTTCCAGCACCGTGCCGAACGGCAGATGCTTGTGCATGGCATCGAACAGTTCGAACTGGACCCGCCGACCGGTTTGCGAGGCGTAGCGCACCAGTACGGCGGCGCCGCGTCGAGGCACGACTTGTTGGGTGGCATTCTCGATCTCGACATCGGCGCCCAGATCACGAGTGTCGAGGCTGATCCAGTTCACCCGGTAGGGTTGGGTGTTGGGGATGACCGCAAAGCCGTTGCGGCCGGTTTTGGTTCCGCTGAAACTGCTGATCTTGACGCCGCCGGGTACGTCTGGCACCTCGGCCAGTGCAAAGGTTTCACCCAGGGTCTGCCCGAGGTTGATCCCTCCCGCGTGGGCTACCACCGAGCCGGCGAGGTTCAGGTTCTGCGAGGTGTAGCCGCGCCCCTGGCTGTAGCCCGCATTGATGTCCACGAAGGGCTGTCGGGTACTGATGCTCGCCGATCCCGAATTGCCGCTGGTGCTGCTGTTGCCTGCCTGTACGGAATAATAGGTGTCGCTGTTTTCCGATAGGTAGCCGTTCACCCCCAGTTGAGTGCTGTCGCCGGATTTCTGGCTGGTGGTCGAGAAATACGCCCGGGGTGCCCGTGGTTTGGAACCGAGGGGAAACGACAGCGACAGGTTCATCTGTGTGTCGTTGTTCGAGGGGCCGAAACTTCCCACGTCCTGGGTGTGGATCACGCCGAGGTTGTAGGTCAGGTCACCCCAGTTGTTGCTGTAGCCGGCGGACACACTCTGGGATCCGCCTCGTCCCCAGTAACGCTGGTCGGTAGCGTTCAGGTAAAGGCTTCCGAACTGCTGGTTGCGGCCCAGGCTCTGGCTCACGGTCAGGTCCGTGCGGGTCTTGGAGTTGCCGCGACGCTGTTCGGCGTAGCTCTGATCCTCGATATGTTCGGTCAGCGTGCGGTAACCCTCGGTCGAGTAACGGTAGGCAGCGAGGGTGAAGTTGGTGTTGGTGCCACTGAAAGTCTTGGCGTACAGCATCCGCAGGCTGTTGCCTTGTGTGGTCTGGCCGTGGGACTGGCTGGACGAATGGGTCAGGTCGAACGACACGGCCCCCCAGGGCGTATTGCGACCCAGGCCCATGGACAAGGCCCTGAAATTATCGGTTGCCTGTACGCCGACGATGCCGGTCGTGTTGCTGCTCAGGCCGTAGGCCAAGGTACTGCTGAGCATCTGCGGCGATGCCAGGCCTTCGGTGTTGCTCTTGTACTGGCCCGCCGAGACGCTGTAGTTGACCTGCCCCTGGCGCACCATGATCGGCAGGCTGGAGAAGGCCTGGATGGTTTCACGTCGGCGGCCGTCCGCTTCGATGATCGTCACCTGGAGATCACCGTTGGAGCCGCTGGGGTAGATATCGCTGATCTCGAAAGGACCAGGCGGCACGTTGGTGCTGTACAGGATGTAATCGTTCTGGCGAATCTCCACGGTGGCGTTGCTTTGCGCAACGCCTCTGATGACCGGTGCGTAGCCACGTTCGCTGTCGGCGCGCATGCCCTCGTCGGAGCTCAGCATCAGCCCGCGGTAGCGGACGCTGTCGAACAACTGCGAGTCGGAAAAAATGTCCCCCGCGCTGAACTGTCCCTTCAGGGCCGTGACGTCATGTTGCACATAGCTACGGTTGCTGGTGAACGTATTCGGCCGGCCGGTCTGGCTGTTGAAGTTGGATTCGTTGCGCAGCCTCCAGCCGCCGAGGTTGATGCCGTTGCGCAGACCCAGGTTGTTGGAAATCGTCGTGGCGCTGTCGGTGCTGTTGCGATTGCTGCTCAACTGATAGTTGATGAACCCAACGGGCACTCCCGCGTCCCACAGCGCGGGGTCGACATAACCACGCATGCCTCGTTGCATGGCGATCTGCGGAATGCTGATCGACAGTCGCAGGCGACTGGGGTCGTAGTTGACGGTCGCCTGGTCGATCAAGGCCGGCAGGTCATGGCAGGCGTCCGGCGCAGCGTTTTTGAGGCGGTCCGCCACTTCGGGCCGGCTCAGGTTGATCCCCAGTTGCTGCAAGGTTTCCAGGGTCAGGCAGGCTTCCACTTTTGCGCTTTTCTCAACGCGCCGAAAATCGATATCGCGACGGCCGACCAGCACGTCGTTGCTGTAGACGTCCACCCGATAATTTCCTGGCAAAACGCTGTTGGCCGAGAGCAGCAGATCCAGGTCCACGGAGGACGCTGCGCCTTGCAGGAATGAGGTATTGAACTGGCTGACTTGAAGGGGTTCTTGAACTGCCGGGTCGCCAGCTTCTGCGAGCTGGGTCAGGCCTGCCAACATCGCCAGGTATAACGCGTTAAGACCAAAGTTAATGGACGACGTCGTTTTTGTCGGGGAGTTGGAGTTGCTGCGTGGGAATAAAGACATGCCCAGCCCTATATCGCTACGGACGACAGAAGTTAAGGTTCGTTATTGAAATCGGAGAGCGTCGGGAACTGCTGTGAGTACGGCGATCGTTATTGCACTGCTTTTCCATTGACGGCCGATGCACCGGTGAAAGTCGCTGCATAGCGAACTTGCGCACCGTAATCGTTGATGCTTGAAAAGTTGACGCTCGAATAGTTCGAATGTGTGGCCTGTTTAAGAGGGAGCGTTTTGGTCTCGCCGGGCGCAATCATCATGGAGTCCACCGGGTGTTCAGTGCTGGAGCCTGAACGAACGGCCACTTCCGACAATGAAACGTGATAGAGACTCGGGTTGCTTATCGTCAATGTCGCATGACCTTGCTGCTCGCCCAGTCGCCACGACAGTTGTTCAGGCGCCAGATACGCTTCTGGCGCAAGGCCGACAGGGCGGAAGAACACCTTGATGCGCTGGCGTACCGCCAGTTGCAACGTGTTCGGCGTCTTGGCGGCCTGGGGGATTTCCTGGACATTGAGCCATACCACCGATTCCTTGTCGGTTGGCATGCCGGTGCCCTCATAGATAATCCGCAGCAGTTGCTGTTCCTTGGCCATGATCCTTGCCAGCGGCGGTGTCACGGCAAAAGGGACTGGCGCTTTCTCGGTCTCGCCGTCGATCCAGGATTGAATCAGCAGGTCGTCACCATTGTTACGTACCTTGATGCTGACCTCTTTGTGCTCGGCGTCGAACACCAGGCGGGTCGCGCTCAGCGAGATGCCGGCGCTTGCCTGTGCTGCGAGCAGTGCGCAGTGCAAACCCACGCACAACGATAGGAAGTGTCGGTTGAACATGACTGGATGCCTGAAATTGAGAAAAGGCGGGACCCTGAAGTCCCGCGCAGTATCAGCCCCGTCCGGCCCTTACTCGTATTGCAGGGTGAACGGCAGGGTGGCGTCGCCGCGACCGGCCACGGCGGTCTTCGGATCGGCAGTAGTGACGTAGGCAGCGGAGAACTTCAGGGTCGCGCTGCCGTCCTGCAGGGTGTTTTCGATTCTGGCGGCAGTTGGGGAGCTCAGGTCGATCTGGTCGCCATTGGCGTTCAGCAGGGCGATACCGATGTTCTTGGCTGCGCCTACACCGTCAGTCAGCTTGAGGACCTTGGTGCCGGTCACGATGCCCGAGCCCGCGCCTTTGGTCGGTTCGAAAATCATCGCAACCTTGGTGCCGGCGTTGCAGTTGATCTTCATGTCGAAGTTTTCCGCGCTCAGCTTGCCGCTGCCGATGGGTGCTGCTGCTGTGCCCATGTCCTTGATGGACACTTCACCCATGGGCACCGAGATGGTTTTATTCAGGCCGGCACTTTCGATGGAGCAGGCGTCGTTGTTGATGATGCCGCTGAAATTGATAGTGCCACTGCCGGCCAGGGTGGGCGTTACCGGATCAGCTGCAAACGATTGACCCGCGGCGGCGAGCATTGAAAGTGTCAGCAGTGTCAGCGATATGTTCTTCATTTAAATATCCATATGTCGGAGATAAGTTGCGTTCTAAACGCCGGGCCAATTTAGTTTTTTGCCGGGGCACGGGCCATCAGACAATTCTGATTGATGTCAATGGGCTAGTTGTGGGCGGAGCGTTTAGAGCGATGAACGGGCCTGCGCCTCATGCACAGACCGTCAATGTATGAATGTTGGAGGAGGGCGCGCGAAAGTTGAAAGTTATAGAAATGACAAGTAGGCGCGAAGAGAGTTGTTCAACTGAAGATATTGTTCTCCAGGCAATACGTCAGCAGATCCTGGTCGCTGGAAACTTCAAGTTTACGCATGGCGGCGATTTTCTGGGTGCTGACGGTCTTCGCGCTCCTGGACTGGCTTTTTGCGATGGCAGTGACGCTCAGCCCCGAGACGAACAGGCGCAGAATCTCGAACTCCTTGGGCGATAGCCTCGACAGCCGTTCATCCAGCGCGACGTTCTGCTCCCTCACGCTATGGGCCAGGGGCCTTGCACTCTTGAAAGGGCGTCCCTGGGCGATGGCCGTGAGCGCAAGCTGGATGTCGTCCTGCAACTGGTTCTTCTGGATGACACCGACCACGCCCAGTTCATGGAGCCGTGTCAGGATCAGCGGGTTGGAGATCATCGTCAGCAGGAGGATTTTCACCTCCGGGAAGTGCCGTCGCAGGTACTCCACCAGTTTGAGTCCGTCACCGTAGGGTGAGTCGGCCGGCATGTTGAAGTCCGTGATCACCAGGTCGACCGGCTGGTGTTTGAGAAGCTCTATCAGTCCATTCGAACAGACCGCCTCACCGACGATCCGGAAGCGGTCGTCGCGTTCTATCAGCTCACGCACGCCCAGCAATACGATGGGGTGATCATCCGCGATCACGACGTTGAGTGTGGCCATGTTGGCTATCCCTAATACGTTATTGAGTCATACCGTCATGCCAGTGCGTCGAGCATCGCTCTCAATCGCCCAAGCATAGCCTCGATGTCGCTGGCCAGGTCAGGTGTCATGTGCCGGCCCTCCAACCGGTTCTCCAGGTCGATGCAGGTTTGCGCCAGGTCGGCCGCCTGCACGGCGCCCAATGCCCCGGCCATGCTGTGCAGTTGCCGGGCTACCGCGGCGGTGTCGTTGCCTTGGAGCGTGGCATTGAGCGTGTCGATATCCTGCTGCATCGTGCTGAGGAACAGGTCCCGCATTTTCGGCGACAGCTGTGGCCGGTCGGCATTGTGCACCGTGTCGGCCGCAGGCGGTGCCGGGCTGAAGGGGAGCGGCTCGGCGAGCTTGCAGTGTTTCAACAGCTGTGTTCGCAGCATGTGCAGGTTGAGCGGCTTTACCAGCCAGGCATTCATGCCGACCGCAGCGCAGCGCTCTCCCTCGTCGCGCAGGGCATTGGCGGTCACCCCGATGATCGGCAGGTCCGGCTCGTTCCTGCGCAGTGCCTGGGCCAGTTCATAGCCGTTCATTACCGGCATGTTCACATCGGTCAGCACCAGGTCGAATGAGCCGGGCAACCATTGATGCAGGGCCTGCTCGCCATTCGCCGTGGCGACTACCGAGCAGCCCAGCGCCTGCAGTTGCTCCTTGATGATCGCCCGGTTGATCGGGTTGTCCTCGGCCACCAGGATGTTCAGGTCCAGGTGTCGTGGCGGCTCCATGGTCGATGGGAATGTCCGCGAGTCGGTGCCCTGCTGGGCGAAACGTATTGCCCATGCCATCGCCCGGATGTCGTACGCATCCACGGTCCAACCGGCGCGGGTGTACTCCGGCGGGTTAGGACCGGCGGCCCTGGCGATTATCCGCGGGCCAGTCCAGGAGGACTCCTGGGACGAGGGCAGTACATCGAGCAACAGCGATGATGCGCACGGCGGCTGTTCCGGGTTGACGATACGGGTTTCCTGGCCTAGTCGTTCGAGCCAGTTGCAGACATGCTGCGCCAGTTCAGGCGTGGGTGCCTGTACATAGACGGGCGGGGTGTGCGGATCGAATTGCGGGCAGTCGCCCAGATGGCCTTGGCCGCAGGCAAGCTTGAGTTGCAATGAAAAACTGCTGCCGAGCCCGGGTTCGCTCACCACTTTCAGCTCGCCGGCCATCAGTTCGCATAACCACCGGCAGATCGCCAGGCCCAGGCCGGCGCCCGCTTCGCTGGACGCATCGCGAACCTGGTAGAAAGGGTCGAACAGCTGGGCCTGTTGCGCTTGGGAGATGCCGATGCCGGAGTCGCTGACCTGCCACAGCAGGCTGGCGACGTCGGCATTCTTGTCCAGGACTCGCAACCTCAGTACGACGCGTCCGTTGTCGGTGAACTTGATCGCGTTGCTCACCAGGTTGTTGAGGATCTGGCGGATCCGCAGCGGATCGCCCCGCACCTGGTCGGGAACGGCGGGGTCGATACAGGCGTAAAGCTGCAAGCCCTTGGCCTGGGCGAAAGCGCTGTAGGCCCGCAGGGTCTCTTCGGTCAGTTCCAGCGGGCAGAAGTCCTGGGCCTCGATGGTCATCTGCCCGGCTTCGATCTTCGATACATCCAGTACGTCGCTGATCAGTTGGAACAAGGTGGCCGACGAGCGCTGGATCGTGCGCAGGTATTCCTGCTGGCGGGGGGCCAGCTCAGTCAGGCCCAGGAGTTCCAGCGTGCCCAGTACGCCGTATAAAGGCGTGCGAATCTCATGGCTCATGGTCGCCAGGAAACGGGTTTTTGCCGCATTGGCGGAATCGGCGGCGTGCAGTGCCTGTTCCAGCGCCGCGGCATCCTCGATGTGGCGGGTCACGTCGTTGAATGCGCAGATCCAGACCTCCTGCCCGTGATAGCGAGCCCCGACGAAACCCACCTGCAGATGGCGACCGTCGATCTGCAGCTCCGTCTGGCCCGCACGGGTGAGCAGTTGCCTCTGCTCGAGTGCGGCGATCAGTTTGTCACTTGGCTGCCATTGTTGAAGACGCTGGTTCTGCAGGAGGATCTTGTGATCGCTGCGACGTATCACGCACAGGCCGGTGGGAGCGCTGTCGATGATCGCGCGACTGAAGGCCTCGCTTTCGGCGATGCTCTGGTGGGCCTCATGGGCGGGCAAGACCACGCGAGTCTTGTACCACCGGTTGAAAGCCCAGCCACCGCCGATGCTCGCGAGCATCAGCGTCAACATGCCCAGCAAGGGCCACCAGGCATAGTCGATGAAGCTCTTGAAGCCGACCACATAGACGGCTGTCCAGGGCTGTTGCCCGTCGCTGGAAATCTTGAACACCAGGCCATCGAGACGAAAGTTGAGCCCGTCCTTGAGGTCTTGCCCAGGCTTTTCGGCGCCTACCAGCAGGGCACCGTTGGGGGCTACCAGGCTGAAGCGATCGTAGATCGACCACTCCATGATGCGCTCGATCTCGTTGAGCTGGTTCAGGTTCAGCAGCGAAGCCACCACCACCCAGGGGCTGGCACCCCGGATACCCAGCTGGGTGGCCGGCATGTCGATGTTGATGTAGGCCAGGACGGTCGGCGGGGCGCTGTTGTCCGTTTCGGCGCTGTAGCGCACCCAGTGCACGCGACTGTCCGCAGGCCGAGGGTTGTCCTCATGCAGCCGTTGCAATATCTGGTTCATGACCTGCTGGTAGGTGCCGCCCTGGATCTGGCCGACGCCGCGCAGGCGGCCGGCAGCGGGCACGGCGATATCGAAGTTGTCCGGCATGTTGAACAGGAACACCTGCGGCGACTGGTAATACGACGCCGACCAGAAGGCGCTGTAGTAGCTGGCCAAATGGGCACCCAGGCCGAAGACCCGGTGGCGTTCCCCCGGCTCGATGGTGGCCGGGTTGATCTTCACGCTGAAGGGCAGGGAGAAAGACAGTTCCTGGCCTTTGTAGATGCCATCGCCTTCATCCGGCAACGGCTCTTCGACAAACATCCGGAACTGCCCGGTATCCAGCGGCAGGCCTTTGGCGCTTTGCCGGGCAATCGCATCGAGGAAGGCGTCCTGTTCGCCGATGTTTTCCATCAGCCTGGCGAAGTGAAACCGAACGGTGTCGCGCTGCTCCTCGATCATTCGGTTCAAGCCCCAGGCACTGAGACCGATCAATAGCGACGCCAGACCGCCCAGCACGATCAGCCCTTTGTTCATCTTCAAGGAGCTGCTGGTCAGTTTCTGTAGAAGATCATCGGAATGGGTCATTTGGCCAACCTTTGAAGGACGCTCGGAAACGTTGCGCACCGCGCGACCTTGGACAAAATGAAAATGGATTTCCAGTCGTCAGTCGACCAAGGCCGGCCCATCCTGAGTCAGCAATTGCTGGAACTCGCTGGACGACACGGCATGGGAGATCAGGAAACCCTGCACCTGGGTGCAGTTGATTCTACGCAATAGCGCCAGCTCCTGCGCCGTTTCAACCCCTTCGGCCACGACCGTCAGGCCCAGCTGGCGGCCGAGCGCGACGATGCTGGTCAGGGCCTGGGTCAGTTCTTCATTGGTGGTACAGCCATGCACCAGCGCCCGATCGATCTTCAACTCGGTGAACGGTGTCGAGACCAGGTTCATATACGAGCTGTAGCCCTGGCCGAAGTCGTCCTGGGAAAGGCCAAACCCCTTCATGCGCAACCGGCATGCACCGGCGTAGAAGTTGCTGATGTCTTCGGGCATGGAGCACTCCATCAACTCGAAGCAGATCATCGCCGGAACACCCTGGTGCTCGAGGACGAACGCGAGGATCCGGTCCGCCAGGTCCGGGCTGTTGAGCAGATGCGTGGGCAGGTTGATCGACACCGGGATGGCATAGCCCTGGCTGCACCATTGGTTCTGAGCGATGATCGCTTGCTCCAGGATGTGCCAGAGCAGGCATTCTTCCAGGTCGAACGCCTTGAGTGCCGGCAGGAAAACCCCGGGCAGCAGAAGCCCATGCTCGGGATGAACCCAGCGCACCAACGCTTCGGCGGCCACGATCCGCCCGTTGGCCAGGGACTTCTTGGGTTGGAACCAGGCGCGCAACTCGCCGCTCTCCAGTGCATTGCTGATGGCCAGGTGGTCGATCTGCGGGCCGGGAAGGGGCAGGTCAGCCTGGCGCAGGCCGCCCAGTTGATCGGTGAGATTGCGCAATGCGGCGAGCTTGACCGGCTTGGATATCAGCCCTATGACTTTGACGCCCAGGTTACGGGCGGCCAGGCTTGCGCTCGTGAGCATTCGTCTGGACGCCACACTCATGATCGCCAGCGCGGGCCGGGCGCCGGAGGCGGCCAGTCCCTGGATGAACTGGATGCCGTCCATGCCGGGCATCAACAGATCGGTCAGGACCAGATCGAAATCACGCTTGTTAAGGCAATCCAGCGCCGCGCTGCCTTCCTGGGCGAATTGCAGGTCGAAATCCCCCAGCTCGCTGAAGAGGTTCTGCAGATACACCTGCTGGAATGGGTGGTCTTCGACGACCAGTACGCTGATGGGTTTCATGAGGGGGTTCTTTCGTAGGGCGCCAGTTGGTTATGCAGGGCCTGCAGGGTGAAAGGCTTGACCAGGCAGTGGTTCATGCCTGCGGCCAGGCACAGTGCTTCTTCGCCGCGCATGGCATTGGCGGTCGCGCCGATGATCGGTACTTCGCAGCCAAGGCGGCGTAGCTCGCGAGCCAGTTCATAGCCGTTTATGCGGGGCATGTTGACGTCGCTCAGCACGACATCGAACCGACCCCGGCGCCACATCGCCAACGCTTCTTCACCGTTTCCGGCCAGTTCCGCCGTGCAACCCAGTTCCTGCAATTGGTCATGCAGGATCAACTGGTTGATGACGTTGTCTTCCACCACCAGGATATGCAGATGCAGTTTTTTCAGGTGCCGCGGCCAGATGTCATGCGCAGGTTCGATGGCGCACAGGCCCTGGGCGCGGCTGACGGCCTGGTGGATCGCGTTCAGGTGATTGATGTTCACCACCCAGCCGTCGGCAGCCTGCTGGGGGTCGTTATAGCCGTCGCCGGTCGCCATCACCAGCGACCCGGTCCATTGCAGGGCCAGGCGTTGTTCGAAGGAACCCGGGTGCAGCTCGAGCAGCACGGCTCCCTGGGTCGGAGCGCCCGGGGCAGGGCGATCGAGTTGCGCACGTGCGCCCCAGCGACGCAACCAGCCACTCATGGTCTCGGCCAGTTCACGGATGGGGGAAACCACGAAGACCACTTTCGGCAGCAGAGGCGGGACGCTGCTCGCCGGCGCGGGCGCCATGGGCTGTTCGAGCGAGAGGGTCAGGGAAAAACTGCTGCCCAGCCCGGGCTCGCTGACCACGCGGATACTGCCATTCATCAGATGCGTGAGACGCTGGCAGATGGGCAGGCCCAACCCGGTACCGGCGATCACGTTGGTGTGGCCGCGGGTCTGGTAGAAGGGTTCGAAAATGCGCGACTGGTCTTCCTGGGTTATTCCCTTGCCCGTGTCGGAAACCTGCCAGAACAGGCTGACCCGCTCACCGTCCCGCCCAGCCAGCTTGACTCGCAGTACGATTCGGCCTGCATCGGTGAATTTGACTGCATTGTTCAACAGGTTGTAGAGGATCTGACGGATTCTCGAGACGTCGCCGATGACCCGCTCAGGTACCTTCGGATCGATGACGGCATACAAGTCCAGCCCTTTGCCATGGGCCGCGGCCGCATAGCCCTGGGTCGCCTCGTGAATCAGGTCCAGCACGCTGAACTCGGTGAGCTCCAGGGCCAGTTGCCCTGCCTCGATCTTGGAGACGTCCAGGACATCGCAGATCAATTGCAGCAATGTCGCCGAAGAGCTCTCGATGGTGCGAAGGTAGTCGGTCTGCTGGGCATCCAGTTCGGTTCGCGCCAGCAATTCCAGTGTCCCGAGCACGCCGTACAACGGGGTGCGGATCTCATGGCTCATCGTCGCCAGGAACAGGGTCTTGGCTTCATTGGCGGCGTCGGCCAGCTGTCGTGCCTGCTCCAGGGCTTCTTCGATCTGCGTGCGGGTGCTGATATCGCTGAACGCGCAAAGCAGCACGTCTTCGCCCTTGTAGCGGGTGGGGGCGCAACTCAGGTACAGGTGGCGTCCGTCGGCCGCCTCGAAGTAGTCGGTGACCTGCGGGTCCATGGCGTCGAAGGCCCGGTAGATCCATCGAGGGCTCAGGCGCTCGCGTTCGCCGCTTTGCCCCAGCCACTGCTGCGACAGGGTGTTCTCCAGGACCACCTGGCCATTGGCGCGGCGCAGCACGCACAGGGCCACAGGGGCCGTCTGGATCACATCGCTGCTGAACAGCTCGCTTTCCACCAGGGCCTGGATGCGGCTGATGGTCGGCGCGATGAAGCGATGTTCGAGGCGGCGAATCAGTATCCACACCAGGCTGATGCTGAACAGGCAGAACAGCAGGGCACCCACGAGGCGGGGCCATAGCGCCAGGAGGACGTCTCGCAAGTCGATGGAGTACACCAGCTGCCAGTCGGAGGACTTGAGCTGCTTGCGCATGACCAGGTGGTCGGGTAGCCAGGCATCGCCGACGAAGCCGAAGAAATTCTGCCGTTGCACCTGCAACAGGTTCTGGCTGAGTTGCGCCGGCTGGCTGTTGCTGAATACCAGCATGCCGTCGGGATTGAACATCATGAATTGCCCGGCGCTCCTGTCGTCCAGGGCGTGGGACACCTCGCGACCGTCCATTTCCAGCCCCAGCCAGCCGGAGTCGAGGTCGCGCCGATCGAGACGAATGAACATGTACAGCTGCGAATGACTGCTCGACTGATTGGTCAGCCAGAGCTCATTGACCGAGGCCCTGTTGTCACCTTTCAACGCTTGCAAGCGGTCCAGCATCGCCGAGGGAAAATCGCCCACGGCAGGGGTCGCCGTGTAAAGCCGCTTCACTCGCACATCGTTGCCGCTGCTGACATAGAGCAGGTTCACTTGTCTGCTGGTCAGGTAGTCCCTGACCCGCTCGGTCAACCAGATGCTCCATTGCTTGCCTTGTGCGTTGCCCAGCAGCAGGTGGATCTCCTCGGGCGACACCTGTGGCTTCACCCCCTCGGGCTTGCGGATGGCCGACAGGCTCAGGCTCTCCAGCAATGCCCCACGGGTCGTGAAGAACGTATGGGCCTCGGCGATGGCGCTGCTCATGTGGCTGCGCCTGCGCGATACCTCGGCATTGAACGTCAGCAGCAGAAAACTGTAGACACCACTGAGTATGCCCACGAGCAGCACCACGCCAAAGATGCGCAGCAGGCGTCGGGCGGCATTGGGAGTGGAGAGGAGGGGGTTGATCTGGTGAAGGTAGTTCTTCAATTTCATCCAGCCAACCTAGCGAGGCGCGAGCCGCACGGGTATCAGACGATTCCGAAAGCGTGGCCTCGGGAGCCTGGCATGGGGCACGCGCTGGCGGGCCTGACACGTGCGACGGCCATGCCCTCCGGCCCTCGATTCGAGTGTCGGCCCGGCATAGGACGATTCTTAAAATGCCGAAGGTGGGCGTCTTCAAAGGCTCCTTGCCAGGGCGATGAAGTAGACTGTCGCCCGGAAATCGATCGTGCTGTGCATCGATTCGAATGTTGTCAGAGGTAAGCTACGTGAGTAACCGAGGTGAGCAGTCGCTGCTCAAACAATCCACTTTCCTGATGTTCGCCGTGGCGATTGCCGGGATCTGCACCGGTTTCATAACGGGTGCCCAATCCATCCTGTTCGATGGTTTTTTCTCGTTGGTCGCTACCTTCATCAAGGTACTGATGCTGATCACGGCCAGGTTGATCGCCAAGGAAAGCAACCACCGCTTCCAGTTCGGATTCTGGCATCTGGAGCCCATGGTCCTGCTGATCGAAGGCAGTTTCCTGCTGCTGATCGCCATCTATGCCTTCCTCAATGGCGTGTCCGGCATCATCAACGGTGGCCGTGAAATCGAGCTGGGCATGGTGATCATCTATGCCGCGGTGTTCACCGTCGTCGAGTTCGGCTATTTCTTCTACGTTCGCTACCGCAATCGAACGCTCAAGTCATCGCTCATCCAGTTCGACAACATCAGTTGGCTGGTCGACGCGATGCTTTCGGTGGGCCTGCTGGTCAGTTTCCTGGTCGCTCTGTTGCTCAAGTCCCAGGGTTACGGGCAGTGGGCGATGTATGTCGACCCGTTGATCCTGATCCTGCTGGCGCTGAGCATGCTGGCACCGGCCTTCAAGATCCTGCGCCCGGCTTTGCGCGATGTATTGGGTATCGCACCGGATCACCTTGACGATACGGTGCGCCAGGTGATGGACGCGGCCACGGTGGAACACGGCTTCGAGGACTATGTGTCCTATGTCCAGAAGCACGGGCGGGCGCGCTTTATCGAGATCCACATCGTGCTCCCGGCGGATTACCGGTTGCAAACCGTAGGGCAATTGGACGCGATCCGTGAGCAGATCTCTGCCAGGTTGGGTCAGGCCGACGCGACGCGGTGGCTGACCATTTGCTTTACCGGTGATCGCAAGTGGATCGCATGATTGCACACCGCCCTTGAAATGCCTGACTGGGGAGCGCGACGCCCGCTCGCGCCACCTCAGCCGGCCCCCAGGCGTGCGTCCACTGAGTGCGCGCCGCCACCACGCGCAACGATGTAGAGCGCCAGGAAACCCATCAATACCGGAAACTCGATGCCCCGGTCTATCCAGGGCCAGGTCGGTCCGAGCGCATAGCTGATGGCAAGCATCTGGATTGCGATCAGCAGGGCCACCAGCCTCGTGGCGAGCCCCACCGCCAGCATCAGGGCGCCAACGGTTTCCAACAACATGACCAGAAACGCGAGCTGCGCAGCGAAGGGCAGGCCCATGACGTTCTGGATGAGGTTGATCGACCCGGCCATGGGATCGGCCATCGACCCGTGGGACGTGCGCAGCGCCTTCGGCAGTCCGTGGGTGAACAGGACGATGGCGAATACCGTGCGCAGCAGGGCGTACAGATAAGGTTCGAAGCGGTCGGCCCGCAGGTTCACGGCGGCCAGGGCGGAGCGCAACGTCGACGAATTCTCTATGGTCATGGGGAGTCCCTTGCGCAGTTGCGGGGCTGATGAGTCACAGGCTCCGCTCTGGACGGGGCGGCGTGCCTGGCGGGGATGGAGGGCATTGTTCTGGTTTGGGAGCAGGAGATAAACCGTGTGAAGTTGCCAGGTGAATTCAATGGCGACGAACAATCGGCTCCGACTGGAAACGAACCGCAAGGGCAACCGGTTCATGGGTATTTTCCAATACTTCAACCGACGCTCGGCTTTTCTATTTAATAGAACGATTTGATCGAAATTAGCTGGCTTTTTAGGTAAGTGAGTTGCGTGCAGAATTCACCTCATTGCGGCTCACCAAGGTGGTGAGCCCTTCAAGAGGAAACCACCATGACTCACCCCAACGTATCGTCCAGCACCGTCACCAACACCGCTTTCGGCCCTGCCGCCTCGTTGTCTTCATCCGCTGCATTCGCCGGGCGCATCTTGCTGAGCGCCATCTTCCTGCTCTCCGGCATCTCCAAGATCGGCGCATCGGCGGGCATGGTCGCTTATATCGAATCGGTCGGCCTACCGTTCCCGAGCCTGGCCCTGGCAATCGCCATCCTGGTGGAAGTGGTCGGCGGTGTTGCCCTGATTCTGGGCTACCGCACACGCCTGGTCGCGGCCGGTCTGGCCCTGTTCAGCGTCGCCACCGCGCTGGCGTTCCATAACCAGCTTGGCGACCAGAATCAGTTCATCCACTTCTTCAAGAACATCGCCATGGCCGGTGGCCTGTTGCAGGTAGTTGCCTTTGGCGCCGGCCGCTTCAGCCTGGATGCGCGCCGCGCCTGACCCTGGGCCGGCCTGCCGCCGGCTCGCCATTTCCTTTTTTACGAGGTGAGAGATGAAAGCGATTCGCGTAGCACAGTACGGCCCGGTTGAAGGTTTGTCGTTCGAGGAGTTGGCCTCGCCGGTTCCAGGCCAGGGTGAGGTGTTGATCGAAGTGGCCGGCAGCGGCGTGAACCCGGTCGATTGGAAGGTCCTTTCCGGTGCCATGAAGGCGTTCATTCCACTGCAGTTGCCCTATACGCCAGGCGTCGAGGTGGCCGGTCGCGTCGCGGCGGTAGGGGAAAACGTCAGTGGCCTGGCTGTCGGCGACGAGGTGTTCGGTTTCATCAATATCGTTGGCGGGTATGCCACCGAGGTGGTCGCCAGCGCGGAGCGTCTTGCGCATCGGCCCAATCGCCTGACGGCGTTGCAAGCCAGTGGTGTTCCGGCGGTCGCGTTGACTGCCTGGCAGGCCCTCCATGAGCATGCACGGATCAAGGCCGGCCAGCGCGTGCTGATCCACGGCGCGGCGGGCGGTGTCGGCAGCATGGCGGTGCAGATGGCGCGTATGGCCGGCGCCACCGTTATCGCCACCGCCTCGGCGTACAACCATGACTACTTGCAAGCACTGGGTGCCGCGCAGGTGATCGATTACAACCAGGCTCCGTTCGAGCCTGTCGTCGACCGGGTCGATGTGGTGCTGGATCTGGTCGGTGGCGATACCCAGGTGCGTTCCTGGTCGGTGCTCAAGCCCGGCGGTGTATTGGTCTCCCCGGTGAGCCCGCCCGACGCCAGCCTGGCCGAAGCCGCCGGGGCCTGCGGCAAGCATTTCGCCACACGCTCCGACGGTGCGCAGCTCCAGCACATTGCCTCGTTGTTCGAATCCGGTGAGCTGGTGATCGAGGTCCAGGTGCTGCCCTTGTCTCAGGCCGAGGACGCGCTGCGCCAGAGCAAGGAGCGGCACATACGTGGCAAGCTGGTACTCGACGCCAGTCGATAGGTCCGTGGCGGCAATGAATCGAACCGGGCAGACGCCCGGTTTTCTCATGCGCAATTTCCCGACACCCTCGACAGTCTTCCGACAGACCGCCGCTCGCAAGTGCGAGAAGCTGGCCTCCGGTTTCCATCGGAGGACATTGCCATGCAGCGTTATGAAAAGACCGACTTTCCCGTGGTCGAGACCCGTCGTCATCTCGAGACCGGCCCCATCGTGCTGGTCACATCCGGCTGGCGGGGCGAAACCAACATCATGACCATGGGTTGGCACATGATGATGCAATTCAGTCCCGCGCTTTTCGGCTGTTACATCTGGGCAGGCAACCACAGTTACGAACTGATCCGCCGCAGCCGCGAATGCGTGATCAACGTGCCCACCGCGGACATGGTCGATGCGGTCGTCGCGGTGGGCAACAGCTCGGGGCATTCGCTGGACAAGTTCGAGGCGTACGGGCTGACCGCGGCGCCGGCCCACCATGTACAGGCGCCGTTGATCCAGGAATGTTATGCCAGTTTCGAATGTCGCCTGGCCGATGATCGCCAGATCGACGAGTACGGTCTGTTCATCTGGGAAGTGGTGAAGGGGCACGTCGCTGCCACGGTGAGCGAGCCGGCCACCTTGCATTACCATGGGCAGGGTCGTTTTCGCGTAGCGGGCCCGATGCTCGACCTGAGCGAGCGCTTCAAGCCGCAGAACCTGTAGGGCCGCTCATGCCTGGCGGTAAGTGCTGGGCGTGACCCCCACCTCGCGCCGGAAGACCTGGGAGAAATGGCTCGGGCTGCAATAGCCCACCTCCAGCCCGATATCGATGATGCTGCGATCGGTTTCGAGCAGCAGTTGCCGGGCCCGACTCATCCGCAGGCGGATGAAGTACTGCGAGGGCGACAGTCCCGTCGCGCGCTTGAAGACCCGGCTGAAGTGGTACTCGCTCAATTCGGCGATCCGGGCCAGTTGCGCGAGGTTGAAGTCTTCGGCCAGGCCCTCGTTCATGACCGCCAGGACGCGACGCAACTTGTAAGCTTGCAAGGCGCCGCTGCGTCGGTTGTCGCCGTGCGGATCGCGGTATCGACGGATCAGGTGCACGGCCAGGGCCTGGGCCAGGCTGTGGACGAACAACGGGCTGGGCTGGCGTTGCTCGGTGAGTTCGATGCGCAACTGATCGAGGATGAAGTCCACCCGCTCATCCCGGGCCCCGGAGATGTCCAGGAAACTCACCGAATCGGGATGGTCCCCCAGGACATCGCGGGCACCCTGATCGATCAGCGACAGGCCCAGGTACAGGTGCATCACTTCGAAGGTGTCGCATTCCACTGTCTGCCAGCGCATTTCGTAGGGATCGCGGGTATTGGTGAGGAAGAAGTCGCCGGCCTCCACGAGGGCGGCTTCCCACGCGCCGCCGAGCGCGCGCTCCTCGACCCTGGCCCGCCCCGCCAGTACCCACACCAGCAGCGGCTCCACAACGGCGGGCACCAGTATCGGCTCGACGATGCTGTGATGGCTGAACAGCTGCACCACCACATCCTGCATGGCCGGATGCGATGGCAGTGCCTGCGCCGTTCCCGGCAAATGTTGCGGCATGGACTCGGCCATGATGCGCTGGGCATCGCTGGCGGCCAGGTCGGTATCTTCAGGCGGGTGCACAAAAGGCTCCATGGGCAACACTCTCGGACAAGGGCGGCACCGATAGGGTAACGCAGCAATGGCCTGCCGGAGCAAGAGTGTCCGTCGACTCAGTTCGCCAGGGCCGGTATGGGGGCGTCGAGGGCGAGGGCGGCCCGTACAGGGTCGAAGTATTCGCGGATGAACGCCAGCTTGCCGTTTTCCACCCGTACGAACAGCACGTAATCCTGTTCATAAAGGCGTCCGGTGGGCTTGATCGTTCCCTTGGCCTTGACTTGCGCGACGGCCTCCAGAGGGTTCGTACTCGGTTGGATACGAAGGTCGTAAAAGAGAAAGTCCTGCACCGCGCCGACGAACCAGCCGACATGGCCCAATACCTGATCGCGCCCCTCGAGCCGCGCCGGATGGCCGAGGGCAGGGGCAAACGGCAGCTCCCATACCAGGTCATCGGCGATCAGGTTCTTCCAGCGCTCATGGTCATCCACAAACAACTCGAAATGCAGGTGCAGCAGCCGCTCGGCAGTCATCATGGTCATCACTCGTCTCAAGGCGAAGGCGGGGCGTGCCGGACGGCAGGCCTGGAGCATTTGTCTCACGGCACCACCGTCATGAAAAGCCAGTTGCTTTCGACGTTCAGGTTCGATTTTCTCGAACGATCAGAGATCGGTCGCCTGTGCCTTGAAGCGCTCGATCAGCCAGCTGGCCGCGGGGCCCGGGGGCATGTCGGTGCGGTAGACGACGTCAAAGCCATAATCGCCGCCTTGGCAGTCGGGCAGGTCGAGGTGCACCAGCCGGCCGCTGGCCAGGTCGTCGCTCACCCTGTCGATGGGCATGTTGCCCCAGCCGATGCCTTCGCGCAGCAGCGTGTGCTTGGCCCCCAGGTCGGCCAGTCGCCAGGTGCGGGTGCCGATGACCGCGAACTCCTGGTCCTTGGTCAGGCTGGAGCGGTCGGTGAGGACCAATTGCACATGGGCGCGCCCGGCACCCGGCGCATGGGGGGCCGATTGGGCCAAGGGATGGTCGGGAGCGGCGACCGGAATCAAAGCCACCTTGCCCACGCCGATGCGTTCGATGCCGTCGAGGTTATGGGTCAAGGGGCCGCTCACGCCCAACGTGGCCGTGCGGTCCAGCACCCGTTGCGTCACCGCGCCTAAGGCCTCGACGTGCAAGTGCAGCGACACGGTCGGGAAGCGCTCGCGAAACGCCTTGAGCGCGTCCACCACGCGCTCGCTGGGCAGCATCACATCGAGGACCAGATGCACCTCGGCTTCCAGCCCATGGAGCAATCCACGCACCTTGGCCCGCAGGCCGTCGATACCGTTGTAGATGGTGCGCGCCTCGGCCAGTACCGTGCGCCCGGCATCGGTCAACTGGGGTTTGCGGGTGGTCTTGCGGTCGAACAGGCTTACGCCGAGCTGCATTTCCAGGTTGGCGATGGAGTAGCTCACCACCGACGTGGCCCGATGCAGCTTGCGGGCGGCACCGGCGAAGCTGCCGACGTCCACCACGGTCAGGAATACCCGAAGCTGGTCGAGGGTTGGCGTGCCTGGGTCTGAAATCATTTCTAATCGCTCGAACGTTTTCTTGAATGTTATCCGGATTTTTCCGACAAGCCACTGCGATCGATGGCCGCGAGGCTGCGTCGTTCACCTCGGCGCAAGATCCCGACAGCCTCGGCAAGCCTGCAAAAGCCTGGATCGGCCCGTTGCGAGACAGTGAAGCCGTCGATAACGACAGCGCCTCACAGGCGCCGAGCCGATGAATGTCTCCTCGGCTCGCAACGCAGGAGAGCAATCATGAGCGATATCAAGCAGCATTTTCCCAACGAAGTCGAAGGCAAGGTCGCGCTGGTCACCGGTGCCGCCAGCGGCATCGGCAAGGCTATCGCGTTACTGCTGCATGCCCGTGGCGCCAAGGTCGTCGCCGAGGACCGAAACCCCGCCGTCGAGGCGCTGGCCCGTCCCGGACTGGTGCCGCTGGTGGCCGACATTACCGAAGATGGCGCGGCCGAGCGCGCGGTCGGGCTGGCCGTCGAGCAGTTCGGCCGGCTGGACATCCTGGTCAATAACGCCGGGATCATCATCAACAAACTGGTCATCGACATGACCCGTGAAGACTGGGAGCGCATCCAGGCGGTCAACGCCACTGCGGCCTTCCTGCATTGCCGCGAAGCGGTCAAGGCAATGATGCCCAACAAGGCCGGCGCCATCGTCAACATCGCGTCCTATGCCTCCTATTTCGCCTTCCCGACCATTGCCGCCTATACCGCCTCGAAAGGTGCCTTGGCCCAGCTGACCCGCACCCTGGCCCTGGAAGCGATCGAGCATGGCATTCGTGTCAACGCGGTGGGCGTCGGCGACGTGGTGACCAACATCCTCAACGACGTGGTCGAAGACGGCCCGGGTTTCCTGGCCCAGCATGGCGAGGCCGCGCCCATCGGTCGTGCCGCGCAGCCAGAGGAAATCGCTGAAGTCGTCGCTTTTCTCGCCTCGGACCGCGCAAGTTTCATCGTCGGTTCGGTGGTCATGGCCGACGGCGGCATGACCGTCACCGCGGGTTGATCGATCCACTGTCATACAGGAGAACATCATGAGCATGTTGACCAATGTGGCTTTCTTCAACGCTCGGCCTGGGCAGGGCGAGGTGCTGGGCCAACGCCTCCTGGCGTTGGTCGGCCCCACCCGGCAGGAACCTGGCTGCGTTCGTTACGAGATCTACCGGGCCGCCGATTCCGCCGAGCGCTGGTTCGTCTACGAAGACTGGCGCTCGCCCGCCGACTTCGACGGCCATATGCAGACGCCCTATGTGAAGGCCTTCATGAAAGAGCTCGACTCGCTCTGCAGCGAGGCCCCCGAGATCCGCGCCTTCGGGCAGCAGCCCGATCCGGCTGGATCCTGAAACCCGACCATTCACAGGAGATACGGACCATGAGCAAGCAGCACTCGTGGCTGGTGACCGGTTGTTCCACCGGTTTCGGCCGATTCATCGCAACTCATCTGCTGGAACGCGGCGAGCGTGTGATCGTCACCGCTCGCAACGCCGAGCAGGTACGGGATCTTGCCGACCTTGGCGAGGCCCTGATACTGCCGCTGGATGTCACCGATGCCGAGCAGGCCAAGGCCGTCGTGACGCAAGCCGAGCGCCTGTTCGGATCGGTGGATGTGCTGGTCAACAACGCCGGCATCGGCTATTTCGCCGCCGTCGAGGAGACTGACCCGCAGTCGGCGCGGCGGCTGTTCGAGGTCAATTTCTTTGGCTCCGCCAACATGATCCACGCCGTACTTCCCGGCATGCGCCAGCGAGGCCGAGGCATGATTGTAAACCTGACCTCCATCGGGGGCCTGGCCGGCTTTCCAGCAGTGGGTTATTACTGCGCGAGCAAGTTCGCACTGGAGGGGTTGTCGGAAACCTTGCGTGCCGAGGTCGAGCCGTTGGGTATCGGTGTCATGACGGTCGAGCCCAGTGCGTTTCGCACCGAATGGGCCGGTTCGGCCACCCAGGTCAGCGAGTCCATCGCCGATTACGATGCCACCGCCGGGCAGGCGCGTCGCGCCTATGACGCTTCCATAGGCCGGCAGGAAGGCGACCCGGCTCGCGCGGCTGCGGCGATCTACTCGGCGGTCACCGCGGCGCAGCCCCCCCAGCGTCTGTTGCTGGGGAACCGGGCCGTTGATGTCGCAATGGGTAAACTCTCGGCCATGCAGACCGAGTTTCGCACTTGGGAGCGCGTTTCCCGTGGGGCTGACTTTCCTTTGCCTGAAGCTTGAATACGGCCCGCAATGTGCACGGGTGCAATCTACCCAAAGCGAGTATGTGTTGCTCAAGCCCCGCCAGGGATGGACGGGGCTAAGCATGGGGCTATTCAACAGAAAAGCCTCAGGCCACGACAGTGGCCGCTCCAAGGACCCTTGCTCCTGGGGGCTGTCATCGATGGGCCAATCCGTTACCGCTCCAGTAGAACAGGCTGAGTGGGCATGCCGGCTCCGAGATCGACGCGGCCCATTATTCACGAATCGTGTTCCGCACCATTACTGCGAGGCCATTGATGGGGATTTCATTGGGCCTATGCTGGGGATCAACTCCGATCCCGCATGACAGAAGAGCCCACCACCATGACCGGCCCTCGCACGCTTTATCAGAAACATATCGACAGCCATACCGTCTGTACCCTGGACGATGAGGGGCATGTCTTGCTCTACGTCGACCGGCAAGTGGCCAACGAGTACACAAGCCCGCAAGCCTTCAGCGGGCTTCGTGACGCCGGGCGCAGTGTGTGGCGTCCGGGTGCGACGCTGGCGGTGGTCGACCATGTCAACCCGACCGCCCCCGATCGTATCGCCACCATGCCCGATTCGGGCGGTGCCTTGCAGGTCTCCTATTTCGAAAAGAACTGCCGCGACTTCGGCATCGAGCTGTTCGACGTGCTGGATAAACGCCAGGGCATCGAGCATGTGGTGGCGCCGGAACAGGGCTTCATCCTGCCGGGGATGGTGGTGGCCGCTGGCGACAGCCATACCACCACCTACGGGGCCCTGGGGGCCTTCGGCTTCGGTATCGGCACTTCCGAGATCGAACATCTTCTGGCGACGCAGACGCTGGTCTACAAGCGGCTCAAGACCCTGCGTGTCATGGTCACCGGGCGGTTGGGGGCGGGCGTTACCGCGAAGGACGTCATCATGGCCCTGATCGAGAAAGTCGGTGCGGCGGGAGCCACCGGTTACGCCATCGAGTTCGCCGGCCCTGTCATCGATGCCTTGAGCGTGGAAGCGCGGATGACCATCTGCAACATGGCCGTAGAGGCCGGGGCAAGGGGCGCATTCATGGCGCCCGACGAGAAGGTCCATGCCTATCTCAAGGGCAGGCCACGTGTCCCTCAGGGCGAGCTGTGGGAGGCCGCTCTAGAGAAGTGGCGCGAACTGTTCACCGATGAAGGCGCGGTGTTCGACAATGAAGTCCGGTTGGACGTCAGCGCCCTGGAGCCGATGGTGACCTGGGGAACCAGTCCGGACCAGGTGTTGCCCGTGGGTGGGACCGTGCCAGACCCCAAGGCCGTCGCCGATCCGATCCTGCGCCAGGGCATGCAGCGCGCCCTGGCCTACATGGGCCTGGAGCCGGGCATGGCGTTGAGTGACGTGACGATCAGCCATGCGTTCATCGGCTCGTGCACCAATGCGCGCATTGAAGACTTGCGCGACGTCGCTCGCGTGGTGAAAGGCCGGAAAGTCGCTGCGACGGTACGAGCGATGATCGTTCCCGGCTCGACGCAGGTGCGTGCCCAGGCGGAGCGGGAAGGGTTGGCCAGGGTCTTCCTCGATGCCGGTTTCGAGTGGCGTCAGTCCGGGTGCTCCATGTGCCTTGCGATGAACGATGACGTCCTCGCTCCGGGGGATCGCTGCGCATCCAGTACCAATCGCAATTTCGAGGGGCGCCAGGGAGCGGGTGCTCGCACTCACCTCATGAGTCCTGCGATGGTCGCCGCCGCGGCTATCCGGGGCCGCCTGACGGACGTACGCCTGTTGACCGAGGAGGCCTGAACCATGCAACCCTTTGACAGCGTGACCGGAAAGGCCGCACCCATCCTTGCCTCTAACGTCGATACCGACGTGATCATGCCCAAGCAGTTCCTCAAGGGCATCGACCGCAATGGACTGGATAAAGGCGTGTTCTTCGACCTGCGTTTCCTGGAATCCGGCGAGCCCAATCCAGACTTCGTCCTCAACCGGCCTGCCTGGAGCGGTGCCCGTTTCCTGGTGACCGGGCCCAACTTCGGGTGTGGTTCAAGTCGTGAGCATGCGGTATGGGGGCTCAGGCAACTGGGGATCCGTGCCCTGATCGGTACGAGCTTCGCGGGTATCTTCCACGACAACTGCCTGCGCAATGGCGTGCTCGTGATACAGCTCTGCCAAACGCAGTTGCAGGCGCTGGGGCGGGTCGTGAGCGACGGGGCGAGCGCCACGCTTACCGTCGACTTGCCCAACCAGCAGATTCGATTGAGCGACGGGTCGAGTATCGGCTTCGCCATCGACGAACTGCGCAAACAGGCCTTGCTGCTGGGCCTGGATGCCATCGGCAGTACCTTGCGGCGAGCGGTGCAGATCCGGGATTTCGAAGCGCGGTATCACGCCGCCCATCCCTGGCTGGGCTGAGTCTTTTCACGGGCATCGGGCGGCGACTGCCGGATGCTCAAACCAGGGATAGATCGTCGAAATGCGCCTCGAAGAACTCGATGCAGACCCTCAGCTTCGCCGACTGGCTTAGCCGTGTCGGGTAGGTGGCCCAGACATTGGCGCTCTGGAAATGGTCGGGCAGCACCTGCACCAGTTGCCCGCTCTCCAGCATGGGTTTCACGTCCCACAGCGACCGCAGGATGATGCCTGCGCCACTCAAGGCCCAGCGCGACACGATCTCGCCATTGTTCGATGAAAGTGGCCCGCTGACCCGGATCGATGTTTCGACGCCATCCTTCGTCAGGTTCCAGATGCCGAAGGGGTTGTTACGTTCCTTGAGCACCAGGCAGTCGTGCCCGGCCAGGTCATCCAGAGACGTCGGGACACCGCGGCGCTGGAGGTAGTCGGGGGCGGCACAGAGCACCCTGCGATGACTGGCCAGTTTTTTATGCAGGAGCTGGTCGGGCAGGTTGTCGCCTACGCTGATTTCCATGTCGAAGCCTTCATTGACGATGTCCACCAGGCGATCGAACACGTCGAGGCGGATCTCCATGCGCGGGTACATTCGCGAAAGGGCGGGGATCGCAGGGGCGACATGGTTGCGGCCAAAGCCGAAGGAGCTGCAGATGTGCAAGCTTCCCTGCAATTGCTGCCGGGCGTCGGTCAGCTCGCTGATGAAATCCTCCATGTCCCCCAGAAATCGCGTGGCCCAGATGCGGACACGTTCGCCTTCGTCGGTCAACGCGACCCGGCGGGTCGTGCGATGCAACAGCCTGGTCCCCAGTGTCGTCTCCAGGACCGCCATCCGCTTGCTCACATACGCAGGCGAATAACCCAGTTCCTGCGCCGCGTGGCCGAAGCCGTTCTTGCGGATAACGGTGAGGAAGACACGCAGGTCTTCGGGCAGTAAGGAACGCTCGCGATTGATGCTCATATGCCTCATGACCGGTCATTGATCTTTGCTGTGAACAATAAGAATGCCCAACTTACCAGTAAAGATATATGGATAAAAACTGTCCACTTGTCAGCCTGATTCCAGGCTTTATGATCGGCCCACAAATAAATAAAAAAGAGGCTTCTATGGGGCGGCTATTCGAAGGTTGCGTAAAAGTCATTGTTCCCTGTGGTTCTTTGGGGGCAGGTGTGCGCGAAGAGGAAATTGCCTATGGGCTGGCGGCCGGTGCGCAAGTCATTGCTTCGGATGCGGGGTCGACCGACAGTGGCGCAGCTTATCTTGCACTTGGCAAATCAAAGAATAATCGCGGTTCGGTAAAACGCGACCTGAGTATATTGATGAAAGCCCAGGCATCCTCTGGCGTGCCGATTATTATCGGTACTTCCGGGCAAGCCGGTGGCGATCTCAATCTGAACTGGACGCGGGATATCGTCATTGAAGTTGCCGGTGAACTCGGGGTGACACCGAAAGTTGCTCTTATCTATTGTGAGCAAGAGAAAGACACCATCAAGCGACTGAATGCCCAAGGGCGGATCAAGCCTCTTGCGCCACACGGTGAACTGGAGGATGCAACGGTCGATGCCTGCGAGCACATTGTCGCCGCGTTGGGGGTCGAGCCGTTCATCGCGGCGCTTGATGGCGGCGCGGACATCATACTGGCCGGCCGATCCACCGACACCGCCGTCATTGCCTGCTATCCGATCTGGAAGGGTGCGCCCTGGGGGCCGTCCTGGCATGCCGGCAAGACAGGCGAATGTGGCGTGCAGTGCGCCGTCAATCCGACGCTGGGCTCCGGGATACTGCTGAGCGTGGATGCCGACGGGTTCAATGTGGAACCTCTCAGCCAGGACAATCTGTGCACACCCCACAGTGTCTCCGCGCATATGCTCTACGAAAACAGCGATCCGTTTCGCTTGCTGGAGCCGGGGGGCATCCTGAATGTCGCAGACGCACGTTATGCCGATCTGAACGGACGCGCCGTCAGGGTCGAAGGATCGCGCTGGGAGCCGATGCCCTACACCATGAAGCTGGAAGGCGCCGCCGCGGGTGCCTATCAGACCATCATGCTGGTGGGTATCCAGGACCCGGACGTACTCAAGGACATCGATGGTTTCCACGATCGCCTGCTCGAAGCGCTCTATGCCCGTACCCGCCAGTCCATTCCCGCCGACGAGTTGGGTGAGTTTCATATATCCCTGCGCATGTACGGTTGGAATGCGGTCACCGGGATGAAGCCGCCCGCGGGAACCTTGCCACCTCCCGAGATCGGCATGTTATTCGTGGCCACGGCTGCAACCCAGCAACTTGCAGATACCATCGCGCAGGCCTGCAATCCGTACTTTTTTCATTATCCAAGTGTCATGGGCAAGGAACTGCCTTCCTATGGATTCGCGTTCACGCCCGCGGATATCCCTCGCGGCCGGATTTTTGAATTCAAGCTCAATCACGTCGTGCAGCTTGAGGACCCAATGGAGCTGGTACGTATCAAGTGGATTGACCTTTCCGAGGCGGCGCCAGCTGCGAAGGAGTTGAATCGTGGTTAAGTTGCGCGATGTCTGCCGTCATGTTCGATCGAAACAAGCCGGACCGTTCTGGATTACCTTCGATATCTTCTTCAATGGCCGGGAGAACTTTGAACGTTATTCCCGTAGTGACGCGCTCTCGCCGGAGCAGTTTGCCCGGTTATATGGCACCGATCCCGAACGGGTGAAATACATCCCGGTGCCCAATCTGGAAATGGTCAAGATCTCCTTCCCCCGCGCTACGCCGCAAGGCGGAATGGTCGAGCGTGACATGCATGCGGGTCAGCAGTACGTGCGGTTGCTCGACGTCGTGATGGACTGAAATCGTCCGTCATCGATCGCCAGGCATGTACGAGAAAAGTCGGCGCGACGTCTCGTACAGAGCCTGGAAACCGAGCGCTCGAACTGGAACAAGAGGTGAGTATGCAAGATTCGACCATTGCCCGGCGACTGGCGCGCTACGCCCATGGGTTTGCGCAACAGCGTCTGCCCGACACCATCGTCGCGATTGTGCGCCAGCGTTTCATCGACAGCCTGGCATGCATACTGGGCGCCTATGGAGCGCCGCCCATCAATGCCGCCGTCCGTTATGCCGAGTGTCATCAAGGCGGGACCTCCAGCGTGTTTGGCACAAGCCTGCGGACAACGGCCGAAATCGCCGGGTTCGTGAACGGCGCCATGGTGCGCTTTCTGGATTACAACGACGGATACATGGGCCTGGAGCCCGGGCATCCCAGCGACAACATCCCGGCCTGCCTGGCCGTGGCGCAAGCCGAGGGGGCGGGTGGGGCCCGGTTGATATCGGCCATCGTGCTGGCGTATGAAATCCAGATGCGGCTGCAGGATGCGGCCAGCCTGAACAAGCGTGGCTGGGACCACGTCAATTACATCAACGTCGCCATGGCCGCTGCGGCCTCCAGCCTGATGAGGCTGGACGTGGACCAGACTGAACAGGCGATCAATATCGCGCTGAGCGGCCATTTGGCTATGCGCCAGGTCCGCAGCGGCACATTATCGGACTGGAAAGGCTGCTCGGCGGCCAACGCGTCACGCAACGCCATTTTTGCCGCTCAACTGGCGCGCCATGGCATGACCGGGCCGTCGCCGGTCTTTGAAGGCGACATGGGCTTTTTCAAGCTGGTTTGCGGGCCGTTCGAGCTGGACCTGGATCGTTTCGGTTCGCCTGAAAACGGCGACTACGCCATACGGCGCTCGCTGACCAAGACATTTCCAACCAACGGTGAACTGCATACCGCCGTCTGGGCGGCGCTCGATATACGCAAGCGTATCGCCGGTCTTGAAGAGATCGCCGCCATCACCATCGAAACCTCGGAATTCAACCGCCGGGTGCTGGCCGATACCCCGGAAAAGTGGCTGCCCAGGACCCGGGAGACCGCCGACCATAGCTTGCCCTACAACGTCGCCCGGGCATTGATGGATGGCGACATCACCATCGGCTCCTATGCCGAGCAGAAGATCCATGACCCAGCGGTGATCGGCCTGATGGACAAGATCATCGTGGTGGAAGATCCCGGGCTTACGGCGCTGTTTCCCCGGCATCTGGCCAACCGTCTCGTCGTCACGCTGAGGTCGGGCGAGACCGTCGTCAGCGAGATGATCACCGGGCCCGGCTCCGTGGAGACGCCCATGACCGATCACGACTTCGAACGCAAATTCAGGCGCATGGCAGCCCCCCATATCGAGGCATCGGCACAGGCGACGGTATTGGATTTCGTGGCCGGGCTTGAGCATCAGGCGCGGTTCGAGGACCTGTTTGCGGCGATGGCCCGATAGTTCCGGGCGGTACGTCAAACCTTACGCAACTACAGGCCCGGCAGGCAGGGAGCCCTCGCCGGGATGCAGGGATCAGGCGTGGCCCTGTCGGGAGGTTCCTGGCAGGGTCCCGGTGTACCGCGCGCGGGGGCGGGCATCGAGGTGTTGGTTGTATTGCTCGCTGGCATGGGCAATCCAGCCAATCAACCGACCGACCCCTGCCAGTGCGATTTCCTGCCCATGCAACCCAAACTTCCTGCCGATGAAGCTCACCAGGAGAATGAACTCCGGTGGGTACGCCACCAGCTCGGCAGCCACCGAAAAAGCCTTCTGCAATTTGGCGAATTCGCCGTCGCCAGCGAATGCCTCGGTCAACGCCTGCATCAGGTTGCTGGCCCGCGGATCGTTGATGGAATGCACATTCGGACCGAACCCCGGAATACGTCCGTCCTGGCTGTAGCGTTGCAAAATGGGCTGGGTGGGATCCGTCGCCGTGCAGATCTCCTCGATCATCCTGCTGGCCGCTTCATTCCTGCCATACGCGATCTTGTGGCCCCTGGCTGCCGCGAGTCCCGCGATCACGGCGTAGTAGGGCGTGGCGCCTGTCGTGGCGGCGACGCGAACGCTATGGGTGGTGTGGTCCAGCTCGTGATCGATGCTGAGAATCAGCAGACGCCGAATCAGGTCGGCGAGTGCCGGCCGGACACCGCAAGCCTGGGTGATGAATTCATGCAGCGGCTGCGTGCTCGGCTCGGTCGCGCCCACCACCAGGGCGGCGAACCACCTCACCACATCCGCGCCGGTGCGGGCATAGCTTTCGGTGGAAAGATCGAAGGCCTTGGGGTTCTCTCGCTGTACCAGCGGAAACAGTGCGATGGCCTTTTCCGGCGCGGACAGGTGTTCGTAGATTTTCAGCAACTTGCCGCTGTCTTTCGGAACACGCGGCAGCGAAGCACCGAAGGCCGAAGGCACCTGCCACATCAGGCCGGCAACCTCTTCGACCGTTGCGTGGTCGGCCAGCTCGGTGACGTCGTGCCCTCGATAGAAAAGCCCATCATCGGTGATGAGGGTGATGGCGCTGTCCGCAGGCGGCGAACGTTTCACCGAAGGCTTCGCCCCCGTCGGGTGCTTGACCAGGCGCTGGATGTCTTCGGCCCAATAGCGACGCTTCGGGGAACCCGGGATCTTGATGGAGCGGATGTTCTTGCGGCTGACATAGGCGTACAGCGTAGGGAGGCTGACCCTGAGCATGGCTGCCGACTCTTGCGCCGATAGGTATAGGTCTTCTTGGTCTGGCATGACGGATTCGTTCAGGTTGATAAATATGCGTTCATATTTACTGTTTATTTGACGATTTCGTCAATGTTCATCCCGGCGGCATTTTTCCTGTGCCCGTATCCGTTTTTTCATTTCACGAGGTCATTCGCAGTCGCGGATGAACAGTCCGATGATTCGATCGACGATCGTCCAATCCCTGATCAGAAAAGGCCTCCAGCACTTTTGGATGAGTTCGGAAACGACAGACATTGACAAAAAAAATCAAGATTTACAGCTTATTCCCGCCTATGTAGATTTTGTTAAGAAGTTGCTTGTTCACATTGATTTCTACTCCATTATAAAAATAAGAAGGTGCACGCATGGCTTGGCTAGGTTTCGCAATGGTCGTTACGTTTATGGCGTTGATCATAAGCAAGCGGCTCTCCGCGGTTACGGCGCTGGTACTGATTCCGGTGGCTTTCGGATTGGCGAGTGGGGCAGGGCCGCAGCTGGGTGCAATGGTGATGGATGGGGTGAAACAGGTCGCGCCCACCGCACTGATGTTGATGTTCGCCATCCTGTATTTCGCGATCATGTTCGACGCCGGGCTCTTCGAGCCCGCTGTACGACGCATCCTGCGTCATGTCGGAAACGATCCGCTTCGAGTGGTGTTGGGTACAGCCTTGCTGGCCGCCGTCATTTCGTTCGACGGCGATGGCGCGACGACTGTTCTGATTGTCACGACAGCGTTCCTGCCACTGTATCTGCGCCTGGGGATGAATCCGCTCATCCTGGCGTTGATGCTTCTGTTGACCAATACCGTGGTGAACCTGATTCCCTGGGGTGGGCCGGTCGCCCGTGCCGCCAGTGCGCTTCACGTCGACGTAGGGGAAATGTTCCTCGGGCTGGTGCCCGCCATGCTGGTGGGGCTTGCCTATGCCTTCCTGGTCGCGTTCTGGATCGGCCATAGGGAGCGGCGTCGCCTGGGCTGGACACCCGCGCAGAAGGAGGCCGGGCCGGCGCTGGATCAGGTGCCGTTGCCTGAAGTCCGGGCCGAGACACAAAGGCCCAGGCTGTTCTGGATCAATCTGGCATTGACCGCCGGGCTCATGTACGCCATGGGTACCGGGTTGGCCCCCTTGCCGCTGGTAATGATGGTGGGCTTCTGCCTGGCATTGCTGATCAATTACCCGCGACTGGCCGAACAGAAGGCCCGGATCGCAGCTCACGCCGAAAGCGTGCTGACGGTCATTGCGTTGATATTCGCTTCCGGGGTCTTTACCGGCATCTTGTCCGGCACGGGAATGGTCGACGGGATGTCCGAGAAAATCGTGCAAATGATTCCCGAGGGGGGCGGCCAGTACTTCAGCATCCTGACTGCGCTATTGGCCTTGCCGCTTAACTTCCTGCTGTCCAATGACGCGTTCTTCTTCGGCATCCTGCCGGTACTGGGGGCGGCCGGCGCCGAATACGGGATCGCCCCGATGCACATTGCCCGCGCCTCTGTCCTGGGGCAACCGGTTCATGCACTGAGCCCCCTGGTCGCGGCGGTTTATCTCATCAGCGGGATCATCAAGCGTGATATGGGCGATATGCAACGATATTGCTTGCTCTGGGCAATCGGCAGCAGTCTTGTATTGATAGTAACGGCCATCATTACACGGGCGATCATCTAAGTAACTTTCAGTTTGCACAGTTCGCTGCACCGAAGTTAAAAGGGCGCTGCTCGCGCCCGCACGTCAACAATAAAAATAATAGATGAGGTGGTCGATGAACTCGATTAACGCCGTCGCTGTGGCTTTTTGTTCAATGGTTGTTATATCGGATAGTTGCCTGGCAGCCGCCATCAGTTATCCGGACCGGTTTCAGCATGAAGGCAAGTTGAATGCATATCTTCGTTCTGTCTATATCAATACGCGCATATCCAACGACTTGATCGAAGACCGTTTCGGTGGATTTCCGGATGGCAATGAACTGGGCGGGACCGGAGTCGGGGCGATCGTTGATTACAACTCCAACTATTGGGCCGGAATCGTGGGCTTCGATGCCTCTCTCTACGCTGTCGCGATGCTCGACTCGAAAGACAACGGCCGGGATCTGTTCGACGACACCGATGGAACCAATGGCGGCTTCGCGAAGCTCGGGCAAGGTTATCTGAAGGCGCGCCATGTGGGGGACGGATGGAATGCCGACGCCCAGATCGGGCGAGGCCGCTTCGATGCCGGCACCCTGGTGAGCCTCGATACGCGGATCGTTCCAGGCTCCTACCAGGGCGCCCGTACCCATCTGAATTTCACCAACATGGGGATTGGCCCACTGCCGGGAACGCTGGGGTTCGAAGCTGCGTACATCAACAGGAGCTCGCCCCGGGACCGGGAAGAATTCGAGCACTTGCTGAGCCAGAAGGGGGAGGAAATAAAGGACCTGTACACCTACGGCGTCAAATACGATTTGAAGGCCATCGAGCTGAGCTACGATCACGGTGTGTCACGGGACTTCAATGAAAATACCCGTTATGGCCTGACCTTGCAGGCACCGCTTGGCAAGCGCGCCGGGGTCGTGCTGGACACCCAGTACTATCGATTCGAAAAGGCCGGGCCAATATGGGAGCGAGACTGGTCGGCAGGCCAGGCGGCCTACGATGACAAGGCCAGTTGGCTGAACATCAACCTGGGGCTGCTGCTCGATAAGGTACGCCTGGGAGTGTCCTTTTCTGAAACCAAAGCCCGGTTGAGCAACGGGCAATTGGGCTATGCCTACTTCGATCATGCGGACAACGTCGACGGCAGGATGGATGCCTGGACGCGCTCCGGCAATGACTTCAATAACGATGGTGAAAGGACCTGGCAGGTCGGTGCCGAATACGACCTCTCCGGCCTTTCGTTGTTCGGCGCTTCGCTGGACGGCTTCAAGGCCATGGCCATCTACAAGCAAGGCGAGTTCGACGCCGGCAATCCCCTCAGCGGCCAACGCACCGATGTGCGCGAGCGGCAAAAGGAGTATCGCGTCTATTACCGATTCGATGAAAAGGAATACTCCGGACTTTCAGTGGGCGTGATCTATATCGACTATCGGATCAACGAGGATTTTGTCGCCCTCGTATCCGCCCAGCCGGATAACGTGGTCAGCGGATCGGAAGCGCGCGTGTATCTGGACTACGCATTTTGACCATCGACTGAGCGATCGAGAAATCCCTGATGAAACCTCGCCATAGAGTAGTGATCACCCAACGCTTTTTTGATCCCGCAGCCATCGCCTTCCTGCAGGCGAACGACTGCGAGGTCGTCATCGCCGAGCCTGCCCACGGGCAAACAGAGGGGCATTGGAACGAACGCCAATTGATCGAGCTGCTCAATGAAGCGGATGGCTGGATTGTCGGGCATGCGAACGTGACGGCCGACCTGTTGGCTTCACTCCCGCGCCTGAAAGTCATCGCTCGCCGAGGCGTGGGGTATGAGCGGGTCGATACGGCGGCGGTGGTCGCCACGGGAAAGGTGGCGACCATCGCACCTGGCGGAAACGACGCCAGTGTCGCCGATCATACCGTGGGGCTGATGCTTGCCGTCTGTCGCAGGCTCAAGCAATGCCAGGCGGGCCTGGCCGGCGGCGACTGGACGATTCCCCTGGGAAGCGATCTGTACGGCAAGACCGTCGGAGTGGTGGGACTGGGGCGGATCGGCAGGGCGGTGGTGCAGCGCCTGTCCGGGTTCGACGTCACGACCCTGATCCATACCCCTCACCCGGATGAGGCACTGGAAAGCAGCGGCCAGGGTTGTCGTTTCGTCGATCTGCAGACCCTGTTCAAGCAAAGCGATTTCATTACGCTCCACGCCCCGCTCACCCCACAGACCCAGGGCATGATCGACAGCCAGGCGTTGGCGTCGATGAAACGTTCCGCGGTGCTGATCAATGCCGCACGCGGTGGGTTGGTGCGGGATGCGGACTTGTTGCTGGCCTTGCAACAGGACCTGATAGCGGGGGCGGGGCTCGATGTTTTTGAAAGCGAGTCGGACCCGGCGCTTGCCGCCGTCAGCGAACAATTGATCCAGCTTGCCAACGTAGTGGCGACGCCGCACGTAGCGGCCTCCACGGTGGAAGGGCTCAATCGCACCAATCTGATCGCTGCCCGGTGCGCGATGGCGGTCCTGCAGGGGGGCAATCCTCCCGGGCATTGCGTCATCGCGGATGGTCGGCAGGCCACCGTGCCAAGGGGCACGCCATGAGCCGTGCAAGCCCGTCGGCGGCCGCTGACCCCCAGGTACATCCCGATCTGACTGCCGTCGCGACGACCCTGCATGAACTGGACCTGCTTCCTGTCGTTCACGGGGATGTGCAAAGCGTCCGGGCCCAACTGGAGCGGATCAACGCCTGGGCGACCCAGGGCAGCGTGCCGCTGTCCTATGAGCGCACGCTGGGGTTCTGCGTCAACCGTCGCCGGGTGGCGTGCAAGCTGTATTGGCCGCAGGCCGAAGAGACGCCGACGCTGATGTTCTACTGTCACGGCGGAGGGTTTGGGCATGGATCGCTCAACGGCTGGGACGCACCTTTACGCCAGTTCGTGCGCGACAGCGGCCTGGCGGTGCTGTCCATCGATTATGCGCTGTCGCCGGAATACCGGTTTCCTGTGGCGTTCAACGAGGTGGTCTCCATCGTGAGCCGGGTCATCCGCCTGAACGCTGTCACCGATTGTCCGGTACGCGGGTATGTACTGGCGGGGGATTCCGCCGGCGCCAACCTGGCCCTGGGCGCCGCCATTGCCCTGCGCGACGCGGGAGTGGACGCGTTGCGACAGCTGGTCCTGTTCTACGGCAGCTACTCCAGGAACGTCACCTCCGATTCGTGGCGACGATTCGGCGGATACGGCGGGCAGAACCTTTCGGCCGAAACCATGAGTGCCTATTGGGCGAGCTACCTGGCCCATGACGAACGCGACTGGCGAGTGCAGCCGATCCTGGCTGACCTGGCGGGCCTTGCACCCGTGCGCCTGGTGGTCGGAGCGCTGGACCCGTTACTCGACGAGAACCAGGAACTCGCGGACAAGCTGCGGCGCTGCGGTGTGGCGACACACTTGGATGTGCTTGCGAACATGCCCCACGGGTTCATCCGTTTCAATGAAGTGGCACCGGTGGTGCGACAGGTGATCCGTACCCAGGGCGCCGCGTTGCGCGAGGCGCTGGCTTTTCCTTGATTGTCAGGTGAATGTCCAATGCTGGTTTTTCGAACCTTCGCCATGGCCGCGCGGCTTGCGCCGGTGTTTCTGGCCAGCCTGGCGGTGACGGCCGCCACCGACGGCAGGCTTGTGACCGGTCCTTCGGCAGGCGACATGACGCTTTCCCCGTTCTATCGGTGGTCCGATGCAATGCCCGCGCTGCCCGGTGTCGTTCTGAAAAAAGAGCCGCTGGCATTGCAGGAAACGATGCCGGCCGCCTCGCAAGCGATGCGCATCCTCTACACCTCCACCGACCAACGCTGGCACTCGGGACAGGTCCCCGTGAGCGGGGTGCTGTTCCTCCCGGACGTTGCACCGCCGTCCGAAGGTTGGCCGCTGTTGGCTTGGGCACACGGCACGCTGGGAATCGCCGACCGCTGCGCCCCTTCCTGGACCGGATTGCGCGAGCGCGACGCAGCCTATGTCAATCGCTGGCTGGAGCGTGGCTTCGCGGTTGTCGCGACGGACTATCAGGGCTTGGGCGGACCGGGGCCCCATCCCTATACGTTCTGGCAGGCGGAAGGCCGTTCGATCCTGGATGCCATCCGGGCGGCGCGGGCAATCGGCCCCCAGGTGATTTCCGATCGCGTGTTCCTGGCCGGGCAGTCCCAGGGCGGCGGCGCGGCGCTGGGCGCGGCGATACTCGCCGAGACCTACGCGCCGCAGCTCAATATCCTCGGCGCGGTGCTCACGGCCCCGAACAGCACCTTTCCCGACGGTCCCGTGGCGTTGCCGGCGCGCCAATCCAACACGATCTTTTTGTCGCTGGCCTCCGGTGGCCTGCGGGAAAACGCACCGCGGATCGAAGACCTGCTGACGCCCAAAGGCCTTGAACTGCTCGAGGTTGCCCGGCGGGGCTGCACCCGTGAAATCGCCCTCAAATCACGCGAACTGCGGGTCGACTCCGTGTCACAGCTTCTGACCGTCACCCCCGAAGCCTTGGATGCGCTGCGCATGCCAACGACGGATATGCCACAGGCAGCGATTCCATTCCCCGTGCTGATCGCCACCGGCCAGGCTGACCGGACGATTGCGCCGCTGCGCCAGTACGCGGTCGCGGCGGCGTTATGTGCCGCCGGCAACCAGGTTTCCTGGCGGCTCTATGACGGGTTGGGGCACGATGGGGTGCTGCATGGCTCGCTGAAGGAGGCTTTTGCCTTCGTGCAGGGGCAACTGGCTGGGCAAGGTTTCGCCTCGACCTGTCGCGCCCTTGAGCGGCCCGGTCCGCCCGGAGAGCGAAACCCGCATGCGCCTTTCAACGACGATTGAGGCGGGGGACAAGCCATACGGCCATCGAGCCTTTCTGACAGGAATGTCAGGAAGCGGTCAGCCTCCGGACACTTTCGTTATCTAGACTGGGGAATGGCTTGATGCAGGCTGTGGTCGCCTGCCTGTCCCGCTTCCAGAGGAGTACCTGATGCGCCTGCTCATCGTCGAGGACGAAGAAAAGACTTCTTCCTATGTGCATCGTGGCTTGAGCGAACTGGGCTATATCGTCGATGTGGCGAACAACGGCATCGATGGCCTGCACTATGCGCTGGAGCTGGATTACGACGTGGTGATCCTCGATGTGATGCTGCCCGGCAAGGACGGCTACGACGTGCTACAAGGCTTGCGCCTGCACAAGAACACCCCGGTCATCATGCTGTCGGCCCGGGGCACGGTGGATGACCGGGTGCGCGGCCTGCGAGAGGGGGCGGACGATTACCTGGGCAAACCCTTTTCGTTCGCCGAGCTGGTGGCACGGGTCCAGGCCCTGATACGGCGTCGCGCCGGCGACACCGCCGACCTGACGCATCTGCGCATCGATGACCTGGAGGTCGACCTGCAGGCGCGCAAGGTGACCAGGGGCGGGCTGCGCCTGGACCTGACGGCCAAGGAGTTCTGCCTGCTGAGCCTGTTGGCGCGGCATCAGGGCGAGATCCTGTCGAAGCTGATGATTGCCGAGCAGGTCTGGGACATGAACTTCGACAGTGACGCCAATGTGGTCGAGGTCGCGATCAAGCGCGTCCGGGCCAAGGTCGACGCGCCGTATCCGCGCAAGCTGCTGCACACTGTCCGTGGCATGGGCTACGTGCTGGAGAGTCGCGACAGCGATGGCCGGCAGGTCGGACAGCGATGATGAAGCGATCGATTGCCCGGCGGCTGGCCCTGATGTTTGCCCTGGCCGCCATGCTGATCACCTCGGTCAGCGCGACGCTGCTGCGTTGTTCGTTGAAGCAGTCGCTCAACGAGCAGATGCAGAACGAGCTGATCCTGCGCCATTCCGTGCTCGATCCGGTGCTCGCCAAATACGACTCGCCGGCGTTCTGGGTCGGCCTGCGACAAAAGCTGGATGGCCTGACGCCTGCCGATGAACGGGTGCGCTACTGGGTGGTGGTGGACAACCCGGCCTACAGCTACGGCGGGCAGATGCCGGATGGCCAGGACTGGTCGAAGCGTCCGGAAGGCTTCTCCACCCTGGAAATACCGGATCGGGCTCGCCCGATGATGTTGCTGGTCAAGACCATTCCCGCCCTGGGCAGCCGTCCGGAACTGCGCTTTATCGTGGGGCTGGATTCGACGCCGTTCATGAAGACCCTGGGACACTTCACCAAGATCCTGATCCTGATTTCAGCCGTGGGCGTTGTGCTGGTGGCGCTGCTTGGCTACTGGATTGCCCGTTTCGGCCTGGGGCCGGTGAGGCGCCTGAGCAGGCAGGCCAACAGCCTGCCGCCGGGGGATTCGAAGCAGCGGCTGGACACCGAGGCATTGCCGGGCGAATTGCAGGAGCTGGCGGTGTCGTTCAACGGCGCCCTGGCTCGCCAGGAAGCCGCCTGGTGCCAGCTCGAAGGGTTCAACGCCAATGTGGCCCACGAACTGCGCACGCCTTTGACCAACCTGATCGGGCAGACCCAGGTCGCCCTGGCCCACGGGCGTGACGTCGGTGAGCTCCAGGATCTGTTGCAGTCCAACCTCGAAGAGCTGGAGCGCATGGCCACCCTGGTCAACGACATGTTGTTCCTGGCCGGCGCCGAAAGCGGGCAGCGGGCGACCGAGCTCAGCGATGTTTCGTTGTACGAGGAGGCGAGCAAGACCGTTGAGTACCTGGAGCCGGTCCTGCTCGACCGGCAGTTGAACGTGGTGGTCACGGGCGATATGCGTGCGCGCATCGACCGACGGCTGTTCCACCGCTCCCTGGCCAACCTGTTGCAGAACGCCGCGCGCTACGCAGTGCCGGCCAGCACTATCACGGTGAACCTGGTGAGCCAGGGGATACAGGTAGAGGTGAGCGTTTCCAACGCGGGCGATCCCATCGACACCGTGCACCTGGAACATCTGTTCGAGCGTTTCTATCGCGCCGACGCCGCCAGGGCGCGAAGCGATGCGCATCATGGCCTGGGCCTCTCCATCGTGCGGGCGGTGGCGTCCATGCACGGTGGACGCGTGTTCGCCCATAGCAAGGACGGCTTCAATACCTTCGGGTTTTCCCTGATGAGCCAGGCCTTGCCCCACGATTCGGTCTAGGCGCTGTAAGCCTTGATACCCGTTGATGCCGCGTTGAAAACCGCGCCGTAATGCTCATGCACGCCAGCCCACTGCGCTTGCTCGGCCGTTATCCCCTTGCCTGACCTTAGGCTCGAGGCTCTTCGTAAAGAGCCTGCTGCGGCGAACCCCGGCGTTTGACATCTTCCTGTCAGTCAGCAGTCACCCTGACGTCAGTCTCTACTCCCTAGAGTGCTACCACCATCCCGGTAAAGGACAGTCGTGGAGAGCACCATGAACATTCGAACCGTTTCCATCATCGGTCTGCTGGCCGTCGTCCCCCTGGGCAGCCCGTCACTGTTCGCCAAGGAACAGACGCGGGCCCCGGCCTATGAATACGGCATGCCCCTGGATATCGCCAAGGTCGTTCGCATCGAGGTACCCCCCTCGCGAACGTGCGAGGTCGTGCGCGCCCATATGACCTACGTGAACACCCAGGGCAGCACAGAGCAGGTCAGCTTCCTGCAACTGACCGAGGCCTGCACGCTTCAGTGAGCGTGTGCGGGTGCAGTTCATCCTTCGAACAGAGATCTCCAATCATGTGGAATACGACAACATCTGCAACGGGCCCTGTGGGCCGACTCATGAAACTGGCCCGAGGGCTTACCGTCGGCGTCACGTTGCTCGGTGCGGTGAGCATCGAAGCGGCTGATACTGCCGCGCCGAAACCGCAGTGGTCGACGCGGGACATGCCCTCCCAGGATGGCCGGATCATCCTGGTCACCGGCGGCACCAGCGGCATGGGCTACGAGGATGCGCTGGCGCTCGCGCGTGCCGGTGCCGAAGTCATCATCGCCGCGCGCAACCCGGAGCGGGGCGCGGAGGCCATCGCGCGAATCCGGCAAGCGGTGCCCGACGCCAGGGTGCAGTTCGAGTCCGTGGACCTGGCCAATCTGTCCTCGGTGCGCGAGCTGGCGCAAAAGCTCAATCAGCGCTTGCCGCGCCTCGATGTGTTGATCAATAACGCCGCCATCATGGCGCCTCCCGAGCGAGGTACGTCGGTCGACGGTTTTGAAATGCAGCTGGCAACCAACTACCTGGGACACTTCGCCCTGACCGGCCTGCTGGTGCCCTTGTTGCGGCAAAGCCAGGACGCCCGGGTGGTGAGCCTTTCAAGTATTGCCGCCGGTCGCGGGGCGATGAACTTCGACGACCTGCAGTCCGAGCAGGCGTACCAGCCCTATGCGGCCTATGCGCAATCCAAACTCGCCATCCTGCATTGGGCCTTTGCCTTGCAGCGGCGCAGCGAGGCCGAGGGTTGGGGCATTCGCAGCATTGCGGCGCATCCCGGCGTGGCGGTCACCGAACTGATCGCGCGCGGCCCTGGCTTGAACAGCGAGTTCGGCCAGCGCTGGGCCGAGGATCGGGACAAATACCACTCCGCTGCGCAGGGAGCCTTGCCCACGCTGTATGCGGCCACGGCCCGCGAGGCTGTCGGCGGGGCCTACTACGGTCCGGTGGGCGATGAAGAAAAACGCGGTCCGCTGGGGTTCGCCAAGGTGCCGGCAGCGGCTACGCGGACGGCGGACGCCGACCGGCTCTGGACCCTGTCCGAGCGGCTCACGGGGGTCAGCTATCCGTGAAGCGACCCCGGGCACGGGGAGTACGCCCCGTGCCTGTTTCTCTGGCCTGTTACCTTTGGAGCTTTCATGAGTGCGCCAAACTATCTGCACCGGCATCTGCACCGGCTGAGCCTCGCCATCAATGCCCGCGACGATGAGCTGCGTCCGGCGCTGTGCGGTTTCCTGCTGTTCCTTTGCCTGTTCGCCGGTTATTTCATGCTGCGGCCGATCCGTGAGTCGATGGGGATCACCGCCGGTGTGGAGAATCTGCAATGGCTGTTCACCGCGACCTTCCTGGTGATGCTGGCGGCCGTTCCGTTGTTCGCCTGGTTGAGCGCGCGGGTTGCGCGCTTGCGCCTGATCGACTGGGTGTATGGCTTCTTCGGTATCAACCTTTTGCTGTTCGTCGAGTTCTTCCAGTTCGCCCCGGACAGCGTCTGGCTGGCCCGGGTCTTTTACGTCTGGATATCGGTCTACAACCTGTTCGTCGTATCCGTGGCCTGGAGCCTGATGGCCGATGTGTTCGACAGCGGCCAGGCCAAGCGCCTGTTCGCTTTCATCGCGGCGGGGGCCAGCATCGGCGGCCTGCTGGGGCCGGCACTGAGCGCGGCGCTCATCGGCCTGGTGGGCGCTTCGGGGTTGATGCTGATCGCGGCCCTGTTGCTCGGCGCCACGCTGGTGCTGAAGCGGACGCTGATGAGATGGCGTGAGACCGGTGGGGCCGGGCGACCAGGCGCCGCGCCGACCCAGAGCCCCCGGCAGCCCTTGGGGGGCAATCCGTTCAGCGGCCTGAGCGCCGTGCTCCGCTCGCCTTACCTGCTGGGGATCGCCGGGTTCGTGGTGCTGCTGGCGACGGTCAGCACCTTTCTCTATTTCGAACAGGCGCGCCTGGTGAACGAGCATTTTCCGGATCGTGAGGCGCAGGTTCGTGTCTTCGGCACCATCGACATCATTGTGCAGGCCGGTGCGCTTGTGTCCCAGTTGTTCATCAGCGGGCGTATCGCGCCCAGGCTGGGGGTGCGTACGTTGCTGGCGGTCGTGCCGTTGATCATGTGCGTCGGCTTCCTGGGGCTGGCGCTGGCGCCCGGGTTCGCGCTGCTGGCGACGTTGATGATCGTGCGACGGATCGGCGAGTACGCATTCGTCCGGCCGGGGAGGGAAATGCTCTTCGCGCCCCTGGATGCCGAGAGCAAGTACAAGGCCAAGAACTTCATCGACACCGTGGTCTATCGTGGCGGCGACGCCGTGAGCGGCTGGGCCAAGAGCCTTCTGGACATGCTGGGGCAGGGCGCCGCACTGGTGGCGGTGATTGGCGCCGCGTGCGCGCTGCTATGGGGCTACCTGGGCTGGCAGTTGGGGCGCCAGGCCGATGACTGGCAGGAAACGGCGCCCGTGGGGATGAGTGCCGTCGAGACCTAGGGCGGCGTGAATACCCAGTGACGAATCACCGTTCTGGCTTGTGTCACGGTAAAGGCCACTCGATGAGTGGCATTTTTTTGCCAAAAACCGCCCGGAGGGCCTGGGAGCGCTCTGGCGAGGGCTTGCGCGACAGGCGCCTGGCGGGTGTTTCGAATCGATCCGGCAAGCTGCACTTTCGATCTGTGGCCAGTGAAGGCACAATGCGCATCCTTTTTTGGCTGGCCTTGCCGGGGGCCTCGAAATGATCAAGACACCGTACTACCTCATCGACAAGCAAAAACTGCTGGCGAACATGCAGAAGATCGCCTACGTGCGCGAGCAGTCCGGGGCCAAGGCCCTGCTGGCGCTCAAGTGCTTCGCCACCTGGTCGGTGTTCGACCTGATGCAGCAGTACATGGACGGCACCACCTCCTCGTCGCTGTACGAGCTCAAGCTCGGTCGCCAGAAATTCGCTGGCGAGACCCATGCCTACAGCGTGGCCTGGGCCGACAATGAGATCGAGGAGATGATCGAGAATTGCGACAAGATCATCTTCAACTCCATCAGCCAGCTGCAGCGTCACGCCCAGGCTTGCGCAGGCAAGGTGCGCGGCCTGCGGGTCAACCCGCAAGTGAGCAGCTCCGACTACCTGCTGGCCGACCCGGCCCGTCCGTTCAGTCGCCTGGGCGAGTGGGACCCGGTCAAGGTCGAGGCGGTGATCGAGCAGATCAGCGGCTTCATGTTCCACAACAACTGCGAGAACGGCGATTTCGGCCTGTTCGACCAGATGCTGGGCACTATCGAGGAACGCTTCGGTCATCTGTTGCATAAGGTCGAGTGGGTCAGCCTGGGCGGCGGCATCCATTTCACCGGCGAGGGTTATGCCCTGGACGCATTCTGCGCACGCCTCAAGGCGTTCTCCGAGAAGTATGGCGTGCAGGTCTACCTGGAACCGGGCGAGGCGGCGATCACCCAGAGCGCTTCGCTGGAAGTCACCGTGCTCGACACCCTCTACAACGGCAAGCACCTGGCCGTGGTGGACAGCTCCATCGAAGCCCACATGCTCGATCTGCTGATCTATCGCCTGAACGCCAAGCTGGCGCCCAGCGAGGGCGAGCACACCTACATGGTATGCGGCAAGTCGTGCCTGGCCGGAGACATCTTCGGCGAATACCAATTCGATCGTCCGCTGGCCATCGGCGATCGACTGTCGTTCATCGACGCGGCGGGTTACACCATGGTCAAGAAAAACTGGTTCAACGGTTTGAAAATGCCATCCATCGTAGTGAAACAACTCGACGGTAGTGTCGAGGTGGTTCGTGAATTTGGGTTCGAAGACTATCTGTCCAGCCTCTCGTAACTGGCGCAAAGGAGAATTGAGAAAATTGAAGAAGAACGTTCTTATCATTGGTGCAGGAGGTGTCGCCAAGGTGGTGGCCCACAAGTGCGCGCAGCACAACGATGAACTCGGTCGTATTGCTATCGCGTCGCGCAACATCTCCAAATGCCAGGCCATCATCGACAGCGTCAAGGCCAAGGGTAGCCTCAAACAACCCGCTGAAATCAAGGCTTTCGCCCTGGACGCCCTGGACATCGAGGCGACCAAGGCGCTGATCCGCGAGACCGAATCGCAGATCGTCATCAACGTCGGCTCCGCTTTTCTCAACATGTCGGTGCTGCGCGCCTGCATCGATACCGGCGTGGCCTACCTGGACACCGCCATTCACGAAGAACCGGGCAAGATCTGCGAGACGCCGCCCTGGTACGGCAACTACGAGTGGAAGCACCTCGAAGAATGCCAGCAGAAGAACATCACGGCCATTCTCGGCGTGGGTTTCGACCCGGGTGTGGTCAACGCCTACGCGGCACTGGCGCAACAACAGTATTTCGACCGGATCGACTCGATCGATATTCTCGACGTCAATGCCGGTTCCCATGGCAAGTATTTCGCCACCAATTTCGATCCGGAAATCAATTTCCGCGAATTCACCGGACAAGTGTGGAGCTGGCAGAACAGTGAGTGGACCAGCAACACCATGTTCGAGGTCAAGCGTACCGACGACCTGCCGGTCGTGGGGACGCAGAATCTCTACCTGACCGGTCACGATGAAGTGCATTCCCTGTCCAAAAACCTCGGCGTGCCCAACGTGCGGTTCTGGATGAGCTTCGGCGAGCACTACATCAACGTGTTCACCGTGCTCAGGAACCTCGGCCTGCTCTCGGAACAACCGGTCAAGACCGCCGAAGGGCTGGAGGTCGTGCCGCTCAAGGTAGTCAAGGCCGTGCTGCCTGATCCGAGCTCCCTCGCGCCCGGCTACACCGGCAAGACCTGCATCGGCGACCTGGTCAAGGGCACCAAGGATGGCAAGCCGCGCGAAGTGTTCATCTACAACGTGGCCGATCACGAAGAAGCCTATGCGGAAACCGATAGCCAGGGCATTTCCTATACCGCCGGCGTACCGCCAGTGGCTGCCGCCTTGCTGGTTGCCCGTGGCGAATGGGACGTGCAGCGCATGGTCAACGTCGAGGAGTTGCCCGCCGAGGCTTTCCTCAAGGCGCTGGACGTGATGGGCCTGCCGACCCGCATCAAGGACGAACATGGAGACCGTCCCTGGAACTGAGACGCTTGAGATTCCCTGACCAGGTGAATCTCGTTTCTCGTACCTGGCCGTGAAAAAAATGGACCTCTGAAAAGAGGTCCATTTTTTTTTGCACGACCGCCAGGGCTCATTGATCGGGGAGCGGTAGTGACAACAGCCACTGGCTGAAGGCCTTCAGCGAGGGCAGGTGCTGGTAGCGGGACGGGTAGGCGAGGAAGTAGCTGCGCCCGCTTTCCATCGGTTCGGACAGGGCGACCAGTCCGCCGCGCTTCAATTCGTCCTGCACCAGGATGTGGGGGATCAAGCCGATGCCGATGCCTGCGGACACCGCCTGGATCAGGTGCGCCGTGAGCTCGAAGCCGGGGCCGGACCTCATGTGCCGGTGGTCCAGGCCATGGGCGTCGAACCAGTCCGGCCAGACGCTGGGCCTCGATACGACGTTCAACAGTACCTGTCCGGTGATGTCCTTGGGGGACAGGGTGCGATATTCGGGCAGTGCCGTGGGGCTGGCGACCACCACCAGTCTTTCCGGGAACAGTTCATGGGCGATGTAGCCGGGCCACTCGCCGTGACCGGCGCAGATGATCGCGTTCATGTCCTGGGTGGATGCCTGGACATCCTCGCGGATGATCCGGGAGTGGATGTGGACCAGTATCCCGGGATGCCGGGCATAGAACTCATGCATGCGTGGCAGCAGCCATTTCGAACCCAGGGTCGGCAGCACCGCCAGGTTCAGGGGGCCGTCGTTGCTGCTGTACGAAATGGCCTGCAATGTAGCGCTTCGAATGCGACCCAGTGCCGCCGTCAGTTCGTGCTGGTACAGGGCCCCGGCCGCCGTCAATTCGATCTTCCGACCCTCGCGCCTGAACAATTCGATTTCAAGTTGCGCCTCCAGGGTCTGCACCTGGCGACTGACAGCGCTCTGGGTCAATGCCAGCTCGTCGGCGGCCTTGGTGAAGCTGCCATGACGGGCGGCTGCTTCGAAGGCGATCAACAGCGACATCGAAGGCGTCAATCTTCTCGGGTTCATTCATAACGCTCATGCAAAACCAGCAGGAATTACGTTTGTCTCAAGGACCAATAGCCGCAAGAATCAGCGAAATCACATGCGCCTGTTCAGCTTGGCTTGTCCTGAGCATGCGTAATAAGAATGCATAGATTAGCTTTTAGCCTGCAGGAATCCCATCATGATTGCCCGGTTAGCGCCTTCCTCTGCCCAGGAAGCGACTTATGACGCTTTTTTGAACGCGCTCCAGGCTGCGGGGTTTCGCGGCGAGATCGCCCGCGACCTTGGCGACCGGACGGTCCTGGCCACCGACAATTCCATCTACCAGCGCCTGCCCCAGGCGGCAGTGTTTCCCCTCGACGTGCAGGATGTGCAGCTATTGTCGCGGTTGGCCGGCCAGGCCGAGCACAGCCAGGTGGTGCTCACGCCTCGCGGGGGAGGGACGGGCACCAACGGCCAGTCGCTGACCGATGGGGTGGTGGTGGACCTGTCCCGTCATCTGAACGGCATCCTGGAGATCAACGTCGAGGAGCGTTGGGTAAGGGTGCAGAGTGGCGTGGTCAAGGATCAGTTGAATGCGGCGCTCAAGCCCCATGGGTTGTTCTTCGCGCCGGAGCTCTCGACATCGAATCGCGCGACCGTCGGAGGCATGATCAATACCGATGCCAGCGGCCAGGGCAGTTGCACTTACGGCAAGACCCGCGATCATGTCCTTGAACTGTCGACGGTGCTGGTGGGGGGCGCCTACTTCACCAGTTCGCCCATGGATGGGGCGCAACTGTCTGCGCTGGCCGGTCGCGGCGATCGGGTCGCGCAGGTCTACCAGTGCGCCCTGGACATCGTCGCTACCCAGGCCGAACTGATCGAGACCACCTTTCCGAAACTCAATCGCTGCCTGACGGGCTATGACCTGGCTCACCTGCGTGAAGCCGACGGGCGCTTCAATCTCAACAGCGTGCTTTGCGGTTCCGAAGGCTCCCTGGGCTTTATCGTCGAGGCAAAACTCAACGTCCTGCCCATCCCCAGGCATTCCATCCTGGTGAACGTGCGCTATGCCGGATTCATGGACGCCTTGCGAGACGCCAAGGCACTGATGGCGATGAAGCCGCTGTCCATCGAGACCGTGGATTCCAAGGTGCTGATGCTGGCGATGAACGACATCGTCTGGCACGGCGTCGCCGAGTATTTCCCTGAAGACCCCGCCAGGCCGACGCTGGGGATCAACCTCATTGAATTCAGCGCAGACGACGAAGAGGCGCTCCAGCAGCGGGTCCACGAATTCGTGCAGCATTTGCAGCGCGATACCTCGGTGGTGCGCCTGGGCCATACGCTGGCCATCGGTGCCGATGCGCTCAAGCGGGTCTATGCGATGCGCAAGCGCGCGGTGGGCCTGTTGGGCAACGTCAAGGGCGAGGCCAGGCCGCAGCCGTTTGTCGAAGACACCGCTGTGCCTCCCGAAAATCTCGCGGATTTCATCCTCGAGTTTCGGGCCCTGCTGGACAGCCATGGCTTGCAGTACGGAATGTTCGGCCACGTCGATGCCGGCGTGCTGCATGTGCGCCCGATCCTGGACATGAAGGACCCTGCCCAGGCGGCCCTGGTCCGGCCTGTCTCCGATGCCGTCGCGGCCCTGACCCAGAAATATGGCGGGTTGCTGTGGGGCGAACATGGCAAGGGCTTGAGGTCGCAGTATGTGCCGGACTATTTCGGTGACCTGTACCCGGCCTTGCAGGCGCTCAAGGCGGCTTTCGACCCCAACAACCAACTCAACCCAGGCAAGATCGCCACGCCGGCGACGGTTCCCGGCGCGCGCCTGACTCGGGTTGACGAAGTGACGTTGCGCGGCGAGCTGGATCGGACCATCGATGAGCGCGTCTGGAAAAGCTATGACGCGGCGGTGCATTGCAACGGCAACGGCGCCTGCTACAACTTCGACCCCGATGACGCCATGTGCCCGTCGTGGAAAGCCACGCGCAATCGAGTCCATTCTCCGAAAGGCCGGGCATCGTTGATACGCGAATGGCTGAGGCGGCAGGGGCTGGAGGGTGTCGATGTCCTGGCGGCGAGCGACCGGCTGCGGGCCGCCGCCCCCTGGAGCATGGCCCGTCGCGCTATCAACAGCCTGGCGCAGAAAATGGGGCAGCGGGATTTTTCCCACGAAGTCTATGAGGCAATGGCCGGGTGCCTGGCCTGCAAGTCATGCGCGGGCCAATGCCCGGTCAAGGTGAACGTGCCGGAGTTTCGTTCGCGTTTCCTCGAGCTCTACCACAGCCGCTATCTGCGCCCCCTCAAGGACTACCTGATCGGGTCCCTGGAATATACGGTGCCCCATATCGCCAGGATGCCGCGCCTCTACAATTTCGTCATGGGCGCACGGCCGGTTCGCTGGGTACTCGAACGGGCCGCCGGGATGGTGGACAGTCCGCTGCTCAGCCTGGTGGACTTCACGGCCGCTTGTCGGACATGGGGCGTGGAGGCCGCGACGCCTGAACGTCTAGCCGCGCTGTCAGACGAGCAGCGAGAGAAAAGCGTCATCCTCGTCCAGGATGCCTTCACGCGTTTCTTTGAAACCCCGTTGCTGGTTGACTGGCTGGAATTGATTGCTCGGCTTGGCTACAAGGTCTACCTGGCCCCGTACGCGCCCAATGGCAAGCCGCTCCAGGTCCAGGGTTTCCTCAAGGCGTTCGAAAAGGCCGCCAACTTCAACGGGCAGACGCTGTCGAGCCTGCAGCACTACCGGATTCCATTGGTGGGACTCGATCCGGCGATGACCCTGGTCTATCGACAGGAATACACCAAGGCCGCGGGCGACGTGGCGCCTCGGGTGCTGCTCGCGCAAGAGTGGCTGGCCAGTGTAATGCCGCACACGCAGGTCACGCAGACGGATGAGCCTTACCAGTTCCTTCCCCATTGCACGGAAAAGACCAACGAGCCGGGCAGTGTCGCGTTGTGGCAGAAGATATTCGAACGCATGGGGCTGACCCTTCAGGTCCCAGCCAGTGGCTGCTGCGGCATGTCGGGGACCTACGGTCACGAAGCACGCAATGCCACGACATCGGACACGATCTACGGACAGTCCTGGAAACCGCTCATCAAGCGGCTCAACCGCACGGGGCGAGTCGTTGCCGATGGGTATTCCTGCCGTAGCCAGATCAAGCGCCAGGAGGGCACAACGGTGCTGCACCCCCTGCAGGTCGTGTTGGCCCGTGTGAGAGAGCAGGCCGGCGCTGACCGATAGACCTGCCGTGCGATACCCAGGGCTGCAACAGCCCTGGAAGCGCCTCGATCGCTTTTGTATCTCTATGTAACAAAACCCCGCATCGATACGGACTGTTGCTTAAACGGGCCGCCGTGACACATCCGAGACACCTCCCCGGCATCAAATGATCTCATCGAGACAGCGCAGGGCCGTCTTGCCTCGGGTAAATCCGTTGGCGAACCGCTTCCAACCGATCTCACATTTCGAACCGCTACTTGCCGTCCCCACGGGAGATTCACCATGGCCACGACTCTGTCGACCCCAACCTTTTCACCGCGCCTTCGGCGTCTGCTCGCGCCGTCTGTCCTGGCGATTGCCTTGCTGCAACTGGGCGCCCTGGGCGCTGCCTCGGCGCAGGCGAGCGCCGCCGAAGTACCGGCCAGCACCATCGGCGCCATTACCCCGGGCAGCCACACTTCGTTCGGTCCCCTGAAGCATGTCAAGGCGGGCCTGCTGGATGTCTCCTATGCCGAAGTCGGGCCTGCGGACGGGCCGGTGGTGATCCTGCTGCACGGCTGGCCCTACGACATCCACAGTTACGCCGACGTGGCGCCGGCGCTGGCGGAGAAGGGCTATCGGGTGCTGATTCCGTATGCCCGGGGTTATGGCGATACGCGTTTTCTTTCGGCCAGGACCGTGCGTAACGGTCAACCCGCTGCCCTCGCCAAGGATCTGATCGACTTCATGGACGCGCTGAACATCAAGCAGGCGGTGCTCGGCGGCTATGACTGGGGCGCACGCACGGCCGACATCGTCGCGGCGCTATGGCCGGAGCGGGTGAAGGCGCTGGTCGCCGTCAGTGGTTACCTGATCGGCAGCCAGGCGGCGGGCAAGGCGCCGCTGCCGCCGGCCGCCGAGTTGCAGTGGTGGTATCAGTTCTACTTCGCGACGGAGCGTGGTCGTCTGGGCTATGAGAAGAATACCCATGACTTCGCCAAGCTGATCTGGAAACTGGCCTCGCCCAAGTGGAACTTCGATGACGCCACCTACGACCGAAGCGCCGCCGCTTTGCAGAACCCCGACCATGCCGCCATCACCATTTTCAACTATCGCTGGCGCCTGGGCCTGGTCAAGGGCGAAGCCCGCTACGATGCGCTGGAGAAGAAACTGGCGACGTTCCCGTCCATCGGCGTGCCGACCATCACCCTCGAAGGCGATGCCAACGGGGCACCGCATCCGCCTGCCGAGGCCTATGCCAAGCGCTTCACCGGCAAGTACGAGTATCGCCTGATCAGCGGTGGCATCGGCCACAACCTGCCGCAGGAGGCCCCGCAGGCTTTCGCCCAGGCGGTGATCGATGCCGATCATCTGTGAATGGGGTACAAGGAGATCGATGATGAAAATCCGATACCTGACCTTGCTGACTGCCGCCATGGCCACCTTCGCCGGCGTCGCCTTGGGCGACACGGGCGGCGGCGATGTCTCACCCATCTACGGCGTCAAGCTGCCCGACGGCTACCGCCAATGGGCGCTCGTGGCGCCGGCACAGGAGGCCGCGCCCTTGGACGAACTCCGGGCCGTATTGGGCAATGACCTGGCGATCAAGGCCTACCAGGCGTCTACGCTGCCATTCCCCGACGGCACGGTGCTGGTCAAGCTGGCCTGGAAACACGTCCAGTCGCCGGAGTTCGAACCGGCGTCCATTCCCGGCGCGGCCACCACCGTCCAGGTCATGGTCAAGGACTCCAGCAAGTACGCATCGACCGGTGGCTGGGGGTTCGGTCGCTTCATCAACGGCAAGCCCGCCGATGAAGCACAGCACCAGACCTGCTTCGCCTGTCACCAGGCGCGCGTGCAGAACCATGACTTCGTCTTCACGCGATGGGCGCCATGACTCGATTCGTATCCTGTTCCGGCTGACCGCAGCCTGGCTGCCTGTTCACGGTAGCGGCCGGGGATGGTAGACGAGCCTGCCTTGGAAGCGTTTTCCATTCCAGGGCATCGACGGCGGCGGGGACAGGAATGCCCCGCCGCGCGGTCGATCAGAGCGATACCCGGCGAAGCCTGCCACTGAGTGGGACGATCTGATGGTCTGGCGTGGGCAACGGTCTTCCGATCAGGCCCATGCCTTCGCTTACCAGCACGGCGTGCTGCACCACACACAGGTTGGACGGGGTATCGAGATTCCGGGCCAGCACATCGACCTGGGCTGTCTGCAGATTGCAGCTCAACAGCCGGCCCGAGAACCGGGTGAAGCCACCATGCCGGACCTCGCCGTTCCAGTCGGGCAGCAGGGGTTGCTGCAGGCTGTCGCAGAGCTCCAGCACCAACACGTTCCCTCTCGGGCAGAGCGCCACGCCCGTGGGCAGTTGCAAGCCGCTGATCAGCCGTTCGATCTGCCCGCTGTCGGGGTGGACCCGAATGACCTGGCCGGCCTTGTCGGCGAAGTCGATGCCTCTGCGGCTTGGGTCGCCTCGCAGTTCGCCGGAAAACAGGCTGATCAGCACGGCCTCCGTCGCCGGTTCGTACACCAGGGTCACCGGTACGGCTTCCTGGCCTTGCGCCAGTTCGGGCAACTGGACCAACACGCGTTCGTCCTGTCCGATGACGAACTCCACCAACTGGTTGGTATCGGGTTTGACGGCCAGCCAACTGTGGCGAAAGGGGTGGTAACACAGCGCGTTCAGATTGCCGCGGCTGTGAAACACCGGTTCGGGCGGCGTGTATTGCAGGTCCAGCAGCCTTGATCCGTCGACGTAGTCGGTCTGGCTGGCCAGGCAGCGTCCCTCGCCGCAGGCGATATCCGACAGGCCCATGATTTCATCGCGCAACATGCGCGCCTGCATGTTCATGGCGCGCAAGCCGTCTGCCACGACCTCCGGCGGCAGATAGGCACCGGGTACATGGGGATCGGGACGCCAGCGCGTGATGCGACCGCTGAAGGTCTGCTGCGGCAGGCCGGAACCGGCCTCGGCCAGCAGCAGGCTGCCATCGACCTGCACGCAGACGCCGCGAGGGTTCAGCAGGCCCTCGGCGATGAGGGTGCTGGGGCGCAGGGTTTCGTTGGGCTGCGCCGGGATCTGGATGGGCATGGGGGCTCTCTCCATGGGGCAAGGGGCGTGATCACTGCGGCGCTTGCCACGGTTCCCCGGTGAGGTAGGCCCGCAGCAGCGCCCGCTGGCAGGGCGACATGGAACGCACCACGGGCATGAACAATGTGGTGCCTTTGTAGGCGTCCGAGGTCCGGGCGAGAATGGCATTCTTCGCGCCCATGATTGCGTCGGGCTGGTTCAACGGGACGTAGCGCGACATCGCGGGGAAGGCCAGGTAATGGAAACGCAGGACGTTGGGATACATCAGCGGCCAGGTGATGGTGGTGCCCGTGGGGATGCCGAAATCGGTCTGGGCGTATTTGCGCATGTTGGTGAAGTAGGCACTGGCCGCACTGCCGTTGGCCGTGTAGGTCAGTGCGACGAAGCCCGCCTGGGCGGCGCTGTCCGGTTTGAGGGTGACGGGAAAACTGACCGACAACTGGCCGCTGTCCAAGGTGAGCGAGGCGGGGAAGTCGAGGAAGTCCCAATATTGCGGATCGGTATACACCGCAGAAGGTCCCGCTTGCAGGCCGATTTCGGTGGTGCTGGTCACCGGGCCGCCCAGGTAGCGGACTTGCAGGGTGATCGACAGTCCGTTGGGGTAGTCATCCAGATAGACGTTGCGCTGGTCGGCGTAGACCCGATAGGTCGATTCGGTGGCTTGCAGCGTTGTGGTGGCGACCTTGCCGGGCGCATTGATCGCCAGGGCGCTGGTTTGCACGGCCTGCTGCTGATCGAAGGTCATGGGCAGGTCGACGATACCGCCATAGACGTAGTAGTCGGACAGGAAGCGGCTGGTCGGTTCAAGGGTCGCCAGGGTGGTGGTGCCGGCGGTGAAGGTGACGGGGCCGTAGTCGGCGTTGGGCCCTATGGGGCTGGTGATGTCGTCCCGGACAGCCCGGAAGGTTTCCTTGGGGATGACGTTCACCATGTCGATGCTCAGGTAACCGTTTTTCTCCCCCAGTTCGGCGTAGCCGGTGCCCCCGGTCGCCTGGTTGACCAGTTGCCGGCCCGGCTGACAGTTCAGCGGCTCATCGGCGAAGGCCGGGGCCAATGTGCCGATGACCCGGCCGATGCTCGGGTTGGGTGTGTATTTGCCGGCGGCATAATCGGCGTCCAGTTGTTCGGTGGTCATCGTCGGGCACATCTCGAACATGACGAAACGCAGGACGATGCCCGTCGCCCCCGGCGCCTGGATGATCGAGCGCAACCCGGCGCTGTTCTGGTTCCAACTGACGATGCTGCTCAAGGGAAAGGTCAGCTGGAAGGTGCCGCTGGCGTGGAAGGAGCCCGGTGCGTCCATTGATTTGGGGAGCAGTACACGAACCGCCACGTCGAGACTGCTGCACACGGTATTGCTGTGGATCAGCAGTTGGATGTCACTGTTGCCGCCGATCTGCAGGCCACCAACGAAGATCTGCGTGGTCGTCGTTCCGGAGGGATCCAGGTCCACCATCATCGGGCCAGACACCGGCCCTTGGCCGGTCACCGGGTCCACCGAACCGAGCAGGTAGACCGGCTGGCCCACCAGATCGCCGGTGGTGCTGATGCCGCCTGGCGCGCCTTGGGAACTGATCAGGGCGTTCTGCATGTCGACGACGTGCTGCCCGTAGTGATTCCAGCCGCCGGCGGTGTAGTAGGTGCCGTTGGGGGCGTTGATCATGTCGTTCAACTGCTCGTCGGTATAGGACTGGGCCCCTGGCGCCAGGGTCGAAGTGGTCAGGTCGAACAGCGGCCACTCCTCGTTGCCGTTGTAGGGAATGGTGGGAGAGTTGTTCGGCAGGCTGACATCGGTGCGGATGCCGCCCCAGAAATTCAGTCGGGGTCCGTTCAGGATGCTCATGATCTATTTCTCGTCCTTGATGGATTTGATGACAGGCGAACTGGCGAATTTGAACAGATAGGAAAAATCGGATTTGTAGGGGCTCCTGACCGGTGTCGCCATGGAGTGGCAATTCATGCAGCTGCTGTTGGGCTGGATATAGCTTTCCATGGTCACGTTGGCCGAAAGCGACGGTGTCGGCTGGCCCAGGGGATTACTGGGGTTGTCGGGCATCAGCGGGCGCTGGGTAGTGATGAGCTGGTAGTACTTGAGCACGCTTTTTTGCAGGCCAGGATCGGACTGGTAATTGGCGTTGACGCCGTTGGTCACGTCGGCAATCGGGGTGACCCGGTTCAATGGGTTCGGGGTCTGGAACGTCGTGCCGGCCTTGGGCACGCAGACCAGGTGCGTACCCTGGGTCTGCCAGTCGCAGGGCGACTGGTTGAGGCTGGTAACGGGCGCCGCGGCGTTGAAGTAGGAATAGGCCGTGCCTGCGGCCGGTTGATCGATCCACTTGCCGTTCACCAGTGCCTTGGGCGGTACGTTGTCGACCTGCTCGAAGGTCGACCAGATCCACTGCGGGTACCCGTTGGCCTTGGTAATGATGTGCAGCCCCACCAGGCCCAGGTACGCCTCGGTGACACCGGTGCGGCGGCCCTGGTCGTCGAACGTCGCGACGCGGGCAAACTGGGTCAGGTAGCGGCTGGCGTTGTCGCTGGACGTGAGGATGCGCCAGCTCGACTTGACCTCGATGACCCCGTTGGGAAAGGCGATGTTGCTGGCCTTGGAGACCACATCGGCGTTGTAGTACTGGTTGTCGACGATGTAGTCATAGGACGTTTCGTTGGCCGAGATATCGTAGTAGGTGGGGTTGCCTGCCTGGTCGATCAGCCAGCCACCGACGGCCTGGTCCACGGCGTTCACCAGCGAGCTGTTCTTCAGCGCGGCAATGTTGATGATGGCCAGGCTCTTTGCCCGCTGCGGGCTGTTCCACGGGCCGGGGTCGGTACCCTGGGGCAGGAAGATTTCTTCCACGCTCTTGTAGGTCTGCCAGACTGTGTAGCCGGGGTCCCCGGGTTGCTTGTTGCAATTGGGGTCGCCACGCTGGCCGTCCTGTGCCGGCCAGTTCAAGGCGATGAACATCTGCCAGCTGTATTGATCGAACAGATCCTGGCTGGCATTGGCGGCAGGCGCGGTGTTGGGGGGCTGGCAATTGAGGGTCGTGGTCGGCTTCGGCGTGTCCTGCTGGGACGGTGCCAGGGCGAGCGCAGGCAGGCTGACGACACTCAGTAGCATCGCGGTAAAACCAAGAGAAGTGTTCATGATAATGCTTCGTCCTTGATCAGGGTTTGCGCTGCATGAGCTTGTTCCATTGGGCTTTCTGGCCGTTGCTCCGGGACGCTGGCGGCTCGAATAACTGGCAGGGCGGCGGGTTTGACGGGCACATCGCTGCCACCTGGGCCCAGGTCTGGGCCGGGTCTGGCCTGGCGATGCGGAAGTTGGTGTAGTTCTGGCTGACGATGGGCGCATCGGCGACCTTGGCGTCACCGGAGAAATAGAATGATTGCGGATGCCGATAGGGCGGCTGCCCGGTCATTTTCCTGTAGAAGGCGTAACCGAACAGGATGGGGCCCTGGGGAGAGTCAACGTCCACGGCGTAGGCCTGGACGCTGCCATCGAGGTGCTTGCTGCGCTCGGCGCTGTAGGGCAAGTGCTTGATGAAGTCTTGCCGGGGCGGATGGTTCATCGGTGAAAACATGCAGCAGGCCGGCATGTCGCTGGGGCGGTCCTGCGGGTAGGTCAGGAAGTACGCCTTGTTGCCCAGGGACACGAATGAGCAGGTGTAGTTGTTGTTCTTGATCGGGAAGATCGGCAGGCAGTATTTCTCGTAGTGCTCCATCATCGCACCGAAGCCGTCGCCATCGGCCGGAATGTACGTCGTGTCGTAATAGCTGGTGCCTCGCGATACGGTGTAGTCCGCCGGGGCAAGGGTGCTGGGCGGATCGCTATAGGGCGGCGGGTTCTTCTCGTAGTTGTGCATCACCCGGTACATGGTCCAGTCGCTGATCCAGAACGCGGGGAAGAATGGATCGGAAGGATCGCCCGGCGCGCGCCTGGCGATGCAGTTGCCGTTCTGTTCGTTGCAGCCCTCGTTGTTGTGGACCCCCATGGTGAAGTACACGGCGCTGCTGTCCTGTTGGGCAAAAAGCCCCGGACTGAACAACAGGATCAGTAACAACAGTCGGCTCAAGAGGCTGGCTTTCATATCGACACTCCTGTGAAGTGCCGGGTGGCGGGTTCGCCACCCGGTGATCCTCGGTGAACTCGTCAGAGGCCGTTGTAGTCACTCATGCTGAGTTTCCTGGGGGGGTAATTGAGTTTCACCAGACGCTTGGCCCACAGCTCCAATATGGCGCGACGGCTCTGGGACATGTCCCGGGTGATGGGCATCGCAAGGGTGCTGTGGTCCTGGTAATCCTTGCTGATCAGCAGGATCAATTGGTCAACGGCGCCCTCCACGCGCGTCCGGGAATTGAGCGGCATGAACTTGTTCATGATGGGGTACAGGTAATAGAAGGTTTGCAGGATCTTGGGATAGATGAACGTGTTCCACAGTTGTTCCGGGGCATCCGTGTCCTCGTAGATGGCGTTCCAGGTGTCGACGAATTCCTGTTGCAACGGCATGTCCACGGGCAGCACCCGTATTGGCGCGAGGAAATCGACGAAGGCCTGGGTGAGTGGAAAGCTGAAGGGAATGACCGGTTTTTTGCCATTCTCCTGCACGAAGAAGCGCAAGGTAGGGAAACCCGGCGCCACAGCCCGGCAGCCTACCTGGGCGATGCCTTGGGCGTTGGTGGTGATAATGGCGTAGGAATAACTGACGCTGGCCTTATTGTCCTGCAGTGTACCGGTGCCAGTTTGGGGGTTTTCAAAGACCAGGCAGGGGCGCAGGTCGACGGCTATCGGTGTACCGGAAACCTTGAGAAAGTTCTGATAAGCAACCGGATTGCCTACGGGTTGAGACACGTCCTGCAGGTCGGTCAGCCCGCGACCGCTACCGGTGCTGCGATAGAGTGCGACCGGGGGCACGTCGGTGAACTGCGGCAGACAGGCGGTGTTCTGGGTGCGGTCCGGCGGGTTGTCGTAGAACAGCGTGAAGTCGACCGCGTTACTGAACGCCAGGTAATAGTTGCTGGTGGTCACCATGTAGGGATTGCCGTACTCCGCCACATACAACGTGGTGTTGGCAGCCGGCTGGCCGTTTTTCTGCACCATGATGCTCAGCGTCTTGCGGTCACCGACGTCGATGAAGCCGCCGCTCTCGATCACTTCGGCGGTCCATGTCTGCTGGGTGGCGGCGACGGTCTGGGGAGCGCTGTACAGGCCCAACTGACGCAGAATCAGCGGACCGGATTCCAATATGCCCTTGGTATAGTCATCGAGGGGAATATCGAGGATACCCGAGCGCTGGTTGAAGGCAGCCTGCTGGTATTGCGCGAAGCTCAAGATGACCGCCGGCTTGAATTTTCCATCCTTTTCGGCGCCCAGGTGGTAGGTACCGGCATTGAATTTTTCCGGGACGGGGATATCAGCCGTGTCATCCACGGGATAGCTCGGAAAGGTATTGCCCAGGTCAAGTGACAGGGTGTAGTCGTTAATCTGTGCCGAAATCACCCCCAACTTGACTTTTTTGGTCTCCTGGGAATGTGCTTTGCTCATCGACACCTCCTGATCGGGCACCAGGCGCAGCCCGGCAGGGGCGGTGGGGTATTCGTTGGCGAACCACAGCCCCAGGACTGCCGAGGTGCGGCTGTAGGCGGGGTTGAAGAAAATCTCGTTGACGTTTTTCAAGCCTTTGTTGTACAGGTCACGCACTTTCGCCATGACGTTCGGGTCGTTGGAGCGGGTGTTCACGCTCTGCGGGTAATCATTGAATATGCCATTCCTGTCGTAGCAGGTCAGGTAGACGCAAAAGCGGAACATCAGGCCCTGTGCCCCTTGCTGCTCCATCTGCTGCTGGAGGTTGGCCAGCAGGGACGATTTGCCGATTACCCATTCCAGGTTCTCCTTGGGGAAGCAGGTCTGCCAGGTGGTGCTGACGTTCACCAGGCCACCCAGGGCTCCCCAACCGAAGTTCAGGAAACGGTCCATCATCCGGTACTTGCGGTTGAGGGTCAGGCCGCAGGACGTACCCCCCAGCACCAGTTTGTCGAAATACAATGCGGTGAACGTGTTCTGCCATGGACTGATATCCACGAAGCGCGCCGCAGTGGGGGTGGAGCTGCCCAGGGGGCTGCCGAGCAACTGGTAGGGCGCGCCCACCAGCGGATCATGGTCGATGTAAGTATTGGGCTGCAGTTCGCCGCCGATGACGGTCGACGTTGTTTTCCCGTAGTTCACCAGGCCGCAACCGTTATCGCCGAACAGATCCCATTCGGCCGGCATGTACGGGTCATGGTTCAGATCGACATTGCCTGGTACCTGCTGCACATAGGTCGGCATGTGAGCCATGTACTGCGTGGAGACGGTCCATGGCATCAGTCTGTCGGGGGCGTTGTGCTGGTCAATGCCGAAGTGCTTCACGAACGGCCAATTGATGTCCATCTTCACCGCGTCATACAGCGGGAACTTGTCGTTGTTATTGGCCGTTGGCGGGTTCCAGAACATCTCGCCGTTGAGGTAGATGCGGGGGAAATTCAGTACGCTCATGTCGTGCTCTCCTTAGCGTTGCCACTGGGCGCGTTTGAGCGACCAGACAAAATCCAGTTTGTTGTAGCCGGTGAAGTCCTTCTCCGACAGCGGCGTGGTGGGGTAGGTGAGCCCGCCCTGGGTCGGGATGGCGAAATTGAAATAACCGCTGTTCTTCGAGTAGGCGGCGGTGTCGTGGCAGGCCAGGCAGGACGATGTGTCCTGGAACGCCGATTCCAATTGCGAGTTCGCCAGGACCTGGGTAATGCGTTGGTATTCCACCCCGATCAGCTCGTACTTCGAGAGTCCTGGTTGACTGGCCTGGAATTGTGTATTGACCGGTATCGCAGCCGATGTCGGCCCGGTTTGGTTTTTCATCGGCGCCGATGGCTGGCCCTTGGTCACGGTGTACTTGGAGTTGTTGACGTTTTCGAAGGTGGTCCAGACCCAGCTGGAGGTCAGCTTGTTGACCACGTGCAAGCCGCTCAACGCCGCATAGCCGACCCTGTAGCCGGTGCCCACCGGGTAATAGGCCTGGGCGACATAGTAGCCGTCGCTTTCCAGCCTCTTCTTGTAGGCCATGTCCGCACCGATCCACAGCCAGGCGGCTTTCAACTCCCAGGCTGTAGCCGGAAAGTTCAGGCTGCTCGACAGGGCATCCTGACCGTTCATGTTGTAGACATTGTTCTTGACGATGTAGTTGTAGGTGTCCTGGCCCATCAGCAGTTGAAAACGCACGACGTGACCTTTTTGTGTGTCAGGCACGGCGGCACCACCCATTTCCAGACTCAGGCCGTCGACCTGCTGGGTGGCATTGAGGTTGTGCAGCACTCGGTTCGAGTTCAGACCCAGGGCGTTGGCTTGCCTGATCACCTCGTCCGGCAGCCGCATGCGACTGTCGTACGAACCGGGGTTGGCGCCGTTGGCCAGATAGACCTGGTCGGAGGGCTTGAACGACTCCCATTGACGGTTGTAACCCCGGGCGTCGGATTGGTTCAGGCAGACGAACCAGTTCCAGGCCATGGCCTCGGGGCTTTGTTTGAACGCTTTACGCGTCGCGTCAACGTCTGTCCCGTAGGTGAGGAAGTCGCTGCAATTAAAGCTGTCGTTGTCCTGTGCCTGGGCCAAACCGGCCAGGGCACTGAGAACGGTTATGGAAATGGCTCGCCGCATGGAAGCTCCTTGGCATTGGCCGTGTCGGTAGGAGAGCGCCCCAGGAAGTGTTCCAGGAGCAGTTGCTTCACCGCCGTGGCCGCAAGGTGCTGGGGTAACGGCAGATCACAATTGGTGATGAGCAGCGGGCCGGTTTCCTCGCTGGTGGGCAGCCGGCCATGGCTGCCGCGAATCAGCCCGGTGTCCAGCGGAATCAGGTCCATGTAGTAGCGAAATCCGAGTTTTTTCTGCAACAGGCGGCGCGCCACCTTCAGCCTGGGAAAACGAATGGTGGGGTCGATGAACAGCTCCAGCGGGTCGTAGCCGGGCTTGCGATGGATGTCCACGGTGCGGGCGAAATCCGGTGCCTTGCGGTCGTCGAGCCAGTAGTAGTAATCGAACCAGTAGTCCGCCGAGGCGACAGCGACCAGCTCGCCGCTGCGCGGGTGATGCAGATGCCAGGTCCGTTGGTCGTCCTTATCGAGCACCTGCTCGATGCCCGCTTGCCGCTGCAGCAATGCCTTGACCCGTGGTATGTCCCGAGGCTGCTTGACGTAGATGTGTGCGACCTGGTGATCGGCCACGGCAAAGGCCGCGCTGGCGCCCGGGTCGAGCAGTTCCCAGCTCAGGGACTGGCGCACCTGCAACAGGCCCTGCGAGCGCAACAGGCGGTTGATGGACACCGACTGGTGGACGGCTTCGATCCCGTATTCGGAGAGCAGCATCACCGCCGCGCCTTGTGCCTGGGCAAACGCCAGCAGGCGACCCACTTCGTGGTCGATGGCGCGGACTTCATCGACGATGGACGGATCGTCGGGGCCGAGGCGTTGCAGGCTGTAGTCCAGGTGCGGCAGGTAGATCAATTGCAGGTCGGGCCGGTTGATCCCGAATTCGGCGATGGCGCAATCGACGATCCAGCGGCTCGAGGCGATGCCGGCCGCCGGCCCCCAGAAACTTTGGAACGGAAACTGGCCGATCTGCTGTTCGATCCGCTCATGCAGGCTCGCCGGCGAGGAGTACAGGCCGAACAGTTTGCGGCCGTCGGCGGGGTAGTGCGGACGGGGGGTGATGGCGGCGTCCACCTGCGCGTACATGTTGTACCACCAGAACAACTGGCTGCAGCGAAACCCGGGCAACTGGCGCTGCAGCGTCTGCCAGATTTTCTCGCCCTGGACCAGGGTGTTGGGTTGCAGCCAGAACCGCACTTCGGCCTGGTCGCGAAAATACCAGCCGTTACCGACGATGCCGTGCTCCGACGGTGCCTGCCCGGTCAGGATCGAGGCCTGCACCGTAGAGGTGACGGCCGGGAAGACCGGTTGCAGGTAGGCCATCCTGGCCTTCTGCAACAGGGCATTGATGTGCGGCGTCGCCGCGCCGAGCAGCGCCGGCGTCAGCCCTACCACATTGATCAGCAGCAGCGGTTGACGAGGGCGCTCAGCGTGCATTGGCGTACACCTCCCGGGCCTGGGAATGCAGCAACTGCCGGTGGCGCAATTGCTCTTCGACCCAATGCAGTTCCCTGGCGATGCCCTGGAGCTGGGCCTGGGCGGTGGTGGGTCGCAGTTGGGCAGGCAGCACGCCCCAACTGTAGGTCTCCACCTCGAGGACCGGACGAAAATCCCCATGGTCGGCAAGGTAGTCGAAGGTTCGCGACAGGGCGTCCTGGCTGCCGCTGAGCTCCGGCAACAGCAAGTGTTCGCTGAACAGCGGGATGTGGAAATGGATCCTCAGTTCGGCATGTTGCTGCTGCCGAGGGTCTGCGCAATCGCCGAGGGCAATGGGCAGGTCGGCCCAGGCCCTTAGACGCGCTTGCTCATCCTGGGCCTTCACCTGGTGCAGATAGGTGGTTTCGGCGAAGCCCCCCAAGGCGTCGAGCACCTGTTTGCGCCGATCGAGGGCCTGGGGCAGGCGACAGATCAAGGCATTGGACAGCTGGATCTTGCCGACGGGCACCCGGGCCTGACGCAACCGGTCCAGAGACTGGTAGCAGTCCTCGAAGACCACGGCCTGGTGGCACACGTCGAAACACAGCGCCAGATGGTCGTGGTGGGGGTCCCTGGCCTGCAGCCGATGGAAGAAGGCGATGGCCTGCCCGGTGTTTTCCAGCACACAGTCCGGCTCCATCTCCAGGCAGAACACGATCTTCTTGCCCGTCTCCAGGTGGAGCCTGGCGAGGGAAGCCGTGAGCTGGCGCAGCTGATGCTCGGCACGCTGCTGCAAATTCCCGTTCCAGTGGGCGGCGTAGCCCAGGGGCACGGTGGAGATGACACCTTGGGAACAGTCAGGTGGCAGCGCCTGGGCGAGGATCCGTGCCAGATTCACGCTGTATTCCAGTCGCCGCGGATCGGCCCAGTGGGGCTGGTAGACCTCGGCTTTCACTGCGCCCTGATGAAACTGGCCGTAGGGAAAGCCGTTGAGGGAGGTCAGGCGCAACCCGTTGTGTCGCAGCAGGTGGAGGAAGTCCCGGCGCGCCGAAGCCTGCTGCAGTTCTCGCGCGGCGAGGGCGCTGATCCACAGGCCGCTGTCCTGTTCGTCGAGCCCGCGCAGCCTGCGAACGCCCTGGAAATGCTCCGCGATGGACGCACGCAGGCTGGCCAGGTCCGGTGTGGGGTGCACGTTGCTGCAATAACCGATCTGCGCGGCATGCCAACCGGTCTCGATCTTCATTTGACCACCGGTTCCTGGCCCCGCAGGGTCGAGTTGTCCTGCCATTGCTTGCGCTGGTCGATGGGCAGCGGGGTACCGACCAGGGTCTTGTCCAGTTGCCCGCTCTGGGCAAAGAAATCCACCGGGTTATGGAACAGCACCTGTTCCACCTGGGCCTCGCTGAAGCCGGCCGCGAGCATCGCCTCGCCGGTCTTGGGCACCTTGAGCGGGTCGCTGATGCCCCAGTCGGCGGCGCTGTTGACCACCATCTTTTCCGTGCCGTACTGCTGGAGCAACGCGACCATGCGCTGCTCCGACATCTTGGTGTTGGGGTAGATGGAATGGCCACGCCAGCAGTCCGTGTCCAGCACCAGGGGCAAGGTCAGCTCGTTGAGGTGGTCGATGATCACCAGGTGTTCGGCGATGCCGATCTCGCGAATCACCGCCAGGGTGCGCTTGGTGCCGCCGATCTTGTCCCGGTGGGGGGTATGGACCAGCACCGGCAGGTTGAACTGCTTGGCCAGTTCCAACTGGGCGGCCAGGAAACGGTCTTCTTCGGGGGTAATGTCGTCATAGCCGATCTCGCCCACCGCCACCACGCCGTCCTTTACCAGGTAGCGTGGCAGGATCTCCAGCACCTCATTGGCCACCGAGAGGTCGTTGGCCTCCTTGGGGTTCAGGCCGATGGTGCAGAAGTGGTGGATGCCGAACATGCTGGCGCGAAAGCGTTCCCACCCCAACAGCGTGTCGAAATAGTCGATGAAGCTGCCGACGCTGGTCCTGGCCTGGCCTTGCCAGAACGCGGGCTCGATGACGCCGGTTATGCCGGCAGCCGCCATGTTCTGATAGTCGTCCGTGGTGCGGCTGACCATATGGATATGCGGGTCGAAATATTTAGGCATGATGCATCCTCATCAATAGAGCAGGGGATCGTTGAACGGAGGTTCGCTAGGGGCCGGTCAGGTGTTCACGCCATTGCGGCGGCAAGCGTTGCTGTCGGGCCAGGCCTTCCAGGCGCTGGCGCTGCGCCGGGCTGAGCAAGTCGAAGGCAATCGCCAGGGGCAGGCCGGCCGATACCGTACGCCCGGCCGCGAGCTGTTCGGCCAGCAAATCGAGGGCCAGTTGATTGAGGGCGACACTCTGGCGTTGCTTCAGGCCAAGCAGGCGACGTACATCGAGCCCCATGCCCAGTGCCTTGAGTACCAGTTGATGGAAGGCCCGGTCGTCGTAGTGGCGCGAAGGATAGAGGGTGTCCAGGGCAAGGGCGGCGAACACCTGGCTGTTGCTGGTACGCCCGGCTTGCAGCGCAAGCTCTACGCACACCCCCTGGCTGTCGAGCCAGTCGAGGGCCTTGAGCAGGGCGATCTTTTCCTGATCGTCGCCCCACAGGAACAACTGGCGCAGCAAGGGCAACTGGCCGGTGGCGGGTTGCCGCTCCAGGACCTCGGCCAGCAACAGCGCCCGCGCCAGTTGCACATGGCTCCAGCCGGTACCGTGGGTCCATATGTCTTCCTTGAGGCCTCGCTTGCACTGGCTGCTCAACAGAGCCGCGCTCGTGGCATCCGGGCGTTGCGCAAGCTGTTCCAGTGCCTGGTGCCACCACTGCAGGCCGGCCTCGTCGAGGTGCTGGAGCAAGGTCTGGCGCTGTTGCTCCAGACTGTCCCGGCGCATTTCAAGAGCCGTCGATGAAGGCCCGGCAATGTCCTTGTTCATGTCGGTTTGATCCAGCGCTGGAAGTGGGGAAGCAGCAAAAACACCAGGACACATGACAGGCTGCCCAGTGGCTGGTCGGCCACCGCCAGTACCAGGGCATCGAACAGTGGCAAGGCCGCCAGCCCGGCGCCGATGAACGTGCGGACCCGCCGTTGCCGAGGGTCGGCCAGATGACGTCGGTAATGCCAGCCCAGCCAGCCAAGCCAGAGCAGCAGCACGGGCCAGAACCAGGGATTATCGTTGTGGATCGCCAGGGTCAGCGGGCTCAGCATCAGGATCAGCGGCAGGCGGCTGAGCAACTGGTTGCGGTGTTCCTGGCGGGCCAGGTAAGTCAGGCCGCTGATATACACCCCCAGCAACACGGCGCAGAGCCAGATGGGCTCCGGCGGCACCGCCAGGCTGGCGGCCGCCGTGAGGTAGAGTGCCGAGCGACAGGCCCCCATCAGCCAGACACTGTGGGCGTATTTCTTGTGCAGCAGGTTGTAGCCCAGGATACAGGCCAGCAGCAGGAGGGCGCCGCCCAGCAACCAGTATGGCTGGTCGATCAGCCGGCTCAGGCCCAGCACGGCAACGGCGGCCAGCCCCAGCAACAGGGCGCAGGCGAGCCCGACCTGCTGGCGGCTGACCAGCCCGAGGGTGATGGGGCGCGGGTTGTGGTGTCGCAGGTCCCAGTCGGCGTCCAGCAAGTCATTCAACAACATGCCGGCCAGGTACAGCATCGACAAGGCCGCCAGCAGCAAGACCCACACCGCCCCAGACGGTGGCGCCAGGGCCCCGGCGCTGCTGGCCAGCAGGGCGGCGGCCAGGGTATTGGTCCACACCGTGGGCAGGTTGGAAACCCGGCCCAGGGTCATCCAGGTTTTCAGGTCCGGCGATGCCTGGCTCATCGTACCCAACCCTCGCTCAATGCCGGGACCGGATCGGCGAGACCGGACAGCCGCCGTAGCGCCTGCTCCATCCGCGTGGCGTCGATCTCATGCACATCCAGCGATTCGCCGATGCGGCAGAGCATGGGAATGGACAGCTCGCCGCCCAGGTGCTGACGGAACTCTTCCAGGCCCAGCAACAGCAGCGGGCGGCCTTGGGGATCCTTCAGGCTCAGTTCCGGTGGGTTCAGGCTGAAGCCGAGCCTGAGCAGCAGGCCCACGATACGTTCGGCGTCGGCATCGCTCAGCAGGCCCAGCAAGTTGGCGTAGAGGCCATCCAGGGCGATGCCCACCGCCACCGCTTCGCCATGGCGCAACCGATGCTGGCTGAGATTTTCCAGCTTGTGGGCGGCCCAGTGGCCATAGTCCAAGGGGCGACCGTTACCGCGTTCGAAGGGATCGCCGGCGCTGGTGATGTGGGCCAGGTGCAACTCGGCACAGCGGCGGATGGCGTGCCGGCTGGCCTCGTGATCGAAGTGGGCGAGGGCGTCGGCCTGTTGCTCCATCCATTGGAAAAACGCCGCGTCCTTGATCAGCGCCACCTTGACCGCCTCGGCCAACCCGGCGATCTGGTCGCGCCGGCCCAGGCTGCCCAGCAACTGGAAATCGTTGATCACGGCGGTGGCGGGGTAGAACGCCCCCAGCAGGTTTTTCTGGCCGAAGGCATTGATGCCGTTCTTCACGCCGATCCCGGCGTCGTTCTGGGCGAGGACGGTGCTGGGGACGCGGACCAGGCGAATGCCGCGGTGGAAGGTGGCGCAGGCATACCCAACCGCATCCAGTACTGCCCCGCCTCCCAGTGCCAGCACATGGCAATGCCGATCCAGCCCGTGGTGCAGCATGTTGGTGTAGAGCTGCTGCAACACCTGTGCATCCTTGCTCGACTCACCGGCCGGAACCGCAATGGGCGCTGCCAGCAGGCGCAGGTCCGCGGGATGGCGGACAAAATAGGCATCGATCTGTTCCTGCAGTGCCGGATTGCTGCGCAGCAACTGTTCATCGGCGAACACCAGCACCTTCACCGGCTTGTCTTGACGGGCGCTGAGCTGCTGATGCAAACAGGGATTGGACGGATCGAACAGGTGATCGGTGAACACCACCGGATAGTCGTAGCTGACCTCGAAGCGCCCGTGCAGGGGCTGCTGCGCGTCGCGCTTGCGAAAGGTCTTGAGCAGGCTGTAGCCGGCGATGAACAAGCCGGGCAGGACCATGCTGGCCAGGATTGTCACCAGGAGGGCGTTCTGTTCGACAAGGAACCTACCGATGGCGGCGTAGGCCAGGGCCAGGCCGGCATTGGCCAGCACGACCACCGGTACGAAGGCACGCAGCGGGTAGCGCTGCATGCCCGCTGCCACCACCGAGGTTTCCGCCAGCACCGGCACACCCCGCAGGCAGACCAGCGACAGCGTGCCCAACCGGTACCCCAGTTGTCCCGGCTGGCGCTGGTGCAGGCCCAGTCGCCCGGACAACAGCCGGAAATAGCCGGCTCCCAAGGCATACCCCAAGCCGGCCCCCAGGCACAGGCCGACGAAAATCACCAGGTAGCCGCCAAGGCTGCCCAGGCTTGCCACGGCCAGCAGCGCCACCAGGCTCGAAGGCACCGGCAGCACCACGTCCAGGGCCAGCAGGGCGATCAGCAACAGGGCCAGGTTGAGCTTTTGCGAGGAGGTCGAGGGCAGGTACAGCTGCAGGTGGGTCAGGAATGCCTGGATCTGTTGCTCGAACAACAGGAAGCTGGCAATCACCAGGCCACAGAAGCAGAACAAGGATAGCCAGAACGGCTTGGCGGGTCCTTTTTTCGAGAGCGCACGATACCACCGGCTGTGCTTCATCAAGCATCCCTCTTGTGTGTTTTGACTCATTCCGTGTCAATGTTTAAAAGCGTCGTCGGCTGGTTCTCGGGTCGATAGGCAGTCTCGTTTTCGGTGGGACCCGCTGCGGCGGGTTGCGCTTGGGAAGACAATTCTGAATCTAGTCGGCCATTGTCGTTTTGCAAGGCCATTTGATGGCAATGTGATCTTTGATTGACGCGATGATGGCCATCGCACGCCGCACGCCGCACGCCGCACGCGCTGGCGCAGCGGGTCGCCAGAACGAAAAACGCCGCTCGCCCTTTGCAGGACGAGCGGCGTTTTTCATGCGCGGTGAAGATTACTCTTCGATGTTGCCCATGGCGGTGGTGTTGAAGCCGCCGTCCACGTACATGATTTCACCGCTGATGCCCGACGCCAGGTCCGAGCACAGGAAGGCGCCGGCGTTGCCGACTTCTTCGATGGTGACGTTGCGACGCAGCGGGGTCTGCGCTTCGTTGGCGGCCAGCATCTTGCGGAAGTTCTTGATGCCGGAAGCGGCGAGGGTGCGGATCGGGCCGGCCGAAACGGCGTTGACGCGGGTGCCTTCCGGGCCCAGGGAACCGGCCAGGTAACGCACGCCGGCTTCCAGGGAAGCCTTGGCCATGCCCATGACGTTGTAGTTCGGCATGGTGCGCTCGGCGCCCAGGTAGGACAGGGTCAGCAGGCTGCCGTTGCGGCCTTTCATCATTTCGCGGCCGGCCTTGGCCAGGGCGACGAAGCTGTAGGCACTGATGTCGTGGGCAATGCGGAAACCTTCGCGGGTGGTGGCTTCGGTGAAGTCGCCGTCCAGCTGGTCGCCTGGGGCGAAGCCCACGGAGTGCACGATGCAGTCCAGGCCGTCCCACTTCTTGCTCAGCTCCTCGAAGACCTTGGCGATTTCTTCATCGCTGGCCACGTCGCATGGGAAGCACAGCTCAGGGCTCGAACCCCAGCCTTGCGCGAACTCTTCGACACGACCCTTGAGTTTGTCGTTCTGATAAGTGAAGGCAAGCTCAGCGCCCTCGCGATGCATGGCGGCGGCGATGCCGGATGCGATGGACAGCTTGCTGGCGACACCGACGATCAGTACGCGCTTACCGGCGAGAAAACCCATGTGTTGCTCCTCTTTCAGGTTATTCGGCAGTTGTCGGGGCCAGGAAGGCGGCCTCCATCAACTGCTGTGTATAGGGGTGTTGCGGCGCAGCGAATAGGCTGCGGGCATCACCTTGTTCGACCACTTGGCCATGCTTGACCACCATCAGTTGGTGGCTCAGCGCTTTGACGACAGCCAGATCATGGCTGATAAACAGATACGTCAGGTTGTACTTGCTTTGCAGCGACCGCAACAGCTCCACCACCTGGCGTTGCACGGTGCGGTCCAGGGCCGACGTCGGCTCGTCCAGCAGAATCAACGCCGGCTTGAGCACCAGGGCCCGGGCAATGGCGATACGCTGCCGCTGCCCTCCGGAAAATTCATGGGGGTAGCGGTTCCGGGTTTCCGGGTCCAGGCCTACCTCCTCCAGTGCGGCGATTATCGCCTGTTCCTGCTCGGCTTCGGTACCGATCTTGTGGATCCGCAGGCCTTCGCCGACGATCTGGCCCACACACATGCGCGGGCTCAGGCTGCCGAACGGGTCCTGGAAGACCACTTGCATCTCCCGTCGCAGCGGCCGGACCTGTTGTTGGGACAGGCTGTCGAGCTGCTTGCCCTCGAACCGGATCCCGCCCTGGCTGGCGATCAACCGCAGGATCGCCAGCCCCAGGGTGGATTTGCCCGAACCGCTTTCGCCCACGATGCCCAGGGTCTGGCCCTGGGGCAGGCTGAAGCGGATCCCGTCCACGGCCTTGATGTAGTCCACGGTCCGCTTGAACAAGCCTTTCTTGACCGGGAACCAGACCTTGAGGTCCTCGACCTGCAGCAACGGCGGACCGGCGACGTTGGCCGCCGGGTTGCCGCTGGGCTCTGCGGCCAGCAGTTCCCGAGTGTACGGATGCTGCGGTGCGCGGAACAATTCTTCGCACGATGCCTGTTCGACGATGCAACCGCGCTGCATGACACATACGCGATGCGCAATTCTTCGCACCAGGTTCAAATCGTGGCTGATCAGCAGCAGCGACATGCCCAATCGTGCCTGCAATTGCTTGAGCAGGTCGAGGATCTTGAGCTGGACAGTGACGTCCAGGGCGGTAGTCGGTTCGTCGGCGATCAGCAGTTCCGGCTCGTTGGCCAGGGCCATGGCGATCATCACCCGCTGGCGCTGGCCGCCGGACAGCTCGTGAGGCAGGGCCTTGAGGCGCTTGTGGGGTTCGGGAATTCCCACCAGCTCCAGCAGTTCGAGGGTCCGGCGGGTCGCCACCTTGCCGGTCAGGCCCTTGTGGATGCCGAGCACTTCGTTGATCTGCTTGCCGATGGAGTGCAACGGGTTGAGGGACGTCATCGGTTCCTGGAAGATCATCGCGATCCGGTTGCCACGGATATGACGGATGGTCTTCTCTTTCAGGCTCAACAGATCCTGCCCGGCGTACTGGATGGTCCCGGTGGGGTGATGGGCCAGCGGGTAGGGCAGCAACCGCAGGATCGAATGGGCGGTGACCGACTTGCCCGAGCCGCTTTCACCTACCAGGGCCAGGGTCTCACCGCGCTTGATGTCGAAGCTGACGCCTTCGACCACCCGTTGATGGTGGTGGCCGGCGATGAATTCCACCGCCAGGTCGCGCACTTCGATCAGGTTGTCCTGGTTCATATCACTTCCTCGGATCGAAGGCATCGCGAGCGGACTCGCCGATGAACACCAGCAGGCTCAGCATGATCGCCAGCACGGCGAACGCACTGATGCCCAGCCAGGGGGCCTGGAGGTTGGATTTGCCCTGGGCCACCAGTTCGCCCAGGGAGGGTGCGCCCGCCGGCAGGCCGAAACCGAGGAAGTCCAGGGCAGTGAGGGTGCCGATGGCGCCGGTGAGGATGAACGGCATGAACGTCATGGTCGAGACCATGGCATTGGGCAGGATATGGCAGAACATGATCGCACCGTTCTGCATGCCCAGGGCCCGGGCGGCACGCACGTATTCCAGGTTGCGGCCACGCAGGAACTCGGCGCGCACGACATCCACCAGGCTCATCCAGGAAAACAGCAGCATGATCCCCAGCAACCACCAGAAATTGGGCTGGACGAAGCTGGCCAGGATGATCAGCAGGTAAAGCACCGGCAGCCCGGACCAGATTTCCAGGAAGCGCTGGCCGGCCAGGTCGACCCAGCCGCCGTAGAACCCCTGCAGGGCGCCGGCGATCACGCCGATGATCGAACTGAGCAGGGTCAGGGTCAGGGCGAACAGCACCGAGATCCGGAAACCGTAGATCACTCGGGCCAGCACGTCGCGGCCCTGGTCGTCGGTGCCCAGCCAGTTGACCGACGAAGGAGGGGCAGGAGCCGGGACCTTCAGGTCGTAGTTGATGCTCTGGTAGCTGAACGGAATCGGTGCCCACAGCACCCAGGCGTCCTTGGCCGCCAGCAGCTCGCGGATGTAGGGACTCTTGTAGTTGGCCTCCAGCGGGAACTCGCCGCCGAAGGTGGTTTCCGGGTAGCGCTTGAGGGCCGGGAAGTACCAGCCACCGTCGTAATGCACCACCAGCGGCTTGTCGTTGGCGATCAGCTCGGCGCCCAGGCTCAGGACGAACAGGGCCATGAACAGCCAGAGCGACCACCAGCCACGCTTGTTGGCCTTGAACAGTTCGAAGCGACGGCGATTGAGAGGGGACAGGTTCATCTCAATGCTCCCGGCTTTCGAAGTCGATGCGCGGATCGACAAAGGTGTAGGTCAGGTCGCCGATCAACTTCACCACCAGCCCCAGCAGGGTGAAGATGAACAACGTGCCAAAGACCACCGGATAGTCGCGGTTGATGGCGGCTTCGAAGCTCATCAAGCCGAGGCCGTCGAGGGAAAAGATCACTTCCACCAGCAAGGATCCGGTGAAGAAGATCCCGATGAACGCCGACGGGAAGCCGGCGATCACCAGCAGCATGGCATTGCGGAACACATGACCGTAGAGCACGCGATTGCGCGTCAGGCCCTTGGCCTTGGCAGTGACCACGTACTGCTTGTTGATTTCGTCCAGGAAACTGTTCTTGGTCAGCAGGGTCATGGTGGCGAAGTTGCCGATCACCAGGGCGGTCACCGGCAAGGCCAGGTGCCAGAAGTAGTCGAGGATCTTGCCACCCATGCTCAACTGGTCGAAGTTGTTGGATGTCAGCCCCCGCAGCGGAAACCAGTCGAAGTAACTGCCGCCGGCGAACACCACGATCAGCAGGATGGCGAACAGGAACGAGGGGATCGCATAGCCGATGATGATCGCCGAACTGGTCCATACATCGAAGTGGCTGCCGTGTCGCGTGGCCTTGGCGATCCCCAGGGGGATCGAGACCAGGTACATGATCAGCGTGCTCCATAGCCCGAGGGAGATGGAGACTGGCAGTTTCTCCTTGATCAGGTCGATGACCTTGGCGTCGCGAAAGAAGCTGTCGCCGAAGTCCAGGCGCGCGTAGTTCTTGATCATGATCCACAGGCGTTCGGGGGCCGACTTGTCGAAGCCGTACATGCGCTCGATTTCCTTGATCAGCGCCGGGTCCAGCCCCTGGGCGCCACGGTAGCTGGAGCCGGCCACCGACACTTCGGCACCGCCGCCGGCGATGCGGCTGGTGGCGCCCTCGAAACCTTCGAGCTTGGCGATCATCTGCTCCACCGGCCCCCCGGGCGCGGCCTGGATGATGACGAAGTTGATGAGCAGGATGCCGAACAGGGTCGGAATGATCAGCAGCAGCCGCCGCAAGATATAAGCCAGCATCGGGTTACTCCACGCTCGCCGAGGCAGCGTTGTTCTGTTTTTCTATCACGTGTTCCACTTCTTCGGCAGGCTTGGTGTCCGGCTTGACCCACCAGGTGGTGGTGCCGATGTCATAGGTCGGCGTGACCTTCGGATGGCCGATGTGATTCCAGTAGGCCACGCGCCAGGTCTTGATGTGCCAGTTGGGAATCACGTAGTAGCCCCATTGCAGCACCCGGTCCAGCGCCCTGGCATGGGCCACCAGGCTCTTGCGTGAATCGGCGTTGATCAACTGTTCCACCAGCTGGTCCACCGCCGGGTCCTTCAGGCCCATGGTGTTGCGGCTGCCGGGCTTGTCGGCGGCGGCCGACATCCAGAACTCGCGCTGCTCGTTGCCCGGCGAGCTGGACTGGGGGAAGCTGCCCACCACCAGGTCGAAATCCCGGGAGCGGACGCGGTTGATGTACTGGGACACATCCACCCGGCGAATCACCAGTTCGATGCCCAGGTCGCTCAGGTTGCGCTTGAACGGCAGCAGCACTCGCTCGAACTCGGTCTGGGCCAGCAGGAATTCCAGCACCACCGGCTTGCCCTGGGCGTCGACCATCCTGTCGTCGACGATGCGCCAGCCAGCTTCCTGCAGCAGTTGGTAGGCCTTGCGCTGCTGGTCGCGGATCATGCCGCTGCCGTCGCACATCGAAGGCTGGAACGCCTCGGTGAAGACCTGCTCGGGGATCTTGCCGCGCAGAGGTTCGAGGATCTTCAGTTCGTCTTCGCCGGGCAGGCCGGTGGCGGCCATTTCCGAGTTCTCGAAATAACTGCGGGTGCGGGCATAGGCACCGTTGAACAGCTGCTTGTTGGTCCACTCGAAGTCCAGCAGCAGGCTCAGGGCCTTGCGCACTCGCACATCCTGGAACACCGGGCGGCGCAGGTTGTAGACAAAGCCTTGCATACCGGTGGGATTGCCGTTGGGGATCTGTTCCTTGATCAGCCGGCCTTCGGTCACGGCCGGGATGTTGTAGGCATTGGCCCAGTTCTTGGCGGTCATTTCCAGCCAGAAGTCGAACTGCCCGGCTTTCAGGGCCTCCACCGCGACGGTGTTGTCGCGGTAGTAGTCGGTGCTCAGCACATCGAAATTGTAGAAGCCCCGGTTGACCGGCAGGTCCTTGCCCCAGTAGTCCTTCACCCGCTCATAGCGGATCGAACGGCCGGCCTTCACTTCGGCGACCCGATAAGGGCCACTGCCCAGGGGAATTTCCAGGTTGCCCTTGTTGAAGTCGCGTTCGGCCCACCAATGCTTGGGCAATACCGGCAATTGCCCGAGGATCAGCGGCAGTTCGCGATTATTGGTGTGCTTGAACTTGAACAGCACCTTGAGCGGGTCTTCGGCGATCACTTCGGCCACGTCGTTGTAGTAGCCCCGGAACATCGGCGCGCCGTCTTTGGTCAGGGTCTGGAAGCTGAAGACCACGTCTTCGGCACGCACCGGGTGGCCGTCATTGAAGCGGGCCTCGGGGCGCAGGTAGAAGCGTACCCAGGCGTTGTCCGGGGCTTTCTCGATCTTCCCGGCGATCAGGCCGTACTCAGTGAAGGGTTCATCCAGGCCTTGCTTGGCCAGGGTGTCGTAGATCAGGCCGATGTCATCGGCCGGCACGCCTTTGCTGATGAACGGGTTGAGGCTGTCGAAGCCGCCAAATCCGCCCTGGCGGAAGATCCCGCCCTTGGGGGCGTCGGGGTTGACGTAGTCGAAATGCTTGAAATCGGCCGGGTATTTCGGCGGTTCGTTGTACAGGGTCAAGGCGTGCTGCGGGGCGGCGCAGGCCAGCCCGGCGAACATCAGGCCACCGGCCTGCAGGAGCAGGGCGCGCAAAGGCTTCATTGATCTTTCTCCGAAGATTTCAGCCACCACGCGCTCAGGCCCAGGGTGTAGGGCGGCGTGGTGACGAAGGCGAACCGGTCATGGTAGGCCAGGCGATGGTAGTTGAGATACCAGTTGGGAATGCAATAGTGCTGCCACAGCAGCACCCGGTCGAGGGCCTTGCCGGCGGCGACCTGCTCGTCCCGGGTCCGGGCCGCCAGCAGTTTTTCCAGCAGATGGTCCACCACCGGGTTGGCGATCCCGGCATAGTTCTTACTGCCTTTGACCGAAGCCTGGCTGGAATGGAAATACTGCCACTGTTCCAGGCCGGGGCTGAGGGTCTGGCCCAGGGTCAGGAGGATCATGTCGAAGTCGAACTGGTCCAGGCGCTGCTTGTACTGGGCACGGTCCACTGTGCGCAGGCGAGCCTGGATGCCGATGCTGGCAAGGTTCCCCACGTAAGGCTGCAGGATGCGCTCCAGGTTCGGATTGACCAACAGGATTTCAAAGCGCAGGGGCTGGCTGTCGGCATTGAGCAGGCGTTGGCCGTTGAGTGTCCAGCCGGCTTCCTTGAGCAGCGCCAGGGCCCTGCGCAGGGTGTCCCGGGGGATGCCGCGACCGTCGGTCTGAGGCAGGCTGAACGGTTCGGTGAACAGCCGGGGGGGCAGTTGTTCGCGGTAGGGCTTGAGCAACAGCCATTCGTGCCCCACCGGAAGGCCGCTGGCGGAGAACTCGCTGTTGGGGTAGTAACTGAGGGTGCGCTTGTAGGCGCCGCTGAACAGTGTGCGGTTGGTCCACTCGAAATCGAACATCAACCCCAGTGCTTCACGCACCCTGGCGTCGGCAAAGGTGCCCCGTCGGGTATTCATGAACAGGCCCTGGGTCTGGGTCGGGATCCGGTGGGGAATCTGCGCCTTGATCACGTCGCCACGCTTGACCGCCGGGAAGTCATAGCCGTTGGCCCAGTTCTTGGCCTGGTGCTCGATGTAGATATCGAACTCGCCAGCCTTGAAGGCTTCGAAGGCCACGTCGCTGTCACGATAGAACTCCACTTCCATCCGGTCGTAGTTGTACTTGCCGCGATTGACCGGCAGGTCCTTGCCCCAATAGTCCTTCACCCGTTCGAACACCAGTTGGCGGCCCGGCTGCACCTGGGTGATGCGATAAGGCCCACTGCCCAGGGGTGGTTCGAAAGTGGTGGCCTTGAAGTCGCGGTCCTTCCAGTAATGCTGGGGCAGTACCGGCAGTTCTCCCAGGCGCAGGATCAACAGCGGGTTGCCCGCGCGCTTGAAGACAAAGCGGATTTTCAACGGGTTGAGAATATCCACCCGCAGCACTTCCTGCAGATTGGTGCGGTACAGCGGATGGCCTTCCTTGAGCAGCGTTCGGTAGGAAAACGCTACGTCGTAGGCGGTGATGGGCACCCCGTCGTGGAAACGTGCTTCGGGTCGCAGGTTGAAGACCACCCAGCTTCGGTCATCGCTGTACTCCACCGATTGAGCGATCAGGCCGTAGCTGGAGGTCGGCTCATCGCCGGAAGGCGCGTACTGGCCGGTGCCGACCATCAGGGGCTCGTTCAGCTCGTTGATGCCGTATTGCAGGAAATTCGGCGTGGACACCGGGCTGCTGCCCTTGAAGGTGTAGGGATTGAGCGTATCGAAGGTGCCAAACGCCATGACCCGCAAGGTGCCGCCCTTGGGGGCTTGCGGATTGACCCAGTCGAAGTGGGTGAATCTGGCCGGGTACTTGAGCGTGCCGAATTGCGCATAGCCATGGCTTTCGCTGATGGCCGCACCGGCAGGGGAGCTCAAGGCCAGGCTGATCAGGAACAGGAGGAGGGGACGTATCAAGTCTGAGATCCGATCCAGGCGGCTTGGGCTTTTATGGCCTGTACAGTAACAGCTTGTATCGGCAGGAAAAAGGCGGGGGCAGCGGGTGGGCCCAGTCTGCTACGCCATTGGCCGGCGAACGCCGAACCTGTGGCGAGGGGATTTATCCCCGCTGGGGCGCGAACCGACCCCGCGTCTTGTCTGAGACGCCGTCCATTGGGGCTGCTGCGCAGCCCAGCGGGGATAAATCCCCTCGCCACAGGGAGCCCCTCGGTCAGTGAGGGGAGTAGACCGTCAGCATCTGCCCAGGCTTGAGGGCCTTGCCCATTCGCGGATTCCAGCGCTTGAGATGCTGCATTTCGACGTTGAACCGCTTGGCAACCACATACAGCGAATCACCCTGCTTGACCTTGTACTGGGTCTGCTTGGCCTTTTCCTTGCTGTTCTTGCCACTGTTGGCGGCCACCACGGTGTTGATGCGCTTGCCGGTGCCCTTCGTGGCCCTGGTGTCCTGCATTACCAGGGTCTGGCCGACCTTGAGCTTGTTGCCGCTGAGCTTGTTCCAGCGTTGCAGGTCCTTGGTCTGGACATTGTTGGCCTTGGCGATCTGGGCCAGGTTGTCGCCGCGCTTGACGCGGTAGGTGCGCCTGGCACCTTCCAATTCGCTGTCGTCGACGTTTTCGAAGACCGGCTTGAGCGAGCGCTGGCTGATCAGTTCTTCCGGACGCATGGTCGACAGGCTGGCGGTCAGCAGCTGTGCCTTGGAGGTAGGAACCAGCAGGTGCTGCGGACCGTCGATGGTGGTGCGCTGCTTGAAGGCCGGGTTGAGCTGGAACAGCTCGTCTTCGTCGATGTTCGCCACCGCCGCGACCTTGGACAGGTCCATGCGCTGGTTGATCTCGACGACCTGGAAATAAGGTTCGTTGGCGATCGGGTTGAGGTTCACGCCGTAGGCATCGGGGGACAGCACCACCTGCGACAGTGCCAGCAGCTTGGGCACGTAGGCCTGGGTTTCCGCCGGCAGCGGCAGGTTCCAGTAGTCGGTGGGCAGGCCGAGTTTTTCGTTGCGTTCGATGGCGCGGCTGACGGTACCTTCGCCGGCGTTGTAGGCGGCGAGGGCCAGCAACCAGTCGCCGTTGAACATGTCGTGCAGGCGCGTCAGGTAGTCCATGGCGGCCGTGGTCGAGGCGGTGATGTCGCGACGCCCATCATAGAAGCGGGTCTGGCGCAGGTTGAAGTAGCGCCCGGTGGACGGGATGAACTGCCACAGCCCTACGGCGTTGGCCCGGGAATAGGCCATGGGGTTGTAGGCGCTTTCGATCACCGGCAGCAGGGCCAGCTCCAGCGGCATGTTGCGCTCTTCGAGACGTTCGACGATGTAGTGCATGTACAGGCTGCCGCGTTCGCCGGCGCCTTCGAGGAAGGACGGGTTGCTGGCGAACCACAGGCGCTGTTGCTCGATGCGCGGGTTCACGCCGGCGGTTTCCTGCAGCTGGAAGCCCTGGCGCATGCGCTCCCAGATATCCTGGGGAACCTGGGGGCTGGGCTTCTCGCTGAGCCAGACGGGTTTCTGCTTGGCCCGGGCGGCCATGTTCTTCGGCGCCTGGGCCGTATCGGCCTGGGGTAGCTGGCCCGAACTCTGGCAGCCCGCCAGGGTGGCGGACACGGCCACCGCGATGGCTTGAGCCAAGCGGGTCAATGTGTCGGACTGAACGGACTTACGTATGGATGACGACATTGGCTGGAAGTAAGTTCCGGGCAAAAATGTCGGCCGATTCTAGGAAGCGCACCCCAACAGGTCAACCGTTCAGAATTTTTGTATCAACATACGGGGGGCTTAGAACTTATCTTTCCAGGCCCTCAAGGCCGCAAAAACCTCGCTCGGCGTCCCGTTTCGCTGGCCGTTCCGTTCGTCTGCTTTTTGTTTAACGGATGTTTCAGTCGTGCGAAGGAATGGATTGGTGAGTTTTTCCAGGGCCAGGGTCGAGGGCAGGGTGATCACGCCATCGTGGCGCTGGCGGGTGACTTTTTCCAGACGGGCGGCAATGTCCGGGTTGTCGGGCTCCACCGCGGCGGCGAACTTCAGGTTGCTCAAGGTGTATTCATGGGTGCAATAGACCAGCGTATCCTCAGGCAAGGCGGCGAGCCGGCCGAGGGAGCGATGCATCTGCTGCGGCGTGCCCTCGAACAGGCGCCCGCAACCGGCGGCGAACAAGGTGTCGCCACAGAACAGCAGGCCACGGTGGTAGTAGGCGATATGGCCCAGGGTATGGCCAGGCACGGCGTAGACATCGAAGTCCAGGTCGAGCACGCTGATGCGGTCGTTGTCTTCGAGGGGCACGTCCCGCGCCGGGATGTTTTCGCTGGCCGGGCCATAGACCCTGGCGCCGGTGGCGCTTTTCAGCGCCTGGACGCCGCCGACATGGTCATGGTGATGGTGGGTGACCATGATCTCGCTCAGGACCCAGCCCGGATGTGCTTCGAGCCAGGCCTGCACCGGCGTGGCGTCACCCGGGTCGACCACCGCGCAGCGGCGGGTGGCGTGATCCTGTAACAACCAGATGTAGTTATCGGTGAACGCGGGCAGGGCACTGATCTGTATCATCGCGGAATTCGCCAAGCGGAAAACAAAGGCGCATCTTAGAACTTCCTGGCGCGTTGGAGAATGCAAATGACCGATGAAGCGTTCGCTCAGGCTGATCCTGAATGGCTGGCGCTGATCAGCGCGGCCCGTGAATGGCTGTCCGGCCCTGTCGGGCAATTCCTGTTGGAAGAAGAACGGCGCATGCTCGAAGACGAGCTGGGGCGTTTCTTCGGCGGCTACCTGGTGCATTACGGTCCGTCGGCGCAGACGCCGCCGTCGGCGCCGCAGGTCCAGCGCAACGTGCGCCTGGGAGCGCCCTTGCCGGGGGTCGAGATCGTCTGCGAGGAACAGGCGTGGCCGTTGAGCGAGCACGCCGCCGACGTGGTGGTGATGCAGCACGGCCTGGATTTCTGCCTGTCGCCCCACGGCCTGCTGCGTGAAGCCGCCAGCAGCGTGCGGCCCGGCGGACACCTGGTGATCATCGGCATCAACCCCTGGAGCACTTGGGGCTTGCGGCATGTGTTCGCCCACGACGCCTTGCGCCAGGCCCGTTGTATCTCGGCGTCGAGGGTGGGCGACTGGCTCAACCTGCTGGGTTTCGCGCTGGAGAAACGCCGCTTCGGGTGCTATCGTCCGCCGCTTGCGTCACCCAAGTGGCAGGCTCGCCTGGCTGGCTGGGAGCGCAGGGCCGGTGACTGGCAACTGTCCGGTGGCGGCTTCTATCTACTGGTGGCGCGCAAGATCGCGGTCGGGCTGCGCCCGGTGCGCCAGGTGCGTCGCGAGCCGATGGGCAAGCTGATTCCCTTGCCGATGGCCAAGGTCAATCGCCGCCACATCGAGCCCTGACCCTTTTCTGATACCGTCGGGCCGGCTTCCGGCCTGGGGCGCTGCCGGTCCCGGCCGGCAGGCCTTTGCATTTTTTCTGGATAGATTGGCATGAGCGATAGCGTAGAACTCTTCACTGACGGCGCCTGCAAGGGCAATCCCGGGCCGGGCGGCTGGGGCGCGTTGCTGGTGTTCAAGGGCGTGGAAAAAGAGCTCTGGGGCGGCGAAGCCAACACCACCAACAATCGCATGGAACTGATGGGCGCCATTCGTGGCCTGGAGGAACTCAAGCGGCCCTGCGACGTATTGTTGGTGACCGACTCGCAATACGTGATGAAAGGCATCAACGAGTGGATGGCGAACTGGAAGAAGCGCGGCTGGAAGACCGCTGCGAAGGAGCCGGTCAAGAACGCCGACCTGTGGAAACTGCTGGACGAACAGGTCAACCGCCACAACGTCACCTGGAAGTGGGTGCGCGGCCACATCGGCCACCACGGTAACGAACGGGCCGACCAGTTGGCCAATCGCGGGGTGGACGAGGTGCGTGGCTACAAGCAGGCCTGATGCAACCCTGCCCACAAAAGCTGCGGCCAGCAACTCCCTCGGAGCGTGTTAACATCCGCGCTTTTGCAAGACTGCCCGTTGAGAGCTGAACACTGATGGCCAACAGATCTGTTGTACTGGATACCGAAACCACCGGCATGCCGGTGACCGATGGTCACCGGATTATCGAAATCGGTTGTGTCGAGTTGATCGGCCGGCGCCTGACCGGTCGTCATTTTCACGTCTATCTGCAACCGGACCGGGAAAGTGACGAGGGGGCCATCGGCGTCCACGGCATCACCAACGAATTCCTCGTGGGTAAGCCGCGTTTCGCCGAAGTGGCCGACGAGTTCTTCGAGTTCATCCAGGGCGCACAGCTGATCATCCACAACGCGGCGTTCGACGTTGGCTTCATCAACAACGAATTCGCCTTGATGGGCCAGCACGACCGGGCCGACATCAGCCAGCACTGCACCATCCTCGACACCCTGGTCATGGCCCGAGAACGGCACCCGGGGCAGCGCAACAGCCTCGATGCCTTGTGCAAGCGCTATGGCGTCGACAACTCCGGGCGTGAACTGCACGGCGCATTGCTCGACTCCGAGATCCTGGCCGACGTCTACCTGACCATGACCGGCGGCCAGACCAGCCTGTCCCTGGCCGGCAACGCCTCGGACGGCAACGGTACCGGCGAAGGCTCGGGCAACAAGGCTTCGGAAATCCGCCGCTTGCCGGCCGATCGCACGCCGAGCCGGATCATCCGCGCCAGCGAAAGCGACCTGGCCGAACATGCCGCGCGTCTGGAAGCCATCGCCAAATCCGCTGGCGCTCCGGCACTGTGGACGCAACTGGTGGAATCACAAGCCTCGGCAAACTGATCGTTCGACCCATGGGCGCGAGCTCGTTCGCGACAGCAGTGCCCGGGCATCGCACCGATGCCCGGGGTGTCACCCTCGGCGAGCCGGTTCGCTGCCACAGGATCGGGCATCATTCATTCGCCACAATCGCAACGACCTTCTAACCTGAGGTGACGAGCAGGCCATGGATACCCGCTTGATGTATGAAGATTCCAAAGGCAAGGGCAATGGATGGCAATGGGCCGTTGATTGTCTCAAGGAATGAGGGCTTCCCCAGTATGCAACCGGTGATGAATCCGAAACACCCCGGCTTGTCGGTGCGGGTCGTCGATGACGGCTTCGCGACCTATATCTGGGGCAGCGATTTCAGCTTCGAAGTCAGTGCCTACGGGGCGGCGCAGATCGGCTGTCCCGTGAGCCAGTGGCCTGTGACCCCCATCGTTCCCTACCGCAAGTGCTATGGCATCGACCCCGAAGAGTTCAGCGGCTTCCACGATGCCCCCGACAGCGAAATCTTCATGGCGTACCTGGACGACCAGCCGGTGGGTCACCTGGTGATCAGCACCAACTGGAACGGCTTTGCCCATATCGACGAACTGGCGGTGCATGCCCCGGCCCGTCGCCATGGCGTGGCCAAGGCCTTGCTCGATGTCGCCCAGTTCTGGAGCCGCAAGAAAAAACTGCCGGGCATCATGCTGGAAACCCAGAACAACAACCTCGGCGCCTGCCGGCTCTATGAGCGTTGCGGCTATGTGCTGGGCGGCATCGACCAACTGCGTTATCGCGGCATCGACCGGCATACCGCCGAAGTGGCGTTGTTCTGGTACCGGTTGTTCGATGATCCGGTGGGCATGTCGGTCAATGGCTCAGCAACGCCTCGGCTTGTTCCCTGACCAGCTCCAGCAGTGACAGGAGGGTGGGCGAGGGGGCCGTGCCGTTCAGGTGCAGCGCGTAGAGGCAGATGGGCACCGCCGGCGACACCGGGCACACATCCAGCCCGCTGCCCTTGGCACCTGAGGCCGTAAACGGGTCGACGATGGCAAGGCCTTCGCCGGCCTCGACCATGGCGCGCATCATCTGGTGGGTCTGCACGCGGATCTGGACCAGCGGCGCCGGACGCAGCCCTCCCAGTTTATTCTCGAATGCCGGGCTCAGCGGGTCGTGCCCATCCAGTCCCACCAGCGGCTGGCCCGCCAGATCCTGGAGCGAAACGTACTTTTGCCGGGGTTGCAGCCAGCCGTGGGGGGCCAGTAATTGCAGTTTGCCCTGGGCGATCATCTGGCAATGGATATCGGGGTGCTCGGGATCGTGCAGGCTCAGGCCCAGATCGCTGTCGCGCAGCAGCAGGCTACGGACGATCTCGCGGGTGGGCTGGCTGAGCAGGGTGCAGGGGGCGTCCGGGTAACGGCGACGCAGGGCTGCCAGGCTTCGGGGCAATAGCTGTTGGGCCAGTGGCGGCGTGCAGATGATCCGCAGCGCGGGGGCCTGGTGATGCTTGAGGCTACTGGCCAGGCGCTGCACCGGGTCGAGAGCGTCATACACGCCCGTGATGCCTTCGCGCAGCGCCAATGCTTCCCGGGTGGCTTGCAGGCGACCGCGCACGCTGGCGAACAGCATGAAACCCAACTGGGCCTCGGCGTCGCGCAGGATCGCTTCGACGTCAGCCGCCGGCAGCTGCAGCCATTCGGCCGCCGTGCCGAGGTGGCCGGTCTGCAACAGCGCCTGGATCACTTCGATGTGGCGTAAACGCATGCAGCAAGTCCATGTTGGGCGGGAAAGCCATTGAGTGGCTGAATCCTAACCCAAGTCCAGGTACGACTTCTGCTCAACTTACGAGGCGATGGAGGTTTCGGGTTCGCGTGTCAGTTCGATCCCTGACTGCACCAGTACAAACCGGTCATTGTCCACTTTGTTGACCCGGTCCCCGATGGCCAACTTGTAAGTAGTGACAGGCTCCTTGCCATTACCTTCCGGCGACGGGGTCGACTCCTGGAATTCATACACCGAATAGACGCGACCTTCGGCGTCCCGCGCATGAAAATGTCCGACTTGTACTGCTGCCATTGCTTAGAACCTCTGGAAATAGATGACTCGATTTGCGGTTCTGTAGACCTTGCCCACGCGCGGTAAGTTTTCCTACAAGGAAAAAATAGTCCAGGCCGCCGGTTTTCGTCGCTCCACTGGTCCAATTGTCAGCCCGATCATCTATAACTACAGGCTCCCTTGATCCGAAATCGAGAAGCTCCCTTATGAGTAATGTGTATAGCGTGGCCGTTCTGGTAGGAAGCCTGCGCAAGGCGTCGATCAACCGCAAGGTGGCGTTGGCACTGGCGGACCTGGCGCCGGCCAACCTGAAATTGCAGATCGTCGAGATCGGCGAGCTGGCGCTCTATAACGAAGACCTGGACGTCACGCCGCCCGAGGCTTACCGCACTTTCCGCCAGCAGGTGGGCGCGGCCGACGCCTTGCTGTTCGTCACCCCGGAATACAACCGCTCGGTGCCGGCACCGCTGAAAAACGCCATCGACGTCGGCTCCCGCCCCTACGGCCAGAGCTGCCTGAGCGGCAAGCCGGGTGCGGTCATCAGCGCATCGCCGGGGGCCATCGGAGGCTTTGGCGCCAACCACCACCTGCGCCAGTCACTGGTGTTCCTCGACGTGCCGTGCATGCAGCAGCCGGAAGCCTACCTGAGCGGCGCCGGCACGGCGTTCGACGAGGCGGGCAACCTGTCGGAGTCTGTAAGGCCGTTCCTGCAGAAGTTCATCGATGCCTATGGCAAGTGGGTGGAGCAGCATAAAAAGCGCTGATCCCGCCCTACGCATCCCTTTGCTCTGGGAGCGGGGTAGCACTCCCTGTTCAGTGAGCTACCCCGCTCGACACCCCTGATCGCTTCCCGAACTGTCAACTTTGACAGTAGCCAGCCCTCATGCATCGGCGCTCTCATATCACCACGCCCTGACGCGTCACTTATGAGGACCCCGATCATGCCCCCTTCATCGACACCCGCCGACCAGACCGTCCTTCTGGAGAAACCCGACCTGCCGCGCGCCACTCGCCCTGTGGTGGGGGGCGATTTCGGGGTGCCCAAGCATATCTATGACCAGGAGCCCGCGGGCTGCAAGGTCGCGGTGTTGCCTTATACAAACCAGACAGGCGGGGAGAATGTCTCGATCAACCTCAATGGCGAGACGAACATCGACAACCGGAACACGCTGGGCACCGACGACACGGTGGAGCTGTACATTCCCCATGGAAAACTATTGGCCAACGCAGTCAATCGACTGACCTACACCATAAGGCGCCTCAGCGGTATCCCCGAAACCTCCGACCCTCCTGCAGAGATCCTCTACAACGAGTTCCGGCCAGGCCTTTACGATCGCACGCCTGGCGATGGTGCGCATTCCGAGCTGGAGTTGATCCTGCCGGATGAAATCAAGAACGGAGTAGGGCCGGGCTTCACCCGGGCGACGGTGTGCGTGAGTTACCCCTATTGCCGGGCACATGACCGTATCTGGCTCAACTGCAACGGCAAGCCCAAATACCATACGGTGCCTGATACCGAGGCCCCATTGCCGCCGGACCCCGGCTCGCCGACACCCACCACGATCTGCTTCGATGTCACCAGCGCCGACCTGGGCGATGACCATGCCCAGTTCATGTTCTCCTTCACGGTCACCGACCAGTTGGGCAATTCGCCGGATCTCAACTCGCCCTGGTCCGCTGTGCAGACGGTTGACGTAGATCAGGCCGGTCTTCGACTGCCGGTGCCGATCCCGCGGGAAATCGCCAGCGACACGGCTGACGACCCCGGCATCATCGATCTCGAAAAACTGGGTACGAACCCGCTGCTGTTGATCGTTCTGACCAGCGACCCTCGTTTCCTGCCGGGAGATACGATCGAAGCGACCTACCTTGCGAAAGTGGTGGGCCAGCCGGAGGTCACCCACAGCGAGACAGGAACGGTCGAAACCGATGGTTTTGGGCAGAAACAGGCCTGTGTGCTGGAGATTCCCAACGACAAGGTTACTTCAGGCAGCACAGTGCAGGCGTCTTACAAACTGTTCAGGGGCACGACACTGATAGGTACCTCAAAAACGGCCCATGCGACCGTGATCGGAGCGGCGCAGAACCTGTTGCCTCCTTCGGTGAAAGAGGCCAATGGCCCCATCCTGAACCCGGTCCAGGCCAAGGACGCGCTCCACATCGTCGTACCGGCCAACGCCGCGCTGCTGCCCGACGACAAACTCAAAGTCACCTGGACCGGCGCACCGGGCACACCGGCAGGGGGTTCACACACCTCGGGCGAATGGCCGGTCAGGGATGGGTGGGAAGTACCGATTCCCAACAGCGTGGTGGCGTTCAACCTGGGCAAGGCGGTGACGGTGACCTACACGGTGATCCAGAACGGCGTGGAGTCGCCGCCGTCGGATCCGTTTGTGCTGAATGTGCAGGCGATGCCTGCGGCGAGCCTGACGATACCGTTGATTCCGGAGGCGGCGCAGGGAGGGCTGGGAACTGAGTTGGATTTGAGTAAATTTACCGGGAATGCACGCGTCACTGTCGCACCATGGCCGTTGATTGCGGCGGGTCAGCGGGTCTGGATGAGTTGCGAGGGGGTTGCCAGTGATGGTTCGAATTACACGATTCCCTTGTATACCGACTCAGAAGTCAGCTCGGGCCAAGTGACTACTGGGCTTTCTACGCCGTTGTTACGGAGCGAGCTGGAGAAGCTGCGCGATGGTTCTGAGCTGAAGGTTATGTTGTTGGTGGCGTTCAATCGCAGTACCAACCAGAATGAAAGCGTTTCCTTCCCGCTGCGCACCTATACCGTCAAAGTTGGCATGTACACAACCGGTACTGAGACGTTCGAAGATGAACCATCCGTCTACCGGATAACGCCAGGGGAAAAACGGGTTACTGCACATGGGTTAACCCTGGAGTGTTTTATCGTGGATCGGCCACCACTTGTAATCGTCAACCCGAGGGCACCAGTGTGGAGAGGGGTACTTGAACTTAACGAGACATCTGATCGTTGCGGCACTGCACATGTCGATGTCAAATTTCCTGGTGACGGCGCTACCAAGTCATGCAGCATTGAATACCGCACGATAAATTACGGTAGTGTCGTTGCACAGCAGCGTGTGTTGATTGAAGTTGTGGAAGGGGACATCGCACTCGACTCTAGAGTATTTATATACCCAGCTGGAGATGTGTGGGATTTTACTGTTCCCTCTGGACGAGTCGCAACCGGGTATAGGCTGACATCGAACGCTGCCAACTTAGAAACTGGCGGTCACCTTTCCCTCATCGTTCATACCGTCTCGTGGAGCTCCTGACGCTGTTAAGCCCTTGGATAAAGGGGGCGCATTTATTTACTAGAAGTACGCCCTGTGAAAGCGAGGAAACTCGCTTTCACAGGCCCGAGCTTATCGAACCTGCGCCCCACGCCATCCTTCAGCCTCCGGCTACATCGCCTTGCGCCATTGCCTACAACTGCGCCAGAATCCGCCGGCTTGTGCGCCTGGGGGGCGGGTTCTATCGTTTGCGGGTCGCTGACGAATCAGCGATCGGGTTTAGCGATCCGGCTCAACACACAGACGCAACAATGCCCAGTCTCGATTGCAGTCATCCGGTGCCTGTAATTTAGTCATGGTGGCTGTGCGCGGGAGACCTTCGGGTCTACCCGGGGTTTCTGTGACCCGGATCGCTAACCTGCGTACAGCCGCCACCTTACTTGTTTAGCGATAGGTCGTGGTGGCTCAACCCTTCACGGAGATTCGCCATGTTCAAACCAACCCCCAATCCGCCAGACGCCGATCCCGACCCAACCGCCTTCGACAAAGCCGCCAAACGCGCCCTCGATTTCTACCTCAAGCCCGACCCCGAAACCGACCCACCCCCAGGCCAACTCTTCACCGTGGTAAACGGCATCGACACCGAATGCCTGCTCGCCAACCTCAGCGAAACCCTGGCCTCGGCCGATGCCATGATCAGCGACCTGGCCTTCGAACTGGAAGGTTCGCGTCGGCATGTGGCGTTGGGCATCCAGCAGTTGATCGAGCTGGGTGGGTTGCTGGCGAATCGGGCCCTGGACAACGGCAACCTGCGTTAATCGGTCCATCTTACCCGTGGCGAGGAAACCCGCTCCCTCGCCACGAAGGTCATCCCTCCACCTGTCAATCCTGACAGTAGACGCTCCCACCCCGGTGCGTCTTAATGATCGCTCCTTCCCTTCGCCTCTACTGTTTTATTGGCAGCCCCTCAAAGATCGAGGTGTTTCCCATGGAAAAGCGATTCCCCCGGCGTTATTCGCCCAGCAGCACGCCTTCGGCCGACACACTCGACCCGCCCTGGTTTCCAGGCTGGACGCTTTTGGTGCAGGACTACGATGCCGGTATTCCGGCCAGGCTGGTGGAAGGGGGGCTGCTCTGTATCGTCGAACCCTGGACCAACATGGAGGTCGGTGACGACTTCAAACTCTACTGGAGCGATGGCTCTGCCCCTGTCTGGAGCACCGTCGTCGACCAGAACCAGAAAAACCAACGACTGGCTTTCCGGGTCGATGAAGGGCATATCGTCGAAGGCGACGCTTTTCCGGTGTTCTACAGTGTGCTGCGGTCAAGCTCGACGCAACCGGTCGTGTCGCAGCCGCAGTGGAAGTTGCTGGTCAAGCTCGACCCACCCGGTGGCTTCGATCCGGACCAAGGCACCCCTGGCCATTCGGGCCTGAAGTATTCGATTCCCCAGGACATTCTCGACAACGGGGTTGGCCCCGACGAGGCCGCAGCCGGTGTGCCGATCACCATCAAGCCATACAAGAACATGCGTCGCAGAGACGAGATCAACGTGGCCTGGGGCACCGAGAATGTCTATCACACGGTGGCCGAGGATGAGGAAAACCAAGAGATCACTATCACCATCCCCCTGGAGGTGATCGAGCGAGCCGAGGACAGCGATGCCCTGGCCGTGGCCTATCAGGTGGTGGATGAGTGCGGCAATTACCCGGGGGGGTATTGGCGCTGGTCAGCGGTGACCCATGTGCTGGTGGATGTGAACAACAACCGCCTCGATCCGCCGCTGGTGCTGGTCGATGGCTTTCCGGTGGAGGAGATCGACCTCGCCGAACTGGCCGGCAATCCGGTCACCGTACGTGTCACCGCCAACCGCTACGAACACGCCGTGGGTGATCTTTTGCGCCTGACCTGGCGTGGCACGGCTGCTGATAGCTCTCCGGTGATCGTCGGCCCGCTGGAGCATACGGTTCAAACCATTCCCTACTACTACGACTTCACCATCCCCCATGATGATGTCGCGGCGATCGCCAGGGGGCGGGCCTCGGTAAGTTACCTAAGGATCCGCAGTGGCGAGAAGGATCTCCCATCGAAAAGCACCTCCGTGACCGTGATCGGCGATGCCCGTCAATACCTGGCCCCGGAGATCGTGGAGGCGGTGGGCGGAACGCTGGATCCGGACCTCAGCTTCTACACCCTGTCCGTTCCTTACTACCCAGGCCGAACCGCCGGCGACGAGATCATTATCATCTGTGACGGCCGCACCTCCACCACGCTGCCGACCTACCATGAAGTGACCGCCATCGTCGGTGGAGAGCCGGTCGGCGCGCCGGTGCTGGCGAACCTCGCCAAAGAGCAGGTCAAGCGGCTCGATGGCGGCTCGCTCACCGTGTACTACAGCGTGAACGGCCAACCCGAATCGGAGCATCTGGTGTTGAGCGTGGGGGTCGCCGCGCCGTCGCTGCCTATCCCGACGGTGGTGGAAGCGCCCAACGACGTGTTGAACCCGGACGACGTCAATCCGCTGATTGGCGTGAACGTTCACGCGACCCATACCGCGACGATTCCCGAAGATGTCGTCGTGCTGCGCTGGCGCGGTTCGTCGAGCAATGCCCCGGACCAGTCCAGAACCTTGACCGGCAACACAGCGGGCAAGCTGGTGCCGTTTACCGTGCCGTTCCGGTACGTGACCGAAAACCTCAATGGCACGGTAGACGTGAGCTACTCCATCACCCGTGGCACGAGCTTGCTGGGCAATTCCATTGTCAGGCACCTGACGGTGGGTTCGGTCCTGGACCTGAAGGCACCTTCGGTGGAAGAAGCCAACGGCGCCATCCTGAACCCGGTCAATGCCAAGGACAAGCTGACCGTCGTCGTGCCAGCCAATGCCGCGCTGCTGCCCGAGGACAAACTCAAAGTCACCTGGACCGGCGCACCGGGCACGCCGGCCGGGGGGTCGTACACCTCGGAGGAATGGCCGGTCAGGGATGGCTGGGACGTTCCGATGACCAACAGCGTGGTGGCGTTCAACCTGGGCAAGGCGGTGACGGTGACCTACACGGTGATCCAGAACGGCGTGGAGTCGCCGCCGTCGGATACGTTTATGCTGAATGTGCAGGCGATGCCTGTGGCGAGCCTGACGATGCCGTTGATTCCGGAGGCGGCGCAGGGGGGGATCGGTAGTGTGTTGGATCTGAGTAGTTTCAGCGGCGATGCACGTGTCACTGTCGCACCTTGGCCGCTCATTGCGATCGGTCAGCGGGTTTGGCTGAAGTGTGAAGGGACTGCTGCGGGCAATGGTGCGGATTACACGATTCCGCTTTACAGCAGCTCAGCGGTTATCGAGAGCGAATTATCTGCCGGGTTGTCCAAAGCGATTCCACGGACCGAGCTGGAAAAGCTGCGCATTGGCTCAGAGCTCAAGGTTATCTTGCAAGTCACTTTCGATCGCACTTCGACTCAGGCCAATGCGGTCGATTTTCCTTTGCGTACTTATAGAGTCACCGCCGAGCCGCTGATCGTGGATCCCACGCCCATGCGCTTGGATGGCATCAAATTCTTTCAATCGTATGGACTGGCACAGCGGGAGGTTCCCAATAATACGGGTACCCGTACGCCCACCGGCGGAGTTCCTCCCTATAGCTATACCTCGCTTAACCCACAAACTGCATCTGTGTCTGACGTGGGCAAGGTCGCCGGCCTGCGCAATGGTGTAACTACTGTCGTGATCAAGGATTCTGCAGGGGCTGAGGTGCATTATGAGGTGGTGGTCGAGAATATAGTCCGGCTGCTGAGACGTGAAGGGCCCACAACCGCAGCGGACGTACACGCTTGGGCGCGCCAGATTGGATGGAATCTGCCCAAGGCTGCTGATACGTACATAATGGCTCTTGCTCAGAATTTTGAAACCTTTGAAGGGCTTCTCGAGACACTACATACGCCTGATCCGGGAGGTCGATATACGGGGCTCGCATATATATGGAACGATAATTTAGGCAGGCCTAGTATTGCGGCGTTTGTGTGGAGATCAACTACGTATGGCGCTCTAACGTTCCATGACGATAATACTCAGTTGTTTCCGCGCATGTTGGCATTTGAACCGATCAATAGTTGAGGAGTAAGCGTTGCCTCAGAGAAAACCGGACCCGTATGTGCGGAAAAAGAGGGACATTTATTTCGGACAAAAACACACCCTATTAAAGCGAGGAAACTCGCTTTAATAGGTCCGAGCTTGCCGAAACTGCGTCCCACCTCATCCTTCAGCCTCCGGCTACGTCGCCTTGCGCCATTGCCTACAACTGCGCCAGAATCCGCCGGCTTGTGCGTCTGGGGGGCGGGTTCTATCGTTTGCGGGTCGCTGACGAATCAGCGATCGGGTTTAGCGACTCGGATCATTCTAGGCACAACAAGCCCTCCATGTTTTGTTGCAGATCTGACTGCAATTTCGTTATGGCGGCTGTTATGTGGGAGACCTTCGGGTCTGCCGGGTGCCTATGACCGGTTCGCTAACCCGCGTGCAGCCGCCACCCATCTCTGTTTAGCGACAGATTTCGGTGGCTCCATTCCATAGGAGCCTCATCATGTTCAAACCAACCCCAAATCCACCAGACACCGATCCCGACCCAACCGCCTTCGACAAAGCCGCCAAACGCGCCCTCGATTTCTACCTCAAGCCCGACCCCGAAACCGACCCACCCCCAGGCCAACTCTTCACCGTGGTAAACGGTATCGACACCGAATGCCTGCTCGCCAACCTCAGCGAAACCCTGGCCTCGGCCGATGCCATGATCAGTGACCTGGCCTTCGAACTGGAAGGTTCGCGCCGGCATGTGGCGTTGGGCATCCAGCAGTTGATCGAGCTGGGTGGGTTGCTGGCGAACCGGGCCCTGGACAACGGCGGTCCGCGCTGACCGGCCTTCGCCACAAGTGCGGTTCGATTCTTTAGTGTGCATTCCCTTGCTGGGGTGAGTTGTGTTTCTGTGGCGAGGGGATTCATCCCCGCTGGGCTGTGAAGCAGCCCCGAACCCGGCACCACGGTGCCTGCATCGTGGTGCCGGGCTTTACCAGATATTCGTCTTTCCATATATTCCCCCTTCGCTCATCCAGATTTCTTCTTGCCATGCCCGATTCCCATAATCCCGTCGATGTCTTCAAGGCATTGGCCGACGACACCCGCACTCGCATCGCGCTGTTGGTGGCCCGTGAAGGCGAGTTATGTGTCTGTGAACTCACCGCCGCCCTGGACCAGAGCCAGCCGAAGATCTCTCGACACCTGGCGCAGCTGCGTCACGCCGGCCTGCTCAGCGACCGGCGGCAAGGGCAGTGGGTCTATTACCGGCTGCACCCGCAATTGCCATCCTGGGTGGGTACGCTGCTGGAACAGGCATTGGCGGCCAACGCCCAGTGGCTGGCGGCGGATGTGCAACGCTTGACCGCGATGGTCGACCGTCCCGTGCGCTGCTGCTGATCATTCCTCCATTTTTTTCTCAAGGCGATTGTGCATGCTCGTTGCGTCGTTGATTTTCCTGCTGACCATTACGCTGGTGATCTGGCAACCCAAGGGCCTGGGCGTCGGTTGGAGTGCCACCCTCGGCGCCGTTCTGGCCCTGTTGAGCGGGGTGGTGCAGGTCGGTGACATTGCCCTGGTGTGGCAGATCATCTGGAATGCCACCGGCACGTTCGTCGCGCTGATCATCATCAGCCTGTTGCTGGACGAAGCGGGTTTCTTCGCTTGGGCGGCGCTGCACGTGGCCCGGTGGGGGCGGGGCAGCGGACGCAAGCTGTTTGCCTTCATGGTGCTGCTGGGGGCACTGGTGTCGGCGTTGTTCGCCAATGACGGCGCGGCGCTGATCCTCACGCCGATCGTGATTTCCATGCTGCTGGCCTTGCGCTTTTCCCCGGCGGCGACCCTGGCCTTCGTGATGGGCGCGGGTTTCATTGCCGACACGGCGAGCCTGCCGCTGGTGGTGTCGAACCTGGTGAACATCGTGTCGGCGGACTTCTTCGGCATTGGCTTCAATCGCTACGCGTCGGTGATGGTGCCGGTGAACCTGGTGGCCGTGGCGGCCAGTCTGGCGATCCTGCTGTGGTTCTTCCGTCGCGATATCCCTCGCGACTACGATCGGCAGCAACTGGCGGATCCGGCCAGCGCCATCCACGACACGGCCACCTTCTACGCCGGCTGGGTGGTGCTGGCGATCCTGTTGCTGGGCTGCTTCGCCCTGGAGCCGCTGGGCATTCCCATCAGCGCGATCTCGGCCGTCTGCGCCGCGTTGCTGCTGGCCGTGGCGGCCCGGGGTCACAAGATTTCCACCCGCAAGGCCATGAAAGAAGCGCCCTGGCAGATCGTGATCTTTTCCCTGGGCATGTACCTGGTGGTCTATGGGCTGCGCAATGCCGGCCTGACCGATTACCTGGCTCGCTGGCTCGACGTTTTCGCCGGCTATGGGGTGTGGGGTGCGGCCATGGGCACCGGGTTGCTGACGGCCTTGCTCTCGTCGGTGATGAACAACCTGCCGACGGTACTGGTCGGCGCCTTGTCCATCGACGCCAGCCAGGCCAGCGGGGTGGTGAAGGAGGCGATGGTCTATGCCAACGTCATCGGCAGCGACCTGGGGCCGAAAATCACGCCGATCGGCAGCCTGGCCACTTTGCTCTGGTTGCATGTGCTGGCGCGCAAGGACATCCGCATCGGCTGGGGCTATTACTTCAAGGTCGGGATCGTGCTGACCGTGCCGGTGTTGCTGGTGACGTTGGCGGCGCTGGCGGTGCGGTTGTCCATTTAGACCGAGGTGGCTTTATCGCGAGCAAGCTCGCTCCCACACTGACCGCCGCGCCTGCCATTTCAAGGGAGAACAGAGACACCATGTGGGAGCGAGCTTGCTCGCGATGAGGTCCTGACAGGCAGCACAAGGCTCAGCCATTGCCCGGCACATCCGGCCAGCGATCCGCCACCAGGAACAGCCGTTCGGCTTCTTCCCACTCACCCTTGGCATTTTCCGTCAGGCGCACCATCAGTTGCGCCGGCGCCATTGGGTCCAGGGCCAGTCGCCAGGCTTCAAGCTGCCCGGTGGTCCAGGTCTGGTCCGCCGGGTAATGGGCCGGGGCCAGCCAGGCGGCCCGGGGCAGGGGTTGCCAGCGGCCCGGTGGGCGCTGGGCGACGAACGCCGGCCAGTCGCGCTGATGCAACCAACTGCCGCGCAAATGCCTGGGGTGCGCTCCGGCGGGCGGTTCGGCGTGGCCGGGCCAGGGATAAAGCAGGTAGCCCCCCAGCCAGAGTTCGGAGCGGAACGACTCGATGCCCGCGGCGTCGATGCCCAGTGTCGCCAGGGCTTCGCAGCTTTCCGGGCGCGCCGAGATGGGTAACTGGTGTTCGCGCAGGTGGGCCAGTTTGCGGTCGAGCCGGTCATGGCTGCCCGGGCCCAGCCACCGAGCGGTGTCTTGCCCGTTGCCGTCCTGGGGGCCGAGGTAGAGCTTGATCGCCAGTTCCAGATGATGGATGCCTTCGCCGTCGCGCAGCAGCAGGTCCAGCTCGCCCAGGGTATGGCCCTGGTGGCGGATCGGCAGGTTCGCGGCAACCAGCTCGATGCCCGGCGCGTGTTGCACGGCAAACTGCCACAGCCTTTCGTAGTACAGGCCCAGGCGCCGGGTCCGGCCCTGGGACAGGCAATGCAGCAGGGGATAGCTGTCGCGGTCCAGTTGCTGCAACCAGTGTTCCAGCCGGTGGGGCTGCTGCACCCAGTCGCTGCCCGACAGGGGATGGCGCTGGGGCCAGGGGGTGTCGATGAGCATCGGCGGGGCGAGTATCGCCCACGCCAGGTCCCGCACTTCGGGATGGCGCAAGCGGCGGGGCAGGTCCAGCAGTTCGGGAAACAGGATCATTTTGCGAGCATAGCCGCTATATGGCCAAGACTGTTCGTTTCGGGAAAACCCAGGGCCCATGGCGAGGGCAAGCCTCGAATGAAGGGCCTTGCGCGATGGTGAAGGCTTAAAGAATTTTGTCTATGGGCCGCTTTCGCCCATAATCGGGTTTTTCGCCCGTCGCAGACCCTCGCAGGAGCCCCATGGAGCAATTTCGCAATATCGGCATCATCGGTCGCCTGGGCAGTTCGCAGGTGCTGGACACCGTCCGCCGCCTCAAGCGTTTCCTCCTGGAGCGGCACCTGCATGTGATTCTCGAAGATACCATCGCCGAAGTCCTGCCGGGCCATGGCCTGCAGACGTCGTCGCGCAAGATGCTGGGCGAAGTCTGCGACATGGTGATCGTGGTGGGCGGCGACGGCAGCCTGCTGGGGGCCGCGCGGGCCCTGGCGCGGCACAATATCCCGGTGCTGGGGATCAACCGGGGCAGCCTGGGGTTTCTCACCGACATCCGCCCGGACGAGCTGGAAACCAAGGTCGCCGAAGTACTGGACGGCCACTACCTGGTGGAAAACCGCTTCCTGCTGCAGGCCGAGGTGCGCCGTCACGCCGAGGCCATCGGCCAGGGCGACGCCCTCAACGACGTGGTGCTGCACCCGGGCAAATCCACGCGCATGATCGAGTTCGAACTGTACATCGACGGCCAGTTCGTCTGCAGCCAGAAGGCCGACGGCCTGATCGTCGCCACGCCCACGGGCTCCACGGCCTACGCGCTGTCCGCCGGTGGCCCGATCATGCATCCCAAGCTCGACGCTATTGTGATTGTGCCCATGTACCCCCATACCTTGTCTGGGCGACCCATCGTGGTCGATGGCAACAGTGAACTGAAAATCGTCGTGTCCAAGGATATGCAGATCTACCCACAAGTGTCCTGTGACGGTCAGAACCACTTCACCTGCGCGCCGGGTGACACCATCACCGTCAGCAAGAAAGCGCAGAAGCTGCGCCTGATCCATCCGCTGGATCACAATTACTACGAAGTCTGCCGGACCAAGCTCGGCTGGGGCAGCCGGCTGGGAGGAAGGGGCGACTGATGCTCGATCCTGCGCGAAGTTACGACCTGATCGGTGACGTGCACGGATGCGCCCTGACCCTGGAACACCTGCTTGACCGGCTCGGTTACCACAAGCAGGGCGGGGTCTGGCGGCATCCGTCGCGCATGGCCGTGTTCCTGGGCGACATCATCGACCGTGGCCCGCGGATCCGCGAGGCGCTGCACATCGTCCACGACATGGTGGAGGCCGGCCAGGCGCTGTGCATCATGGGCAACCACGAGTTCAATGCCCTGGGCTGGAGCACTCCGGCACTGCCCGGCAGTGGCCAGCGCTATGTTCGCGAACACACGCCGCGCCATGCCCGGTTGCTCAACGAGACCCTGACCCAGTTCGAACATCACCCCGGCGACTGGCACGATTTCCTGGCCTGGTTCTACGAGCTGCCGTTGTTTGTCGATGCCGGTCGTTTCCGGGTGGTGCATGCCTGTTGGGACGCCAGCCTGATCGAGCCGCTGCGGGGCCTGTTCCCGGACGGTTGCATCGACGAGCATTTCCTCCAGGCCTCGGCGCAGTCCGGCAGTTTCGCCTGCACGGTGTTCGACCGCCTGTTGCGGGGTACCGACATGCGCCTGCCCCATGGCATGACCCTGACCGGTGGCGATGGCCTGACCCGTTCGTTCTTTCGTACCAAGTTCTGGGAGGACGACCCGCAGACCTACGGCGATATCGTCTTCCAGCCCGACGCCTTGCCCGAACCGGTGGCGCGCAGGCCCCTGTCTCCCGATGAAAAGAACAACCTGCTGCGTTACGGCATCGATCAACCGCTGCTGTTCGTCGGCCATTACTGGCGCAGCGGCAAACCCGCGCCGATCCGCCCGAACCTGGCGTGCCTGGACTACAGCGCCGTGCTCTACGGCAAGCTGGCCGCCTATCGCCTGGACCAGGAAACCCGACTGGACCCGCACAAATTCGTCTGGGTCGATGTGGAACGACCGGAGGTGGTGAAGTGACCGCTGTCGCTGTGTTGCGTTTACCCCTGGCCCAGGACCTGAGCGGTTTCGTCAAGTTGCTGCAACGCATGCAGGTGCCTCACCGCGTCAGCGAAGAGGCGGGCGAGCAGGTGCTCTGGGTGCCGGACGAAATCAGCGAAGACGTGCGCTCCCTGTACGAACGCTTTCCGGCGGGCGACCCCGAGCACCAGCTGGAGCTGCCTGCCAGCGGCACCACCCCACGGCGGACGGGTTTCGTCGAGCAATTGACCCGCAGTCCGATCACGGCCCTGGTGTTGCTGCTGAGCCTGATCGTCGCGGCGGTGACCCTGCTGGGGGAAAATCTCGAGACGCTGCGCTGGCTGACCTTCCTGGAGTTTCGCGTCGTCGGCGACTACATCCATTTCACCCCCCTGGCCGACAGCCTGGCGGCGGGGCAGTGGTGGCGCCTGGTGACGCCGATGCTGATCCACTTCGGTTTCCTGCACATTGCCATGAATGGCATGTGGTACTGGGAACTGGGCCGCCGGATCGAAGCGCGCCAGGGCGGCATCAACCTGCTGGGGCTGACGCTGCTGTTCAGCCTCGTATCCAATTTCGCCCAGTATTTGTTCAGCGGGCCGACCCTGTTCGGTGGGTTGTCCGGGGTGCTGTACGGCTTGCTGGGGCATTGCTGGATCTATCAACTGCTGGCGCCAAACCCCGCCTATCACTTGCCCCGTGGGGTGCTGGTGATGATGCTGGTGTGGCTGCTGCTGTGCCTGTCCGGGCTGGTTTCGCTGATCGGCTTCGGCGACATCGCCAACGCGGCCCACGTCGGCGGGCTGCTCGTCGGTTGCTTCACAGGGCTGTTGGGTGGGCTGTTCGCTCGCCGTAAAATGGCCCCCTGACCGGCGCCTGTGCCTCTTGAATATGCGCGATAGCGCGGAGAACCTATGTCTTCGTTCAACGAAATGATCAAAAACATCACCCCCGACATCTATCGCAGCCTGAAACTGGCGGTGGAGATCGGTAAATGGGCCGACGGCAACAAGCTCACCGCCGAACAGCGCGAGCTGTCGTTGCAGGCCATGATCGCCTGGGAAATCCAGAACCTGCCCGAGGAAGAGCGCACCGGCTACATGGGCCCGCAGGAGTGCCAGTCGAAGGCGCACGAAGTGCCGAACATCCTGTTCAAGTCGGATGCCATCCATTGATCGAGATTGGCCGCGGTGCAATCAGCAAGATGTCGGCGCGCCTGGACGGGCCGACCGTTCAATATGCCTTTCGCCTGGGCGATGTCGAGGTGCCGGTCAACCCGCTGATCGGCAGCACGGTGCGCCTGGAGTTTCTCGGTGCGATCCATTGCACCCACTGCGGGCGCAGGACCAAGACCAGCTTCAGCCAGGGCTACTGCTACCCCTGCATGACCAGGCTGGCGCAATGCGATATCTGCATCATGAGCCCCGAGCGCTGCCATTTCGAGGCAGGGACGTGCCGCGAGCCGGCATGGGGCGAACAGTTCTGCATGACCGATCATGTGGTGTACCTGGCGAACTCCTCGGGCGTGAAGGTCGGGATCACCCGGGCCACGCAACTGCCGACCCGCTGGCTCGACCAGGGCGCCAGCCAGGCGCTGCCGATCCTGCGGGTCGCCACCCGCCAGCAGTCGGGGTTCGTCGAAGACCTGTTCCGCAGCCAAGTGGCGGACAAGACCAACTGGCGCGCCTTGCTCAAGGGCGACGCGGTGGCGGTGGACCTGCCCCGGATCCGCGATTCGCTGTTCGAAAGCTGCGCCCAGGGGCTTCAGGGGCTGCAGGAACGTTTCGGCCTGCAAGCGATCCAGACCATAGCGGACGTCGAACCTGTGGAGATTCGCTATCCGGTGGAGCGATACCCGGCCAAGATCGTCAGTTTCAACCTGGACAAGGACCCGATTGCCGAAGGCACGTTGCTGGGAATCAAGGGCCAGTATCTGATTTTCGATACCGGCGTGATCAATATTCGTAAATACACGGCCTATCAGCTCGCCGTGCATCAGTAGAAGGATTCGACCCATGCGCACCGAACAACCGAAGATGATCTACCTCAAGGACTATCAGGCGCCCGAGTACCTGATCGACGAGACACACCTGACCTTCGAGTTGTTCGAGGACCACAGCCTGGTCCATGCGCAACTGGTCATGCGCCGCAACCCCGAGCGGGGCGCCGGCTTGCCGCCGCTGGTGCTGGACGGCCAACAGCTCGAACTGCTGTCGGTCAAGCTCGACGACAGCGACCTGGGCCCGGGCGACTATCACCTGGACGACAGCCACCTGACCCTGCAGCCCAAGGCCCAGGCGTTCACGGTGGACACCAGCGTGCGCATCCATCCGGAAACCAACACCGCCCTGGAAGGCCTGTACAAGTCCGGCAGCATGTTCTGCACCCAGTGCGAGGCCGAGGGTTTCCGCAAGATCACCTATTACCTCGACCGCCCCGACGTGATGAGCAAGTTCACCACCACCGTGGTGGCCGAGCAGCACAGCTATCCGGTGCTGTTGTCCAACGGCAACCCGATTGCCAGCGGTCCGGGGGAGGACGGCCGGCACTGGGCGACCTGGGAAGATCCGTTCAAGAAACCCGCCTACCTGTTCGCCCTGGTGGCCGGGGACCTATGGTGCGTCGAAGACACCTTCACCACCATGACCGAGCGCACGGTGGCCTTGCGCATCTATGTCGAGCCGGAAAACATCGACAAATGCCAGCACGCCATGACCAGTCTGAAGAAATCCATGCGCTGGGACGAAGAGGTGTACGGGCGTGAATACGACCTGGACATCTTCATGATCGTCGCGGTCAACGACTTCAACATGGGCGCCATGGAGAACAAGGGCCTCAACATCTTCAACTCCAGCGCCGTGCTGGCCCGCGCCGAAACCGCCACCGACGCTGCGCACCAGCGGGTGGAAGCCATCGTGGCCCACGAATACTTCCACAACTGGTCGGGCAACCGCGTGACCTGCCGCGACTGGTTCCAGCTGTCGCTCAAGGAAGGTTTCACGGTGTTCCGCGATGCCGGGTTCTCCGCCGACATGAACTCGGCCACCGTCAAGCGTATCCAGGACGTGGCTTACCTGCGTACCCACCAGTTCGCCGAAGACGCCGGCCCCATGGCCCACCCGGTGCGCCCGGACAGCTTCATCGAGATTTCCAACTTCTACACCCTGACCGTGTATGAAAAGGGCTCGGAAGTGGTCGGCATGATCCACACCCTGCTGGGGCCGGAGGGCTTTCGCAAGGGCAGCGACCTGTACTTCGAACGCCACGACGGCCAGGCCGTGACCTGCGATGACTTCATCAAGGCCATGGAAGATGCCAACGGCGTCGACCTGACCCAGTTCAAGCGCTGGTACAGCCAGGCCGGTACCCCACGCCTGGCGGTGAGTGAGTCCTACGACGCCACGGCCAGGACCTACAGCCTGACCTTCAGCCAGAGCTGCCCACCCACCCCGGACAAGCAGGAAAAACGGCCATTCGTGATTCCCGTGGAGCTCGGCCTGCTGGACAGCAAGGGCGCCGAAATGCCTCTGCGCCTGGCCGGGGAGGCCGCCGCGAGCGGTACGTCCCGGGTGATCTCGGTGACCGAGGCCGAACAGACTTTCACCTTCGTCGACATCGCGGAAAAACCCCTGCCATCGCTGCTGCGGGGCTTCTCGGCGCCGGTGAAGCTGAGCTTCCCGTACGATCGCGACCAGTTGATGTTCCTGATGCAGCACGACAGCGACGGCTTCAATCGCTGGGATGCCGGCCAGCAACTGTCGGTGCAGGTATTGCAGGAGCTGATCGCCCAACACCAGAAGGGCGAGCGCCTGGCGCTGGACCCACGTCTGGTCAGTGCCCTGCGCACGGTGCTGTCGGATGAATCCCTGGACCAGGCCATGGTCGCGGAAATGCTCTCGCTGCCAAGCGAGGCCTATCTGACGGAAATCAGCGAAGTGGCCGACGTGGAAGCCATCCATGCCGCGCGTGAATTCGCCCGCCAGCAACTGGCCGAGAACCTGTTCGAAGCCCTGTGGCTGCGCTATGAGGCCAACCGCGACCTGTCGAAGCGCACGCCATACGTGGCCGAGGCCGAGCATTTCGCCCGCCGCGCGTTGCAGAACATCGCGCTGTCGTACCTGATGCTCACCGACAAGCCCGAAGTGCTCAGCGCCACCCTGGACCAGTTCGACACAGCGGACAACATGACCGAACGCCTCACGGCGCTGGCGGTGCTGGTCAACTCGCCGTACGAGACCGAGAAGGCCAAGGCCCTTGAAGTGTTCGCGGAAAACTTCAAGGGCAACCCGCTGGTGATGGACCAGTGGTTCAGCGTCCAGGCCGGCAGCCCCTTGCCGGGCGGCCTGGCGCGGGTCAAGGCGTTGATGGCGCATCCGGCGTTCAATATCAAGAACCCGAACAAGGTGCGGGCCCTGGTCGGTGCGTTCGCCGGGCAGAACCTGATCAACTTCCACGCCGCCGATGGCTCGGGCTACCGCTTCCTGGCGGACCTGGTGATCCAGCTCAACGGCTTCAACCCGCAGATCGCCTCGCGGCAACTGGCGCCGTTGACCCGCTGGCGCAAATACGACAGTGCCCGCCAGACACTGATGAAGGGCGAACTTGAGCGCATTCTGGCGTCCGGCGGGCTGTCGGCCGATGTCTTCGAAGTGGTGAGCAAGAGCCTGGCGTGACGTTGATGCCGCGGTCTGCCTGGCGGACCGCGGTGCTCCCATCGCGAGCAGGCCCGCTCCCACAGTAGCGCTCCAGCGGACACTTATTCCGTGGTCAGTATGGATCCTCTGTGGGAGCGAGCTTGCTCGCGATAACGTCAGCCGTCATCACCAGGCCCCCTCGCTATCACCCCACCGAATACCCCACCATTCAGTCCCCACGCCCAGCCTTCTGGTTAACAAAAGATAACGCGGCGTCGATTGTCAGACCTTTCGAAAGCCCGATAGGATAGGTCAGCTTCCGAAGTGGCTCTAGATTGCAGGTTTCAGGACTATGCTCCAGGACTGCAACAGTACAGAGCCCGCTTACGGCGCCCTGAAAGGTTGAATGACCTAACAATAATAATGGGGGAAAGGTCTATGAGTGAGCCTGTCATGGCAGTGAGCCGTGCACGTCCGACGGTGCTGCGCAGCGTTGCGTTGCTGGCCTCGGCGCTCTCGCTGCTGGGCTCTGCGGTGTTGTCGGCACCGGCGTTGGCCGTTGCGGCCTCGACAACCGATGTCATCTATTCCGTCGAATCGGCCAAGGCCAGCAAAACCCTGATGCTCGATGTGGTCCACGCCGGCCAGCGCCTGGTGGCGGTCGGTGACCGTGGGCACATCGTCTACTCCGACGACCAGGGCAAATCCTGGACCCAGGCCAAGGTTCCGACCCGCCAATTGCTCACTGCCGTGTTTTTCGTCGACGACAAGCGCGGCTGGGCCGTGGGGCACGACGCGCAGATCCTTGCCAGCGAAGACGGCGGCACCACCTGGACCAAGCAATTCGAGGACCTCAACCGCGAGGCGCCACTGCTGGATGTCTGGTTCAAGGACGCCACCAACGGCTTTGCCGTAGGGGCCTACGGCGCGCTGTTGGAGACCACCGACGGCGGCAAGCACTGGGAAGATGCCAGCGACCGCCTCGACAACGAAGACCAGTTTCACCTCAATGCCATCGCCGCCGTGAAAGACGCCGGCCTGTTCATCGTCGGCGAGGCCGGCGCCATGTTCCGTTCCGCCGACTGGGGCCAGACCTGGGAGAAGCTCGAAGGCCCGTACGAAGGTTCGTTGTTCGGTGTCATCGGCACTGCCCAGCCTTCGACATTGCTGGCCTACGGCCTGCGCGGCAACCTCTATCGTTCCACCGATTTCGGCGGCAGCTGGGAGCAGGTGGAGCTCAAGGCCGCTCGCGGCGAGCTGGAGTTCGGCCTGTCAGGGGCGACCTTGCTGCCGGACGGCTCCATCGTGATCGTCGGCAACGGCGGCAGCGTGATACGCAGCACCGATGACGGCGTGACCTTCAGCGTCTTCAATCGGCCCGATCGGATTTCCGTGGCGGCCGTCGCGGCGGCGGGCAATGGCAACCTGATCCTGGCAGGGCAAGGGGGCGTACGCGCCACCACCCCCACCGGCGCCGAACCGGGCAAATGAACCGCAGGCATGAGTCGGGCACAATAACAACAAGGCGGACCCCATGAGCAGTCATCACCAAGACAAGGCGACCTTCCTCGAGCGCCTGATTTTCAACAACCGCCCGGCAGTGATCGTCATTTGCCTGCTGGTCAGCCTCTTCCTGTTCTGGCAGGCCACGCTGATCCGGCCGTCCACCAGCTTCGAGAAGATGATTCCCCTGGAGCATCCCTTCATCGAGAAGATGCTCGAACATCGCAACGACCTGGCGAACCTGGGCAACACGGTACGGATTTCCGTGGAAGCCACCAATGGCGACATCTTCTCCAAGGAATACATGGAGACCCTGCGCCAGATCCACGACGAAGTCTTCTACATTTCCGGCGTCGACCGTTCCGGGCTCAAGTCGTTGTGGAGCCCGAGCGTGCGCTGGACCGAAGTGACGGAGGAGGGCTTTGCTGGTGGCGAGGTGATTCCCCAGAGCTACGACGGCTCGGCCGACAGCCTGGAGCTGCTGCGCAACAACGTGCTCAAGTCCGGCCAGGTAGGGCGCCTGGTGGCCAACGACTTCAAGTCGAGCATCATCGATATCCCGCTGCTGGAGTCCTACCCGGACCCTCAGGACCAGGGCAAGCTGCTGTCCCTGGACTACCAGAAGTTTTCCCACGAGCTTGAAGACAAGATCCGCAACAAGTTCGAAGCCCAGAATCCCAACGTACAGATCCATATCGTGGGCTTCGCCAAGAAAGTCGGCGACCTGATCGATGGCCTGATCATGGTGGTGATGTTCTTCGGCGTGGCGTTCGTCATCACGCTGGTCCTGCTGTACTGGTTCACCCATTGCATGCGCAGCACCATCGCTGTACTGAGCACGACCCTGGTGGCGGTGGTCTGGCAGCTGGGCCTGATGCATGCGGCCGGTTTCGGTCTGGACCCCTACTCGATGCTGGTGCCGTTCCTGATCTTCGCCATCGGTATTTCCCATGGCGTGCAGAAAATCAACGGCATCGCCTTGCAGTCCAGTGAGGCGGACAACGCCCTGACCGCGGCGCGGCGGACCTTCCGGCAATTGTTCCTGCCGGGAATGATCGCGATCCTGGCGGACGCCGTGGGCTTCATCACCCTGTTGATCATCGACATCGGTGTGATCCGCGAACTGGCCATCGGTGCGTCCATCGGTGTGGCGGTGATCGTGTTCACCAACCTGATCCTGTTGCCGGTGGCGATTTCCTACGTGGGAATCAGCAAGCGTGCCATCGAGCGCAGCAAGAAAGATGCGACTCGCGAACATCCGTTCTGGCGGTTGCTGTCGAGCTTCGCCAGCGCCAAGGTCGCGCCGGTGTCCATTGCCCTGGCCGTGCTCGCCTTCGGCGGTGGCCTCTGGTACAGCCAGAACCTGAAGATCGGCGACCTGGACCAGGGGGCGCCGGAATTGCGCCCGGACTCGCGTTACAACCAGGACAACAACTTCATCATCAGCAACTATTCCACCAGCTCCGATGTGCTGGTGGTGATGGTCAAGACCAAGACCGAAGGCTGCTCGCGCTACGAGGCCATGGCCCCCATCGATGAACTGATGTGGAAGATGCAGAACACCGAGGGCGTGCAGTCGGCCATTTCTTTGGTGACCGTGTCCAAGCAGATGATCAAGGGCATGAACGAGGGCAACCTGAAATGGGAAACCCTGTCGCGCAACCCTGACGTGCTGAACAACTCCATCGCCCGGGCCGATGGCTTGTACAACAACAGCTGTTCCCTGGCGCCGGTGCTGGTATTCCTCAATGACCACAAGGCCGAGACCCTGGACCGTGCGGTGAAGGCGGTGCAGGACTTTGCCAAGGAAAACAACCGCGAGGGCCTGGAATTCATCCTGGCCGCCGGTAACGCCGGCATCGAGGCGGCCACCAACGAAGTGATCAAGGAATCGGAACTGACCATCCTGATCCTGGTGTACATCTGCGTGGCGACCATGTGCATGATCACCTTCCGCTCCTGGGCGGCGACGCTGTGCATCGTGCTGCCGCTGGTGCTGACGTCGGTGCTGGGCAACGCCCTGATGGCGTTCATGGGCATCGGCGTGAAAGTCGCGACCCTGCCGGTGGTGGCGTTGGGCGTGGGGATCGGCGTCGACTACGGCATCTACATCTACAGCCGCCTGGAGAGTTTCTTGCGGGCCGGTCTGCCGCTGCAGGAGGCCTACTACCAGACGCTGAAATCCACAGGCAAGGCGGTGCTGTTCACCGGCCTGTGCCTGGCCATCGGTGTCTGCACCTGGATCTTCTCGGCCATCAAGTTCCAGGCCGACATGGGGTTGATGCTGACGTTCATGCTGCTGTGGAACATGTTCGGTGCGCTGTGGCTGCTGCCGGCGCTGGCGCGTTTCCTGATCAAGCCGGAGAAGCTGGCGGGGCAGAAGGGCAACTCGCTGTTTGCCCACTGACCGAAAGTTGAAACGGCAAAGGTGCAACCTTGATCCACTCAAAGGCCCTGGAGTGAATCCGTGGCGAGGGGATAAATCCCCTCGCCGCGGTCACCGCCGTCTCAGGTAATCAAGGCGCCAACGGCAAGAACCTGCTCTGCGCCAGCGGCCTGCCGATCTGTCCTCGATGCACATTCACCACCGCGTAAGGGCTTTTCGCCTTGGCCAGCATTGAATGGTAATGCTCCTTGCGCTGCTCCTTGGTTTTCAGATGCGCCACGCTGAAGTCAGCTTTTGGCGTTTCCGCCGTTTCGTAATGAAAGTGCGCATACCAGAGGGGCCAGCCGTCCCGGTCATTGATGGCGTATTCCTGGAGAAAATCCTTGCGCTCGCCTTTCAAGGCTTTGCGTTCGCCGAGCCTTGCGACTTGCACCAGGTCTTTCTCGAACAGGTAGCGAAGGTTGCTGTCGGTGGGCGGCAGTTTCAGGCTCAATTCGGTGCGCAGATCGCTGCCCCGGGTGGTCAGGCGCGAAACGGCGTCTGACAGTTGCCCGGTCAGTGTCTGATCGGCTGCGGTGCGCGGGGTTTTCGAGGCGGTGAAGGCTCGTTCGAGTTCTTCGGCCAGCTTGCGGTAGCGACTTGCCTCATTGCTCAGGATTTCTTCGATTTCCTGAGGGAAGCGGCACTGGGTTTTATAGCGCTCGGCGTTCGCCAGACTGTTGTCCAGTTGCCCGAGCAGTTTTCGTGCATCGGCCTTGATCGCTTTGACCGAGCGTGTGCGGGGTGCCGGGGTCGGTCGTTGGACTTCGACGATGTCCCAGATGTCGTCGTGTCGCGAGTAGGTGGCGAGCAACCTGTCGTCGACTTCAGAGCGCAGCTCGACGACCTCGATCGGCAGTGATGTGCCGGCCGGCTTCAAGTCACCGATCAACACGCCGCTCTTGCGCGTCTTGATCACCTTTTTCTGCGGACGTCCGGCAGCTGTCCTGCTGCGTTTCGGCGGGCGCCTGCGGGGCTGCGGCTCGGGCTTGATTTCGGCGGCCAGCTTCGTGGACGCCTCTTCATAAAGGCCCTCGACCAGCCTGAACAGCCTGCCGAAATAGGACGTGTCCATGTCAGCGACATTGAGGGCTTTCATACCCTGCATGGCATCGAGTGCCGCGCCATAGTGTTCGACCAGGCTTTCCAGGACCTCGATCTGTTCCGATGGGGTCAGCTCGTAGGTGCTCAGGTCGGACTGGGAGCGCGCCTGTTCCATCAACAGCTGGGTGACGCTGTGCAGGTTCTCGGGAAGATTGGAGTCGGGATCCTTGAATATCAGTGCCGCCAACGTAGGCAGTTGCAGGGCCTTGGTGGCCAATGCCGTTCGTTCACCCAATGGACGGTCCCGGGTCAAGCGTTCGAACACTTGCGCGCCGGCGGCACCCTGGTTCAACAGCGCTTCCAGATAGCGATCCCTGAGTTCCAGCCAATAGATCGAGCGATCATTAATGTCACTCAAGGCGTCAAGGTAGTTGAAATAGTCGAGAAGGTTGCCAGCGACATTCGCTTGCAGGGTCGAATAATCGTGCGTGAATTGGCCATAGGCGGCATCCAGCGCCGTCAGCTCGAACTCGTTGATCAGGAAGCCCTTGCGGGCGTTGTTGACCACGTTCTCCATCAACGCCCGAATGATGCCGGAGGGCAATTGCATATCGTGGCTGGCATATTCGGTGACGTTGTCCAGCAGCTTCAGATAGGTGTCAGTCTGCTCCTCAAGGAGCTTGTAGAACCGCGCCCGCTTGTCCGCGCGTTGCGCCTCGGTAAAGTTGCCTTCCTGGGCCCTCGTCATGACTTCCTGGGCGGTGTCCAGGGCGCGTTGCCGATCGGCCTCGTCCTTGTAATAACTCTTCAGCAGCTCACTCAGCTCGGCCGCGCGTTGGGCCTTGATGTCCCGCAGTTTGGCCAGGCGCTTGGGCGGCATGCCCCCACGCAGGCGCAGGCGCAGGTCGATGGACCAGTTGCCGCGGGTATCGGATTGCAACACTGGGCCATTCTGGGCCGGATCCCGTGGGGCCAGGGGGTTGACGATGATCGCGCTGCCGTCCGATTCAGGGGTCACCTGATACATTTTTCCATCCACCAGGGCGTGCCAGGTGTTGTGGATGACGTACAGGCCCGTGTAGGGGCCATATTTTGTCGGCTCTGGCATGGACGCCGGTTGGCTTACCTGGAAACGTTGCAGGCGGGCGAGCTGCCCGGTCGTCAGGCGACGGCTTGCGCTGGCGAAACTCAGGTCAAGGTTCGCGCCGCTGTCTCCCAAGCGTTCCCCTGGCAAGGCCACGGGGCCCTCATGGATGCTCGGCGGCGCGGGGGCGGGCCATTGCTCCGGGACGATGCGCGGCGCCGGAGGACGCATCGCCTGTTCCTTGAGCGCCTCGGGCAAGGAGGGGCGAGGGGACGCACTGATGGAGGGGAACTGGACGAGCAGCATGCCGAGGTTGAGCAGCAGGTCGACGGCGGCGAGCTCCCGCGTCACCGAGTCTTCGCTGGCCAGGGCCGGGATGTCCTGGTTGGCGCTGGCCATCAGGTTCCATAGCCAGGCGGTGGCCATGGCCGGGCCGCGCAACAGGGGCAACAGCAAGGTGTTGAACAGCAGGCTGCCACCGTGCAGCAGAACGGCCCAGCGGCTTTCGCTGTTGGAAACCGAGTCCCGGTCCGCCTGGGTGACCAGGGCCCGCGCATTGCTGCCGTAGAGATACTGCATCAGTTCGCCGTTGCGCAGGAACTGCCGCAGCTCGTCGTTGACGCTGTCGACCGCCAGGGTCGCCGGCGCCGGCTTCTGGGGAAGGCTGAACTCATCGCCCTGGTAGAAACGCACGATATGGGGTTCCTGGAAACCGCCGTTGGCATAGATCACGCGAGCGGCGTCGGACATCCAGGTCAGTACGCTCTGGTGCAGGTCACCGGGCTCGACGATGGCCTGCAGCAATGCCTGTCGCGTCGGGTATTGCAGCAGCGACGGCGTATAAAGGGGGCGATACAGCACATGCGGGCCAGTGGCGATGTCTTCCGGCTCGATGATGAACATGTTCGCCACGGTATCGGGATGGGCTTCAGGCTTGCGCAGGAAGGCCAGGTGGCGGATGACCACGGGAGCGCCGCTGACTCGTTGCTCATCGGCCTCGGGGTTGAGCAGGGCTTCGAGCAGGGCCAGGCCTTGGCGGGTCATGCCGTTTTCGTGGTTGAGGATCTGCTTTAGGGCATCCAGGGGCAGTTGGGCGGGGATCTGTTCGGCGAATATCCGCTGACGCTCGTGGGCTTGTGACACATCGTCCAGCAGCTTTTGCTGCAAGTAGCGCGGGTAGGTCGTGCCGATGTCCACCTGTTCGATCAGCCCGCCCTTGCGGGTGATGAAATCGGCTGTCAGCCATACCGGCAATACCAGGCCCTTACGATGGCTGAGGACCGGGTCCACGCCGGGCCGGGCGACGAGATTGGCGATCGCCAGTTCGGTCAGGCTGATGGTTCGTTTTTCGACGATGCCGATGGCTCCCGGATAACCCGCCGCTGCGCTGAACGTCAGTCGCACATCGTCGGGCTGGTATTGGCTGGCCTGGGCCTTGGCCGGGCTGCGGTCGTTGGCCTTTTGCAAGGCGCCGAGCAGGGCATCGGCGGCGAAGGCCTTGATGTCCTGGATGTCGCTGAGAAAGGTGCGCCCCTGGTTGCGTTTCTTGGCACTGGCCAATGCCAGGCTGTATTGCTGGATTTTCGTCCTGTCGAGGACCGACGCCTGTTTCAGCCAGTCCGGAATCAGGGGGGCGATCCATGCCGACGTTTCGGGCATCGGGCGCGGGGCGTCGAGCAGGTAGCGGGCGGGGTCGCTCAGCTCGTTATAGAGCGTCTTGAGGTCGGGCAGGCCAATGCGCGAGGGCAGTTGCACGGCGTCCAGGTCGGCCAGCTGTTGTTCCAGGATCATGGCCGACTGGGTTTCGAAAACGTTGCCACCGATCTCGTTGCGCTGGCAGGTCACGGTGTCCACGACGTAGCGGCTGGCAATCACGGTGCCCCAATGACGCGTAAAAGCCTCCAGGGAGTCGAAGGCCTGGACAGCGCCTTCAGCACTGCAAAGCAGCAAGACCGTCGCGTTCTTCACGCAGTGGATCAGCAGGACCTCGCTGCCGGTCAATACGCTGTGGGAGCCGTCCCGAGTGAGCCGGGTCTCCAGGCTGTAGGCATGGACGGCAGCCTTTGCATGGTGCCGCAGGCGTTGTTCACGGTCCGGCCATCGGACAACCTGGTCGAGGGCTTGCCGAGCTTGCCCGCCAAGGTCTTGCTGCTGCAGGCTGCGGATGTGCAGCAGGTTCCTGAGCACATCGCTGAGCCACTGCCAGCGGCTGGTGCCGTCCTGCCTGTCGATCTGCGGGCTGCTGTCGATGTTGGCGTTCCAGTAACGCGTCAACGCATCCTGCAGCCCGATCGGCACACGCCAGGGCAGTTCGAGCAGCAGCTTTTCGATGACCTTCATGTCCAGCTTGCCATCGTCTGGCGCAAGGAGCCGCGGTGGTGCGTCGGACAGGAAACTGCGACGCCCCTTGAGATCCTTGAACTCAATGGGGGTGCCAAGCGCCAGGTAATCGAGGACGCGGGGCATGAAGGGTTCAAGCAGGTAGCCGCGGGAGGCCGTATCGGGTGTTGCCAACCGGGTCTTGGAAAGATCGAAGGCCAGCGTGGGGTATTTTTCCTGGATGGCTTGCTTGAGCATGCGTTGTGCGAACTGCTCGAAGGTGGGGCGACTGGCAAATTGCAGGCTGACGCTTTGCGCAAGCGCAGAAGGGGTGGTGGCCGGTGAGGGCAGGGTCATGGGAAGTCCTTTTCATGGGGTCGTTGGAATGACGCCTGGAAAAGTATCGACCTCTGGTGCCCGTGCGGGCGGTATATAGATACCACCGGGAAGGATGACGTTTATGTCAGGCCCTGATGGGCCTGACGGGAGATATCAAGCCGGATCGGTGCCCAGCACCACATTCAGTGCGCTGCGGGCATCGTCAAGCTGCACCAGCGTGGCATGGCGTGCGCCGAGGGCGTCGCGGTTCTCGATGGCGGTGAGGATCGCCTTGTGCCGTGGCATCGCCAGTTCATGCAGGTTGGGCCGTTGATTGGAGTGCTTGAGCGCTTCGGCGATGGCCACCGACAACATGTTGCACAGGTTGGCCAGCAGGTCGTTGTGGGTGGCGTCGGCGATCAGGCTGTGAAAGTCCAGGTCCGGTTGCAGCATGGCTTCGGGCGTCGGCGCCGCTTCCATGCGCTGGTAGGCCTCGCGGATCGCGGCAATATCGGCCTGCGTGGCGAACTGCGCGGCCAGGGCCGCAGCGGCCGGTTCGATGATGCTGCGCACGCTGGTCAGCACGTTGAAGAATTCATTCTGCGGACTGCTCTTCATCAGCCAATGCAGCACATCGGGGTCAAGCATGTGCCATTCCCGGCGCGGCTTGACCACCGTGCCGACACGGGGACGCGAATACACCAGGCCCTTGGCGACCAGCACACGGGTGGCTTCGCGCAGGACCGGACGGCTGACGGCATATTCTTCGCAGAGCAGCGCTTCGGCGGGCAATTTGTCGTCGGGCTTGAAGCGCCCGGAGACGATCTGCATCCCCAGTTCCTGGACGATGCGGGCGTGCATGCTTTTGCGGTCGGAGGGTTTACGGTAATCCATGGGACGCGATGCGTTCCTGTACGAAGAGATGCTGCGCATGATAGCAGGCGCGGCGATGGCGGGTCGCTAGTGCCTTCAATGCTGACGCCGGCCTACTGTGGGAGCGAGCTTGCTCGCTCCCACAGGGGTATGGCAGGGGTCAGTGGGAGTGGCGTGGTACTTCGGCGCCGCGGCAACCCACCAGGAAGTCGAAGTCACAACCCTGGTCGGCCTGCAACACGTGGTCGATGTACAGCTGGCGGTAGCCGCCTACCAGCAATTGCTGCGGTGGGGCGATGTCGGCCAGGCGGGCGGCGAGTTCGGCGTCCGGGATGTCCAGGTGCAGACGGCCGCTGGCGCAATCGAGTTCGATCCAGTCACCTTCCTTCACCGCCGCCAATGGCCCGCCGGCCGCGGCTTCCGGTGCCACGTGCAGCACCACGGTGCCGTAGGCGGTGCCGCTCATGCGCGCGTCGGAAATGCGCACCATGTCGGTCACGCCCTGGGCCAGCAGTTTGGCCGGCAAGCCCATGTTGCCCACTTCGGCCATGCCCGGATAACCCTTGGGCCCGCAGTTCTTCATCACCAGGATCGAATCGGCATCCACGTCCAGTTCCGGGTCATTGATCCGGGCCTTGTATTCATCGAAGTTCTCGAACACCACCGCGCGGCCGCGATGCTGCATCAGTTCGGGGGTCGCCGCGGAAGGCTTGAGCACCGCGCCCAGTGGCGCCAGGTTGCCGCGCAGCACGCAGATGCCGCCGTCGGCGCGGATCGGGTTGTCCAGGGTGCGGATGACTTCATCCTGGCCGTAGATCGGCGCGTCCTTGGTGTTCTCGCCGATGCTCTTGCCATTGACTGTCAGGGCGTCCGGGTTGGGAATCAGGTTGGCCTCGCCGAGACGGCGCAGCACCGCCGGCAGGCCGCCGGCGTAGTAGAACTCTTCCATCAGGAAGCGTCCGGAGGGTTGCAGGTCGACGATGGTGGGCATGCCGCGACCGATGCGGGTCCAGTCGTCCAGGTCCAGTTGCACGCCGATGCGCCCGGCGATGGCCTTGAGGTGGATCACCGCGTTGGTGGAACCGCCAATGGCGGCGTTGACCCGGATGGCGTTCTCGAACGCTTCCTTGGTCAGGATCTTCGAGAGCCTGAGGTCTTCGCGGACCATTTCCACGGCACGCATGCCGGACATATGGGCCAGCACATAGCGCCGTGCATCCACGGCCGGAATCGCGGCGTTGTGGGGCAGGGAGGTGCCGAGGGCCTCGGCCATGCAGGCCATGGTCGAGGCGGTGCCCATGGTGTTGCAGGTGCCGGCCGAGCGGGACATGCCGCCCTCGGCCGCAAGGAAGTCGTCGAGGGTGATGGTGCCGGCCTTGACCTGCTCGCTCAATTGCCAGACCACGGTGCCCGAACCGATGTCCTGGCCCTTGTGCTTGCCATTGAGCATCGGCCCGCCGGTGACGACGATGGCCGGTACGTCACAGCTGGCGGCCCCCATCAGCAAGGCCGGGGTGGTCTTGTCGCAACCGGTGAGCAGCACCACGCCGTCGATCGGGTTGCCGCGAATCGCCTCTTCCACGTCCATGCTCGCCAGGTTGCGGGTCAGCATGGCGGTGGGGCGCAGGTTCGATTCACCGTTGGAGAACACCGGGAATTCCACCGGGAAGCCCCCGGCCTCGATCACGCCGCGCTTGACGTGGTCGGCGATCTGCCGGAAGTGCGCGTTGCACGGCGTCAGCTCCGACCAGGTATTGCAGATGCCGATGATCGGCTTGCCGTGGAACTGATGGTCGGCGATGCCCTGATTTTTCATCCAGCTGCGGTACATGAAGCCGTTCTTGTCGGCGGTGCCAAACCATTGGGCCGAGCGCAGGGAGGGTTTCTTATCAGACATGATCGATTCTCTTATTGTATGACTATATTGTTCCAGCTTGAGCGTAACATAAGCTCAATTTGTCAGGTTTGGAAGTGTTGTTGGGTAAATAGTATTACTATATAGTCCAATTCAACGGAGGGATCGTCCTGGCGCCATGCGCGAGAGAAATCCCCCGAGGTTCCATAACAACAACAATCGGAGACCGGACCCATGAGCCAGGAACTGCGGCTTATCCGCCGCATCACGCTGAAACTGATTCCCTTCCTGATCCTGCTGTACCTGATCGCCTACGTGGACCGCTCTGCAGTGGGCTTCGCCAAGCTGCACATGGGCGCCGACATCGGCATCGGCGACGCGGCCTATGGTCTGGGGGCGGGGTTGTTCTTCATCGGCTATTTCCTGCTGGAAATCCCCAGCAACCTGATGCTGGAACGCTTCGGTGCCCGGCGCTGGTTCGCCCGGATCATGATCACCTGGGGCGCCATCACCATCGGCATGGCCTTCGTGCAGGGCCCCTACAGCTTCTATGTGATGCGCTTCCTGCTGGGAGCGGCCGAAGCCGGTTTCTTCCCCGGCGTGCTGTACTACATCACCCAGTGGTTCCCGGTGCGCCATCGCGGCAAGATCCTGGGCCTGTTCATTCTTTCCCAGCCCATCGCGATGATGATCACCGGTCCTGTATCCGGTGGTTTGCTGGGCATGGATGGCATCCTCGGCCTGCACGGCTGGCAGTGGTTGTTCATCGTCATCGGCCTGCCGGCGGTGCTGCTGACCTGGCCGGTGCTGCGCTACCTGCCTGATGGCCCGCAACAAGTGAAATGGATGGACCAGGCCGAAAAGGACTGGCTGACCGGCGAGCTGAAGAAGGACTTGCAGGAGTATGGCCAGACCCGTCACGGCAACCCGCTGCACGCCTTGAAGGATAAGCGTGTCCTGCTGCTGGCGTTGTTCTACCTGCCGGTGACCCTGAGCATCTACGGCCTGGGCCTGTGGCTGCCGACCCTGATCAAGCAGTTTGGCGGCAGCGACCTGGTGACCGGTTTCGTGTCATCGGTGCCATACATCTTCGGCATCGTCGGCTTGCTGATCATCCCCCGCAGTTCTGATCGCCTGAACGATCGTTACGGTCATCTGGCCGTGCTTTATGTGCTGGGGGCCCTCGGCCTGTTCCTCAGTGCCTGGCTGTCGGTGCCGGTGCTGCAACTGGCGGCGCTGTGCCTGGTGGCGTTCGCGCTGTTCTCCTGCACGGCGGTGTTCTGGACCCTGCCGGGGCGTTTCTTTGCCGGCGCCAGTGCGGCAGCGGGCATCGCGCTGATCAACTCGGTGGGCAACCTGGGGGGATATATCGGGCCGTTCGTGATCGGCGCGCTGAAGCAATACACCGGCAACCTGGCATCGGGGCTGTACTTCCTGTCCTGCGTGATGGTGTTCGGCCTGGTGTTGACCGGCGTGGTGTATCGGTTGCTGGAGCGCAAGCATGTACTGCCGGCCGATCAGTTCGCGGCCAGCGCCCGGGGGGCGACGCGTACCTAGACCACTGCACTTGACTGTGGGAGCGAGCCCGCTCGCTCCCACAGGGGGACTGCACCGAATTCAAGTTTTGCTTACAAGGAGAAAGATATGCGTTTAGTTCAGTTCGAATTGAGTAATGGCGAACGCCGTGTCGGTGTGGTCGAGGGCGACCGGGTGCGGGAAGTGCAGGGCGCCAGCACGGTGCGCGACCTGGCCTTGGCGGCCATCGAGGCGGGTGTGAAGCTCGAGCGGCAGGTGGACAGCCTGGGCCTGGGCGCCAGCCATGACTACGCGCAATTGCTCGCTGAGCTGCGCATCCTGCCGCCGCTGGATCATCCGGATCCGGCGCACCTGCTGGTCAGCGGGACCGGCCTGACCCACCTGGGCAGCGCCTCGGCGCGGGACAAGATGCATCAGCAGGCCGGCGACGAATCAGCCATGACCGACACCATGCGCATCTTCAAGTGGGGCGTGGAGGGGGGCAAGCCCGCCGCGGGCCAGGCCGGCGTGCAACCGGAATGGTTCTACAAGGGCGACGGCAGCATCGTGGTCCGTCCGGGCCACCCGTTCCCGCTGCCACCGTTCGCTGAAGACGCCGGCGAAGAGCCGGAAATCAGCGGGCTGTATGTCATCGGCCACGACGGCAAGCCTTATCGCCTGGGCTTCGCCGTGGGCAACGAGTTCTCCGACCACGTCATGGAGCGCAAGAATTACCTGTACCTGGCCCACTCGAAATTGCGCAGTTGCAGTTTTGGCCCGGAACTTCGTCTGGGAGAACTGCCTCAACATCTGTCCGGGACCAGTCGTATCCTGCGCAACGGCGAAGTGCTGTGGCAGAACGAATTCCTCAGCGGCGAGGCCAACATGTGCCACAGCCTCGAAAACCTGGAGTTCCATCACTTCAAGTACAGTCAGTTCCTTCGCCCGGGGGACGTGCACGTACATTTCTTCGGCACCGCGACCCTGTCGTTCGCCGACGGCATCCGCACCCAGCCGGGGGATGTGTTCGAAATCAGCCAGGCTGAGTTCGGCGCGCCGCTGGTCAACGGGATCGCCCCGGTGGACGCGGTGTTCAACCCGGGTACTATCGGCACACTTTGAAAGGAGACTTGCGATGAACCAGATCCTTGGCCACAACTACATCGGCGGTGCGCGTAGCGCGGCCGGCCAGACTCGCCTGCAAAGCGTCGACGCCAGCACCGGCGAGGCGTTGCCCCATGACTTCATCCAGGCCACGGCAGAAGAAGTCGACGCCGCCGCCAAGGCCGCGGCTGCGGCTTATCCGGCCTATCGCAGCCTGAGCGCGGTGCGCCGGGCCGAGTTCCTGGAAGCCATCGCCGATGAACTGGATGCCCTGGGCGATGAGTTCGTGGCCGTGGTCTGCCGTGAAACCGCGTTGCCGGCGGCGCGGATCCAGGGCGAGCGCGGTCGCACCAGCGGCCAGATGCGCCTGTTCGCCAAGGTCCTGCGCCGCGGCGATTTCTACGGTGCGCGTATCGACCGCGCCTTGCCTGAACGCACGCCGTTGCCACGTCCGGACCTGCGTCAGTACCGCATCGGCCTGGGGCCGGTGGCGGTGTTCGGCGCCAGCAACTTTCCCCTGGCATTTTCCACGGCCGGTGGTGATACCGCGTCGGCCCTGGCCGCCGGTTGCCCGGTGGTGTTCAAGGCCCACAGTGGTCACATGGCGACGGCTGAGCACGTGGCCGATGCAATCATCCGCGCGGCGGAAAAAACCGCGATGCCGGCCGGTGTGTTCAACATGATCTACGGTGGTGGTGTCGGTGAGTGGTTGGTCAAGCACCCGGCGATCCAGGCCGTGGGCTTCACCGGTTCCCTCAGGGGCGGGCGTGCCCTGTGCGACATGGCGGCCGCGCGGCCCCAGCCGATACCGGTGTTCGCCGAGATGTCGAGCATCAACCCGGTGATCGTCCTGCCACAGGCCCTGGAAAGCCGCGCCGAGAGCATCGCCCGCGACCTGACCGCCTCGGTGGTGATGGGCTGCGGTCAGTTCTGCACCAATCCCGGCCTGGTGATCGGTATCCGCTCGCCGCAATTCACGGCGTTCACCCAGCAGGTGGCCGCCTTGATCGGCGACCAGGCGCCGCAAACCATGCTCAATGCCGGCACCTTGCAGAGCTATGGCAAGGGCTTGCAGAAGTTGCTGGCTCATCCGGGCATCGAACACCTGGCCGGACGCGAACAGCAGGGCAACCAGGCCCAGCCGCAGTTGTTCAAGGCGGATGCCCGCCTGTTGATCGACGGTGACGAGGCGTTGCAGGAAGAAGTGTTCGGGCCCACCACCGTGTTCGTCGAAGTGGCCGACCAGGGGCAGCTCAGCGCTGCGCTGAACGGCCTGCACGGTCAACTGACCGCCACGATGATCGGCGAGCCGGCGGATTTCGAACGGTTCAGCGAATTGACGCCGTTGCTGGAACAGAAGGTCGGTCGCATCTTGCTCAATGGTTATCCGACCGGTGTCGAGGTGTGTGATTCGATGGTCCACGGCGGGCCTTACCCGGCGACGTCCGATGCCCGGGGTACCTCGGTGGGCACCTTGGCGATCGATCGTTTCCTGCGCCCGGTGTGCTTCCAGAACTACCCTGACAGCCTGTTGCCGGAGCCGCTGAAGAATGCCAACCCGCTGGGGATCCTGCGGCTGGTGGATGGCGTGCCGGGGCGCGAGGCGCTCTGAGGAGTGTGGTGGGGCAGTTGCATTGAGGTTTGATGGACGGCTGCCATCGCGAGCTAGCTCGCTCCCACCATCAGGATTCCAGTGAATACACATCCTGTGTTCACAAAAGATCCGGTGTGGGAGCGAGCTTGCTCGCGCGGGCAATCGTCCGGTCGACATCGCTTTTGAAGTGATGGCCCAAGGTCCACTGACACATTGGGTTATCATGGCTGCTTTCCCAACGACCGACTGATCACCATGACTGCCGTAACCGCCCCCCTGCTGCAAGCCCTCGATAAATGCGACATGCTGATCATCGATGGGCTGCACGCGTTCGATTTTTTCCTCGATGAGCAGGACCAGCTGCACGTCGAGTGCATGAACGGTCGCACGCTCGAGCATTGGCGTTTCACCGCGACGCAAATGCGGGCCGCGACCTTCGATCACGCCTCGAAGCACTGGATCATCAGCAGCGACTCGGGCGATCACCATCTGGAGTGCGTGCAAGCCACCAGCGGCCACGACGACGAGGATGACGAATATGAAGATGCGTAGTCTCTGGCCATTGCTGATGGCTAGCAGTGTTGGCGCCATGGGCGTCCAGGCGAGTACCGATGAGCGCCACTCGTTGCTGGTGGGTTCCTACACCGCGGGCCAGAGCCAGGGCATCTATCGGTTGCAGTTCGACAGCCGCACCGGCCAGCTCGATGCCAAGCCCCTGCAGGTGGTCAAGACAGACAACCCTTCCTGGCTGACCCTTTCGGCCGACATGACCCGCCTGTTCGTGGTCAACGAAAACGGGCCGGGCCAGAAGGATCCGGTGGGCAAGGTCAGCAGCTACGCCATCGACCCGGACAGCCATGCGCTGAGCCTGATCAACCAGGTGCAGTCCCTGGGCAACGAGCCGACCCATTCCAGCCTCAGCGGCGATGGCCGGCACCTGCTGGTCAGCAATTATTCGGTGGTGGAAGATCCGGGCGGCAGCCTGGCGGTATTGCCGGTGGGGGCGGACGGCAAGCTGTCGCCCGTCGTGCAGTTGAGCAGCCATCAGCCGAGCCGGGTCAACCCCGAGCGGCAGATGTCGGCCCATGTGCACGCGGCGGTGTCTTCGCCTGACGGCAAGTATGTGTTCGCCAATGACTTGGGGGCGGACAAGGTGTTCGTCTACCGCTACGACCCCAAGGCCAACCCCGAGTTGCCCCTGACTGCCGCCGACCCGGCGTTCGTGCAGCTGCCGCCCGGCAGCGGGCCGCGTCATCTGCTGTTCAGCGGTGATGGCAAGCACGCCTGGCTGACGATGGAAATGTCCGCGCAAGTGGCCGTGTTCGACTACCAGGACGGGCGCCTGACCCAGCGTCAACTGGTGGACCTGGCCGCCGGCAAGCCTCAGCCAGCGAAGGCCGCCGCGGCGCTGCATGCATCCAGGGACGGCAAGTTCCTGTACGTCAGCAATCGCGGCACCACCAACGAGTTGCTGGTGTTCGCCATCGACCCGGCGGCCGGCACGCTCAAGGAGCTGCAGCGGCGCTCCGTGGAAGGCGACCATCCACGGGAGTTCAGCCTCGACCCGAGCGGTAGATTCCTGCTGGTCGCCAATCAGAAGAGCAACCAGATCGTGGTGCTGGAGCGTGATCCAAAGACCGGCCTGCTGGGTAAAACCGTGCAGAAGGTGGCGATGGATGCACCGAGCGATTTGAAATTCATGCTGCGTCAATAGACCGCAGCCCCGTGTTCCGGGGGCTGCGCCGTTGTATCAAGACGATTGATATCGGTTAGTGTTGCAAAGCATTTCAAGACCAGACGCCTCGGCGCGTAAGTTTGCTTCACGGCCCAACCGGGCAAGTCAGCCAACTGAATCCGAGGATACCGCCATGAACCTGAATCTTTTCTCCGTGATCGCCGCTTCCGCCATCTCTGCCACCGTGGCACTGCCTGCCAGCGCCAGCGTCGAGATCAGCAACAAGACGAATCGCACCCAGACCTACACCGAGAAATACCTGCAACAGAGCGCCAATTTCTACGCCGCACTGGACCACAAGAGCCAACACTGAAATACCGCATCACCCCTGAAGCCTGCGATCTTTTCATCTTTGAGGAAGAGAAAAGATCGCAGGCTTCATTCGTTTGCGAAATTCCCGCTGTAATATCATATGGCCATGTGTTTAAATTTGACGCTGACAAATTGACTCCTTAGCGGACAAGGAACGACACCATGGCAATGCGTCTGGCAGTAATGCTGCTTTTCCTCTATTCCACCCCGATTGTTTCCGCGGCCCAACCGGTCCCCGGCGAGCTGGAAGCCGCTCGGGAGCGACTACTGAGTTTCCTGCACGACTGACAGGGCAGTTGGCTATTTGGCCATGATGGCCACGAACAGCTCGGAATCGAGCAGCCGCTGCAACCAGCGCTGCAGGTTCGGGTAGGGCGCCTGGGCGAACCATTGGCGATCCACATGGGCGAACTGGCGCACGAAGGGCAACACTGCCACGTCCGCCAGGCTCTGGTGCTGCGCCGCCAGGAATGGCCGGGTTGCAAGCAGTGCCTCCAGGCGGCGCAGAAAGTCTTCACCTTCGCTGCGGTAATACTCCTTCGGGTATTCGGGGTAGCGTTCGGGGTATTTGTAGCGATTCAAGTGCAGCTTGAACACCTGGTCGTTTTCCTCGATCAACGCCGCGGTCAACCCCTGGCCGTCGGCATCGTCCCGTAGCCTCCAATCTTGCGGGTCGTGCCGGGCCAGGGCCCAGTTCATGATCTCAAGGCTTTCATCGATCACCCGGCCATCGACCTGCAGCACCGGCACCGTGCCTTTGCTGGAAAGGGCGAGCATCTCGGCGGGCTTGGCCTTCAGGCTGACCTCGACGATGTCCAGTTCGACAGCGCTGTAGCGCAAGGCCATGCGCGCTCGCATCGCATAAGGGCAGCGTCGAAACGAATAGAGCGTGGGGCGGCTCATTTTACCTCCACGGTGCTTAAGCCGTTGCCCTGGCGGCGAACCTGGATCTGCACCGGGATCCGCTCATGCATTTCCTGCACATGGGAGATCACCGCGACCTTGCGGCCCTGGGCTTGCAGGCCGTCCAGCGCATCCATCGCCAACTGCAGGGATTCAGGATCGAGGCTGCCAAACCCTTCATCGATGAACAGTGACTCGATTCTCAGCGTGCTGGAGGCCATGGAGGCCAGCCCCAGTGCCAACGCCAGTGAGACCAGGAAAGTTTCACCACCGGACAAGGAATGCACCGAGCGCAGTTCATCGCCCATTTCCGTATCCAGCACCAGCAGCCCGAGCATGCTGCCGCCGCGTTTGAGCCGGTAGCGGCGTGCCAGTTGCCGCAGTTGGACATTGGCGTGGTGCACCAGCAGGTCCAGGTTGTAGGCCTGGGCCAGTTTGCGGAAGCGGTCGCCGGTGGCCGAGCCGATCAGGGCATCCAGGCGTGCCCAGCGCTGATATTCGGCATAGGCCTGGTCGATCTGCAGGGCGAGGGCCTGGTTGGCGTCCTGCCGGCGCTGGTCCTGCACCTGTTCGGCGCGTAGCTCGGCGCATTGCTGCTCGCTGGCGGCCAACTGCGTCTGCAGCTCGGCGAGGGCGTCGCTCAGGGCCTCGGGCGATGGATTGCCGTTGTGCTGGGCCTGATGGTTGTGCAGGCGCTGCTCGCGTTCGGCCAGCCGTACCCGGGCCTGTTCGACGGCCTTCTCGCCATGGAGCAATCGCTGGCGTAACGGGCCGACATGTTGTTCGTCCAGTTCGAGCAGGGCCTGCAGGGCTGCGTCGTCCAGTTCCGGATGGGAGGCGCGCCATTGGCCGATGCCAGCGGCCAGCGACTGAAGTTCTGCGTCCAGGGCCTGGGTCTGTTCCTGCCGGGCCTTGAGCTCGGCGGCCAGTTGCACCAGTTCGTTGCGCCGTTCATGCAGCTGCTGACTGGCCGCCGCCTCGGCGCTACGAGCCTGCTCCAGGGCCTGCTCGAGCCTTTGTTGCCACTGCTCGGCGCTGGCGTGTTCCCCCAGCAATTGCTTGAGTGCCTGCTGGCAGGCCTGCTGCTGTCCGGTCAGGGCCTGGAGTTGTTGCTGTGCCGCTTCCAGCTGCTGGGCCCGGGTCTGCTGACGGTCCTGTTCCTTCTCCAGGGCCTGCTGGCGCTGGAGCTGTTCGCCCAGTTCGTCGCGCTGCTGTTCCAACTGCTCCAGGCGCCGGGCGATCTGCTGGTCGAGCTGCATGAACGTCGCGGCGGGCTCGGTGCGCAGGGCTTGCAGGGTGTCGGCGGGCAACAACGCGCTGAAGTGGCTCAGTTCCTCATCCAGGCGCTGGCGATCACGGGTCAGCTCCTGTCGCTGGTGCTCCAGGTGCTGCGTGGCCTGCTGGCTGGCGGTTTCGGCGGCTCGCAGGTGTTGAGCCAGGCGCGCGGCGTCCTGTTGCAGGGTCAGCAGGGCGGCCTGGCGTTCTTCGTCCTGGGTGATGCGCAGGTTCAGCTGGCTGTTCTGCTGGGCGAGCCAGGCGTCGCGCCGGGGGGCGTCCTGGGCCGACAGTAGCGTGGCCAGTGGATGGGCTTGCAGGGTGGGGTTCAGCGCCTGTTGCTGGTCGGCCAGCTGTTCCTGCTGCTGCCTGAGTTCCTTGAGCTGGGCGATGACGCCGCTGTAGCGGGTCCGCAGGTCGATGACTTTCTCATTGAGCCGCTCGACGGCCTGGCGGGCGTTGGCTTCTTCGCTTTCGTCGTGGCGCCCGAGGCTTTGCAGCAGGGCTTCGGGCTGATGATAAGGATGCTCGACGCTGCCACATACCGGGCAGGGCTGGTCGTCCTGGAGTTGCGCGCGCAATTGCTCGACGCTCTCGCTTCGGGCCAGGCGCTGGCGCTCCAGCAGTTGGCGGGTGACAGTCAGGGTCTGCTCGGCCACCCCCAGCTCGGCCTTGGCTTCGCTGCCTTCGCGCACCAACCGGTCACGCTCCTGCAACGCCTGCTGCTGGCGTTGTTCCAGTTCGGCTGCGCGTTTGTCCAGGTCTTGCTGGAGCGCCCACAGGCGCGTCAGCTCCTCGAAGGCACGCTGTTGCTTGCGATTGTCCTGCAGCAGGGTGCCGAGCAACTGGATCTGTTCGGCCACCGCTTCGGGCTCGGCGCCGGCTTCCTTGTAGAGCACTTCCAGATCCTGCCGACGTGCCGCCAGGTCCTCGGCGGCACGGGCGGCGCTGTGTTCCAGGGTGGCGAGTTCGGCCTGGCCCTGGTTCAGGCGATTGCCGATCAGCATCAGTTGCTGAAGGCGATCGCGATAGGCATTCCAGGCGTCGCTGAGAGGCGCAAGGTGGCCGCTCTGCTCCAGCTCGATGGCGATGCGCTGCAGGCGTTCGGCTACCTGCCGTTGCTGTTGTTGCAGGGTCTCGATGGTGCGCTGGCCTTCGATGCAGGCCTGCTGGGCGTGTTGCTGGCGTTCGGCAGCCTGATTGACCTCGGTGGCGAGACGGGCAAGGGTGCTCTGTTCATCGAACGCCTGGCGCAACGACAGTGTGTTGTCGGTGCTCTGCTGTCGAGCCGCGACCAGCGCCAGTTGCGCCGCCTCCAGGCCTTTTTCCAGTTCCGCCCGTTGTTCGTTCAGCTCGATCTGTCGCTCGCTGAGTCGCTGGATCTGTGTCGCCAGGGGCGCCAGTTGTCGAGTCAGTTCGGCCTGACGGACAAACTGATGCCGCTGGGGCGCCAGGTGTTCCAGGCGGGTCAGCTTCAGGCGTTCGTCGGCCAGGGCGGTCCATTCGGCCTGGGCCTGTTGCAGCTGTTCGGCGGCGCTGGCGTGTTCGTCCTGCAACTGGTGCAGGTCCTTGAGCCAGGTGTGCTGCTGCTCCAGTTGCTTGAGTTGCGCCTGCTGGAGCCTGAGCTTCTGCTGGGCCAGGTTGAAACGCTCATCCAGCTCGGCCCGGGCCTGCGGCGCCAGGGGGGTGACGCCGCTGGCCTGGTCCTGCAGCTGCCTGTGGGATTCCTTGGCCTGCTTGGCCTTGTCGAAGGCACGACGGCCGAGGCGGGTATAGAGCGCGGTGTCGGTGAGCTTTTCCAGCAGCTCGCTGCGTTCGTTGTCATCGGCTTTGAGGAATGCGCTGAACTCGCTCTGGGCCAGCAACACGGCGCGGGTAAACTGTTCGAAGTTCAGGCCCAGGGCCGCTTCGAGCTGGGTCTTGTATTCGCCTTTCTGGCTCGCCAGCAGTTGATCGTTGTCCAGGTCCCGCAGGCTCTGGCGACTGGCTTGCAGTTTGCCGCCGGCTTTTTCCCGGGCGCGGTTGGCTTCCCAGCGGGCGCGGTAGCGACGCCCGTCGATGCCGCGAAAATCCACTTCGGCATAGCCGTCGCCGGTGCCGCGACGCAACAGCGTGCGCGGATCGCCGGTGGCGACTTCACCGTCGGCGTCCGGCACCTTGGCATCGCGGCCGGTGTGGCTGAGGCGCGGCACGGTACCGAACAGCGCCAGGCACAGGGCGTCGAGCAGGGTACTCTTGCCGGCGCCCGTGGGACCGGTGATGGCGAACAGGCCGGCGCTGGCCAGGGGTTCGGCGGTGAAGTCGATGTCGAAGGGCCCGGCCAGGGAGGCGAGGTTCTTCAGGCGGATCGCGAGGATCTTCATGCTTGCTCCTCCTGCGTCTGCACGTCTTGCAACAGCAGGGCAAAATCCTCGAGGGTCTGTTCATCCACTTCGCTGCCGTAGGTGTCCTGCCAGGCGCGGCTGAACAGTTCCTGGGGGCTGAGTTGATCCAGCTCGATCAGCGCCGTGTCGTCGATACGCCCGGCTCCTGCGCTGCCGGCGTACTCGGCGGCGATCCGCACCAGTCGCACGGCCTTGCCTTGCAGCGCGGTTTCCACCTGCTGGCGCAGGTCCGGCTGCGGTTCGTCGAGACGTACCCGCACCTCCAGCCAGGGCTGGCGCTGGATGTCGGCCAACAGGTCGATGTCAGGCAGGTCCTTGAGCTGTACCAGGATCTCGGCCAGGGGAGCCGGGCCCAGGCGTTGCAGGTTGACGGCGCGGGGGATCAGCCTCGGCTCGACCTTGACCAGGGTTTCGCCATCCAGGGTGATGTCGAGGATCTGATGCGAGTAGCCGATCTCGGAAAACGACAGCGGGATCGGCGAGCCGCTGTAGCGGATGCGCTCTTCGCCATTGACCTTCTGGGGCTTGTGCAGATGGCCGAGGGCGACGTAGCTGATGCTGGGACCGAACAGGCTGGCGGGCAGGGCTTCGGCGTTGCCGATGATCAGGCTGCGTTCCGAGTCTTCGGACACCGAACCGCCGGCCATGTGCGCATGGCTGACGGCAATCAGCGCCTGGCCTTTCTTGCGCTTGGCGTTGGCGGCCGCGATCAGCCATTCATGGACCTGGCCAATGCCCCGCAGGTAGTCGTCCCCCAGCTGCGCGCCGGTCACTTCCGCAGGCCGCAGGAAGGGCAGGGCCAGGCACCACGCCTTGATCTTGCCCTTGGCGTCGGGCAGGGGCAGCAGCAGGCGCTCGACGTCCAGCTGTCCATCGTCCAGCCACAGCACCCGGCCCAGGGCATGGGTACGCAGCCGCCGCATCAAGGGCGCGGGCAACTCGATCCGCGAGCCGGAATCATGGTTGCCGGCGATCATCACGATGGTCAGGTTGGCATTTTGCTCATGGGCACTGACGATGAAGTCGTACAGCCGTTCCTGGGCTTTGACCGGCGGATTCACGGTGTCGAAGATGTCGCCGGCGATCAGCAGCACGTCGGGTTTGTCGCAGGCCAGCTGGCGCAGCAGCCATTCAAGGAAACACGCGTGTTCGAAATCGCGTTCCTGGCCGTGCAGGTTTTGCCCCAGGTGCCAATCGGAGGTGTGGAACAGACGCAAGGCAAACTCCAGAAAACAGGTGATGGCCGCGGTGAAGAGAGGGGCGGCTAAAAGAAGCAGAGTTTACTGGGAAATGGGAAGCAGGACCTGCTCAACTTCGTTGGATGTACCGATCGAATCGGGAGCCAATTGCGTGGCGAGGGGATTTATCCCCTCGCCACAGGTGCTGTGCCTGGCTTGATTGCTCTGTATGGATGCGTGAGCTATTTAGGGTACAACGGCGGCAACCCTGTATCGCCAGCCGAATCTTGCGCGTTTTCGGTGGGCGGGATGGCGCGGATGGCGCGCCACAGGTCTTCGCCTTGCCAGTGCTGGCCGGTTTCGCTGTAGAGCGCACCATTGAGGCCGTCGAGGGCATCGGACAGCGGCACGAAGCGCGCCGCCATGTCGGCCAGGGTTTCCGGCTGCTGCCGGGCCCAGGCGTCCAGGGCCTGGCGGGTGGCGTGGGGGTCGTTGGCCAGGCAGGTGCGCTTGAGGTCGTCCAGCAGGGTGCGAGGGCTCGGCCCGGCCTGGGTGGCGCGAAGCACCGCCGGCTGCGAACGGGCCCGCCACCACAGGCCGAAGCCGAGCAGGGTGGTGCAGGCCAGGAGCAAAGTGCTCAACTGCCAGTACCACAGGGTTTCGCTGTCGACGGTGGTCACCACCTGTGGCGTGCCCGCCGGCGTATCCACCATCAGGCTGGGGTTGTTCGCCACCTGCAGGGTCCGCGCCGGAAGGCTGGTGCGATCCAGGTGGTTTTCCAGGGTGTTCCACCAGACCACTTCCACCGGCGGCAACTCGATGGTGCCGCTGCGGTTGGGCACCAGCGCCTCGCGGTCTTCGCGGCTGCCCACCAGCCCCCGTTCGCTGCTGCGGCTGCTGAGCACCGGCTGGTCGGGATAGCGGCGCAGGCCATTGATTTCCGTGGCAGGCAGCGGTGGCAACTGGGAACTGGCCAGGCCCTCGGCTTCGAGGGTCAGGCTGCGGGTCAGGGAATCGCCTACCTGGCTGTGGGTCGGTTCCGGACTCCAGCTCTCGCTCAGGGAAAGGCTGCGGGCCGGTAGCCACGGTACGTCGGGGGGGTAGCTGGCGGGCTTGGGGTCGACGGTCAACGACAGTTGGGTCGAGCTGACCCGCATCAACTGGCCGGGCTTGGGGCCCGATGGCGCGGCCCCCTTGGCCACCGGTTCGACCAGGGTCGCGCTGAATGTCTGGGCCGGTATCGTCAGCTCGCCGCTGCGCTGGGGGTAGATGCCGTAACGCAGCTCGATCACGCCATGGCGCACGTCGTTGATGACTTTCTCATAGGTGCGCGATTCGCCCAGTTGCTCGGTGCGGGCATCGGGGATGTGCAGGGGCGTCAGGCTGCTGTCGTCGTACAGCGACACCGAATGGTAGATACGCAAGGTCAGGATCGCCTGGGCCTGCACGTACACGCGGTTCTGGTCGAGGCTGGCTTCGATGAACACCGGTGCCAGGGTGCCGGAGGCGTTGCGGGTTTCGCTTTCGATCACTTGCAGGGTGATCGGCTGGCTGCTCACTTCCCCCAGTTGCAGGGAAGGAATGACCACCGTGCCACTCTGGCGCGGCAGTAGCGTCACGATCCAGCGGGTGGTCGCGCGGTTTTCGCCGTCCAAGGTCGTCAGTTGGTTGACCTGGCGGGTGCCGCGCACGTCGAACAGCGCCTGGAGCGGCCCCAGGTCAGGCTTGCCGAACAGCGTGGCGTCGTTGGACTCCAGGGTCAGCTCCACCGTTTCCCCGGAGTTCAGGCGGCTGCGGTCGACGCTGGCGGTCAACTGCGCGGCCTGGGCCGCGCCGATCCAGAGCAGCAAGACAAGGAACTGGGCGGTGAAGCGGATCATGGGGTTTTTCCCTGGGCCTGGTGGCTTTGTTGTTCATACCAGAATTTGCGTCGCAGCAGTTCGCCCGGATTGTCCGGAATCTGGCGCAGCCATTGCTCCAGTGCCTGGCGCTGTTCTTCTTCGTTGCGTCCGGCGGCGGGGCGCAGTGGCGGAGTGGTGGTCTGTTCGTCGGGCAGCTCGCTTCCCGGTACGTCCTGGGCGCCGTCCGGTGCCGTCGGCGATGGCTGGGCTTCTTCCGGCGGTGTCGTTGCCTCGGCGGAGGACGATTGGGCCTGTGAAGACTGGGGCGGCGTATCGGCGCCGGGCGATTGTTCGGCGGGGTTCGATGCCTCGCTCTCGGCAGGCTCGGGTTCGTCCGGGGGCACTGTCTGTTCTTTCAACAGGCTCTGCACCAGAGCCTTGTTGGTCTGGGCGGGGCGCAGGTCCGGTTGCAGTTCCAGGGCTTGTTCATAAGCATCCAGCGCGGCTTCCAGTTCGCCGCTCCTGGCCAGCGCATTGCCGCGATTGTAATGGGCGCGGGCGTCGGAGCCCTCGGCAAAGCGCCGGGCGGCTTCGCTGTATTGCCCGGCCTCGTAGAGGGCGACGCCTTGCCACTGGCTGTCTTCGAAATGAGCGGCGGCCTCTGCCGGACGCTTTTGCTTGAGCAGATGCTGGCCCTGCTGGTCGGGACGCAGCCACAGGTCCTCGAATTCGAAGGCATGCCCGGTCTGCGGCAGCACGAACAGCAGCGGCAGGCAGAACAGCCAGCCCCGGCGTCCGGCACAGGCGGCCAGCAGCAACAGCGGCAGGAGCAGCCAGTAACCCTGGTCGGCCCAGGTGTCCAGGCGCAGGGTCTGGCCGTCCTGGCGCAGATGCCGTGGACCTTCCAGCAAACCAAGGCCTCGCAGGTCGCTGTCGTCCAGGCGCGCGGGACGGTAACGGCCGTCCAGCTCGTTGATGAAGGCCTTGAGGCTGGGGCTGTCCAGGCGCGGCACCAGGATCGCGCCTTGTGCATCCTTGAGGTAGCTGCCATCGCCCTGGGCCACCGGCGCGCCTTCGCGTGTCCCGATGCCCAGCATCAGCAAGCGGGTGGCGGAGCCGTCCAGGACCTGGCGGATACCCTGGCGTTCCTGCTCGTTCAGGGACGAACCGATCAGCAGGATCCGCCCATGGCCGAGCCCGCCCTGGTCCAGCAGGGCCATGGCCTTGTTGATGGCCAGATCGGCTCGATGCCCCCCTTGCGGCATGATCGAAGGGGCCAGAGCTTCGAGCAGGTTGGCGCTGGTGGCCAGATCGTCCGACAGCGGCACCAGGGTGTGGGCGCTGCCGGCGTAGACGACTATCGCGGTCTGGGCGTCGCTGCGGTTATGCAGCAGGTCCAGCAGCTTGCGCCGGGCCTGCTCCAGGCGAGTGGGCGGCACGTCGGTGGCGAGCATTTCCGGGGTCAGCTCCAGCACGACCACCAGCGGGTCGGCGGGCTTCTGGCTGGTCTGTTCGACCCGTGCCCAGCTGGGGCCGAGCAACGCCAGGACCATCAGCAGCCAGCCCAGGCCCAGGGCGATCCAGGGCAAGCGGCTTTCCCGACCGCTGCCGCCGCTGAGCAACACCGCGTGGAAGGCCGGCGGCAGGATCATCTGCCAGCGGCCCACCCGTTTCTGCCGATGCCACAGCTGCCAGAGCAACCACCCCAGCAGGGGCAGCACCAATACGAAAGCGGGGCGCAACCAGTGCGGCCACAGGCTGATCATCGGCGCCTCCGCAAGCGCAGGCGCTTGAGCCGTTGACGCCATTCGGCATGTTGGGCCGGCTGGAACAGCGGCTGGGTGAACAGACGCTGCAAGGGGTTGTCCGGCCAGCGCTCACGGACCACCAGCAGCATGCTCAGCAGCAAGGCTATGCCCAGGGGCCACTGGTACAACGCCTGGGCGGGGCGGGCCTGGGTCGGCTGCTGAATCACCGGTTCGAGTTGGTCGAGGGTGGTGTTGATCTCGAGCAGTTGCCCACCGTCCTGGGCCCGGAAATACCGACCACCCGTGGCCTGGGCGATCTCCTTGAGCGCCGGTTCGTCCAGGTCCAGGCTCGGGTTGACGCCGAGAAAGCCCGCCGTGCCGCTCTGCTCCGGGTCGGCGCCGATGCCGATGGGGTAGATTTTCACGCCCTCGTCGGCGGCCAGCCGGGCGGCGGTCAACGGGTCGATTTCGCCACCGTTGTTGGCACCGTCGGTGACCAGGATCAGCACGCGGCTGTGGGCCGGGCGCTGGCGCAGGCGCTTGAGGGCCAGGCCGATGGCGTCGCCGATGGCGGTGTTCTTGCCGGCGATGCCGATGCGCGCCTCATCGAGCCAGCGCCGGACGGTGTGGCGGTCAAAGGTCAAGGGTGCCTGCAGATAGGCCTGGCTTGCGAACAGGATCAGGCCGACCCGGTCGCCTTCGCGTTTTTCGAGAAAGTCCCCCAGCATGTGCTGGACCAGTGCCAGGCGACTGACTTCCTCGTCCTGCCAGCGCATGTCGGGGAAATCCATGGACCCGGAGACATCCACCGCCACCAGCAGGTCGCGACCGCTGGCGGCAATCGGCAATGGCTCGCCCAGCCACTGCGGGCGGGCGGCGGCGATCAGCAGGAGCAGCCAGAGCAGGATGAAGGGCGCCTGCTGGCGCCAGCTCGGCAGGCTGGCCCGGGCGCGACGACCGACAAGGCCTTCGAGGTCTTCCAGGAAGCTGACCTTGAGCACCGATTCGCCGCTGTCGGCCGGCGGCAGCACCAGGCGCATCAGCCAGGGCAGCGGCAACAGGGCGAAGATCCACGGCCAGGCGAACTCAAACATGCTTGCGAATCCAGATTTCGACGGCCTGGGTCAGGCCGGCGATGGCTTTGTCGTCCAGCTTGCATTCGGGTTTGTAGGCGCCTTCCACCAGCACCATCCAGCGGGTCAGGCCGGCGGCCGGACAGCGGTTATCCAGGAAGGCCAGCCATTTGCGCCCGTTGAGGGTATGGCTCTGGCTGTAGGGATAGTGGTTGCGGCACAGGCGCTTGAGCAGCCCGTTGAGCTGTTGCAGCCAGGCACCGGCCGGCGCGCCGTCATAGGGCTTGGGCAGTTGCGCGAGTTCGGCCAGGGCGGCCAGGCGCACCGGGTCCAGGGGCTGCTCGGCGCGGTCGGTGTTGCGCTTGGCCGGGATGAAGCGGCGCAACTGCCACAGGCCCAGGCCCAGCAGGGACAACAGTACCAGCAGCAGCCACCAGCCTGGCGCGGGGGGCCAGAAACCGATAGGCGGTGGCGCTATCAGTGGCTGCAATTGATCGAGGCTACTCATCGTTTTTTCCCCGGTCGTCCGGGATTCAGGTATTCGCGCAACTGTTCGACCATGTCGCCCTGGGTGCTGAGGGGCATCATCAGGATGCGCAGCTTCTGCGCCAGCATTTCCCAGCGCCCCAGGCGTGCCTCGGCCTGGGCACGATAGGCCTGGCGCAGCTCCACGTTGAGCGTATCGAGCTCCAGCTGCGCGCCGCGCTGGGCAAAGCGCAACAGACCGGCCGCGGGCAGGGCATGATCCAATGGGTCGGACAGCGGCAGCAGCAGCAGATCGCAATGGCGCGACAGCAGGCTCAGTTGCTGTTCGGCGCTGTCGGACAGCGCACGTTCGTCGCAGATCACGATCGCCAGGCTGCCGGGGCGCAGCACTTCCCGGGCCCGACGCAAGGCGATGCCGAACGAGTCGCGATCCGGCTCGCCCTCGGTGTGCAGCGACTGGTTGACCCGCACCAGGCGGTTGAGCAGTTGCAGCAGGCTCTGTTTGCTGCGCCGGGGCTTGACCTCGTAATGGGTATTGTTGCCGAACACCAGGCCGCCGACCCGGTCGTTGTGCCCCAGCGCGGCCCAGCCGAACAGGCTGGCGGCCTGAGCGGCGAGCACCGACTTGAAGGTCAGCCCCGAGCCGAAGAACAGTCGATGGCTTTGCTCGATCATGATGAAGATCGGCCGCTCCCGCTCTTCGTGGAACAGCTTGGTGTGGGGTTCCTGGGTGCGAGCGGTCACGCGCCAGTCGATGGTGCGCACGTCGTCGCCGGCCTGATAGACCCGCACCTGGTCGAAATCCACCCCGCGCCCACGCAGCTTGGAGTGGTGCAGGCCGATCAGCGGGCTGCGTTGGCCAGGCGTGGAAAACAACTGCACTTCGCGCACGCGATGGCGCATCTCGATCAGCTCCGACAGGCTGACGCGGATGCCCGGTGCGGGCGCCAGTGGGCTATTCATGACTCATGCTCAAGCGACGGCGACGACGTCGAGAATCCGCTGCACGACCCGGTCCTGGTCGATGCCCGCGGCTTCGGCTTCGAACGAGAGAATGATGCGATGGCGCAGCACGTCGAACAACACGGCCTGGATGTCCTCGGGGCTGACGAAATCGCGTCCGGCCAGCCAGGCGTGGGCTCGGGCGCAGCGGTCCAGGGCGATGGAGCCCCGCGGGCTGGCGCCGTAGGCGATCCACTCGGCCATTTCCGGGTCGAACTTGGCCGGGTTGCGGGTGGCCATGACCAGTTGCACCAGGTATTCCTCCACGGCATCGGCCATGTACAGCCCGAGGATTTCCTTGCGGGCGGAGAAAATCGCCTGCTGGCTCACGCGGCGCTCGGGCGTGGTTTCGCCGTGCAGGGCTTCGCCCCGGGCCTGCTGGAGAATGCGCCGTTCTACCGCGGCATCGGGGAAACCGATCTTGACGTGCATCAGGAACCGGTCGAGCTGCGCCTCCGGCAGAGGGTAGGTGCCTTCCTGCTCGATCGGGTTCTGCGTGGCCATGACCAGGAACAGCGGCGACAGCTCATAGGTGCTGCGCCCGACGCTGACCTGCCGCTCGGCCATGGCTTCGAGCAGGGCCGACTGGACCTTGGCCGGGGCCCGGTTGATTTCGTCCGCCAGCACCAGGTTATGGAAGATCGGCCCCTGCTGGAACACGAAGCTGCCGGTTTCCGGACGGTAGATTTCCGTGCCGGTGATGTCGGCCGGCAGCAGGTCGGGGGTGAACTGGATGCGATGGAACTGCGCTTCGATACCTTCGGCCAACTCCTTGATGGCCTTGGTCTTGGCCAACCCCGGCGCGCCTTCCACCAGCATGTGGCCGTCGGCGAGCAGGGCGATGAGCAGGCGCTCGATGAGTTTTTCCTGGCCGAGAATCTGCGTTGAAAGAAAGGTTCGCAGCGCCAGCAGCGCTTCACGATGTTCCATCGATGACTGTTCCTGGAAAGGGAAGCCCCTGGCGTTCGGATAACGTCGGGGCTGGGGGCGTTACTTTAAAGCATGGCGGGGGGTGGCGACTAACGGGATTTTGTCCGGTGTGCGGATTTGTGATCGGTTTGGATTCAAGAGGTGAGGTCGGACCAGGTCGCAATGACGGTCATAGCGTCAGCATGGAAGCAAGCTGAGCCGCACCCTCACGATCAGGCTGGCTTTCACGGAAGATTGGCGGAGCGCCATCCCCTCGCCACAAAAGAAGGACGACTCAGCCTTTCCAGGCGTCGGGGTTGACCAGGTTGGCCGGCCGCTCACCGGCCAGGGCCGCCAGCAGGTTGTCCACCGCGCAGCGGGCCATCGCCTCCCGGGTTTCGTGGGTGGCCGAGCCCATGTGTGGCGTCGCCACCACGTTGTCCATCTGCAGCAGCGGCGAATCCGCATTCAAGGGCTCGCGCTCGAAGACATCCAGCCCCGCGCCACGGATCTGTTTGTTGCGCAGGGCTTCAATCAGCGCCGCTTCGTCCACCACCTTGCCTCGGGAAATATTGATGAAAATACTCTCGGGGCGCATCCGGGCAAACGCCTGGGCGTCGATCAGACCGTGGGTCTCGGCGGTCAAGGGCAAGGTCAGGCAAATGAAGTCCGCCTGCTGCAACAGGCTGTCGAGACTGCAATAACGCGCGTTGAAACGCTGCTCGACCGCAGGCTTGGGTGAGTGGCTGTGGTAGATCACCGGCATGCCGAAGCCGAAGTGCCCGCGCTGGGCCAGGGCTTCACCGATGCGACCCATGCCGATGATACCCAGGGTCTTGCCATGGACGTCGCTGCCGAAATGCTTGGAGCCGATGCTCTGTTGCCAGCCGCCGGCACGGACCAGGTTGGCCAGCTCCACCACGCGGCGAGCGGTGGCCAGGATCAGCGCGAAACCCGTGTCTGCGGTGGTTTCGGTCAGCACGTCGGGCGTGTTGGTGAGCAGGATCCGGCGTTCGGTCAGGTAGTCGATGTCGTAGTTGTCGACCCCCACCGAGACGCTGGCGATGGCTTGCAGGTCTGGCGCCAGGTCCAGCAGCGAGGCGTCCAGCCGGAGGCTGGCCCCCAGCAGGCCATGGGCGCCAGGCAAGGCGTCGCGCAGTTGCGCCAGGCCCTGGGCATCGAGACGTTCGACCAGGGTCACCTGGGCCTGGGCTTGCAGGCGGGCCATCAGTTGTTCGGAAAGGGCCTTGTATAACACCACGTGTTTTTTCATGGGGATCGGTCTCGATTCAGGAGTGGGCGGTCGCCGGGTGTGGCTTGGCGGCCTTGGATTCGACCCGGTCGCTGGCGCCAGGCTTGAGGGCGAGGGTCAGCACCACCGACAGAAGCAGTGCGCCGCTCATCAGCAGGAACGACATGCCTGGAGAACCGGTGGAACCGTTGAGGTAACCCACCAGGTAGGAGCCGCCGAAGGAGCCCAGGGCGCCCATGCTGTTGATCAACGCCATGGCGCCACCTGCGACATTGGCCGGAAGGATCTCCGGGACGATGGCGAAAAACGGCCCGTACGGCGCATACATGCAGGCCCCGGCGACCACCAGCAGGCTGTAGGACCACCAGAAATGCTCGGGCCCCAGCAGGTACGAGGCATAGAACGCGATGGAGGCGACCAGCAGTGGCGGCCAGACGAAACGCTTGCGTTTCTGGGCCTTGTCCGACGCCCAGGACACCACGAGCATGCCGGCCACCGCCGCCAGGTACGGCAAGGACGACAGCCAGCCGGCCTCCACCATGCTCATTTGCTGGCCTGCCTTGAGGATCGACGGCAGCCACAGCACGAACCCATAGACCCCGATGCTCCAGCAGAAGAACTGCAGCGCCAGGATGATGACCTTGGGCGAGCGGAAGGCCTCGGCGTAGTTCTTCACCGCCTTGATGCCGACCTGTTCCGCTGCCAATGCGCTCTCCAGGTCGTGTTTTTCCTGGGCGTTGAGCCATTTGGCCTGGGACGGACGATCATCCGCCAGGCGCCACCAGATAAAGGCCCAGAACACCGCCGGCAGGCCCTCGATGATGAACATCCAGCGCCAGTCGAACTGCTGCACCAGATAACCGGACACCACCGACATCCACAGCATCGTCACTGGGTTGCCGAGGATCAGGAAGGTGTTGGCGCGCGAGCGTTCGGCCCGGGTGAACCAATGGCACAGGTAAACCAGCATGGCCGGCATCACGGCGGCCTCGACCACGCCGAGCATGAAGCGGATCACGATCAGCCAATAGGCATTGGAGACGACGCCGGTCAGCGTCGCCAGCGAGCCCCAGAGTATCAGGCTGACGAAGATCAGCTTCTTGACGCTGTGCTTCTGGGCGTAGATCGCCCCCGGTACCTGGAAGAAAAAGTAGCCGAGAAAAAACAGGGCCCCCAGCAGGGACGACAACCCCGGTGTGATCATCAGGTCCTCGGCCATGCCCGAGGCGGCGGCGAACCCGTAGTTGGCCCGATCCAGATAGGCCAGGCTGTAGGTGATGAACACAATGGGCATGATGTACCACCAGCGGCGGGTGGCGAGGTTGAGCGTTTGCATGTCGTTGACTCCTGAGCTTGTTGTTTTTGTTTGCAGCAGGTGTGTTTTGCGGTGGCCTCTAACGCGAGCAAGCTCGCTCCCACAGGGGTTAACTCGATCCCATGTGGGAGCGAGCTTGCTCGCGATAGGCGGTTTCAAATTCAGCCAGTAACTCAATGCGAGTCGGCAATCCCTCCATGTCTCCACGGCTCTGTACCGCGCGGCTGCCAATCCAGTTGGCGCGCTGCACGGCCTCGGTGATGGCGCGTCCTTCGAGCAACGCACTGACCAGGCCAACGGCAAATCCATCGCCGGCGCCCACGGTGTCCACCACGCGCGCCACCGGCACGCCAGGCACAACGCCTTGTTCAAGCGGCGTGCGGTAATAGGCACCCTGCGCGCCGAGCTTGATCACCACGGCGTCGGCGCCCTGGTCCAGGTAGAACGCGGCGATGTCGGCGGGCTCGTCGTACCCGGTCAGCAGCCGCCCTTCGCCGAGTCCCGGCAAGACCCAGTGGGCGAGGGCGGCGAGGCGATTGACTTCGCCGATCATCGTCGACTCGCTGGCCCACAGGCCTGGTCGCAGATTGGGATCGAACGACAGGCTACGGCCGGCTTCGCGCATGCGGGTCATCAACTCGAAGGCCATCTGCCGAGCCGTGGCCGACAGCGCCGGCACGATACCGGTGGCGTGCAGGTGACGGGCTTGCAGCAGCGCCGGCACGATGGACGCCACCGACAGATGGCTGGCCGCTGAGCCGCGTCGGAAGTATTCGACTTGCGGGTCGCTGCCATCATCGGTACGGGACTTGAACTGGAATCCGGTGGGGTGCGCTGGATCCACCGCCACGTGACTGCAGTCCAGGCCTTCGTTCTCCAGCGTCCGCACCACGAAACGGCCCAGGGAGTCGGCGCCGACCCGGCTCAGCCATGCCACCTGCAAGCCCAGCCGGGACAAGCCGATGGCGACGTTGCTGTCGGCCCCGGCGATGCGTTTATGAAACTGGTTGACGCAGGCCAGATCACCGTTCTGGTCGGCCACCAGCATCGCCATGGTTTCGCCGAACGACAATACATCGAGCTCAGACATGGGCGGGCTCCCGGCTCGATTGCCCAAGTTGGGCGAGGGCGGCCACATGCTCCCTGGTCAACTGCAACAGGTCTTCGCCTTGCAGTGGGTATTCGACGGCCCGCATCACGCCGGCCGGCATCTGTTTGAACAGTTGTCCCCACACATGCAGGTCCGTCACTGCCGGCGGCACGGCCACCAGCTTGCCGTCGGCGCGTCGGGCCACCGCCTTGCAGTGCACATACGCCACATAGCGGCCGAGCTGCCGGGCCGCCATGGCCGCCGATTGGTCCTGCCATTGCCAGTTGCCAATATCGAAGGTCATGCCGATGGGCAACGCTTGCTGCTCGGCTGCGGCGAAGAACCGTTGCAACGGTTCGATTCGCCCGCCCTGCAAGGTCTGGTCGTTTTCCACCAGCAATTGCACCGGGCTTGCGGCGAGCACATCCGCCAAGGCTGACAGGTCATGGGAATCGGTGAAGTGACCGAGGGAGACTTTCAGCCATGTGGAGCCGAACGCCTCGGCACGTTGCAAGGTAGGCGCCAGGGCGGGATTGGGTTTGGACCGGCCCGCGAGCCACAGCTCGAGGGGGGACGAAAAAATGCTCTGCAAACCTTTGGCCTGGGCGCTCGTGGCCAGCTCGGCGGGCTGTTCGGTGGTGAGCAGTTCCTCGCGCCATTCGACCCGCGAGGCGCCGGCGGCGGTCAGCAGATCGATGAAACTGCCTTGGCCATGTTGCCGCACCAGGTCGGCGCCGTAGCTGGAAAGGCTGATGGAAACGGGTGGCTTGTTCATTGTTGTCACACCTCTGAAACCGGTTTCAGTTCTGGTCAAAAAAAGGGGGAGCTTCAGGGCCTCATCGCGAGCAAGCTGGCTCCCACAGGGGTCTTCAATGCGCTACAGATCCAGTGTGGGAGCGAGCTTGCTCGCGATAGCGCCCTCACCATCACCGACCATTGCCAAGCGTCGACCCACGCTCGATCAACCGCGCCGCAAAATCCAGGGTCCGCACCGGCCCGCTGTCGCCGCGCAAGCGCTTGAGCAGGCATTCGAATGCACTGGCGCCGATCTCGGCAGTGGGTTGGGCGAGGGCCGTGATGCCGCTGCCCACCAACGGATACCAGTCCAGGTCGTCGAGGGCGATCAGGCCCACGTCGTCGAACAGGTCGCAGCCCAGTTCACGCAACACCCGGGTGGCGGACAAGGCTGCAATGCCATTGGCGCAGAACAGCGCCTTGGGGCCCCGGTCCGGCTGGGCCAGGAAGGTCTCGATGCGCGTGGTCAACTGATCGCAGATTTCCACCACGGTGCCGCAGAGGGCGGGGCGCTGCTCGATGCCAGCCTTGAAGCTCTCGACCCGCTCGATTCGCGAGCTGGTCCCGTCGAACGGCTCGGTTACCAGCAGCAGGTCACGGTAGCCTCGCTGTTCAAGGTGATCGAGGGCCATCGTCACGGCGGCGGGGTTGTCCAATCCCACCAGGTCGCTGTCGAGCCTGTCGACCTTGCGGTCCACCAGTACCAGGGGCATCTCGTTGCGCAGTTCGAGCAGTTCGTCCCGGTGATGGCCGAGGGTGTTCACGATCAAGCCTTCGATGTTGTAGGCGCGCAACAGCGCCAGGTGCTGGCGTTCCTGCTCGTCGTCCCGGTCGGTGTTGCATACCACCAGGCTGTAGCCATGGCGACGGCAGGCGGTTTCCACACCATGCATCACGGCAATCGAATAAGGGTTGCGGATATCGGCCACCAGCATGCCGATCAGGCGAGTACGGCCGCGCTTGAGGCCGCGGGCCATCTGGTTGGGACGGTAGCCCAGTTCACTGATCGCTTGCTCGATGCGCCGGGCGATGGCTTCGGAGAGCAGGGCGCGGTCCTCGCCGATGAACCGCGAGACGCTGGCCTTGGAGACCCCGGCGCGTTCGGCCACATCAAGCATGGTGACGCGGCTGCGCTGGGCGGCGGAGAAAGAATTCACGGATGGAAACCTGCTTATTGGAATTATTCAGCGGTTCTGAAACCGGTTTCAGGAAACCTCAGAACCCAGTCGCCCGTCAAGGGCGTCTCGATGCGAGAGCGACCGACGGTTGCCACGTCGCGAACGGTTTTGAGGTGACGGTCACTCTCTTGCAAGCTGAGCCGCCGCTATCGCGAACAAGCTCGCTTGCACGATGGTGACTTGCACAGGTTGGTGAACGACGCCAGTCCTGTGGGAGCGAGCTTGCTCGCGATAGCGTCCATTGAAACGCTGGAATCAGTCCTGTCTTACGTAGGTCCCCGTACCCCGGAGAATGTTCTGCAGGGTCAACTCCACTTCCACCAGATCCGCCGCATCGGTGCAGTGGCTGATTTCCAGCACGTCGTCGCCATTGAGAGCATCGACGTGCGCCGCGGCGATCTCGATCTTCAGCAGGGTCGGGCTGAGGGTCACCTTTACACCATCCAGTGTCGAAGGCTCGCCATCGAGCGCGATCTCCAGCTCGTCCTCGTCGGGATAACGGCTCATGAGGAACATTTCGCCCTGGGCGCTGTGGCAGCAGAGCATGGCCATGTTGTCTTCTTCTTCATCACACGGGTTGGCGATCAGAAGGGCGGTGGTCATTTTCAAGGTGATGGCTCCAGGATCGAGTGCACGTGCGGGGTGCAAAAAGTGGATTCTGCCAGCGCGAAGGATTTTCTGCTGGTTTACCGCCTCTGGGTGCCGTTTGGTCCCCAGCCTGCTAGGGTTGTCCGGTGCGTACCGGCTGTTTAGCTAGCCGTTGACCGAATATGTCGCAGCGCTGCAAGCATGCTCGTTGTCGCACTCGTTAAGCTGCGCAACGGATGCGCACCTGCCAAGAGCACCGTGGGGTGTTTTTGGCAGGTGTTCATCACATGGAAGGTTACATGGAAAAGGAATGTGACCTGCGGGTCTTGTCCAGCTTCACCCACCTGTCGTCCTGTTTCCTCTGCCCGAGAACCAGGAACAGGATGGCCGGCAGCCCGAGAGGGGTTGCACGACGCTTTCATCAATAACAAGCCCAAGCGGAGTACCACAGATGGCGTTCTTCACCGCAGCCAGCAAAGCCGACTTCCAGCATCAACTGCAAGCGGTACTGGCGCAGCACATCAGTGAACAGGCACTGCCACAAGTGGCGCTGTTCGCTGAACAATTCTTCGGCATCATTTCCCTCGATGAACTCACCCAGCGCCGGTTGTCCGACCTCGCCGGTTGCACCCTGTCTGCCTGGCGCCTGCTTGAGCGCTTCGATCACGCGCAACCGCAGGTGCGTGTGTACAACCCCGATTACGAACGTCACGGCTGGCAATCGACCCACACCGCCGTGGAAGTGCTGCACCACGACCTGCCGTTCCTGGTGGACTCGGTGCGTACCGAGCTGAACCGTCGCGGCTACAGCATCCATACCCTGCAAACCACTGTGCTGAGCGTGCGCCGTGGCGCCAAGGGCGAGTTGCTGGAAATCCTGCCCAAGGGCACCCAGGGCGAGGGGATCCTGCAAGAGTCGTTGATGTACCTGGAAATCGACCGCTGCGCCAACGCCGCCGAACTCAACGTCCTGAGCAAGGAACTCGAGCAGGTGCTGGGCGAAGTGCGCGTGGCCGTGGCCGACTTCGAACCGATGAAAGCCAAGGTCCAGGACATCCTGGTGGGCCTGGACAACAGCGCCTACGCCATCGACGCCGATGAAAAGAGCGAAATCAAGACCTTCCTGGAGTGGCTGGTGGGCAACCACTTCACCTTCCTGGGCTATGAAGAGTTCGTGGTCCGTGAAGATGCCGAGGGTGGGCACATCGAGTACAACCCCGATTCGTTCCTCGGCCTGACCAGGCTGCTGCGCGCCGGCCTGACCGCCGATGACCTGCGCATCGAGGACTACGCCGTCAACTACCTGCGTGAACCGACTCCGCTGTCGTTCGCCAAGGCCGCGCACCCGAGCCGCGTCCATCGTCCGGCCTACCCGGACTATGTGTCGATCCGTGAAATCGACGCCGACGGCAAGGTCATCAAGGAATGCCGTTTCATGGGCCTGTACACCTCCTCGGTGTACGGCGAAAGCGTGCGGGTCATCCCGTACATCCGCCGCAAGGTCGAGGAAATCGAGCGGCGCTCGGGCTTCCAGGCCAAGGCGCACCTGGGCAAGGAACTGGCCCAGGTACTGGAAGTCCTGCCCCGTGACGACCTGTTCCAGACGCCGGTGGACGAGCTGTTCAGCACCGTGATGTCCATCGTGCAGATCCAGGAGCGCAACAAGATCCGCGTGTTCCTGCGCAAAGACCCGTATGGCCGTTTCTGCTACTGCCTGGCCTACGTGCCGCGCGACATCTATTCCACCGAAGTGCGCCAGAAGATCCAGCAAGTGCTGATGGATCGCCTCAAGGCCACGGACTGCGAATTCTGGACCTTCTTCTCCGAGTCCGTGCTGGCTCGTGTGCAGTTGATCCTGCGGGTGGACCCGAAGAACCGTATCGACATCGACCCGCTGCTGCTGGAAAAGGAAGTGGTACAGGCCTGCCGCAGCTGGAAGGACGACTACGCCAGCCTGGTCATCGAGAGCTTCGGCGAAGCCCAGGGCACCAACGTGCTGGCGGACTTCCCCAAAGGCTTCCCGGCCGGCTACCGCGAGCGCTTTGCCGCCCATTCGGCGGTGGTGGACATGCAGCACCTGCTGAGCCTGAACGAAACCAATCCGCTGGTGATGAGCTTCTACCAGCCATTGGGCCAGGTATCCGGCCAGCGCGAGCTGCATTGCAAGCTGTACCACGCCGACGCGCCGCTGGCCCTGTCCGACGTGTTGCCGATCCTGGAAAACCTCGGCCTGCGCGTGCTGGGTGAGTTCCCGTACCGCCTGCGCCACAACAACGGCCGCGAGTTCTGGATCCACGATTTCGCCTTCACCGCCGCCGAAGGCCTGGACCTGGACATCCAGCAGCTCAACGACACCCTGCAGGACGCTTTCGTGCACATCGTGCGCGGCGATGCCGAGAACGATGCGTTCAACCGCCTGGTGCTGACCGCCGGCCTGCCATGGCGCGATGTGGCGCTGCTGCGAGCCTATGCCCGTTACCTGAAGCAGATCCGCCTGGGCTTCGACCTGGGTTACATCGCCAGCACCCTGAACAACCACACCGATATCGCTCGCGAACTGACCCGGTTGTTCAAGACCCGCTTCTACCTGGCACGCAAACTCAGCGGCGACGACCTGGAAGACAAGCAACTGCGCCTGGAACAGGCGATCCTCACGGCCCTGGACGATGTCCAGGTGCTCAACGAAGACCGCATCCTGCGTCGCTACCTGGACCTGATCAAGGCCACCCTGCGGACCAACTTCTACCAGACCGACGCCCACGGCCAGAACAAGTCGTACTTCAGCTTCAAGTTCAACCCGCACCTGATCCCGGAACTGCCCAAGCCGGTGCCCAAGTTCGAGATCTTCGTGTACTCGCCACGGGTCGAGGGCGTGCACCTGCGCTTCGGCAATGTGGCTCGCGGCGGCCTGCGCTGGTCCGACCGTGAAGAGGATTACCGCACCGAAGTGCTGGGCCTGGTAAAAGCCCAGCAGGTGAAGAACTCGGTGATCGTGCCGGTGGGGGCCAAGGGCGGATTCCTGCCACGTCGCCTGCCACTGGGCGGCAGCCGGGACGAGATCGCGGCCGAGGGCGTTGCCTGCTACCGCATCTTCATCTCGGGCCTGCTGGACATCACCGACAACCTGAAGGACGGCGCCCTGGTGCCGCCGGCCAACGTGGTGCGGCATGACCATGACGACCCGTACCTGGTGGTGGCGGCGGACAAGGGCACCGCGACCTTCTCCGACATCGCCAACGGCATCGCCATCGACTACGGTTTCTGGCTCGGCGACGCGTTCGCCTCGGGCGGCTCGGCCGGTTACGACCACAAGAAGATGGGCATCACCGCCAAGGGCGCGTGGGTGGGCGTGCAGCGCCACTTCCGCGAGCGTGGCATCAATGTCCAGGAAGACAGCATCACCGTGGTGGGCATCGGCGACATGGCCGGCGACGTGTTCGGCAACGGCCTGCTGATGTCCGACAAGCTGCAGCTGGTGGCGGCGTTCAACCACCTGCACATCTTCGTCGACCCGAATCCGGATCCGGCCAGCAGCTTCGCCGAGCGCAAGCGCCTGTTCGACCTGCCGCGTTCGGCCTGGACCGACTACGACACCAGCATCATGTCCGAAGGCGGCGGTATCTTCTCGCGCAGCGCGAAAAGCATCGCCATCACGCCACAGATGCAGGAACGATTCGACATCAAGGCTGACAAGCTGACCCCGACCGAACTGCTCAATGCCTTGCTCAAGGCACCGGTGGACCTGTTGTGGAACGGCGGTATCGGCACCTACGTCAAGGCCAGCAGCGAGAGCCACGCCGACGTCGGCGACAAGGCCAACGATGCACTGCGGGTGAACGGCAACGAGCTGCGCTGCAAGGTGGTGGGCGAGGGCGGCAACCTGGGCATGACCCAGCTGGGTCGCGTCGAGTTCGGCCTGCATGGCGGCGCCACCAACACCGACTTCATCGACAACGCCGGTGGCGTGGACTGCTCCGACCACGAAGTGAACATCAAGATCCTGCTCAACGAAGTGGTGCAGGCCGGCGACATGACCGACAAGCAACGCAACCAGTTGCTGGCGAGCATGACCGACGAAGTCGGTGGCCTGGTGCTGGGCAACAACTACAAGCAGACCCAGGCCCTGTCCCTGGCGGCCCGCCGTGCCTTCGTGCGGATCGCCGAATACAAGCGCCTGATGAACGACCTGGAAGCCCGGGGCAAGCTGGACCGCGCCATCGAGTTCCTGCCGACCGAGGAGCAACTGGCCGAACGCGTCGCGGCGGGCCATGGCCTGACCCGTGCCGAGCTGTCGGTGCTGATCTCCTACAGCAAGATCGACCTCAAGGAGGCGCTGCTCAACTCCCTGGTGCCGGACGACGACTACCTGACCCGGGACATGGAAACCGCGTTCCCGCCGACCCTGGTGAGCAAGTTCTCCGAAGCCATGCGTCGCCATCGTCTCAAGCGCGAGATCGTCAGCACCCAGATCGCCAACGACCTGGTCAACCACATGGGCATCACTTTCGTCCAGCGGCTGAAAGAGTCCACTGGCATGAGCCCGGCGAACGTGGCGGGTGCGTATGTCATCGTTCGGGATATCTTTCACCTTCCACACTGGTTCCGCCAGATCGAAGCCCTGGACCACCAGGTCTCGGCGGACGTCCAGCTGGAACTGATGGACGAGCTGATGCGCCTGGGACGCCGCGCGACGCGCTGGTTCCTGCGCAGCCGCCGCAACGAGCAGAACGCCGCCCGCGACGTCGCGCACTTCGGTCCGCACCTGGCGGCGTTGGGCCTCAAGCTCGACGAACTGCTGGAAGGTCCGACCCGCGAAGGCTGGCAGACCCGCTACCAGGCCTATGTGGCGGCCGGCGTGCCGGAGTTGCTGGCGCGCATGGTGGCAGGCACCACGCACCTGTACACCTTGCTGCCGATCATCGAGGCATCCGACGTGACGGGCCAGAACGCCGCCGATGTGGCCAAGGCCTACTTCGCCGTGGGCAGCGCCCTGGACGTCACCTGGTACCTGCAGCAGATCAGCGCCTTGCCAGTGGAAAACAACTGGCAGGCCCTGGCCCGCGAAGCGTTCCGCGATGATGTCGACTGGCAGCAGCGGGCGATCACCATCTCGGTCCTGCAACAGGGCGATGGCACCCAGGACGTGGAAACCCGCCTGGCGCTGTGGCTGGAGCAGCATCACAGCATGGTCGAGCGCTGGCGTGCGATGCTGGTGGACATCCGTGCCGCCAACGGTACCGACTACGCCATGTACGCGGTGGCCAACCGCGAACTGCTGGACCTGGCGTTGAGCGGTCAGGCGGTCGTGACGGCCAACTGATCCGGCGTTGAATGAAAAGCCCCGCATCGCGAGATGCGGGGCTTTTTTGCCTTTCAGGATTGACTGTGGCCCCTGTGGAAGCGAGCTTGTAGTGTGATCGTCAGTTTTTCAGCGGTATCAATACCGCTTCATCCTTTCCCATCACCATGAACACCAGCAGTTTCGCCGGCTCGGTCGCGCTGGCGTTTTTCGAGACCAGGTGCTCGGAACCCGCCGCTTCATACCAGAACTCCCCGGCCTTGTAGGTGGTCGCCGGCTCGCCCTTGACCTGTGAGGTGATGGCGCCTTCGAGCACATAGGCCATGGCCGTGCCTTCATGTTTGTGGGCAATGGAGGATTGGCCCGGCGCGTAGTCGACCGTGAGCATCATGGTTTTTTTACCGGGCAGGTTCTTCAACGCCTTTTCCTGCAGCACCGTGACCTTTTCCGAAGGCGCGGTTTCATGGGCGTAGGCCTGGGCGAGGGGCAGCAGGCCGAGGGCGGCGATCAGGCAGAGTGTTTTCATGGGGACATGACCTGTGTGGTTGTGAGTGGATTCGCGCTGTTGCGGCGATGAATCCACCCTAAGCCCCAGGGTGAAGCAAGCAAACGTCCAATCTTGCGGAAGGTGGGTAGACCAATGATGGGGGCGAATCCACAGCAGGCTGGCCAGTGCGATGAGCTGGCCAGCCCCTTTGCGGTGAGCGGATCAATCCCCTCACCACAATCTGGCCGGGCAGCAATAAAGCGGCGACCTTCAGACAATCGGGAAGCTGTTGAAGTCCACGCTGCGGGCCAGGCGATTGTCGATCAGGCCGATGAAGCCTTGCACTTCGGGGCAATTGAAGTGGGCCTGCATGGCCGCTTCCGATTGCCAGCGGGCGCTGACGGTCCAGCGATCGCCGTCCTCCGGGCAACGGTCGACCATATAGGCGTCGCAGCCCGGCTGGGCACGCAGGGTTTCGACGATCTGCTGCAATTGCCGGCCCAGCTCTTCCGAGCGGCCGGCGGCAGCCTGCACCTGTACGGTATTGATCACTTGGCGAGTCATTGCGCTGGCTCCTGAATCAAGTCGGACGGGGTTGTTCGGCACTCAACGGCACCTGTGCAGGATAGGCCCCCCAGGCCAAGGCTAAAACAGCCAATGGGCGGATAAATGACCAGTCCAATCGCCTCAGGCGAGCTGTTGCAGGATGTCCCGCAAGCGGTCCAGGGCGGTGTCGATGTCCAGGGTTTCGATCGCGCCAAAACCCAGGAACAGGCCCGGGCGGACCGGCGCTTCGTTGAAGAAGCCGTCGAGGCTGTACAAGCCGATTTCGGCTTTCTTCGCCAGCTCGATCACCAGCGCCAGGTCGATCGGCACCTTGCACAGTACCGCCAGGTGAAAGCCCGCGGTGGTGGGCACGGCTTCGAACCAGGGAGACAGGTCCCCGGCCATGCGGGCCAGGATGCGTTCGCGCCGACCGGCGTAGAGGGTGTGGCATCGACGGATGTGCTTGAGCAGGCAGCCCTCGGCGATGAACTTGGCCAAGGCCCATTGGGGCAGGGTGGAGGTGTGCTGGTCGGTGAGGCGCTTGGCCAGGATCACCGCTTCGAGAATGGCCGGTGGCAGGATGGCGTAACCAAGCCGCAGTTCCGGCAGCAGCGTCTTGGAGAAGGTCCCGACGTACGCCACGATGCCGCGTTCGTCCATGCTCTGCAGGGAGTCGGCAGGGCGTCCTTCGTAGCGGAACTCGCTGTCGTAGTCGTCCTCGATGATGATCGCCCCCAGCTCGTAGGCCCTTGCCAGCAAGGCCTGGCGCCGCGCCTGGCTCATGGGCATGCCCAACGGGAACTGGTGGGAAGGGGTCACGTAGATCAGCCGCGTACCGTCGGGAATCAGGTCCACGCGCATGCCTTGGTCGTCCACCGGCACGCCGGCCACCGTCGCCCCATGGGAACCGAACAGCAGGCGCGCCGGTGGGTAGCCCGGGTCTTCCATGGACACCAGGCTACCGGGACAGGTCAGTACTCGCGAGATCAGGTCCAGGGCCTGTTGTGCGCCGTTGCACACCACCACGTCGTCATCCTGGCAATTGACCCCGCGGGAAAACGCGACGTGCCGGGCAATGGCATTGCGCAGCGCCGGCAGGCCTTCGGGCTGGCTATAGAAACCCTTGTGGCTGGCGATCTGGCGCAGGGCATGGGCGGTGCAGCGGCGCCAGTCGTCCAGGGGAAACTGGCCCTTGCCGGTGGCGCCACCGATGAAGTCGTAGCGCAGGGCACTCTCGACGCTGGGGTGGCGCATCAGGTCCGGCATGTTGCGCCAGGCTTGCACCACCTCGGCGCCGGCCAGCTCCCGGTGGCTCTGCTTGTGCACGATCCTGGCCGGATGGGCGTTGACGTAGGTGCCCTTGCCTATGATGCCGGTCAGGAAGTTCTCATAGGTGAGCTGCGCATAAGTATCGGAAACCGTCTTGCGAGACACCCCCAGCTGTTCGGCCAGCAACCGACTGGGGGGCAGTTGGGTACCGGCGGCCAGGCGGCCGCTTTCGATGGCGCTGCGTAATTGTTGATACAACTGGCTCGTCAGGTCCTTGCGGCCGTTGATGACGACATGAAGTTCCATACCCGCTGGCTCCTGGGGCAATTGGTTGCGGCGAGCATCAAAGGGGCAAGATTACCCGTATTGGATAAGCGCGTAGAAGTTGCGTGGTGAAAATCCCGCCTATTGGCTTCTGGACGGTGGTCCCGGTTTTTTCGTTGAATTGGACCTGTCCCTGGCGGCCCGCAGGCCCTACCGTGACGCTATCGAACGCCACGGAGCCCGCCATGAGCCAGCGTCTGGATTACTACAGCGCCTCCCCCGGGGCGATGAAAGCGATGATCGGCCTGGAAGCGCTGGCCAGTCGCCTGAGCATCGAGCCGGCGCTGCTGCACCTGATCAAGATTCGTGCCTCGCAGCTCAACGGCTGCGCTTTTTGCACGGACATGCACTCGGTGGACGCGCGACGCCAGGGTGAGACCGAACGACGCCTCTACGCCGTGGCGGTCTGGCGCGACAGCGGCTTTTTCAACCTGCGCGAACGTGCTGCCCTGGCCTGGACCGAAGCGGTCACGCTATTGGCCGAAAGCCAGGTGCCGGATGACGTCTATGCCCTGGCCCGTAGTCAGTTCGCCGAAGAAGAGCTGGTGGACCTGACCCTGGCGATCAGCACCATCAACGCCTGGAATCGTCTGGCGGTGAGTTTCCGTCAGAGTCCCAGCGCTTGATCGACACGGCACCCGGACGGCTGTTGAGGCGCAGCGAAGTCATTGGCCGCTGGCTGGCCTCTGGGGCTTGACCGACGTGCCGAACGTATTGCCCATGCGCACCCCGGTAGCCGCCGGTGTTGCCAGGCCGACGCTGTTGGGCGGCCGCCGCTCGACGGGCACGTCCAGGGCTTCCCGGGCCTGTCGAGCGGCGGCCGCGGCCTGTGGATCGTTGCCCATCTGACGGCTCAGGCAGTTGTAGTCGGGGGTCTTGTAGCCACCCACCGTCACCTCGATACAGGCCGGCGCCTCGTCGCCCCAGGCGCTGCAAAGCACCGTGAACAATCCCACTCCCGCCGTCATGCCCATCCACTGTTTCATCGCTGACCTCCTGGCCCGTCACCGCGGACGGTGCGTTGTCAGGGCATCAGTCTAGTGCGGTCCGAGGGATTTGTATCAGGTGTCATACGACATTCATAAACAGCCCTCAGGATGACGTTTTTCAACGGATACGTCAGTCGTGCAGCAAGGCAGCGCCAGGGGTGGATGCAGGCGTGGATTGACCAGGCCCCCCTTGGGTTGGCTGATGGTGTGGTTGTGTCTGCTGGCCGCTCCGGTGCGGGCTGTTGGCCTGGTGGAGCTGGACATCGCGCCCCAGGCATTGACCACGGCGCTGGAGCAGTTCAGCCGGGCGACCGGCATGGCGGTGCTGGTGGACCACGGGTTGTCGAGCCGACGCCAGACCCTGGGTGTCCAGGGGCGATTCACGCCTTCCGAAGCCTTGAACGTATTGCTGCGCGGTACAGGGCTTGCGGCGCATTACGCCCGGGCGGACGCCTTCACGTTGCAGCCGGTGCGGGTCCGTGAAGTCGCGCTGCCTCCCGGCGCTGCGCCGGGGTTGAGTGAAGGCAATTATGCGGCGGCCATCCAGGCGGTCATCCAACGCAATTTGTGTGCGTCGCCACTGACCCGTCCGGGCAGCTTTCGCGCGTTGCTGCAGGTGTGGATCGGCCGCGACGGGGTGGTCCAGCACACTCGCCTGGTCGCTTCCACCGGGGATCTGATGCGTGACAAGGCCCTGGTCAACAGTATGCAGAACCTCAGGATCGACCGCCCGGCGCCCTCGTCGTTGCGCCAGCCGGTGACCCTGCTCTTGTTACCCGACTCATCAGGAAAACGCATGGAATGCACAGCAGGGGAAGGGGGGTTCGGGCAATGAAAGACACTGGTCGCAACCCGATGGTCAGGCTTTTCCTCACCTCCTACGAGGATTTCAAGGTTCGCCTGCGCCGACGCCTGGGTTCCGAGGAACTGGCCAACGATGTGTTGCACGAGACCTACCTGCGAGTCGATCGCATGGACGACACGCCGGACATCGCCCAGCCCAACGCCTATCTGTATCGCATGGCCCTGAACATCGCCGCCGACCGCCGGCAAGCCGATGCTCGCCTGCTGACCGGCGGCGAGATCGACGAACTGCTGCAGGTTTCGGATGAGGCGCTGGACCCGGCCCGGGTCGTGGGCGGGCAGAAGGAACTGCAGACCTTGCTCAAGGCACTGTATGAATTGCCGGCGCGCCGGCGCAGGATTTTCATCGCGGCGCGCCTGGAAGAAGCACCGCACCTGGAAATTTCCCAGCGATTCGGTATTTCCACCCGGATGGTGGAGAAGGAAATCAAGGCCGCGCTGGGGCATTGCGCCCAACGCCTGGAAAGAAAAGTCATTCAACGGTTCGGTCCCGGGGCGGGAAAACAGTCTTGAAGGTTAGGCTGTGTACGAAAAGTGCCTGCGCGACGACCCTGCTGCCGTTGAGAACAGGCTCGCAACGCTCATTGGCAACCCGTCAACTGCGCTTGCTCGCCTGTTTTCGCCTGGCCTGCTCGCCGCGTGGCGACTTTACGTACAACCCTTGGATCGGATCAATTCGTGAGTACGTGTGCGCTTGAACATCTTCAGCATCGCTTCCCCTGATGCCACGCCAGAGGCTCGACTGGCCGACGAGGCCCGAGACTGGCTGATCCTGCTGACCTCGGGACGGGCCACCGTGGCCGATGCCCGGGCCTTGCGCCAATGGTGTGGGCAAAGCCCCGCGCACGCCCAGGCATTCGAGCAGGCCAAGGCGCTTTGGCAGGGGCTGCTGCCGGCCGCCGAGGCCATGCAGGCACCGCGGCATTTCGGCCGTCGGGCATTCCTGGGCGGGGCCATCGCGGCATCGGCGGGTTTCCTGTTGATCAGGACGATGGTGCCCGGCGGAATTTCCGGGCTGGGAGCCGACTACGTCACCGAGGTTGGCGAGCAGCGGCGGGTGGAACTGGGCGATGGAATCAGCCTGGAGCTCAATACCCAGACCCGCCTGAGTCGCCGTGCGCTGGCAGAGGGAGGGCAGGCACTGGAGTTGCTGGCTGGAGAGATCGAAGTGCAGGGGCGCAGTGTCTCGACGGTCAGCGTCCAGGCCGGCACTGGCTGGATCAGCGCTGCACGGGCACGGTTCAACATCCGCTACGTGGACCAGAGCGTCTGCACTACCTGCCTGGAAGGCGTCGTGCAGGTGCAGGTACAGGGGCAGAGCTTGCGTCTGGAGCCGGGCATGCAATTGACCTACGGCAATGGCCGTACCGGCCAGCCACAGAACGCCGATGTATCGGCTGCCGTTGCCTGGCGCGAGCAAGTGCTGGTCTTCAACGACGCCACGTTGGCCAGCGTCATCGATGAAATCAACCGCTACCGTCCGGGCATGTTGTTGCTGCTCAATCGTGAGTTGGGCCAGCGCAAGGTCCAGGCGCGCTTCCGTCTCGATCAACTGGCTGGCGTGGCGCTGCTGATCCGCGACGCCTACGGGGCCCGATGCATCGAATTACCGGGTGGGGTAGTGGTACTCAGTTGAAGCCACTAGTGCTTTGCGAGCCGTCTCGAAGCTGGCGTGGCGGCACTCTCTGTCACGCCACGCAGCTTCTCGAAGGGCATTGACGGGACCTTCAGGCGACGGTCGCGGCGCTGCGTTCGCGCAGCTCCTGCAAGCGATCGGCGCCGCCTTCGGCGACACGATTCTCCAGCAAGCGGTCGGACCCGCCCTCGGCGACACGACGTTCCAGCAAGCGATCGGACACGCCCTCGGCGACACGACGTTCCAGCAAGCGATCGGACACGCCCTCGGCGACACGACGTTCCAGCAAACGGTCGGACCCGCCCTCGGCGACACGACGTTCCAGCAAACGGTCGGACCCGCCCTCGGCGACACGACGTTCCAGCAAGCGGTCGGAGCCGCCCTCAGCCAGGTGTTGCGCAGCCTGGCTGTGGGGCGTTGCGCTCGCCGAGGCGACATTCGCCACGCCGACCCCGCCAACCAGGGTCAGGGCCAGTGCCAGGGAGGATATCTTCGAGAAACTGAGCATGGTGGTTCTCCTTGCGTTCAAGTGGATTGGGTCCGTGGCAGCGAAGGGTGTTGCTGTCCGGTGATCACAGTTAAACGCCTGGATGTATCGACGCTGTGTGGCGGGAGAGGGCGAAATCGACGGTTTCGTATCTGTCGCGGGTTCATATACAGACCGATACAAATCCGTTGTAGACCTGCCTGCCAGTGCTCAATTCCGAGGACTTTCCCTAGCCGATAATCGCACGCTTTGTACGGTGGGCACGCCTGGGTTATTGACCGAACTAACCGGTTGGTACATTTTAGGCGCAACAGTCTTGTCCGATACGGCGGGGCTCATAATAAAAATAGAGGAACACCCTATGCGCAGCCGTCCGCGGGCACCCCACGCTCTCTCTTCGCTCTGTCGTTTCATTCCTGAAGCCATTTGCGTCTCCGGTTCGACCCGGTAGCGGCCCACGCCGCTGCGGTCCTATCGCGCCGCCGAGGCCGGCGCTCGACAAACCCGAGAGGTCTTCAAGATGACCAAAGTCGTCGATCTGTATTTCAAGTTGCTCAAGTTGCTGATTGTCCTGTGCATGGTCGCGATGATCGTGCTGGTATTCGGTAACGTCGTGCTGCGTTACGCCTTCAACTCCGGCATCAGCGTGTCCGAGGAGCTGTCGCGCTGGTTCTTCGTCTGGATGATTTTTCTCGGCGCCCTGGTGGCACTCAAGGACCGCGCGCACCTGGGCATGGACAGCCTGGTCAAGCGTCTGCCAGCGGCCGGCAAGCGCGCCTGCCTGGTCATCGGGCATCTGCTGATGCTGTACATCTGCTGGTTGATCTTGCTGGGCAGCTGGCAGCAGGCGGTGATCAACCTGCAGGTGGTCGCACCGGCATCCGGTCTGTCCATGGCGCTGTTCTATGCCGCCGGCCTGGTATTCGGTGCCAGTGCCGCGCCGATCCTGCTTCATGAACTCTACCTGGCCCTGTTCGGCAAGCTCGGCGACGACGAGCTGGTGATGATCAAGGACAACGACGCTACGCAAGCGCTGGCGCATAACCCCATCAAGAGTGACCGCCCATGACACTGGCCATTTTCCTCGGGTCCCTGATGGGCAGCATGGCGCTGGGCATACCCATCGCGTTTGCCTTGCTGGTGGTCAGTGTGGCGTTGATGGTCTACCTGGACCTGTTCGACGCGCAGATCATTGCCCAGAACCTGCTCAATGGCGCCGACAGCTTTCCGCTGATGGCGGTGCCGTTCTTCATGCTGGCCGGCGAAATCATGAATGTCGGCGGCTTGTCCAAGCGCATCGTCAACATTGCCATGGCCCTGGTAGGGCATAAGCGCGGTGGCCTCGGTTACGTGGCGATCATCGCGTCCTGCCTGCTGGCATCGCTCTCCGGCTCCGCCGTCGCCGACGCGGCCGCACTGGCGGCGTTGCTGGTGCCGATGATGGTGCTGGCCGGGCACTCCCGGGGCCGGTCGGCCGGCCTGATCGCGGCCGGCAGCATCATTGCGCCGGTCATTCCCCCCAGCATCGGTTTCATTGTGTTTGGCGTGGCGTCCGGTGTGTCGATTTCCAAGCTGTTTCTGGCCGGCATCGTGCCAGGGCTGTTGCTGGGCGCTTCGCTGGCCGTGGCCTGGTGGTACATCTCGCGCAACGAGCATGTGGAAACGCCCCCCAAGCGCTCCCGCGCCGAAGTACTGCGCACCCTGCTCGACGGCAGTTGGGCGCTGGGCCTGCCCCTGATCATCATCCTGGGCCTGAAGTTCGGCATCTTCACCCCCACCGAAGCCGCAGTGGTGGCGGCGGTCTACTCGCTGTTCGTGTCCCTGGTGATCTATCGGGAAATGAAAGTCAGCCAACTGTACGAAGTGATCCTGTCCTCGGCCAGGACCACTTCGGTGGTGATGCTGCTGGTGGCGGCGGCCATGGTTTCATCCTGGCTGGTGACCATTGCCGACCTGCCGGGTCAGTTGGCGGAGCTGCTGGCACCCTTCATGGACAACCAGACCCTCCTGCTGCTGGTGATGATGGCGTTGATCATCCTGGTGGGAACGGTCATGGACATGACGCCGACCATCCTCATCCTCACGCCGGTGCTGATGCCCGCGGTCATCCAGGCGGGGATCGATCCGGTGTATTTCGGCGTGCTGTTTCTGATCAATACGGCCATCGGCCTGATCACCCCGCCCGTGGGCACGGTACTGAATGTGGTGTGCGGCGTGGCGAAGCTGGATTTCGAGGAGATCGTCCGCGGGGTCTGGCCGTTCATGCTCGCGCAATTCGTGGTGCTGTTCCTGCTGGTGCTGTTCCCGCAACTGGTCCTCGGGCCGTTGAAGTTCTTCACCGGATGAGCCCGGTGCAAGCCTGGTCAGCTCGACCTCAACAACAATAATGAATGGAGAGTGACATGCGAAAACTGATGAAGACCCTGTTGGCCGGGGCATGTGCGACGGGGTTGCTGCTGGGCAGCGTGGCCGGCCATGCGGACGAGATACGCGAGCGCACCCTGCGATTCGCGTTCCAGAACGTCAAGGAACATCCACAGGGCCAGGGGGCGCAGAAGTTCGCCGACCTGCTCAGCGAAAAGAGCGGCGGCAAGATCAAGGTCCGCCTGTTCCCCGGCGGCACGCTGGGCGGTGACGTGCAGACGGTGTCTGCCCTGCAGGGCGGTACGCTGGATATCACCGTGCTCAACTCGGGCATCCTGGCGGCCCAGGCACCGGACTTCGCCATGCTCGACTTTCCGTTTCTGTTCAACGACGCCGCCGAGGCCCATGCGGTGATCGACGGACCGGTCGGCCAGAAGCTCGCAGCGCAACTGGACAGCAAAGGGTTGGTCGGCCTGGGCTACTGGGACCTGGGGTTTCGCCACCTGACCAACAGCAAGCATCCGGTGAACCGGCTCGAAGACATGCAGGGCCTGAAGATTCGGGTCATTCAGTCGCCCATCTACCTGGAAACCTTCTCCGCGCTGGGGGCCAACCCCGTGCCGATGGCGTTCCCCGAGGTCTACACCGGTCTTGAACAACACACCATCGACGGCCAGGAGAACCCGTTCACGGTGATCGAGGGCAACAAGTTCTACGAGGTGCAGAAATACCTGTCCGTCACGGGCCATATCTTCAACCCGCAATCGTTGATTATCAGCCAGAAGACCTGGAATCGCCTCAACGATGCTGAAAAAACCATGATTCGCGAGGCCGCCGCCCAAGCGCAGCACTTCCAGCGGGAAGTCACCGCGGCGAGCATGGACAAGGCCAAGGCGACGCTGGCTGGCGCGATGACCGTCAACGAACTCACCCCGGCCGAGAAAGATCGCTTCCGCGAGCGGGTGCGGCCGGTGATCGACAAGTTCGCCCAGTCCCTGGACGCCAACCTGGTGAAGATGATGTACGACGAAATCGCCAAGGTGCGGGCAGGACAGTGAGCTGAATCGGGTCCCGTTCAAGTCTGTGGGAGCGCGCCTGCTCGCGATGGCGGTGTGTCAGCGACTTGCAGTGTGGCTGACCTGGCGCCATCGCGGGCAGGCTCGTTCCCACAGCCTGACGCATCGTTATCAGAGCGTTATCGAGCCCCTGGCACCGCCAGCCACTGCCCGATGACTTTCTGGTAGCTGCCATTGGCCTTGCTCAGGTGCAGCCACTGGTCCACATACATTTTCCAGGTGGTGTCGTCCCGAGGCAGCAGATAGGCCTTCTCGCCATATTGCAGGTAGCGGGTCGGGTTGACGGCGCAAAGGCCAGGCTTGAGTTTCTGTTGGTAGAGGGCTTCCGACGCATCGGTGATCATCACGTCGGCCCGCTTGTCCAGCAGCTCCTGGAAGATGGTCACGTTGTCATGGAAACTGAGCTGGCCCTTGGGCAGGAAGGCCCGTACGAAGGCTTCGTTGGTGCCGCCGGCGGGCTCCACCAGGCGCACCGAGGGCTGGTTGAGCTGCTCGATGGTCTGGTAGCGCGACTGGTCTTCGCAGCGCACCAGCGGGATTTTTCCGTCCACGTCCAGGGTGTCACTGAAAAACCCTTTCTTCTGGCGTTCCAGGGTCACGGAAATCCCGCCCATGCCGATGTCGCACTTGCCTGCCAGCATGTCCGGCATCAGGGTCTTCCAGGTAGTCTGCACCCACTGCACCTTCACCCCCAGGCTCGTGGCCAGGGAGCGTGCCATGTCGATGTCGATGCCTTCGTATTCACCGCTTTCAGCCTTGTAGGTGTAGGGCTTGTAGTCACCGGTGGTGCAGACCTTGAGCTCGCCGCGTTGCAGGACCTGATCCAGATGGGAAGGGGCCGGCTCGGCCATGACGCTGCCGCACAGCGCCATCAGGCCGCAGAACGTCATTGTGCTTATTGTGTTTTTCATAGGGACGCACATCTCGCAAGGGAAGGGGACAAGACGGGCCAGTGTAGTGAAAGTGCTTGCAGGCTGTCACCGAAGGCGTGGGCTGGGCATGCTTGCGCCCGCGGTGGCGGCAGGGCTCGTGTTCAAGGGCCGTCCGGTCGGATATGTTCGCTCATCAATTGCACGAGCGATCCCACAGGCTCGCTCAGGCTTTGGGGGCGACGATGCACGAGGCCGATATCACGGTGAAAAGTGTGCTCCCCCAGCTCCACCACCCGGACGTCGCCGGGCCAGTCCTGATGGGCGGCGGTCTGGGGAATCAGCGCGACCCCCACGCCTTTTCCCACCAGTTTGATGATCGCATCCAGTTCATCCAGCTCGCATATTTCTCGCAGGTTGACAGGCATCCGGCTGAGGAATCGGTCCACCTGCCTGCCGCCGAAAGAAGAGCGGTCATAACGGATGAAGGGCTGGCTGGCGAGCAGTTCGGTCCAGTCATCCCCGGGCACATCGGCGGGTACGATCAATCGGTAGGGCTCACGGACCAGAGTGGCCCAGCGCAGGTCGCTCTGCAGTGAGAAAGGCGGGCGAATGATGAGGGCCATGTCGATCTCACCGGCGTCCACAAGGTTGATCAACTCGATCGACAGGCCGGGTATCACGCGGGTTCGGCATTGCGGATACTGTCGGTGGAACTTCGCCAGCGCGTCCGGCAGGAACGAGCGCTGTACCGAGGCGATGGCGCCGATGTTGATCAAGACACTGGCGGGCGCACCGATGCTGGCGGAGCCCAGGTTGTCGTACAGGCGCAGCAGGTCCTGGGCCTGGAGCAGGATTTGATGACCCATCCGATTGAGCTGGGCGCTACGACCCTTGCGATCGAAGATCGGGAAGCCCAGCTCGGCTTCCAGACGCTGCATCTGGGCGCTGACGGCGGCCTGGGTCAGGCCGATTCGGTGGCCGGCGGCGGCGAACGTGCCCTCGCGGCAGACGGCGACCAGTGTTTTGAGTTCTTTGATCATTCACAAAGAATAGTTGTGTTCCTGAGCGATTTATATTGATTTTTTTATCTTCTGCGCGGCGCTAGGCTGGTTTCCCTGACCTCAAACCCCTGGAGTCCCGATGAGTATCGCGCCTTTTCACCTGGCTATCCCTGTATATGACCTCGCGGCCGCCCGCGCTTTCTACGGCCAAGTGTTTGGCCTGGGAGAAGGGCGGTCCAGCGCCCAATGGGTCGATTTCAATTTTTTCGGACATCAGCTGGTGATCCATGAACATCCGAAGACGCCGTCCCAGGAAAGCGTCCATAGCAACCCGGTGGACGGTCATGACGTTCCTGTCCCGCATTTTGGCGTGGTGCTGGGCTGGCAGGAATGGGAAGCGTTGGCCGAACGCTTGAAGTCCTTCGGCACCGAATTCGTGATCGAGCCCTATATTCGCTTCCAGGGCCAGGTTGGCGAACAGGCGACCATGTTTTTATTCGATCCGTGTGGTAACGCGCTGGAATTCAAGGCCTTCAAGGACATGGGCCAGCTGTTCGCGAAGTGAAGCGAGGCACCTGCCGGAGCCATGGCGCCGTTGCAACCTTGCGTGGACGGTTCCGCCCGCTGCATCCGCGTCAGCCGTCCACTGTTCAGCTGGATATGATCCCGTGATCGATGGCGTACTTCGCCAGTGCCGCGGGTTTGTCGATGTTGAGCTTGCGGCGGATGCTCAGGCGGTGGGTCTCGACGGTGCGCACGCTGATGTCCAGTTCCCGGGCCATTTCCTTGTTGTTCAGGCCCTGGACCATCTTGCGCAGCACCTGGCTCTCGCGAGGGGTCAGTTCGTTGTCGGTGTTCGGATCGGCGGCGAGCCGCTGGGCGATCTCGGCGCTGTAGAAGGTGCCGCCGCTGATGATGGCTTCGATGGCGGCGATGATTTCCCGCGATGGGGCGTTCTTGAGCACGTAGCCACTGGCGCCGGAGCGCACGGACTCGCTCACGTATTCATGATTGTCGTACATGCTGAGCATGAGGATCTTGAGGCTGGGGTACTGCTTGCCCAGCAGCCGGGTCAGTTCCAGTCCGTTCATGTCCTTGAGGCCGATGTCCATCAGCAGCAGGTCCGGCTGGCAACGACCGATCATTTCCAGCGCTTGCTCGCCGTTCTCCGCTTCACCGACCACCTCCAGTTGCGGCATGACGGACAGCAAGGCCCTGATGCCGTCGCGGACCAGGGAATGATCGTCCACCAGCGCGACACGGATTACAGGGGGCAGGCTCATGGGCAGGCGCTCTTGTTGTAATGGGGGCTCATCAGCTTTGCGTGACCGACATGTTCATGGGGAGCAGGACGTCCAGTTCGCTTCGTCCGGGTGTCGAGGTCAGTTCCAGGCGGCCGCCGAAATGCTCGACCCGTTCGCGGATATTACGCAGGCCGATGCCAGCATGGCCACGTTCGACCTGGGGCACGTTGAAGCCCATGCCGTCATCCACCACCGTCAGGCGCAAGGACTGGCCCGAACCGAACAGGGTGATGGCGACCCGCTTGGCTCCGGCGTGGCGTTCGATATTGGTCAAGGCCTCCTGGGCGATGCGGAACAGCGAGACGGGGGCGCCATTTTCCAGCCGGCAGTCGAATTCGTTGCTTCGATAGGACACTTCGAGCCCGCTGCGCTGTTCGAACTCGGCGGCGAGCTGGCCGATGGCGGCCGGCAGGCCCAGGGTATCGAGCAGGGAGGAGCGCAGGTCATGGGAAATGCTGCGGATTTCGCCGATGGCCTGGCCCAGCCGGTCGGTGGCGTTCTTCAGGATACCCAGGCCATTTTCCTGGCCATTCTCAAGGACATGGCTGGCGAGTTCGAACTGGAACTTTATCGACACCAGCACCTGGCTGATGCCGTCGTGAAGCTCGCGAGACACCCGTGAGCGCTCTTCCTCCTGCAAGCTGACGATGCGCTGGTTCAGCCGTTGCAGTTTCTTGTCGGCCAGGCGGTGCTCACTGACGTTCAGGGTCATGCCGCCGGCGAATACCAGCAGCACCGCCACCAATGCCACCGCGGCGATGGCCTGCATGGTGGTGTGGATGCCCTGGGCCACTTCATCGCGGGCCTTCTGGGTGGCGAGTTCGACATCCTCCAGGTAGATCCCGGTGCCGAGCATCCAGCCCCAGCGATCGAGCATGACCACATAGGCCAGTTTGTCGGTCACCTGGCCGGAGGAGGGCTTGTTCCAGGCATAGCGCTGGAAGCCTTCGCCTGACTCGGCGCTTTTGATCAGCGCCTGGATGACGGGCAGGCCGTGGGGATCCTTCATGTCCCAGAGGTACTGGCCCACCAGTTCCGACTGGCGTGCATGCATCAGGCTGCGGCCCTGGCGATCGTAGACGAAGAAATAACCGTTGATGCCGAAGCTGAGCTTGCGCAACTCCTCCAGCACTTGCTGCTGGGCCTTTTCGTCCCCCTGTCCATCGTTGTACAGCGGGGCGATCAGGCTCTGCGCCATCTCGACATAGTTCTTCAACTCGGCGCGCTTGCTGGCCAGGATGCTGTCTTCGATCAGTTGCGCCTGCTGATCACCCAACTGGCGGTTGAGGGAAATCACCAGCACGCAGATGACAGCGATCGCCAGGACCAGGGGCAGGATCCCGAGGGCGACGATTTTGTGTTTGAGCAGCATCTGTACTCCTGTCCGGGCCTGGCGAGGGGAGGCGTGATGACTGGCATCATATGCCAAACATCCTACCCGATAGCAGACCTGTGCAAGCAAGCCCGGCCCTGCAAGACCGACGGCGTCTACGTAGTACTACGGATTTATTTATTGACGGCTTGCACCGATATTGGGCCGGCTCCGAATAGCCGGGGCACATTATAAAAACAATCGCCGCAGTCCTCTTGGACATCGGCAGGAGACACGCAATGACAACCCGTCTGGTTAAACACCTCGCCTGGTTTGCCGTGGCTGTTCTGGGAGCCTGTGCGTTGAGTGTCGTGGCCTTGCGCCGCGGCGAACCCATCAACGCCCTCTGGATCGTCGTCGCAGCCGTGGCCATCTACCTGGTCGCCTACCGCTACTACAGCCTTTTCATCGCCAACAACGTGATGCAACT
>NZ_FMUL01000006.1:0-310615 GCF_900101215.1 Pseudomonas sp. NFACC32-1
CGCTCACAACGAGCCCGGATACATTAGCGCAAGCCAGCTTTACCGAAAACAGCCCATGAGGTTGCAGGAGAAGGGCTGACCATACATTTTATTGCAGTTGAAGCTTACTTCACAGCGCCTGGAGCAGAGGACTCGGCCGCTGCAATCTGCGCCGCCGCGATCTGCTCGTCATCTTCACGTACTTCGGAGATGCCACGACCACCGGAAGCCAGTTCGGTCTGCAGCTGGTCTTCGTCCAGTTCCTTCACCCACTTGGCAACCACGACGGTGGCAACGGCATTGCCCACCAGGTTGGTCAGGGCGCGGGCTTCGGACATGAAGCGGTCGATACCCAGGATCAGCGCCAGGCCGGCCACCGGCAGGTGACCCACGGCCGACAGGGTGGCCGCCAGTACGATGAAGCCGCTACCGGTCACGCCAGCCGCCCCCTTGGACGACAACAGCAACACCAGCAGCAGGGTGATCTGGTGGGTCAGGTCCATCGGGGTGTCGGTGGCCTGGGCGATGAACACTGCCGCCATGGTCAGGTAGATCGAGGTACCGTCGAGGTTGAAGGAGTAGCCAGTCGGGATCACCAGGCCTACGACAGATTTCTTGGCGCCCAGGCGCTCCATCTTGATCAGCATGCGTGGCAGGGCCGATTCCGAGGAGGAAGTACCCAGTACGATCAACAGCTCTTCACGGATGTAGCGAATCAGCTTGATGACACTGAAACCGTGGGCGCGGCAGATGGCGCCCAGCACCACCAGGACGAACACGACGCAAGTGATGTAGAAGCAGATCATCAGCTGGCCCAGTTGCACCAGCGAGCCGACACCGTAGGCACCGATGGTGAACGCCATGGCACCGAAGGCACCGATGGGAGCCAGTTTCATGATCATGTTGATGATGATGAACATCACGTGGGCGAAACGATCGATGAAGTCCAGCACCGGCTTGCCATAGGCACCCAGGCGATGCAGGGCGAAACCGAAGAGCACCGAGAACATCAGCACTTGCAGGATGTCGCCGTTGGCGAACGCACCGACGATGGTGTTCGGGATCACGTTGAGGATGAAGGCAACGATGCTCTGGTCTTTACCAGCGCTGATGAAACCGGCGATCTTGCTGGTGTCCAGGGTCGACACGTCGATGTGCATGCCGTTGCCCGGTTGCACGACGTTGACCACGACCAGGCCGATCAGCAAGGCGATGGTGGAGACGATTTCAAAGTACAGCAGCGCATAACCGCCGGTCTTGCCGACCGACTTCATGTTCTGCATGCCGCCGATGCCGCTGACAACGGTACAGAAGATGATCGGGGCGATGACCATTTTGATCAGTTTGATGAACCCGTCACCGAACGGCTTGAGGGCTACACCGGTCTGCGGGTAGAAGTGGCCGAGCAAAATACCGATGGCAATGGCTACGATCACCTGGAAATACAGGGATTTGTACAAGGGCTGACGAGTCGTCATGGCAAACTTTCCTCAAGCGTCCCGCGTGACAACATCCACCTGTCGCCCACGAAACCTCAACTTTGCGAACCCTCCTGCACTGGAGGGATTTGTTTTGTCGGCTGCACGCTGCAGACCTACCCAATGCATCGCAAGGCGCGTGCCATTTTTGCGAAATGCCCTACAGCCAGCATGGCAGACGGGTTTCATGAATATTCGAAAACCAAACGACGCCGTTTAAGGTGGCGGATTTCCGCCCACGGGCCAGCTGACGTTCCGGGATTTGGCGGATATCCGCCTTGTCGAGCCGGATCGCCCTGCTACCATCGAGCGCCTGACAAACGGATGGATGCCATGCGCCAACGCACGATCGCCAGCCATTTCGCCCGCGCCGCCCTGGGGGGCGCGCGCCGACAAGGGTTCGACTATTTCCCCCTGCTGCAACAACTGGGTATCAGTCCCGAGCTTCTGGACGAGCCGCGGGCGCGCCTCGCGCCAGAGCAGTTCGCTCGCCTGCTGCAGGCGCTGTGGCTGGCGATGGGCGATGAATACCTGGGTTTCGGCAAGGCTCGCAGCAAGCCCGGGACCTTCGCCATGATGTGTCATGCGTTGATCCACTGCCGCAACCTGGGCAGCGCCCTGCAGCGCGGCCTGCTGTTCTACAGCCTGTTCCCGGATGCGCCGGGCCTGACCTTGCTGGCGGAAGGTGAACGGGTGCGCCTGGTGCTGGACGACTCGACCCTTTGGGACCCGGACCACTTCCTCACCGAGAGCCTGCTGGTGGTCTGGCACCGCCTTGGCAGTTGGCTGATCGGCCAGCGGATCGGCCTGGAACAGGCCACCTTCGGCTACCCCAGACCTGCCCATGGGGCCGAGTACGATTTGCTGTTCCCTTGTCCTGTGGTGTTCGACGCACCTCACAGCAGCCTGTCGTTCCACAGCCGCTACCTGGACATGCCGCTGCTCCAGGATGAACGGACTCTCAAGCGCTTTCTCGAACGTTCCCCTGCCGACCTGCTGTCGCGCCCCGACGACGGACACAGCCTGAGCAGCCAACTGCGTCGCCTGCTCAGCCGCGACACCGCTCGCTGGCCGGACCTGGACACCGTAGCCGCTCATCTGCACATCAGCCCCCAGACACTGCGTCGGCACTTGCGCGAGGAAGGCACCAGCTTCCAGGAGCTCAAGGACCACCTGCGGCGGGATATCGCCATCTACCATCTGGGCCGCGCGGACCTGTCGTTGCAGCAGATCGCCGAGCAGTTGGGTTTTTCCGAACCGTCGGCGTTTCACCGGGCTTTCAAGAAGTGGACGGGGGTGACGCCGGGGGCCTATCGGGAACAGGACAATTGAGCAGGACAGATGGGCGGCGGCAGCAACCACGCCCAGCCCCAGTCAAACCAACGGGAAATGAATCCGGAACGCCGCCCCGCCCAGTTCCGAATCCCCCAGGGTCAGGCGCGCGTTGTAGCTTTCGATGATGTCCTTGACCACCGCCAGACCGATCCCCTGCCCCGGATGCTGGCGGTCCAGTCGCTCGCCACGCTGGAGAATCCGTGCACGTTGATCCGGCGGCACACCCGGTCCGTCGTCCTCGACACACAGCTCCATGCCGCCGAGGACCGGGTGCACGCTGACACGCACTTGCTCCAGGCATAGCCGATAAGCGTTCTCCAGAAGGTTGCCAAGCATCTCCAGCAAGGCTCCCTGCTCGATCGGCACGTGGCACTGTTCCGGCAGGTCGAACGCGACATTGACCCGCTTGTCGCGGTAGACCTTGTCCAGGGTGTCGCACAGGCTTTGCAACACCGGGCGCAGGCGCACCTGGTGGCGTACCAGCCCGCTCTTGCGCAAGCTGGCGCGCTGCAACTGGTAACCGATCTGCTGGCTCATGCGCTCGATCTGGGTCTGCAGCACCCAGGCCTGGCCACGGTCTTCCGGGCGCCGGGCCATGTCTTCGCTGACGCCCTGCAACACCGCCAGGGGGGTCTTGAGGCTGTGGGCCAGGTCGTCGAGGGAGTCACGGTAACGGCTGCGCTGCTCCCGTTCGCTGTGCAACAGGCGATTGAGGGAGCCCGTCAGGCGCAGCAGTTCCCGAGGGTGTTCGGTACTGAGGCTTTCCCGCGCCCCGCTTTCGATTTCATCCAGTTCCTGGCTCAGGCGTCGCAGCGCCCGCAGGCCCCAGGTCAGGCCGATCCACAACAGTGCCAGCAGCACCAGCAGCGCGGCACCGAAGCCCAGGTAGAGGTTGTCCCGCAGCCCCTGCAGGGTCACCTCGTAATCACGAACCGGTTGCAGGGTAACGATGCTGAACGCCGCGTTCTGGCCACCGAGCAGCTTGATCTCGACGTCATAGACGAAGAACTCCTGGCCGTCGTTTTCGCGGATACGCGCGAACTGGTTGCCCTGGCCGTCGTAGCGTGGCGCGTAGTTGATGTTTTCCTCGCGGGTGGCCTTCGACCGCCAGACCAGCCGCCCGTCGCGGTCGTAGATGTAGCCCAGCAGGCGGGCGTCGGCGAGGTTGAAGCGTTCGTCCGGCAGTTGTTCCGGCATCTTCAATCGATTGTTTTCCACTCGGGCGGCGGAAATCAGCGTGGTCACGTCCGAGGCCAGGCGTTGCTCGATGGACTCCTGCAAGGCCAGGCTGAACGCGCCTTGCATGGCCGGCAGCAGCGCCAGCATGAACAGCACCGCCAGGGTCATGGCGGCCAGCATCAAGCGCAGTCGAAGCGAACGAATCACTGGCAGCGCTCGTTGAACAGGTAGCCCAGGCCACGCACCGTGTCGATTGGCTTGAAGCCGGCGGGCGCCTCCAGCTTGCGGCGCAGCCGCCCCACCAGCACCTCGATGACATTGGGATCGCGTTCGCCATCATCGGGATAAAGCTGCTCCATCAGGCGATCCTTGGCCACCACCTGCTGGTGATGGCGCATCAGGTATTCCAGGATGCGGTACTCATAGGCGGTCAATGCCAGCGGCTCATCCCCCAGGGACGCCTGCTTGCGATTGAGGTCGAGCAACAGCGGACCGGCGGTGATGGTCGACTGGGTAAAGCCGCTGGAACGACGCAACAGGGCGTTCAAGCGAGCCTCCAGCTCCTCGAACTGGAACGGCTTGACCACGTAGTCATCCGCCCCGGCGGCCAGGCCCTCGACCTTGTCCTGCCAGTTACCGCGAGCCGTGAGGATCAGGACAGGGAATGTCTTGTCCTGGGCGCGCAACCGGCGGATCAGCTCCAGGCCGCTGATGCCCGGCAGACCCAGGTCGATCACCGCCAGGTCATGATTGAATTCACGGACCTGGTACAGCGCCTCTTCGGCATTGACCACGGCCTGCACCACATGGCCGCTGTCGGTCAGGCGGGTATGCAGGTGGTGACGCAATAACGCTTCGTCTTCGACGACCAGTAATTTCATGGAGCCTTTCCCCAGGCAGAATCAAACAATCCAGCGCGACACACCTCGACGAGGCGCCGGATCGTCTTCGCTCGATCCGGCGGCGCACGATCCTCGCCCGCTTAGAACGTGTAGTTGGCCGACAGGTAGGTCTGGGCGCTGCTGGTCAGGTCCAGCGACCCCACCTTGTCGCCACCGTGCGGGCTCATCTCGGTGCTGGCGTTGCTGCGCAGGTAACGGTAACCCAGTTCCACCGAAGCGTTCTTCGAAACCTGCTGCAAGACGCCCGCCTGCAAGCCTACTGCGTAGCCGATGTCGCTGTCGCGGCTGAAACCGGGAGAATCCTGGGTCAGCTTGGTCAGGCCCGCCGTGCCGCCACCGAACAGTTTGGTACTGCCGGTGACCGGATAGAACACATCGTAGCTGCCCAGCAGGTTTTCCTGGCGCAATTTGATGCCGTTGTGGGTGCCCGAGACATTGTCATAGGTGGCGTAGTAGCGACCCTGGTCGTTCTGCTTGCCCAGGCGCAGGCCATAGGTGGTGTCCTTGCCGATCACGCCGTCGGCGTTCGGATTGTTCAGGGCCTGGTCCAGGGCACTGGACTTCTTGACCTTGTCGCTGGTCTGGCCGAGGGTCAGGCTGGCGAAGTTATCGTCGGCATGGACCATGGCGCTGGCGCCCAGGACGGTAAAAGCCAGCAGCAGTTTTTTCATCCGGATCATGTTCAGGTTCCTCTGGAACGTGGTGTGTGGTGAAGTCGAAGCCACGTTAACCAACGGTCCCTGAACACCCCTTGAACGTTCTCTGAACCAGTGCTGAACGAATCGGCTAGAGTGTCCAGTCTCACTGTCGTGCAAACCCACCTTTCATGGAGATCCGTCATGCGCAGGTTACTTGCTGTCTTACTTCTGGCTTTCAGCGGGGCGAGCCACGCCGCCATCCAGACCCAGGAGATTCCCTACACCAGTGCCGACGGCACGAAGCTGATCGGCTATTACGCCTACGACGACGCCATCAAGGGGCCGCGCCCGGGAGTGGTGGTGGTGCACGAATGGTGGGGGCTGAACGATTACGCCAAGCGCCGTGCCCGTGACCTGGCGGGCCTGGGCTACAGCGCCCTGGCCATCGACATGTATGGCGACGGCAAGAATACCGAGCATCCCAAGGATGCCATGGCCTTCATGCAGGCGGCGCTCAAGGACGGCAAGGCGGCCAGTGCGCGCTTCCAGGCCGGTCTGGACCTGTTGAAGAAACAACCCCAGACCGATCCGGATAAACTCGCCGCCATCGGCTACTGCTTTGGCGGCAAGGTGGTACTGGATGCGGCGCGCCAAGGCGTGCCACTGGCCGGTGTGGTGAGTTTCCACGGCGCGCTGGTGACCAACACCCCGGCCACGCCCGGCAGCGTCAAGGCCAAGGTCCTGGTGGAGCACGGCGCCCTGGACAGCATGGTCACCGAAGACAACGTCGCCGCGTTCAAGACCGAAATGGACAAGGCCGGTGCCGACTACCAATTCGTCAGCCTCAAAGGCGCCAAGCATGGCTTCAGCAACCCGGACGCCGACCGTCTGAGCCACGGCGAGCACGGCGGTCCGGATATCGGCTACAACAAGGAGGCCGATGAAAAGTCCTGGGCGGACATGCAGTCGTTCTTCAAGAAAATCTTTGGCTGACATACACACTTTGTGGCGAGGGGGATTTCCCCCTCGCCACAAAAGCCCTGCCCGCTCAGGACACTGCCCTGTTCCTACTACCCAGCGTGCGGCCAACCCGGCAAAATGCCCGGCATGAACCGACTCCCCGCCCTGCCCGCCTGCTGCTCGCCTCTGGATGACCGGTGGCTGCTGCCCGACATCCTGCCCGACACCTTCTTGCTGAGCACCTGCTTCGACCCGTTGCTGCTGGCTAGTGACGATTTCCGCAGCAGCGCCATCGAGCCACCCGCGAGCATCCAGCGCTCCGTGCCCAAGCGCCAGGCCGAATTCCTTGCCGGGCGAATCTGCGCCCGGGCAGCCCTGCACCGCCTGGATGGCCAGCCTTGCGTGCCGGCCATCGGCGAAGACCGCGCCCCTGTGTGGCCGGCCCATGTCAGCGGCTCGATCACCCACAGCACCGGCCGGGCGGCGGCCATCGTCGCTCGCAAGGAACACTGGCAGGGCCTGGGCATGGACCTGGAAAACCTCCTCGACCCCGAGCGCGCCGAACGCCTGGCCGGCGAAATCCTCACGCCGCCCGAGCTGCTGCGCCTGGCCACCACCTCGCAGGATGACCGCGCATTGCTGGTGACCCTGACCTTTTCGGTCAAGGAAAGCCTGTTCAAGGCGCTGTATCCGATCGTCGGGAAGCGCTTTTATTTCGAGCATGCCGAGGTGCTGGAGTGGACACAGGATGGGCAGGTGCGACTACGGTTACTGACCGACCTGTCGGAGCAGTGGCGTCATGGCAGCGAGCTGCAGGCACAGTTTGGGGTGAAGGATTCGCAGTTGTTGAGCCTGGTGGGCATCAGGGCCTGAGCCTTGCGCAGTGTCCACGACAGCGGCCCACCTCAGCTACACCCTTCAAGACCGGTCCTGATGCCTCGGCCAGCTCAGGCTGAAACAGGCGCCACCCAGGCTCTTGCTCTTGCCGATCAGCGCCCGGCCGTCATGCCAATGGATGATCCGCCGCACGATCGACAGCCCCAGCCCATGGCCACCCGAAGCACGGGCACGACTGTCGTCCAAACGCAGGAACGGCTTGAACACTCGCTCCCATGCCGCCTCAGGCACGCCGGGACCGTCGTCCTCGACATCCACCCGACAGCGCAACTGCCCCACCTGGTAACTCACCGTCACCCGTGACCGGGCATGGCGCATGGCATTGCTCACCAGGTTCTGCAAGGCGCGGTGCAGGAACCGCGGCTCGGCCTCGACCCAGGCGCCATCGCAATCGGCGGCAGAGAGGCAGAGTCCCCGCTCCACCGTGACACCCGGCCTGAGCGGGCCCAGTTCCTCGATCACCTGATTGACCAGGGCATCGAGGTCCACGCGCTGGAAATTCAGTGCCGGCGAACCCTGCTCCAGTCGCGCATAGGTCAACATCTCGTCCACCAACCGGTCCAGGTCCTCGATGTCGTGGTCCATGCCCGCCAGGTATTTTTCCCGGGCCTGGGCGGTGGTGGCACTGCCGAGCATTTCCAGGCCGAAGCGCAGGCGCGCCACCGGGGTACGCAGTTCATGGGACACCGCTCGCACCAGCTCGCGCTGGATTGCCAACAACTGTTGCAGGTGCTCGGCCATGCCGTTGAACGCCGCGGCCAGTCGCCCCACCGAGTCGGCGCCCCGGGCCGGCACTCGGGTTTCCAGGCTGCCTTGGGCGATCTGGGTGGCGGCCGACTCCAGGCCCCGCAGGCGTCGCTCCAATTGGCGCACCAGCAGATAGACAATCAACCCGATCAGGCTCAACCCCAACGCCGCGATCAAGACCAGCCATTGCGGTGGATATGGGTTCATCTGGTACAGCGGACCGATCTCCAGCACCCAGGGCGTGCCGACCATGCCGGCGAATACCCGGATCGAATCGCCGTCCTTGCCCAGGGCCATCACCGTATCGCCTTCGGTGACACGACGACGCTGGTCTTCGTCCATGTCCACCTGGTCGACGCTCATCAGTCGAAGATCGAAACCGAACCCCTTGTCCTGCTTGAGCTGGGCAAGCCGTTCGGGCTGCTCGGCCACGGGGTAGCGCACCAGTTCGTCGGCCAGCAGATAAATGGTGGCCCGGGCCAGTTGCTCGCTGATCTGGCGGACCTCGCCCATCAGCATCAGTTGCTCACCATCACTGACCAGCCGATAGACCTTAGCCGCATGGGGCCCGGTCTGTTCCACCAGCACCTGTCCACGCAACACACGGGTGCGCTGGCCAAGGTCGAGGTCGGTCTCGGCGAAGGTCCGCAGTGCCAGGGGAATGCCCAGCAGGCGCCCCCACAGCATCAGGGCGCGATGGCGTTCGGTATCGTTCATCGGCCGCAGATTGTCGGCCATCAGGGAAAACGTGCCGTGGGCCAGGCGCTCGCGATATTGTTCGGCGCGGGTCTGGTTGAGCAGGTGCAGGGCCAGCACCCCGAGCACCGCCACCAGCACCAGCGCCGCGCACATGCCGCCATAGATGCGCAGGAAAATCGAGTTCACGGCGCCGGGTCTACGCAGGCTTCGGGAACGAACAGGTAGCCTTTGCTGCGGATGGTCTTGATCAGCCGGGGATGCTCCGGATCGTCACCGATCTTGGGGCGGATCCGCGAGATTCGCACATCAATGGAGCGGTCCTGGCCGTCATAGCCGATACCGCGCAAGGCGGTGAAGATTTCTTCCCGGGACAGGATGCGCCCGGCATTGGACACCAGCAGCCACAGCAGATCGAATTCGGCGCTGGTCAGTTCGATACCGCTGCCCTGCAACCAGGCCTCGCGCAAGGCACTGTCCACCACCAGCGGACCGAACTGCAGGCGCCGCGATTTCTGCGGGTTCGGCTCCACGGGCTCGCTGCGCCGCAACAGCGCCTGGATGCGTGCCAGCAACACCCGCGGGCGCACCGGCTTGCAGACATAGTCGTCCGCCCCCAGGTCCAGCCCCTGGATCTGATCGGTGTCGTCGGTACGGGCGGTGAGCATCAGGATCGGCCCGTCGTACTGCTCGCGCACCTTGCGACAGATGCTCAAGCCATCTTCGCCCGGCAGCATCAGGTCGAGGATCACAAGGTCCGGTTGCTCGGCGATGATCCGCCGAGCCGCCACCGCGCCGTCGCCCTCGATGGCGACCCGCAGCCCATTGCTCTCCAGGTAGTCACGGGTCAGCTCGGCGAGACGCTGGTCGTCCTCGACAATCAATACCTGCCAGGCTTCTTGTTCCACTGGGGCCTCGTCTTGCAGCGAATAGGAAGGGATGTGCACGCTTGCGTGGCGACAACGCTTGCCACAGGGCATGTATGTCCACTTATGGATCGTCGGGGCCGTCCTCTCTTTATTGTCATCCTGGACGAGGACAATCGCACCGATACATGGCCCGATTGTATAAACGGCGTCCCGCTAGAAAACAAGCGGACAAATGCGTTCGGCCGGATGGAATGGCTGTGGTATGGTCCGCGCCCGCAAAATTTTCGAACAGTTTTTCAGTGCTCGAAATTGTTGAAAAAGCGCTCGCTCCAGCAAGCTCGCGGCCTACAGAGCAGCTCCACGTTTCGCACACAAATTACGCACAGGCTTATCCACAGGTAGTACGTTGATTCATCCCCCAAAACGCATTATCTTGTAGCCCGCCACGAAAAAAACCCTACATGTAGGGGTTCAGGCCAAAAACCAAACACAAGTCGGACAGAGAATTCAAGCGCTTTTCGTGCCTCTGTCCAGCTGAAACATCGCATCCCCAAGACCCATCCGCGCCGCGCGAAGGGCAATGGCTTCAAAGGTTGAGAAAACGACCGGAACGGTACGGGTGTTGCAGTACTTAGCTGCGCCCCTTCAGTTCGGTCACGAGCCCAGGCTCGCAACCCGGAACTTCGGATGGAGGCGGCCTCCCGGCCCAGCCTCCTACTGTCCCGAAGTGGTTATGCCCGACGCCAGTCGGTTGTAGTGCTTCAGGACGGAACGGTGGGCCCCGCGAGGGAGCCCAAACAAACATAGAGAACGTGGAGACACCCATGCACACCGACACAACTCGCGAGAACCCGCAGGGCACCGCGCCGCTGGCCGCCGATTCGAGCCCGGATCTGTCTGCCACCGCGCCCGGCCAACTGCGTGTGATCAAGCGTAACGGCACTGTCGTTCCTTACACCGATGACAAGATCACCGTCGCCATCACCAAAGCGTTTCTCGCAGTTGAGGGCGGTACCGCTGCCGCCTCGTCGCGAATCCACGACACCGTGGCCCGCCTGACCGAACAGGTCACCGCGACCTTCAAGCGTCGCATGCCCTCGGGCGGCACCATCCACATCGAAGAGATCCAGGACCAGGTCGAACTGGCCCTGATGCGTGCCGGCGAGCAGAAAGTGGCCCGCGACTACGTGATCTACCGTGACTCCCGTGCCAAGGAGCGTGCCACCCGCGCGCCAGCCGACGCACCGGTCCAGGCCCACCCATCGATCCGCATCGCCCGCGCCGACGGCACCCTGGCGCCTCTGGACATGGGTCGCCTGAACACCATCGTCACCGAAGCCTGCGAAGGCCTGGAAGAAGTCGACGGCGAACTGATCCAGCGCGAAACCCTGAAGAACCTCTATGACGGCGTCGCCCTCAAGGACGTCAACACCGCCCTGGTGATGACCGCGCGGACCCTGGTGGAGCGCGAGCCGAACTACTCCTTCGTCACCGCCCGCCTGCTGATGGACACCCTGCGCGCCGAAGGCCTGAGCTTCCTGGAAGTCGCCGAGAGCGCGACCCACCATGAAATGGTCGACCTGTACGCCAAGGCGTTGCCGGCCTACATCGCCAAGGGTATCGAATACGAACTGCTGAACCCGGTCCTGGCTTCCTTCGACCTGGAAAAACTCGGCAAGGCGATCGATCACGAGCGCGACCAGCAGTTCACCTACCTGGGCCTGCAGACCCTGTACGACCGTTACTTCATCCACAAGGACGGCGTGCGTTTCGAACTGCCGCAGATCTTCTTCATGCGCGTGGCCATGGGCCTGGCGATCGAAGAGAAGCAGCGCGAAGACCGTGCCATCGAGTTCTACAACCTGCTGTCGTCCTTCGACTACATGGCCTCGACCCCGACCCTGTTCAACGCCGGTACCCTGCGGCCACAGCTGTCGAGCTGCTACCTGACCACCGTGCCGGACGACCTGTCGGGCATCTACGGTGCGATCCACGACAACGCCATGCTGTCCAAATTCGCCGGCGGCCTGGGCAACGACTGGACCCCGGTTCGCGCATTGGGCTCGTACATCAAGGGCACCAACGGCAAGTCCCAGGGCGTCGTGCCGTTCCTCAAGGTGGTCAACGACACCGCCGTGGCGGTCAACCAGGGCGGCAAGCGCAAGGGCGCGGTCTGTGCCTACCTGGAAACCTGGCACATGGACATCGAAGAGTTCATCGAGCTGCGCAAGAACACCGGTGACGACCGTCGTCGTACCCACGACATGAACACCGCCAACTGGATCCCCGACCTGTTCATGAAGCGTGTCTTCGACGACGGCAAGTGGACCCTGTTCTCGCCATCCGAAGTGCCGGACCTGCACGACCTGACCGGCAAGGCCTTCGAAGAGCGCTACGAGTACTACGAAGCCCTGACCGAGTACAACAAGATCAAGTTGTTCAAGGTCGTCCAGGCCAAGGACCTGTGGCGCAAGATGCTGTCGATGCTGTTCGAGACCGGCCACCCATGGCTGACCTTCAAGGACCCGTGCAACCTGCGCAGCCCGCAGCAGCACGTGGGCGTGGTCCACAGTTCGAACCTGTGCACCGAGATCACCCTGAACACCAACAAGGACGAGATCGCGGTCTGCAACCTGGGCTCGATCAACCTGCCGAACCACATCGTCGACGGCAAGCTGGACACCGCCAAGCTGCAGCGCACCGTGAACACCGCCGTGCGCATGCTCGACAACGTGATCGACATCAACTACTACTCGGTGCCACAGGCGAAGAACTCCAACTTCAAACACCGTCCAGTGGGCCTGGGAATCATGGGCTTCCAGGACGCGCTGTACCTGCAGCACATCCCGTATGGTTCGGACGCTGCCGTCGAGTTCGCCGACAAGTCCATGGAAGCGGTCAGCTACTACGCGATCCAGGCTTCCTGCGACCTGGCCGACGAGCGCGGTGCCTACGAGACGTTCCAGGGCTCGCTGTGGTCCAAGGGCATCCTGCCGCTGGATTCGCAACAGATCCTGATCGAGTCCCGTGGCGAGAAATACATTGACGTCGACCTGACCGAAAGCCTGGACTGGGCCCCGGTTCGTGCCCGCGTACAGAAAGGCATCCGCAACTCCAACATCATGGCCATCGCACCGACCGCCACCATCGCCAACATTACCGGCGTGTCGCAGTCGATCGAACCGACCTACCAGAACCTCTATGTGAAATCGAACCTGTCGGGCGAGTTCACCGTGATCAACCCGTACCTGGTCCGCGACCTCAAGGCCCGCGGCCTGTGGGATTCGGTGATGATCAACGACCTGAAGTACTACGACGGTTCGGTACAACAGATCGAGCGCATCCCGCAGGAGCTCAAGGAGCTCTATGCCACCGCGTTCGAAGTGGAGGCCCGTTGGATCGTCGACGCCGCCAGCCGTCGCCAGAAGTGGATCGACCAGGCTCAATCGCTGAACCTGTACATCGCCGGCGCTTCGGGCAAGAAGCTGGACGTGACCTACCGCATGGCCTGGTACCGTGGTCTGAAGACCACCTACTACCTCCGTGCCCTGGCCGCCACCAGCACCGAGAAGTCCACCATCAACACCGGTAAGCTGAACGCGGTTTCCGCTGGCGGCAACCACGGTGACGATTCGGTCCTGGCTGCTCCGGCAGGACCTGCGCCAGTGCCAAAGGCCTGCGCCATCGACGAGCCGGATTGCGAAGCTTGCCAATAAGCTGAGCCAGCGGGCGCGTAAAAGCGCCAGCTGAAAGAAGCCCCCGATAGACCGCCGGTTTATCGGGGGTTTTCTTTTGCCTGGAAAACGACAGTACTCGTTCGCGACAGCTGCGGGCCAACCTGCATCCAGGTTCAGGGTGACACTCATTGTGGCGAGGGGATTTATCCCCGCTGGGGCGCGGAGCGGCCCTGAATACCGGCGACCCGGTGGGTCAGGCAGATTGAATTGACTGCTCGTGGAGGGGGCTGCTGCGCAGCCCAGCGGGGATAAATCCCCTCGCCACAAAGGGAACCTGGCATGAGGACAAGCTCTGGCGGTATGAAAAAGCCCCTCTTGCGAGGGGCTTCTTGTGCAGCCTTCAAGCCACCAGCGTCATCAAGTCATCTGAATGATGGTCTGCATGATGGTGCTCTGGGTGGAGATGGTCTTGGCGTTCGCCTGGTAGTTGCTTTGCGCCTTGATCAGCTCGACCAGTTCGTTGGTCAGGTTGACGTTGGACTCTTCCAGGGAGTTGGAGACGATCGAACCCAGGGTGCCGGTTTGCGGAGCATCGTAGCCTGGGATGCCCGAAGCGAAGGTTTCCTTCCAGCTGGTACCGCCTACTGGCTGCAGGCCTTGCTCGTTGGTGAAGCTGGCAAGGGAGATCTGGCCGATGGGCTTGGTCTGGTTGTTGCTGAAGTTGGCCAGCAATACACCGCTGCCGTCGATGGTCAGGTTGGTGATCTGGCCGGTGGCATAGCCGTTCTGGGTCGGGATCGACCGTGCGGTGTCGGCGTTGAACTGGGTGGTGTTGGCCATGGAGACCGTAATAGTCGACGAACCGGCGCCGTTCGCGGTCCACACACCGTTGGTTACGGTACCGGGCACCCAGCCTGTGAGTACCAGATCGCTGTTGATGGTCGCGGGCGGAGTGCTGACCTGGACCAGCTTGCCACTCGAATCGAAGGTCATCGTCGAAGGAACCGGAGCGTTGGGAGCGACCGGCGCACTGCCATTCAGGTTACGACCATCGATCAGGGTATAGACGTCCCAGGTATTGGCACCCGTTTTGACCATGTACTGATCCATGGAGTGCTGGTTACCCTGAGTGTCGTAGACCGGTGTAGTGAACTGTTTCGTAAACGTGGCCGTATCGGTCGGATCGAACTCCAAGGCCGGGTTGGTCTGGTCAATCGGCGTGGCCGTCGAATTCAGGTTGATCGTCGACGAAACCAGGCTGGTGGCCTGCGGCGGCAGGTTCGAGGTGTCGATGCGCAGGTCGGTCAGAATACCGTTGAGGATCTTGCCGTTGGCGTCCACGCCATAGCCTTGCAGGCGTGCAGTGCCATCGCTGTTGGTGATGTAGCCTTCCTTGTCGGTCTTGAAGGTACCGGCACGGGTGTAGCTCAGGGAACCGTCGTTGCTCAGGACAAAGAAGCCCTGGCCCTGGATACCCATGTCCAGCACGTTGCCGGTGTTGTTCACATCACCCTGGCCGAACTGCTGGGAGACGTTGGCCAGACGCACGCCGTTGCCGACGGTCTTGGTGCCCGAACCCAGCTTGGTGGCCGAGTAGACGTCTTCGAATTCCGCGCGGGACGATTTGAAACCGGTGGTCGCGACGTTGGCGATGTTGTTGCCGGTCACGTCCAGCTGTTTGTTGGCTGCATAGAGACCGCTAAGGCCGATGTTGAAAGACATGTTGACTCCTTTTGCCGGTTAGTCGGCTCTACATACCAATAGTTTGTACTTTGGACAGGGCAATGCTGCCCAGCCCGGCCAGGTTGAGCATCAGCTCACCGCCCGTCTGGCTGATGGTCACGCTGCTGACCGTGGCCGGCAGGTTGGTGATCAGCGACGTGGCCTTGCCGTCGATGGTGGTCGAGGCCGCAAAGGTGTACGTGCCCGACTCGACCGTCGTGCCTGCGTCGTTCTTGCCATCCCAGATGAACGCCGAGTTGCCGGCCTTCTGGCTGCCCAGGTCGATGGTGCGGACAGTCTTGCCGTCCTTGTCCATGATCTTGACGGTGAGGGAGGACACTGCCGCCGGTACCACCACCGTGCCGTTGAGGCTCTTGGAGGTGTCGACCACAGCCTTGTCACCGGGCGCGATCACCGAACGCCCCACCAGGGACGAAGCCTGCAGCGCCTGGGACGAGTTGTAGTTGCCGGCGATACCGCTCACGGTTTCGTTGAGCGTGGTGATACCTTCCAGGCTGCTGAACTGCGCCAATTGGGCAACGAACTCACCGTTGTCCTGGGGCTCCAGCGGGTTCTGGTTCTTCAGCTGGGTAACGAGCAACTGCAGGAACGCATCCTTGCCCAGCTCCTTGTTGCCGGTCGCTGCCTGGGTCGCGCCGCCGAGACCATCGGAGGTGTTGTTGGTCTTGACCGAGGAGTTGGCCAGAATCTCGTTGAGGCTCAAACCGCTGGTAGTGTTGGTGACGCTCATGTGACTCGCCCCTTATCACTGACCGAGGGTCAGGACCTTCTGCATCATGGTTTTGGCGGTGTTCATCATTTCGGCGTTGGTCTGGAACGAACGACTGGCGGAAATCATGTCGGCCATTTCTTCGACGACGTTGACGTTCGGGTAGTAGACATAACCCTTGGCGTCCGCGGCCGGATGGTTTGGCTCATAACGTGCTTCGAGGTTGCTCTGGTCTTCGACTACGCCAAGTACCTGTACGCCCTGGCCCGCTGCGTCCTGGTCCTGGAACAGCGAGTCGCTGCCGCCGGACTGGCCGCCCTGGAACATGGTGGCGAACACCGGGTGACGGGCACGGTAGGTCTGGTCGATGCTCGACGAGACGGTCTCGGCGTTGGCGATGTTACTGGCGACGGTGTTCAGGCGAGTGGTCTGGGCACTCATGGCACTGCCGGCAATGTTGAATACGCTGGCGATCGACATGGATTACTCTCCGCGCAGGGCCGATACCAGCCCTTTGAACTTACTGTTGAGCAAGGTGAAGCTGGCCTGGAAATTCACGGAGTTCTCCGCGTAGTTGGACTGTTCCAGTTGAGCATCCACGGTGTTCTGGTCGATCGAAGGCTGCATCGGCGTGCGATACATCAGCGACTCGTCGCCGCTGCTCAAGCCTTCGGCTTCGATATGACGGCTGTTGGTCATGTTCAAGGCGAAGTGGCCGTTCTTGGCCTTTTCGTTCTGCTCGGCGAGCACCTTGGAGAAGTCCAGGTCACGCGCCTTGTAGTTCGGGGTGTCGGCGTTGGCAATGTTGTTGGCCAGGACTTCGGCACGCTGGGCGCGGAAGCTCAGGGCCTTTTCATGGATACCGAGCGCTTTATCGAAGCTGATGCTCATGTCGGAAACCTTTGGGTGACCAGAATGTACGTACGAATGGATATAGCAAGCGTCGTGCCACTTTCCAAAAGCCCATAAACCGGGGCTTTGCGGGCAGCGGCAAAGCGGCAATGCCAGAAAAGCGGCAATCGGCTTCCGCTTTTCTGCCGCTTTTCTGCCGCTTTCATCAGGCGACGCGAGTCAAGATGTGGGGGCGAGCTCGCTCCCATAGGGGGATGGCGCCGGCTGGCCGGCAAAAAAAAACGGGAGCCCCTAGGGACTCCCGTTTTTTTGACAACCCAAGCCAATCATTTCGCCTGGTAGATGATACCCGGGCTGCACTGGACCATCTGGTAATGATCCGGCAAGCCATTCAACGCTTCGGAAGCGCCGAGGAACAGGTAGCCGCCGGGCTTGAGGGTACCGTGGATACGCAGCAGGATGTCTTTCTTCACCTCGGCGGAGAAATAGATCAGCACGTTGCGGCAGAAGACCACGTCGAACTTGCCGAGGCTGGCATAGCTGTCCAGCAGGTTGAACGAGCGGAACTCCACCCGATTCTTGATCGGCGCCTTGACCACCCAGCGGCCCGGCCCCTTCGTGTCGAAATAGCGTTGCAGGCGATCCGGCGACAGGCCGCGGCCGATGGCCAGGCTGTCGTATTCGCCGGTCTTGCAGTTGTTGAGCATGGTCCCGGACAGATCGGTGGCGACGATTTGCACGCCGCCCTTCAACTGGCCGATGTTGGTCCGCTCGAATTCGTCGATGGACATCGAGATCGAATACGGCTCCTGGCCCGACGAACAGGCCGCCGACCAGATCCGCAGGCGTTGGCCCGGGCTGGCCTTGATGGCCGCCGGCAAGACCTTGCTCTTCAACACCTCGAAGGGATAGGTATCGCGAAACCACAGGGTTTCGTTGGTGGTCATGGCGTCCACCACCATCTCGCGCAAACCGCTGCGCGGTTGGGTCTGGATACGTTGCACCAGCTCACCCAACGACTTGAGGCCCTGTTGCTCCATCAATTTGTTGAGACGGCTCGACACCAGGTATTGCTTGTTTTCACCAAGCAAGATGCCACAGGCTTTTTCCAGGAAGACCCGGAACTGTTCGAAATCCAAATTACCCGTAGACAAGATACCGCCTCTTTCATTGTGTTGATTTGCCGGGCGCAAGACGCGCCCGACCTTTATTCCGCGGCCTTGATCCGGTCGACCACCCTGGAAGCCAGGTCATCGGGCCGGAACTTGGCGAGAAAATCGTCGGCGCCGACTTTCTTGACCATCGCCTGGTTGAACACCCCGGACAACGACGTATGCAGGATGATGTGCAGTTTCTGCATGCGCGGATCGCTGCGGATTTCCGACGTCAGCGTGTAGCCGTCCATCTCTGGCATTTCGATGTCGGAAATCATCATCAGGAACTCTTCTTCCGGCTTCTTGCCATCGTCGACCAGGCTGCGCAGGTAGTCCAGCGCTTGCCGGCCGTCGTTCAATGCCACGACCTCGACACCGACGGTCTGCAGGCAACGGGTCACCTGCTTGCGCGCCACCGATGAGTCGTCGACGGTCAGCACGCGCATCGAGATGGCCTTGTGCTGGGTTTCGGCATCCACCACGCCCACGGAGATGGTCTCCGGCGTCGGGGCCACTTCGGCGAGGATTTTCTCCACGTCGATGATTTCCACCAACTGGTTGTCGACCCGGGTCACCGCCGTCAGGTAGTGATCACGGCCCGTGCCCTTGGGCGGCGGATGGATCTCCTCCCAGTTCATGTTGACGATGCGTTCCACCGAGCGCACCAGGAAACCCTGGGTCTTGGTGTTGTACTCGGTGATGATCACAAACGGATTGCTCTGATCCAGCAGCGCACCGGCACCAGTGGCCATCGCCAGATCGAGAATCGGGATGGTCGCTCCCCGGATATTCGCCACACCGCACACGACGGGACTGGATTTTGGCATCAACGTCAGCTTGGGGCATTGCAGCACCTCACGGACCTTGAACACGTTAATCCCATACAACTGTTGGCCATCGAGACGGAACAACAACAGCTCCAGGCGATTCTGACCGACCAGCTGCGTGCGCTGGTTTACCGAATCCATCACTCCCGCCATGCCCTGACTCCTACCTAACGCTAATGTGTCCGACGCGCATTCATCACTAAACGGCACGGGGCTTGCTATTCAACCGGCATGAACGCACAAACGACATTTTCTCGACGCTTGACCACTCATTGCCGCCACTGGCTAGGTGCGCTGCTGGCTGTCTGCCTGTTCGCCTCGGGCGGCCGTGCCCTCGCCGATGCTCCGGTTACCTTGCCTGATCTCCTTATCGGCGTCACTCAGGGCTTTCTTGAATTCACCGTAGAAGACTACCTGGCCTCCAGTCAAACCGAAGGTCGTTATGAAATCGAAGTCAACCAGCTCGATCCCCGCCTGCGCATGCCAATGTGCGACAAGGAATTGACTGCCTCGCTGGAGAGCCCGGCCAGGCCCCTGGGGCGGGTCACGGTAAAGGTTCGTTGCGACAGCGCCGCGCCGTGGACGGTGTTCGTGCCAGCCCAGGTGCGCCTGTACCGCGAGATCGTCACCACGACCCGCCCACTCAAGCGGGCCGGCATCGTCGAGCCACAGGACGTGACGCTGCGTGAACGCGACGTCAGCCAGATCACCCAAGGCTTCCTGACCTCCGTCGACGAAGCCATCGGTCAGAAACTTGTCCGACCAATGGTAGCCGATCAGGTGGTAACCCTCGTGCACCTGGAACAGGCCGAAGTGGTTCGCAAGGGCGATCAGGTCGTCATCACCGCCCGTAGCGGCACCCTGGCCGTAAGAATGCCGGGCGAGGCGCTGTCCAACGGCGGCATGCGTGAGCAGATCCGAGTGAAAAACCTCAACTCCCAACGCGTCATCAAGGCGCAAGTGATGGCCCCAGGCCAAGTGGAAGTGGCTATGTAGCGATCCGGTAGAGACGGGTAGAAAGCTGGCGCTTGCCCCCGCCGTTCCCTAGACTGTGCCTTATGCCAAGGCAAGCGCAGACGTGCGCACGTTCATTGAATAAATGAGCCTAAAGTTTTTTTGGGAATGGCCGAGAACATGGCAAGCGTCCAAATACCCAGAGGTTTTTTACCATGGTCATCGATTTCAATCGTTTAAACAGCTCTTCACCCCTGACAGGCACCACGCGCACCAACGCCAGCAAGGAAACCGAAAAATCCTCGCCGGTCGAGCAAGCCACCACTGTCAGCAATGGGGAGTCGGTACACCTCAGCGATGAGGCTCAACAGTTGCAGAAGGTCACTGACAAGCTGCGCGATCTACCTGTTGTCGACAAAGGCCGCGTGGCCGAGTTGAAGGCAGCAATCGCCGATGGCAGCTACAAAGTCGACAGCAACCGTGTAGCCAGCAAACTGCTCAACTTCGAAGCCCAGCGCTAGGCAGCCGCCTGCGCCAGGCTTTTGGACGCTTAAGACCCAAGGCCAGCCATGCACGACACTACTTTATTGCAACTGATCATCGACGACTTCGTTCCAGTCCAGCAGTTACTGGAACTTTTGCAGACCGAATCCCTGGCGCTGCACGGTCGCGACATGCCGCTGCTGGAAAATATTCTGGCGCAGAAACAGGCATTGATCATTTTGCTCGATCAGCATGGCCGCAAGCGCAGCGAGATTCTCGCCAGCCTCAACCTGCCCACCAACCAGGGTGGACTGGAGCAACTGGCGAGCCAGTCGCCCATCGGCGATCAATTGTTGTCCCAAAGCGCGGCGCTCAACGACCTGCTCGCCCAATGCCAGGCCGCCAACGCCAAGAACGGCCAGTCGATCCAGGTCCAGCAGGCCGCTACCGCCAACCAGTTGCGCATCCTCAATGGCGGTGAAATCCCGACGCTTTACGATGCTCGCGGCTCGACCGCAAAAATGGTCAAGCATCGCCCGCTCAGCCAGGCATGAAACGAACGATGCCTGCGCTCTATCAACGTGCGATACATGCTGGCAAAATGCTGGCTATTCGTAGTCGTATTTAGCCTGGAGATTGACCCCCGTGTTCAATGCCTCAAACGCGGATGATGCTCCGCAGCCCCCCAAGGTTCTCACCACGCCTCTGGAAATCTCCGGCAACCTGAGGATGCTGCAAGAAAGCCATGATCCGCTGATCATCACCTTCCATGAACGCAGCCAGCGCTTCCAGAGTTACCTGGTCGATGTCGACCGCGAGAAGAACGCCCTCGCCCTGGACGAAATGATCCCCCGCGACGGAGAACGCTTCCTGCTGGCAGGCGAGCCGTTCCGGGTCGAGGGTTTCCATGATGGCGTGCGCATCGCATGGGAAGGCAACGGGCCGTTGACCATCGAAGACTCCAGCGACGGTCGCTGCTATCGCGGCGCCCTGCCCGAGGAAGTGGTCTACCACCAGCGTCGCAATGCCTTCCGTGCCGCCTTGAAACTGGCGCAACTGGTGAGCGTCGAACTGGGTGGCGAGAAGCTCAAGTCACCGGTGGACGGCAAGCTGCTGGATATTTCCGCTACCGGCTGCAAGCTGCGCTTCGAGGGCGACATTACCGAACGCCTGCAATTGGGCCAGGTCTACGAACGCTTCATCGCCGCCCTGCCGTTCGGCAACATGACCGCACCGGTCGAACTGCGCTACCTGCATTTCGAAGAAAGGATCAACACCACCTTCGCCGGCGTGCGCTTCCACAATATCAGTGGCCTGGTGCAGCGCCAGGTCGAGCGCTTCGTCTATCAGCTACAGCGCGAAGCCCGTCGTTTCGATAAAGACGATCTCTGATCATCCGGGCATAAAAAACGGGCAGCATCCACAGGGACTGCCCGTTTTTTTATGCCGTTTAGATCCGAATGCTACTGCGTCTGGGCCGACCTCATCGCGAGCACGGCTCGCCTCCCAGCGTGTCCACCACCAATCCCGATGGGAGCGAGCCTGCTCGCGATGAGAACACCACGGTCTACTTGACCGGCTCCTCCACCGACGCTTCAGCGGCCGGTTCCTGCTCCGTCGCCGGCGTCTGCATCTGTTCCTGTACCACCTGCTCATCGACTCGCGGATCGAGACATGCCACCAACGGCGAACTGGACATGCTGTCCGGCATCGCCACGTGATGCAGCGGCGCGTCGTCGACCTGATGCAGGTTGGTCACCGCTTTGGGCCGGATGCGCCATACCAGAATCAACGCGAAGAACGCAAAGAAGCCATACAGCATATGGCTGCCGAACGTCTTCATCAGCACGCCGGCCACCAACGGCCCGATACTGGCGCCGACACCATAGGTCACCAGCAGCATCGCCGTCAGCGAGACCCGGCGATCGCCTTCGACATGGTCGTTGGAAAATGCCACCGCCAGTGGATACAGGCAGAACTGAACCAGCGAACAGAGAAAGCCGGCGACGAACAGCATCTCAAGGGGCACCTTGGGCAGAATTGCCAGCGGCAACGCGCAGATCGCCAGGACCAGCGCAAAGCAACGGATCAGCAGCGCCCGGTCATAACGGTCGGACAACCAGCCCAGCGGCCACTGCACCAGCAACCCGGCAAAAATGCAGCTACCCATGAACAGACCGACCTGCTCGGTGGAAAGCCCCTGCTGAGAGGCGTACAACGGCGCCAGGCCATAGAACGAGCCGGCGATCAGCCCGGAACCCAGCACCGTGCTCAATGACTGTGGCACGCGCTTGATGAAGAAACGCGGTTCCATGGGAGCCGGACGCATCGGTGCCGGGTGAATCCGCCGGGTCAGCGCCACCGGCACCAGGCAGAGGGCGAAGCACAAGGCCACCAGCATCAGCAGCTCCGGCCCCAGGGCCGGATGCATGACCAGGATCAACTGGCCGAGCACCAGGCCCAGGTACGAAGCGATCATGTAGCCACTGAACACTACCCCGCGCTGCGAGGCTTCGGCCTGCTCGTTGAGCCAGCTCTCGATGACCATGTACTGGCACATCATCCCCAGGCCGACGATCATCCGCAGCACGATCCAGGCCGGCAGCCAGTCCACCAGGCCATGGCCCAGCACCGCTGCGCCCACCAGCCCGGCACAGGCCGAATAGGCACGGATATGCCCGACGCGGGCGATCAGCCGGTGACCGATCTTGCCGCCCAGCACCAGGCCGAAATAGTTGGCGGCCATCAGGGCACCGACCCACAGGCTGTCCACGTTATCGGCAGCCAGGCGCAAGGCCAGGTAAGTACTCAAGAGGCCCGAGCCGATGAGCATCATCAGCGAGGCGAAATAAAGCGCTCGAAAGGGTTTCCAGATTTGGCGCATCGGCGTTCCGAGCGGCTCCTTGAGGTGAGTAAGGGCTATCGCTGAAGATAGCCCGAAGCGGGGGTTTGGTTATGCCTGGGCCGCAAGGACCCGCCGTTCCCAAGGCGTGATTTCGTCAAGGAAACTGGTCAGTTCCAGGTTTTTCGAAGCGATGTAGCCTTCGATGAACTCAACTCCGAACAGTTCCTTCGCCAGGGGGCTACGCTTCAGACGCTCCAGGGCAGCATGCAAGGTACATGGCAGGGAGAGATTGTCCGGCACCTGGAATTCGCCCTGGATCGCGGCACTTGGTTCCAGGCGGTTTTCGATACCATGCAATCCCGCCGCCAGGCTGGCGGCAATCGCCAGGTAAGGGTTGGCATCGGCCCCGGGCAAGCGGTTCTCGACCCGCCGGGCCACAGGGGAACTGGCGGGTATCCGCAGTCCGGCCGAACGGTTGTCATAGGACCAGCAGGCATTGTTCGGCGAGGCGAACGGATGGCACAGGCGCTGGTAGGAATTGACGTTCGGTGCGAACAGCGCCGTGAAATCCGCCATGCCCGCCTGTTGTCCGCCAATGAAATGCCGGAACGCGGCCGTCGGTTCGCCCGCCGCGTCGCTGAAGACGTTGCGACCACTGTCCAGCTCGACGACGCTCTGGTGGATATGCATCGAACTGCCCGGCGTATGGGCCAGGGGCTTGGCCATGCAGACCACGGTCAAGCCATGCTTGAGGGCTACTTCCTTGAGCAGGTGCTTGAACAGGAAGGTCTGGTCGGCCAACAGCAGCGCGTCGCCATGGAGCAGATTGATCTCGAACTGACTCACGCCCATTTCATGCATGAAGGTGTCTCGAGGCAGTCCTAACGCCGCCATGCATTGGTACACCTCATTGAAGAAGGGTCGCAGGCCATTATTGGAACTGACGCTGAAGGCGGAATGGCCGTCTTCGCGGCGCCCATCCAGGCCCACCGGGGGCTGGAACGGCCGGGCCGGGTCCGGGTTGGGTGCGAAGACGAAAAACTCCAGCTCGGTCGCCACCACCGGCGCCAGGCCATGGGCGGCATACCGGGCGATCACGGCCTTGAGCTGGCCGCGAGTCGAGAGTCGGGAGCTTTCGCCGGTCAGTTCATCGGCATCGCAGATCGCCAGGGCGCGAGGAGGCTGGCTCCAGGGCAGGCGATGAATCTGTTGCGGATCGGCCACCAGCGCCAGGTCGCCATCGTCGCTGCCATAGAAACGCGCCGGCGGATAACCGCCCATGATGCACTGCAGCAGCACCCCGCGGGCCATCTGCAACCGCCGTCCCTCGAGGAACCCCGCGGCCGTCATCACCTTGCCCCGCGGCACGCCATTCAAATCCGGTGTGACACACTCAATCTCATCAATGCCCGTTAATCGCTGCGCGAGTGAACGCTGGCCATCGGTCGTCATGACGCAATCCTTGTTATGTGCGAGCCGCGAACGGCAACCCGTACAAAATAGGCTTCGGCTGTTCGGAATATCAAGCAGCCGGAGGCAATTAAAATCTCATGCGATACAGCTCGCTCCCGCAGGGGATTTGTGAGGATTTATGGAGGGGGCCTGTTCAGGGCAGGTAGAGCCGGAACACCCCGCCACCCAGCACGCCGCCATTGTCGATCTCGGTACGTCCGCAGACCCCGCCGCGCTGATGCAGCTCGGCGATCCGCGCGGCGAAATACAGGCCCAGCCCGGTACTGCCACTGCTGTGGTTGATGCCCTGCACGTAGTCGGCCTGGCGCTCGATCATCTCCGGCGGATAGCCCTCGCCATCGTCGTTGATGGTCAGGACCAGTTGCCCGGCCTCGTCGCTCACGCTGATCAACAAGGCCTGGCGTGCGTGACGAATGGCATTGTTGATGCAGTTGTCGAGCACAGAGGCCACCAGCTCGCGGTCGAAAAAGCCCAGGGGGCTCAGCGGGTCGACTTCGTAGGTGGCCATGATCCCGCGACTGCGGAATACGTCCTGATGACCGGCCAGCTGCGCCTCGATGAAATCGTCCAGCTCATGGTAGGCCGGGTGCAGTGGCAGCTGGTTGACGCCCAGCTTGTACAGCCCCAGCAATTGCACCAGCAGGCCGTTGAGGCGGGCGAACTCGAACTCCATCACCCCCTGTTCCGAGGCTTGCCGGGCAGGCTCGGGCAGACGCTCGAGCCATTGCGTATGAGCCTGCATGAGCAGGGTCAGGGAGTTCTTCATGTCGTGCACGGTCGATGCGATCACCGTGGAAAAATCGAGTGCCTGTTCGCTGTCATTCATCGCCAAATGCCTTGCTTCGCAGTTTCTGATAGCGCGCATAACGCGCATCGGTGTCGGGCATCATGCCCACCAGTTTCAGGCAGGCGCGGCATTCCTCCAACAGCTCCGACTCCACACTGGTGTCGGTGCCATGCAGCAGGGACTGCGCCATGTTCAGGGCAATACTGATGTTTTTCGGTTGCATCTTCAGGGCCCGACGGAACAACTCCCGGGCCTCGGGCAGCGCGCCAGTCTTGTAGACGCGCACGCCTTCGCGGTTCAGCTCGGCGGCGGCATTGCCCTGATTGAGGATGTTCGGATCATCGGTGAGCTTGGCGATCCCTTGCATCACCGCCGGGTCATCGCCATAGATTTCCGCGCAGTTCTTGAGCATCGATTCGCCGGCACTGGTCTGGCCGAGCATCTGCAACTGCTTGGCCACCAGCAGCGCGGCTTCGGCACTCATGAACTGCTCCATGCCGTCGAGGCGCTGCAAGGCCTGTTCGGTGAGTTTTTCCGCGGTTTCGGCGTCGTTGAGCAGCAGGCTGGTGGCCTTCATCAGCCGCGCCCGCACCTGCAGCCCTGGGTCGTTGAGGTTTTCCTTGGCCACTGCGCTCAGCGTGGTATTGATTTCCAGGCGGGTGCGGGTGTCCAGGCCTTTCTCGCTGCCCTTGCTGATCAGTGCATGGGCCAGGCCGAGGTTGCTTTCCGGGTCCTTGAAGCGTGACTGCGCGCCCTGCCCGACCGCCTGGCGGTAAGCCCGGGACGCGGTCTCGTAGTCTTCGTTGGTCATCGCCAGCTTGCCCAGCAGCGACTGCCGACGCACCGCCAACGGGGACAGGCGAACCGCCTCTTCCAATACGCTCTGCGCCTGCTTCGTGTCGCCTTCGGCCATCAGCACATCGGCCATGCCATCGTACAAGGCCGGCATCATCGGGAAGGTTTTCAAGGCCTTTTCATAGACCGCCTTGGCCTGCCCCACCTGGCCGCGCTTGAACAGCAACTTGCCCAGGCCCGCATAGGCCCACGGCAACGGACGATCCGCCAGGATGGTGTTGTACAGCCGTTCCAGGGCTTCGTTCTGGTTCAGGTCACGCAGCGCATCGGCCCGATAGCGCAGGCACAACGGCCCGTAGCGCGGATCCTGCTTGCACAGGGCGATACAGGCATTGAGCACTTCCATTGGCTTGCCACGATCCAGGGCCTGGAGGATCGGCTTGAGCAAGGTCTTGCGCTGTTCCAGCCGCTCCAGCCGCTGGGCCAGGCCTGAGCGGTTGAACGGCTTGGTCAGGTACGCATCAGGCTCGTGCTCCAGGGCACTGAGCACCATGGCCTGACTGGTCTCGGCGGTCACCATGAGGAACACACTTTCATGGCTGATCAGCTTCTCGACCATCAGGTCTTCAAGCACCTGCTGGCCGTTCTTGCGGCCGTCACCGAGGTGGTAGTCCTGCAGAATGAAGTCATAGCGCTTCTGCGAGCACATGCGCAGCGCGACCTCACCGGTGTCTGCGGTGTCCACGTCCTTGACACCCAGCTCACGCAACATCGACCGGATGGAACTGCGGAAATCCGAGAAATCATCGACGATCAGAAAACTTTTTTGGTGGTACGCCAGCATCGAGGATGTCCAGGCAAGTAAGAAAATAACCCAATGGCATAACAACGAAACGCCGTGTCACAGCCCCGAGGCGCGCAGATGATAGCCACCAGCCAGCAACGTACAAGAGATTTCAGCAACCGCTTGGCCTGGCTGTGTCGTGACGCACATTGCGAGCCGAAACGTTGGGGGCAACCGGGCTCATCGGGTTATCGGCAGCAGATGGCGTTCCGTTAAGGGCAACGTGTGGGAGAAACCGAGCACGGGGGATCGGCTACACAAAAAGGATGATGGCAGGCTTTCTCCCTTCGGCAACCGACACGAAGCACGTTCAGCCACGACAGCCCAATAAATTCGCCCAGAAACCCGCTTCGCTCGCCAAACCGCCGTAGCATTCAGATTGCCACAAGGAGGTTTCGCGACAGCTGAGTGCGTTTTATAGAGGGTCGAAAAATAGGCATGTTGGGCATGGATCCACAGCCTGGGCCGCAAGGCGGCGGCTCAGGCCAATCGATCCGGGAGATACAAGGAGGGAGCAGTACGCTGGTGGGGGAGATCGTCGATACCCGACCCACTGATATAAATGGTGTCCCAGGGCAGGTTCGAACTGCCAACCTTCCCCTTAGGAGGGGGATGCTCTATCCAATTGAGCTACTGAGACACAGGTCGACCACTAGAAATGCGGTGCGATGGACGGCGTGCATGTTAACGGGCAGCCTTGCGTTTGTCATGTCGTGAGTAGTTTTTTAAGTGTAGGCAAATACTGCCGCTCCCCCGCCTGTCGCGGGGTGTCACGGGGTAACGGGACACCGCTCATCCATCGCATGCGCCCCTCCGCTAGTAAATCGGCCAATTGCCACTATCCTATACCCTACAAGGACAGCATCGGCTTGTGCCCCCGTTTCGGTTATCCGCCGGACGGTATGGCACATCGACACGATGCGGTGGTCACACCATGCGGACCTGTTGGATTTTCAAACCAGTCCGCATTTTTTGATCAAGGGTGCTGGCATAACGCCTTTACCCGGATCAGAATTTGTCACAGAATTGGCGCCAATGATCTGGCCATTTTGAGGCATGATGCGGGCCTCTTAACAATTCAGGTTGAACATTTGGCAACAGCGCTTGTCCTATCGACATCCTGCGGCCAATCCCGAGAACCGCTCCCCTGAACTAACCGGTTAAATATATGCGCCCATTGAAACAGGCAATTTATTCCAGCCGTACGGCTGACAAGTTCGTCGTACGCTTGCCCGACGGAATGCGTGAACGCATTGCCGAGGTGGCTCGCAATCATCATCGCAGCATGAACTCTGAAATCATCGCGCGCCTTGAGCAAAGCCTTATCCAGGAAGGCGCGTTGGGTGAAGAACTGAGCATGCGCCTGGACAGCCCGGAGCTTTCCTTGCATGAACGCGAGCTGCTTCAGCGCTTCCGACAACTCTCTCATCGCCAGCAGAACGCTCTCGTTTCGCTGATTGCCCATGATGCAGAAATGGCCGCAGACGCGTCCTGATCGCAGCAGCAGCACCCAAGCCAGCCTTGCGCTGGCTTTTTTTTGCTTTTTTTATGGCAAGGAGCAATCGGCTCGCTCAGCAGGGAAGCCTGCGAGACGATCGTATGACTGCAATGTATTCAAAGGCGGGAAGCGAGGGCGGCTGCGCCGTGACGGGAGCACGCTCCCTCGCCATGAAACGGGTCAGAGCAGGAAGATCGTCGCCAACCCCAGGAATATGAAGAACCCACCACTGTCGGTCATGGCGGTGATCATGACACTGGCCCCCATCGCCGGGTCGCGCCCCAGCCGGGCCAGGGTCATGGGGATCAATACCCCCATCAAGGCTGCCAGCAGCAGGTTGAGCGTCATCGCGGCCGTCATCACGACGCCCAGCGACCAGCTGCCATAAAGCAGATACGCCACCACGCCGATCACTCCGCCCCAAAGCACGCCGTTGATGAGGGCCACAGCCAGTTCCTTGCGCATCAGGCGCGACGTATTACCCGTGCTGACCTGGTCCAGGGCCATGGCACGGACGATCATGGTAATGGTCTGGTTGCCGGAGTTGCCGCCGATACCGGCGACAATAGGCATCAAGGCCGCAAGTGCCACCAGCTTCTCGATGGAACCCTCGAACAAACCGATGACCCGAGACGCGACAAAAGCCGTGATCAGGTTGATTGCCAGCCAGGCCCAACGGTTGCGCAGGGATTTCCAGACCGAGGCGAAGATGTCTTCCTCTTCCCGCAGACCGGCCATGCTGAGGACTTCGTTTTCGCTCTCTTCACGAATCAGGTCGACCATTTCATCGATGGTCAGACGGCCGATCAGTTTGCCGTTCTTGTCGACCACCGGCGCGGAAATCAAGTCATAACGCTCGAACGCCTGGGCTGCATCGTAAGCGTCTTCGTCCGGCTGGAAACTCACCGGATCGCTGGCCATGACCTCGGCCACCTGTTTTTCCGGATCATTGACCAGCAACCGCTTGATTGGCAGCACGCCCTTGAGCACACCGTCATAATCGACGACAAACAGCTTGTCGGTATGCCCCGGCAACTCCTTGAGACGACGCAGGTAACGCAACACCACTTCAAGGCTGACGTCCTCGCGGATCGTCACCATCTCGAAGTCCATCAGTGCACCGACCTGCTCCTCATCGTAGGACAACGCCGAACGCACGCGCTCACGTTGCTGGGCGTCAAGAGACTCCATCAGCTCGTGGACAACGTCCCGCGGCAGTTCGGGTGCAAGGTCGGCGAGTTCGTCGGCGTCCATCTCCTTGGCCGCCGCCAGCAACTCATGATCATCCATGTCGGCGATCAGGGTTTCACGAACCGAGTCGGACACTTCCAGCAGGATGTCGCCATCGCGATCAGCCTGGACCAGTTGCCAGACCGTCAGACGCTCTTCCAGCGGCAAGGCTTCGAGGATATAGGCGACGTCGGCGGAGTGCAGGTCATCGAGCTTGCGCTGCAACTCGACGAGGTTCTGCCGGTGGACCAGGTTCTCGACCCGGTCGTGATGAGGACCTTCCTGGCGGTGCGTCAGGTCTTCCACGACCCGCTGGCGATGCAGCAGCTCAACGACTTGAGCAAGACGGTCCTGGAGGCTTTCCTGTGTTTTCTTTACTTCTACTTCGGTCATAGGCGAACTCCACTCCCAGCAGTGGGCACGCCGGAAGGATCAATCGGTCAATTCATGATTGGTAAAACGCGATATTGAGTAACTACTGGGTAAGTCCATGGATATATTCCAAAGCCCCGGCGGGGCTGACGGGCGCAATCATACACCGCTTGGCGTTTTGAAGCGTTAAAAAATCATGGCAAGAACAAGCGCTTGCGAGACAAACCTGAACGCAGGCTGAACCTGTAGGCATATGACGACGCATCCTGAAAAGAAAACACGCGCCCGGGCAAAAATGGAGCGACTACCCTTGCCTTTTCACCGTCAAGGAAGACGTCCGGATGCCCATTTGTCGTTATCTTTTTTTACTTTTCTGCCTGCCCTTGTGCGCCAGCGGACAGACTGTGCATCGCTGCGAAGACGCCGCCGGCCACATCACCTTCACCACCTTGAGCTGCAAACCGCAAGAGAGCCTGTCTCTGCAGCAGATCCACTCATTCACCCCGGATACGAGCGAACCACTGCTGCCCGAAACCGAACACCGCTCCCTCCCCCTCCCCAAGACCAGGCGCCAGGAACCGACAATTGTCGGTCAGTTCGAAGACAGTTGCGCCAATGTGATCAGCGCCAGGCAACGCCGGGAAGCGATCATGAACAAGCGAATCGTCGCCGGAATGAGCCAGCAGGACGTAGAAAGCGCTCTAGGCAAACCGGATTCGATCAAGATTCGTAATTCCACCACCCGCTACACCTACAAAGTGAAGAACGGCCGTGGTGCAGAGATCGTGTTCGACGAGAAAGGCTGTGTGAAGGGTAAATCGTAGGCAACAAAAAGCCCGCGTTAAACGCGGGCTTCTTGATGTATGGTGCACTCGACAGGATTCGAACCTGTGACCGCTCGGTTCGTAGCCGAGTACTCTATCCAGCTGAGCTACGAGTGCAAGTTGTGGTTTTATACCAGATCACAACTGGTTACAGCTAAGTTATTTGCATTGCTGCAAACGACTCTTAAATGGTGCACTCGACAGGATTCGAACCTGTGACCGCTCGGTTCGTAGCCGAGTACTCTATCCAGCTGAGCTACGAGTGCATTTGTTGCCGCGCATTATAGGTCGTCGAATCTTTTTGTAAAGCGCTTTTTCCAGTAATTTCAAGCACTTACCGATCAAGCCAGATTACAACGCACTACATGAATAATGGCGGAGAACGGGGGATTCGAACCCCCGACACCCTTTTGAGGTGTACTCCCTTAGCAGGGGAGCGCCTTCGGCCACTCGGCCAGCTCTCCGCAACACGGGGCGTATATTAACCACCTTCCTCCCCGTTTGCAAACATAAAAATCGATAAAAATTAATGGCTTGGTTCGTCGTCCTTCTCTTTCTTGATACGCAGGTAAATTTCTTCCCGGTGTACCGCGACCTCTTTCGGGGCGTTGACACCGATACGCACCTGGTTTCCTTTGACGCCGAGCACGGTCACGGTGATTTCGCCATCGCCAATAATCAGGCTTTCCGCGCACCGACGAGTCAGAATCAGCATACCTTTCTCCTCACGCAATTCAGTTCAGGGACCACAGTCTGCAAAAAAAGGGCGTTAGGCTTACAACCGAAACGGTCGCAGCCTACAGGCCTAAGTATTGACCAGCGCGGGCAAAAGAACAGTTTTGAAACGCGCCATTCAGAAAACAAAGGGCGCGGCCAAGCCGCGCCCTCGGGACAACGCCTTATTCGCCCTGTCGGGCAGCCGCGTCGAGTTCGAAAGCCGTGTGCAGGGCGCGCACGGCCAGTTCCAGGTACTTCTCTTCGATCACCACGGAAACCTTGATTTCCGACGTCGAGATCATCTGGATGTTGATGCTTTCCTTGGCCAGTGATTCGAACATGCGGCTGGCCACGCCAGCATGGGAACGCATGCCGACGCCGACGATCGAGACCTTGGCAATCTTGGTGTCACCCACCACTTCCCGGGCACCGATCTCGGACGCAGTCTTCTTCAGGACGGCCTCGGCAGCCTGGTAGTCGTTGCGATGCACAGTGAAGGTGAAGTCGGTGGTGTTATCGTGCGAAACGTTCTGCACGATCATGTCGACTTCGATGTTCGCGGCACTGATCGGGCCGAGAATCTTGAATGCCACGCCGGGGGTGTCTGGCACGCCACGGATGGTCAGCTTGGCTTCATCGCGGTTGAAGGCGATGCCGGAAATGATCGGCTGTTCCATGGATTCCTCTTCATCGATAGTAATGAGGGTACCCGGACCCTCTTTGAAGCTGTGCAGGACGCGCAGCGGAACGTTGTACTTGCCGGCGAATTCGACTGCCCGGATCTGCAATACCTTCGAACCGAGGCTGGCCATTTCCAGCATCTCTTCGAACGTGATCTTGTCCAGGCGCTGAGCCACGGGAACCACCCGCGGGTCGGTGGTGTAGACGCCATCCACATCGGTGTAGATCTGGCATTCGTCAGCCTTCAGGGCCGCCGCCAGCGCAACGCCGGTGGTATCGGAACCGCCACGACCCAGGGTGGTGATGTTGCCGTGCTCGTCCACGCCCTGGAAACCGGCGACGACCACGACCCGGCCCGCCTTCAGGTCGCCCCGGATCTTCTGGTCGTCGATCTGCAGGATACGCGCCTTGTTGTGCGCGCTGTCCGTCAGGATGCGCACCTGGTTACCGGTGTAGGACACCGCCGGCACGCCACGCTTGATCAGCGCCATGGCCAGCAAGGCAATGGTCACTTGCTCACCGGTGGAGACGATCACGTCCAGTTCACGGGGAACCGGCTGCTGATCGCCACTGATTTGCTTGGCCAGATCGATCAGACGGTTGGTTTCGCCGCTCATTGCCGACAGCACAACCACCAGGTCATCGCCCGCTTCACGGAATTTCTTAACCTTGTCGGCGACTTGTTCGATTCTCTCGACAGTGCCGACCGAGGTGCCTCCAAATTTCTGTACGATCAAAGCCATTTCAAAGCCGCCTCTGCCCACGAAGGGCGCCCAATAATCACAACAGCGGCCGGGCTCGCGACTAGACCACGAACCCGGGGCGCTGCCTTAAATACCCTGCTCTACAAATGCAACGGTCAGGGCCAGTGCCGCGTCCAGCGCGCCGGCGTCGGTACCGCCGCCTTGCGCCATGTCCGGACGACCACCGCCCTTGCCGCCCACTGCCGCAGCGGCCTGCTTCATCAAATCACCGGCTTTGAGTTGGCCGGTCAGGTCTTTGGTCACGCCTGCGACGAGAACGACCTTTTCCTCATGGACACCGCCGAGCAGGATCACTGCGCGGCCGAGTTTGTTTTTCAGCTGATCGACCAGCCCCAGCAGGGCCTTGCCGTCCTGGCCGTCCAGGCGTACGGCCAGCACTTTGACGCCCTTGACGTCCACGGCCTGTGCCGACAGATCGTCGCCCGCAGCGCTGGCGGCCTTGGCCTGCAGCTGTTCAACCTGCTTTTCCAGCAGGCGATTGCGCTCCAGCACGGCTGACAGCTTGTCGATCAGGTTGTCACGGTTGCCCTTGATCAGGCTCGCCGCTTCCTTGAGTTGTTCTTCGGCAGCGTTGAGGTACGCCAGTGCCGCAGCACCGGTGACCGCCTCGATCCGGCGCACGCCGGAGGCCACGCCGCTTTCGCTGACGATCTTGAGCAGGCCGATGTCGCCGGTCCGGTTGGCGTGGATACCGCCGCACAATTCTACGGAGAAGTCGCCCATGCTCAGGACGCGCACGCTGTCGCCGTATTTTTCGCCGAACAGAGCCATCGCGCCTTTTTTCTTCGCGGTGTCGATATCGGTTTCTTCGGTCTCCACCGGGGAGTTCTTGCGGATTTCGGCGTTGACGATGTCTTCCAGGGCCTTGAGCTGCTCCGGCTTGACGGCCTCGAAGTGGCTGAAGTCAAAGCGCAGGCGCTGGCTATCCACCAACGAGCCCTTCTGCTGGACGTGCTCGCCCAGTACCTGGCGCAATGCTGCGTGCAACAGGTGCGTGGCGGAGTGATTGAGCGAAGTGGCGTGGCGAACCTCGGCGTCGACATGGGCGGCCACCGGGGCGGCGATCATCAGGCTGCCCGAGGTAAGCACGCCGTGGTGCAGGAATGCACCGCCGGTCTTGGTGGTGTCCCGCACGTCGAAACGCGAGTTGCCGGCCTGCAGGTAGCCGCTGTCACCGATCTGACCGCCGGATTCGGCATAGAACGGCGTCGTGTCCAGCACGATCACCCCTTCCTGGCCTTCGCTCAGGATGTCGACCGATTGCCCGTCCTTATAGATGGCTACAATCTTGGCCGAACCGGTGGTGCCGCCATAGCCGGTGAATTCGGTAGCCACATCGACCTTGACCAGGCTGTTGTAGTCCATGCCGAAGGCGCTGGCCGAACGGGCACGCACACGCTGTGCCTCCATCTCGCGCTCGAAACCTTCCTCATCGAGGGTCAGGTTGCGCTCGCGGGCGATGTCGCCGGTCAGGTCCATCGGAAAACCGTAGGTGTCGTACAGCTTGAACACCACGTCGCCCGGTACCACGTTGCCCTTGAGCTCGGCCAGGTCCTGCTCGAGGATCTTCAACCCCTGCTCCAGGGTCTTGGCGAACTGCTCTTCTTCACCTTTGAGCACGCGCTCGATATGAGCCTGCTGGGATTTCAGCTCTGGGAAAGCCTCGCCCATTTCCGCCACCAGCGCCGCGACGATCTGGTAGAAGAAGCTGCCCTTGGCACCCAGCTTGTTACCGTGACGGCAGGCGCGACGGATGATCCGGCGCAGTACATAGCCACGACCTTCGTTGGACGGCAATACGCCGTCGGCGATCAGGAAACCGCACGAGCGGATGTGGTCTGCCACCACTTTCAGCGAAGCCTGGTTGTCGTTGGTGCAGCCAATGGCCTTGGCCGATGCATTCAGCAGGCTCTGGAACAGGTCGATTTCGTAGTTGGAGTGAACGTGCTGCAACACCGCACTGATCCGCTCCAGGCCCATGCCGGTATCGACCGACGGCGCCGGCAGCGGATGCAGTACGCCATCGGCGGTGCGGTTGAACTGCATGAACACGTTGTTCCAGATCTCGATGTAGCGGTCGCCGTCTTCTTCCGGCGAGCCAGGCGGGCCGCCCCAGATATCGGCGCCGTGATCGTAGAAGATCTCGGTGCAAGGGCCACAAGGGCCGGTGTCGCCCATGGTCCAGAAGTTGTCGGAAGCGTAAGGCGCTCCCTTGTTGTCGCCGATGCGTACCATGCGCTCCGGCGGGACACCGACCTCTTTGGTCCAGATGTCATAGGCTTCGTCATCGGTGGCATAGACCGTTACCCAGAGCTTCTCCTTGGGCAGGTTCAGCCACTTCTCGGAGGTCAGGAAGGTCCAGGCGAAGGTGATGGCGTCGCGCTTGAAATAGTCGCCGAAGCTGAAGTTACCCAGCATTTCGAAGAAGGTGTGGTGACGAGCGGTATAGCCGACGTTTTCCAGGTCGTTGTGCTTGCCACCGGCACGCACGCATTTCTGGCTGCTTACCGCACGGGTGTAGGCACGTTTTTCCTGGCCCAGGAAGCAATCCTTGAACTGGTTCATCCCCGCGTTGGTGAACAGCAGGGTCGGGTCATTGCCCGGGATCAAAGAGCTGGAGGCTACTCGGGTGTGGCCTTGCTCTTCGAAGAAGCGAAGGAAGGCTTCACGGATTTCTGCGCTTTTCATTAGGTTCTTCCACGGAGGCTGCGGCCAAAGGCCTGTGCAAAACGTCAACAGACGAAGCAACGGCAAAGGGCCGCATTATATCGGCCCTTCGCGTGGGGTACAGCGTGTTTATGCGATAGAAACCTTCAATTACGTCGCCTGGCTGCTCAGCGGCGGGAAAAATCGACGAAAGTGGCGATCACCTGATCGATTTGCCCGGCGTCGACGTCCAGATGCGTCACCATCCGCAAGCGTGGCGCGGCACTGAGCCGGATGCCACGCTCCGCGGCAAACGCCTTGATGGCCTCGGCCCGCTCGCCCATTTGCACGTACACCATGTTGGTCTGCACAGGCTCGACCTCGTAACCCGCCGCCCGCAACCCGTCGGCCAGCCGCTGGGCATTGGCGTGGTCCTCGGCCAGGCGCTGGACGTGGTGGTCCAACGCATACAGCCCCGCCGCCGCGAGAATGCCGGCCTGACGCATGCCACCACCGACCATCTTGCGCAGGCGTCGAGCCTTGTCGATCAGTTCGATGCTGCCACACAGCACCGAGCCGACAGGCGCGCCGAGACCTTTGGACAGGCACACCGAGACGGAGTCGAAATATTGGGTGATTTCCCGGGCATCGACCTCCAGCTTCACCGCAGCGTTGTACAGTCGCGCGCCATCCAGGTGCAGGGCCAGGCCATGGTCCTGGGTGAAGCGGCGGGCGCGGGCCAGGTACTCCAGCGGCAGCACCTTGCCTTGCATGGTGTTTTCCAGAGCCAGCAGGCGAGTACGGGCAAAATGAAAATCATCGGGCTTGATCGCCGCGGCGACCTGCGCCAGGTCCAGGGAACCATCCGCCTGCACTTCGAGCGGCTGTGGCTGGATCGAACCGAGCACCGCCGCACCACCACCTTCGTATTTATAGGTATGGGCTTGCTGGCCGACGATGTATTCGTCGCCACGTTCGCAATGGGCCATCAGGCCCAGCAGGTTGCTCATGGTGCCACTGGGTACGAACAGCGCCGCGGCGAACCCCAGGCGTGCGGCCAGTTCGGCTTCAAGACGGTTGACGGTCGGGTCTTCGCCATACACATCGTCGCCGGTGGGCGCAGTGGCCATGGCATCCAGCATGGCGGCGGAAGGTTGAGTGACCGTGTCGCTGCGAAGATCAATAACGCTCATGAATCTGGCCTCGAGTTCAGATGGGGGAATTCCCTGTCGAAGGGCAATTACTGCGGGCATGGCGGGGAATAATCAAGGCTGGCCGCAGGAAAACACCCTCCTGTAAATGAAGATTAATCAAAACACCTGTGGGAGCGAGCTAGCTCGCGATGGCGACAGTGCATCCAGCATCAACGCAAGCCGAACCACCACTATCGCGAGCAAGCTCGCCCCCACAGTAGGTTATGTGTTAAAAATCCGCCGCTGCCCCAAACCATGGCGGCAAAAACGTTCTCAGGGCGGGGTGCAATTCCCCACCGGCGGTAATTGCACGCAAGGTGCATAGCCCGCGAGCGCTTGGCGATGCACGGTTTTTCACGCGGTGCAGCGGCAAGGTCAGCAGACCCGGTGTGATTCCGGGGCCGACGGTCATAGTCCGGATGAAGAGAGAACGGGATTGTTACCCAAGGGCCGCCTGCGCCTGTCTGTGCGCGGCGCACCCTCGAATCCCCTTCGATTCATGACGCCCTGTTTTTCACACAAACAGGAACCAGAACATGCAACCCACTGCAATCGATAGCAAGACCAAACTCAATCCGGGCGAGCGCGTCGCGTTCATCCAGGCCTGCTGGCACAAGGAAATCGTCGACCAGAGCCGCAAGGGGTTCCTTGCCGAGATGATCAATCAGGGTTATCAGGAGAGCGACATCGACTTTTTCGAAGTCGGTGGCGCCTTCGAAATCCCGTTGCATGCCAAGCTGCTGGCCAGGACAGGCCGCTACGCCGGGATCGTCGCCGCAGGTCTGGTAGTGGATGGCGGCATCTACCGCCACGAGTTCGTCGCGCAATCGGTCATCAGCGGCCTGATGCAGGTCCAACTGGATACCGAAGTACCGGTGTTCTCGGTGGTGCTCACGCCACATCACTTCCATGCCGGGGAAGAGCACCAGAAGTTCTTTTTCGAGCATTTCGTGCACAAGGGCCAGGAAGCGGCGAAGACCTGCGCCGACACCCTGCACAAGACCCGGGTGCTGCGCCGCAGTGAGCAACGGGCGGTAGCGAGCTAACAGCCACTCAACAACCTGTGGGAGCGAGTTTGCTCGCGATGACGGAGTATCAGTCACCTTCAACATTGACTGGCACACCGTTATCGCGAGCAAGCTCGCTCCCACAATGGTTTGGCGTGGGTTTCAGATCAGGTTTTCGTCAGTCGCCGGCACGATCAGGATACCGGCCCGCAAGCCATTCTTGACCTTTGGGTTCGGGAAAATGATCCGGGCCCCCTCCTCTTCGATCACCCAGCGGGTCTGGGCAATGTCCTCGGCCAGCACATAGCCCTTTTCCAGTTCAGAAAAGTTCTCGATATCCGCTGGCAGGTTCAGGCGGAAGCTGTCGCTGTGCTTGATGACCTCCCGCGCCACGCTGAACAGCTGGAGGCCGTCCAGCCCTTCATCCAGTTCAGGCTCGTTGCCTTCGATGATCTGCTTCAGGCGGATTTCCAGGAGGCTGACATCGACGCCTTCGTTCTGTCCGAACGGACGGGCCTTGCCCAGCTCCAGGGTAAAGGACTCCGCACCAAGCTGATCGTAGGTGTAGGCGCTGAACACGATGGATGGCTTGTTCTGCAGCAGCACCGCCTCCATGCCGGCAGCACGCAGGCGCGCCAGTTCACGCCGGGAGTGCTGACGGCCTTCTTTCCATGGATACAGGGCGAATTGCTCGATCTTCGAGCCACGGATGGCCGTGTGCAGATCGTAATGCAAGCGAGCGCGCTCCGGCCGACTGAAGAAACTGGCGGCCAGCCGCTCCAGCTCGCAGGCTCGCAAGGCTTCGGGACCGCCGCTCAACTCATGACGACCATTGAACAGCCGATTGACGTCCTGTTCGACGAAACGCTCGCCGCGCCGGATGGCCTCGGGATTGCCGAACAGAAACAGAATGCGGGCCCGCGGCTTTATATCGCCGCGGGCGATATCGTGCAGCAGGCGGTCGAGCAATTCGATCGGGGCGGTTTCGTTGCCATGGATACCGGCCGATAACAGCAAGTCCAGGCCGTTGTCCCGGGCTTCGGGCGGCTTGACCTCCAGCGCGCCCTCGCTCAACCAGCGCATCCGCACGCCTTCGACAGTCAGTTGAGTCTTCTCCGCCGGTTCACGGCCAGCGAGGGTCAGTTCAAGCAGTTTGCCGAGGGCGAGCATAGCGCGGGTTCCTTAATGGTCGTGGCCGCAATCCGGGCCATGGACATGGTCATCGTCGCCGAGGTCGGCCGGTTCCATTTCCAGTTGCAGGCTGACCAGGTTGGTTGCCAATGGGCGCAGCAGCAGGTTGGCGTACTCCTCATCCCCCTCCTCCACGTCCACGCCGATCAGCAACTGACCGCGGCCATCCTGCTGGATCCACAACTCCTTGCCCTGCCACATCACCGCGACGCGGGTGCAGGAGGTCTGCAGTTGGGTGCCATCGGTGTCTTCAAGAATCAGTTGCAGGGAATCGCTCATGTCTTTTACGTTCTCGTCCGGGGGTAAGGCCACGCGCCCTGTGTTGACTGTAGTCAGGTCGCGCGCGCTTTCAATTGATCTGGAATGGATAGACCGAGCCCAGTTTAAGGATTTGCGTCAATTCATCCAGTGCCGACCGGCATTCGAGCAGCAATTGCGGATCGGCCAGATCGTTTTCGGTCATGCGGTCGCGGTAATGCCGCTCGACCCACTGGGTCAGCGAATCGTACAACGACGCGGTCATGATAACCCCTGGGTTGACCGCCGCCAGTTCGGTTTCGTTGAGCGCCACGCGCAACCTCAGGCAAGCTGGGCCACCACCGTTCTGCATGCTCTGCTTGAGGTCGAAGACCTTCACTTCGCGGATGATCCCGCCAGAGCTCGTCAGGCCTTGCAGGTATTGCCAGACGCGGGCGTTGCTGCGGCACTCCTCCGGCACGATCAAGAGCATCGAGCCATCGGGACGCGACAGCAGCTGGCTATTGAACAGGTAGGAACGAACCGCATCATCCACGGTGACCGCAGAACGCGGTACGCACACCGATTGAAATTTCCCACCGACCCTGGCGAGCTTGCCACTCAACTCCGCCAGCATGCTTTCGGTCTCGAGGAAGGCGTCCTCGTGATAGAACAGCACTTCGCCGTTACCCACTGCGATCACATCGTTATGGAACACGCCCTGGTCAATCACGGACGGATTCTGCTGGGCATACACCACGCCTTCCTCCCGCAGGCCATGCAGGCGGGCAACGGCGCGGGACGCCTCGAGGGTCTGGCGCGCCGGATACTTCTGTGGCGCCGGATAACGCGCGTCGAAGGCGCTACGACCGAACACGAAGAACTCGACACCGGTCTCGCCGTAGGTCCGGCAGAAACGGGTGTGGTTGGCCGCACCCTCGTCGCCGAACTGCGCCACCGCCGGCAACGCGGCGTGATGAGCGAAGTGCTGCTGATCGGCAAACATCGCCCCCAGTACCCGACTGGTGGTGGGATGCTCGATGCTGCGGTGGTATTTGCAGTTGAGGTTGGCCGCGGTGAAGTGCACACGACCGTCAGCGGTGTCGGCGCTCGGGCTGACGGTGGCGGCGTTGGCCACCCACATGCTGGAGGCCGAGCAACTGGCAACCAGCAACGGCATCGCTTCCTTCGCCGCCTGCTGGATGACCTGGGCATCGCTGCCGGCAAAGCCCAACCGGCGCAGGGCCGCCACGTCGGGGCGCTCCTGCGGCGCCAGCACGCCCTGCTGGAAGCCCATGTCCATCAGCGCTTTCATTTTCGCCAGGCCTTGCAACGCCGCTTCCTTGGGGTTCGAGGATTGCTGGCTGTTGCTCTGGGACGCGACATTGCCGTACGAGAGCCCGCCGTAGTTATGGGTCGGCCCCACTAGACCGTCAAAGTTGACTTCAAAGGATTTCATCAGCGAGGCTCCACGAGAATCTGTTTTTATAGGCATCAAATAACAACTGCGGCGCGGCTATCGCGAGCAAGCTCGCTCCCACAGGGTCTTGCACTGTCCTTGTGGGAGCGAGCTTGCTCGCGATCGAGGTTCACGCCATTCGCACGCCAGGGGTCAGGGCAGCCGGCATGACAAGGCTTGGCGTCTCCAGGGACGCCACTGGATACGCGCAATAATCGGCCGCGTAATAAGCGCTGGCGCGATGGTTGCCCGAGGCGCCGACACCGCCGAACGGCGCGCTGCTGGCCGCACCGGTCAGTTGCTTGTTCCAGTTGACGATGCCCGCGCGGCTTTGCAGCCAGAACTGCTGGTAGCGCTCCTGGGAATCCGACAGCAGGCCAGCGGCCAGACCATATTGAGTATTGTTGGCCTCGGCGATGGCCGCAGGGAAATCCACGTAGCGAATCACTTGCAGCAAAGGCCCGAACAGTTCTTCGTCGGGACGCTCGGCCACCGCGGTCACGTCGAGGATCCCCGGCGTCAGCAGTGCAGCCTGGGGCAATGGCTGGGTCATGGCCAGCAACGGCACGGCCCCAAGACCCAACAGATGGTTCTGGGCATCCATCAATGCTTTCGCCGCGCCCAGGGAAATCACCGAACCCATGAACGGCGCTGGCTGCTGGTCGAATGCCCCCACTTCCAGGGTCGCGCTGACCGCCACCAGGCGCGCCAGCAAGGCATCGCCCCAGGCGCCTTCCGGCACCAACAGACGGCGGGCGCAAGTGCAGCGCTGGCCGGCGGAAATGAATGCCGACTGGATGATGGTGTAGACGGCCGCATCCACGTCGATCACTTCGTCTACCACCAGCGGGTTGTTCCCGCCCATTTCCAGGGCCAGGATCTTGTCCGGGCGACCAGAGAACTGTTGATGCAACAGGTTGCCGGTCCGACTGGAGCCGGTGAAGAACAGGCCGTCGATGCCCGGGTTCGCCGCCAGGGCGATGCCGGTTTCCCGGGCGCCTTGCAGCAGATTGAGCACACCCGCCGGCAGACCGGCCTCGACCCAGCACTGGACCGTCAGCTCGGCGACTTTCGGCGTCAGCTCGCTCGGCTTGAACAGTACGCAGTTGCCGGCCAGCAGCGCCGGCACGATATGACCGTTCGGCAAGTGGCCCGGGAAGTTATACGGACCGAACACCGCCACCACGCCGTGGGGCTTGTGGCGCAGCACGGCGGTGGCGTCGCCCAGGGGGCCGCTCTTTTCGCCGGTCCGCTCCCGGTAGCTCTGAACCGAGATGGCGACCTTGTTGATCATGCTGGTGACTTCGGTGGCCGCTTCCCACAATGGCTTACCGGTTTCCTCACCGATGCAGCGGGCCAGCTCGTCTGCGCGACGCTTCAGGGCGGCGGCAAAGGCTTCCAGCACCTGGATCCGCTCCTCCAGCGGGCGCCTGGCCCAGTCCGGGAACGCCTGGCGCGCCGCCTGCGCCGCCGACTCCACTTGAGCCGCCGTGGCGCCCTTGCCCGACCACAGCACTTGCTGGGTCACCGGGTTCAACGACTCGAACGCGTCGCCCTGGCCTTCCAGCCAGCTTCCCGCAATGTACAGCGAATTCATTATTTCGACTCCCGAGCAGCAGACAACGCGACGGCGCGAACCTGATCGCCAGCGTTGAGTTGAAGACGTTTGGCGGTCAGCGGATCGACCACCAGGGTCCCCGAGGCGAAACGCGCCGGGGCGGCCGTGATACGGCAATCCAGGCATTTGCGGTTATGGATGAGGAACGGCGTGGCGTCGTCTCCCGGCGTGCCGATCGCCAGGACCAGCGCCTGGCTTTCGCGGATTGCGCGGATCTTGCCGGTTTCGCACTCCACGGCCGGGCCGGCGTCGAAGATATCGACGTAGCCCTGGTAGCTGAACCCTTCACTCTTGAGCATCGACAACGCAGGCTCGGTGTCCGGATGGACCTGGCCGATGACGGCCCGGGCATCTTCGGACAGGAAGCAGGTGTACAGCGGGAACTTGGGCATCAGTTCGGCGATGAACGCCTTGTTGCCCACGCCGGTCAGGTAATCGGCCTGGCTGAATTCCATCTTGAAGAAATGCCGGCCCAGGCTTTCCCAGAATGGCGAACGCCCGGTTTCATCGGACATGCCCCGCATTTCGGCGATGATCTTGTTGCCGAACAGCTTCGGGAACTCGGCGATGAACAACAACCGGGCCTTGGCCAGCATGCGTCCGTTGAGGCCATTGCGGTAATCGGCGTGCAGGAACAGCGAGCACAGCTCGGAGTTGCCGGTCAGGTCGTTGGCCAGGAACAGCGTCGGGATTTCCCGGTAGATGTTCAACTCCTGGGATGCGCTGACCGTCAGGCCGACGCGGAAGTTGTACCAGGGCTCCCGCAGCCCCACGGCACCGGCGATGGCGGAAATGCCCACCACCCGGCCATCGTCGTCTTCGAGCACGAACAGGTAATCCGCATCGCCACGCCCGGCTTCGCCGCGAAAGGTCTTCTCCGCCCAGCCGACCCGATGGGCCAGGCGCTCTTCATTGGCCGGCAGGGTGGTCAGGCCGGTGCCGGTGCTGCGGGCCAGGGCGATCAGGGCGGGTAAATCGCTGCTGCGTACGGGACGAACGATCATGCTATCTCCTCAAACGGGCTGCTCACGCACCCCGCGAAACTCATTAAACCGCCACCAGGCGCACGCTGGCGCCTTCGCCGACGCCCAGGGCCTCGGCTGCTTCCATGTCCAGGGTCACCGGCTTGCCCGGCGCATAGTCGAGCTCGAGCAACACGGCGCGGTAATCCTGCAACTGGGCGTTGGCCACCAGGTATTGGCGACCGGCTCCCTTGACGGCTTCGCCGATCCTCACCGGCACCACGCGGCTCTGGGCAATCGAGCGAATCCCCGAAACCCGGGCGTGCAGCGTCGGGCCGCCGTCGAAGATGTCGATGTAATGATCGGTCTCGAAGCCTTCGCGCATCAGGATGTCGAAGGTGATCTGCGCACGCGGGTGGACCTGGCCCATGGCCTCCTGCGCCGCGTCCGGCAGCAACGGCACGTAGATCGGGTAATGGGGCATCAGCTCGGCAAGGAAAGTGCGACTTTTCAGCCCGCACAAGCGCTCGGCGGCGGCGTAATTGAGGTCGAAGAAGTTGCGACCGATGGCGTCCCAGAACGGCGAGTCGCCATTTTCATCGCTGTAGCCGACGATCTCGGTCACCACCGAATCGGCGAAGCGCTCCGGATGGCTGGCGACGAACAGCAGGCGTCCACGGGAATTGAGCTCGGCCCAGGGCGACCCCACCAGCTCCGGAATCACGTAGAAACTGGTCAACAGGCTGTTGCCCGTCAGGTCGTGGCACTGGGAAAGGACATGGATCTTGTTATGGATCTTCAACTCACGGGAGGCGTGGACGAAGGTCTCGTTGCGAAAGCTGTAGAACGGTTCGGAATAACCGGCCGACGCCACGATGGCCGAACAGCCCGCCAGCTTGCCGGTGGCAGTGTCTTCCAGGACGAAGAAATAGCTTTCCTCGCCGTTGAAGCTGACTTCGGCGGCAAACGAGGCTTCGCTCGCGGCAATCTTGTCGCTCAGGCGTTCCACGTCATCGGGCAGGGAAGTGACACCGATCGGACTGTCCGCAGCCAGACGCTGTACCTCGCCCAGGTCAGCCATTTGCGCGGGGCGCATCACCAGCATGGTGTCACTCCTTAACTTGAAATAAACGGTTCGACCGGGAGGTCGAGATTCGGAGAAAAAATACCGGGCTCACTGCCTGCCTGGAGGCCACCACCACACCCTGTGGGCGCGAGCTTGCTCGCGATGGCGGTGGCACATCCAACCTTGACGCAAGCCGAATCACCGCTTTCGCGAGCAGGCTCGCTCCCACAGTAGCCCCGGTTCAATTGAAATGAATCAGGCCTGGGTCAACTTCGCCACGGCCCGTTCGAAACGGTCCAGGCCCGCGTCGATGTCGGCATCTTCCACCACCAGGCTCGGGGCGAAACGGACCACGTCCGGGCCAGCCTGCAGAATCATCAGGCCTTCCTGTTCGGCAGCGTTGAAGATGTCCTTGGCCTTGCCTTTCCAGGCATCGTTCAACACACAGCCGAGCAGCAAGCCGAGGCCACGCACCTGGGTGAAGAGGCCGTACTTCTCGCCGATCTGCTCCAGGCGAGCCTTGAACTTGTGGTGCTTGGCCTTGACGCCGCCCAGCACCTCAGGGGTGTTGACCACATCGATCACCGCCTCGGCCACCGCACATGCCAGTGGGTTGCCGCCGTAGGTGGTGCCATGGGTGCCGACCACCAGGTGCTTGGCCAGCGCCTCGGTGGTGAGCATCGCCGCGATCGGGAAACCACCGCCCAGGCTCTTGGCACTGGTGAGGATGTCCGGGACCACGCCGTAATGCATGTAGGCGAACAGCTCGCCGCTGCGACCCATGCCGGTCTGCACTTCGTCGAATACCAGCAGCGCGTCATGGGCGTCGCACAGGTCGCGAGCGCCTTGCAGATAAGCCACTTCAGCCGGCAATACGCCGCCCTCGCCCTGGATCGGCTCCAGCACCACGGCACAGGTCTTGTCCGAAATGGCTGCCTTCAGCGCTGCCAGGTCGTTGTAGGGCACGTGGGTGATGCCGGCGATCTTGGGACCGAAACCATCGGAGTACTTCGACTGTCCGCCAACGTTGACGGTGAACAGGGTGCGACCGTGGAAGCTGTTGAGCGCGGCGATGATTTCGTATTTCTCGCTACCGAAACGATCGAACCCGACTCGACGGGCCAGCTTGAAGGCGGCCTCGTTGGCTTCGGCACCGGAGTTGCAGAAGAATGCCCGCTCGGCAAAGGTCGCGTTGACCAGCTTATGGGCCAGGCGCAGCGCCGGCTCGTTGGTAAAAACGTTGGACACGTGCCACAGCTTGTTGGCCTGCTCGGTCAATGCGCCGACCAGCGCGGGATGGGCATGCCCCAGCACATTGACCGCGATGCCGCCGGCGAAATCGATCAACTCGCGACCGGACTGGTCCCACACGCGGGAACCGGCGCCACGCACAGGTATGAAGGCAGCAGGTGCATAGTTGGGGACCATCACTTGGTCGAAATCGGCGCGTTGTACCGCGGCTTGCTCAACGGACATCGGAGTCTCCTGAAGAGGAACACTCGCCTGGAACTGGCGAGTGATGGGGGGATTGTAAGGACAGTTTTCGGCCTGACCTTGTCGCCAAGCGACAACTTCTTATAGCGCCAACCCACGTTTTGCGCGGGTTTACGGCAATGCGACAAATAGCGTCGCAAAGGCGCAGTTTAAACGTTGGCGCAGGCTTTGAGGCAGAGACACTCACATTTCCCTTGCTTGCTGGAATGCCCTCGCCACAGGGTGTCGTGTCAGCCACAGATGCTGTACCAGCCCTGGCCACAGGATGGTGTGCCAGCCCCCAACCACAGATGCTGTAGCAGCTGGTGTGCCAGCCCTAGCCGCGCTCGGAGGGCACCGAAGACAGCTCGAATGGATTGCTGCTGCGCCGCTGGTTACGATCTTCCCGCGGCGTGGCACCGAAGAAGTTGCGATAGGCGCTGGAGAAATGCGGCCCCGAGGAAAAACCGCAGGACAAGCCGATCTGGATGATGGATTTGCTGGTCTGCATCAGCATCTGCCGGGCCTTGTTCAGGCGCAGCTCCAGGTAATACTGACTCGGCACGCGATTGAGGTATTGCTTGAAGATCCGCTCCAGTTGCCGGCGGGATACGCAGACATGCTGGGCGATTTCGTCGGTGGTCAACGGCTCTTCGATATTGGCTTCCATCAGCAGCACGGCCTGGGTGAGCTTCGGATGGCTGGAGCCGAGGCGGTTCTGCAACGGGATGCGCTGACGCTCGCCACCTTCGCGAATACGCTCGACCACCAGTTCTTCCGACACCGCGCCAGAGAGCTCGGCACCGTGATCCCGGGCCAGCACCGCCAGCAACAGGTCGAGCACCGACATGCCGCCACACGCGGTCAGTCGGTCGCGATCCCAGTCGAACAGGTGACTGGTGGCGATGACCTTGGGGAAACGCTCGGAAAAATCGTCCTGCCAGCGCCAATGCACCGCTGCACGATAACCGTCGAGCAGACCCAACTGGGCCAGGGGATAAACGCCAGCGGACAACCCGCCGATCACGCAGCCGGCACGCACCAATTGCTTGAGGGCGCTGCTCAGGTTCGAGGCCAGTGCGGTCGGCGGCTCATCGGCCAGCAGGAAAAGCTTCTGCAGGCCTTCAAGCTTGCCCGCCCAGGGTTCACCCGGCAATTGCCACGTGCCCTCCACCGGCGGCTCGGCCTGCAGGAACGAGAGTTCGTAGGCCACCTCCGGATGCACCCGCTGAGCAACACGCAAGGCCTCCTCCGCCAGCGCCAGCGTCAGGGCTTTAGTGCTGGGCCAAATCAGGAAACCAATTCGATGGGCAGTCATGTCGGGCAATCCGAAGCGAAAACAGTGTTAAAGCCAAAAGCGGCTGCAACCAAATTAGACCATCTGGCACTTGGTGCTCAGCATGACCCAAATCAGCGGCGTAACGGGAGCGATTACTTGAGGCTGCCCGAAAGAAATTGTTGCAGGCGCTCCGATTGCGGGTTGACCAGCACTTCCCGTGGGTTGCCGCTTTCTTCGACGATCCCCTTGTGCAGGAACACCAGCTGGTTCGACACCTCACGGGCGAAACCCATCTCATGGGTCACCACCACCATGGTCCGACCCTCCAGGGCCAGGGCCTGCATCACCTTGAGCACGTCGCCCACCAGTTCCGGGTCGAGGGCCGAGGTCGGCTCGTCGAACAGCATGACTTCCGGCTCCATCGCCAACGCGCGGGCGATCGCCACGCGCTGCTGCTCGCCGCCGGACATGTGGCCCGGATAGGCGTCCTTGCGATGGGCCACGCCGACCTTGTTCAGGTAATGCTCGGCTTTCTCCCGGGCCTCGGCCTTGGGCACCCCCAGCACATGCACGGGTGCCTCGATGATGTTTTCCAGCGCAGTCATATGGGACCACAGGTTGAAATGCTGGAACACCATCGACAACCGCGAACGCATGCGTTGCAGCTGCTTGGGGTCAGCGGCCTTCAAGGCGCCATCCTTGCCAGCTACCAGCTTCAGCTCTTCGTTGTTGAGCAGGATCTTGCCGGCGTGAGGCTGCTCGAGCAGGTTGATGCAACGCAGGAATGTACTCTTGCCGGAGCCACTGGAGCCGATGATGCTGATGACATCCCCGGCGGCGGCCTTCAGGGACACGCCCTTGAGCACTTCGTGACTGCCATAGCGTTTATGCAGGTCTTGGACTTCAAGCTTGTACATGCGGTCGGTTCTCACAAAACGTCAGTCGTTGAGCAGTCGAGCGGGTCGATGCGTTATCAGTGCTTGCGCGGGGCCAGGTAACTCAGCCAGCGACGCTCGGCCAGCTTGAACAGGCGCACCAGGATGAAGGTCAGGCACAGGTAGAAGGCACCGGCCGTGATGTAAGCCTCGAAGGGCAGGTAATACTGGGCGTTCACCGTGCGCGCGGCGCCGGTGATGTCGATCAGGGTCACGATGGACGCCAGGCTGGTGGTCTGCAGCATCATGATCACCTCGTTGCTGTATTGCGGCAGCGCCCGACGCAGGGCCGACGGCAGCAGGATCCGGCGATACAGTTTGTAGCGCGACATGCCCATGGCCTTGGCCGCTTCGATCTCGCCGTTGGGCGTGGCCCGCAGGCTGCCGGCGATGATCTCGGCGGTGTAGGCACTGGTATTGATGGCGAATGCCAGGCATGCACAGAAGGTCGCACTGGACAGCCACGGCCAGAGGAAGCTTTCGCGTACGATCTCGAACTGCGCCAGCCCGTAGTAGATCAGGAACAGCTGCACCAGCATCGGGGTGCCGCGAATCACATAGGTGTAGAGCCAGGCCGTCATATTGACGATGGGCTGCTTGGACACCCGCATCAGCCCCAGGGGCAACGCCGCCAGCAGGCCGAAGAACAACGACAGGGCCAGCAGCTTGAGCGTGGTCAGCAGGCCACTGAAGTACAGCGGCAAGGCATCGAAGATGACGTTGTAGTCGAAGATCATAGATCAGCCGCCCTTACGCCTACCGAGTAGCGCTTCTCGAGGTGACGCAATGCCAGCAACGAGACACTGGTGATCACCAGATACATCGCCGCCACTGCCAGGAAGAAGGTAAAAGGCTCGCGAGTGGCATCCGCCGCCTGCTTGGCCTTGAACATCATGTCTTGCAGGCCCACCACCGAGATCAGTGCGGTAGCCTTGGTCAACACCAGCCAATTGTTGGTGAAGCCCGGAATCGCCAGGCGAATCATCTGCGGCACCAGCACCCGGAAAAACACCTGGACGCCGCTCATGCCATACGCCATGCCCGCCTCGGCCTGGCCCTTGGGAATCGCCATGAACGCACCACGAAAGGTTTCCGACAGGTACGCACCGAAGATGAAGCCCAGGGTGCCGATGCCGGCCGCCAGCGGGTTCAGGTCGATGTAGTCGTCATACCCGAGCAGCGGCGCGACACGGTTGAGCAGATCCTGGCCACCGTAGAAGATCAGCAGGATCAGCACCAGGTCGGGGATACCCCGGATGACCGTGGAATACAGGTCGCCCAGCCAAGCCAGCCAGCGCACCGGCGAGAGCCGCAACGCGACGCCGATCAGCCCCAGGACGATGGCCAGGGCCATGGACGACAAGGCGAGCTGAAGCGTCAACCATGCGCCATCGAGGATGACAGCCCCGTAGCCTTTCAACATGATTCAGGTCCTCGAAAGTGGGATGAAAAAAATGGCGCAAACCGCAGGGAGCCTGTTGCTTGCGCCATTTCGCCCGAGTAGCGGGACGGTATTACTTGCCGTAGATGTCGAAGGCGAAGTACTTGTCCTGGATTTGCTTGTACTTGCCATTTTCGCGAATGGCAGCGATCGCGCCATTGATCTTGTCTTTCAGCGCATCACCCTTGCGAACCGCGATGCCGATACCGTCGCCGAAGTATTTCTCGTCGGTGAAGGCCGGGCCCACGAAGGCGAACCCCTTGCCGGCGTCGGTCTTGAGGAAACCGTCATCCAGCAGGGTGGCATCGGCCACGGTACCGTCGAGACGACCTGCGGAAACATCCAGGTAGATCTCGTTCTGCGAGCCGTACGGCTTGATCTCGGCACCCAGCGGGGCCAGGACTTCGCGAGCGAAACGCTCGTGGATCGAGCCGCGCTGCACGCCAATGTTCTTGCCCTTGAGCTCGGCCAGGCTTTCGCTGACCTGGGTACCGGACTTCATCACCAGGCGAGCCGGAGTGTTGTAGTACTTGTTGGTGAAGTCGACGGACTTCTTGCGATCTTCAGTGATGGACATGGAGGACAGGATCGCGTCGATCTTGCGCACCTTCAAGGCGGGAATCAGGCCATCGAACTCCTGCTCGACCCACACACACTTGACCTTCATCTCTTCGCACAGCGCATTGCCGATGTCGTAGTCGAAACCGACGATGCTGCCGTCCGGGGCTTTCGAGGCGAACGGAGGATAAGCCGCCTCGATACCGATCTTCAGCGGTTTCTCATCGGCGAACGACGACAGGGACAGCACGGACAGTGCCAGGGCGCCAAGCAGCACAAGTTTCTTCATCTTGGGACTCCATCGGTAAAGGGCAAAACGGCAGAGTGAGCAACAGCCCAATATGCGAATGGGTAAAACGAACTCAGGTGCTGCGTCCTAGGAAGCCCACGTTTTATTCAACGCAGGCCACGACGAGCGAGTGATCGGCATTCTAACGACAGGTCGGAAGCCGATATTTCTTCAATGCGACAACAAATTACAGAAGCACCGAGAAAGCTGTTTGAGCACATTGACAGCTCCGCAAATTCATGCAAGAGCAAAAGAAGGGGAACCGATCCATGCTGCAAATTGCGGGCCCATTATTGGCAAACCCTTCTAATCCGGCAAGCACAGCGTGTCGCCTTATTTTACAAGACGCCCGAAGCCGCCCTATGACGGGGCTTCACGTTTCACATCGCCCCGTTGTGGCGCCTTTGGTTACACATTTCAAAACACCGGTAACGCTCAGACACCTCCTGCTTCAAACGCCGATATTTATTCATTCGCCGAACCTGTGGCGAGGGAGCTTGCTCCTGCGGGCTGCGAAGCAGCCCCAAAGCCAGGCACCGCAGTCACTCGAACACCTGACCTGTGGCGAGGGCGCGCGCCAGCCCCACGAAAAAGCCCCGCTCGGCAAAACCGGGCGGGGCTTTTCGGTGCTACGGATTACCGTCAGGCGACGTTCATGGTCTTGTGGGTCTCGATCAGGTGCGCCACTACGCTCGGATCGGCCAGGGTGGAGATATCACCCAGGCTGTCGTATTCGGCCGTAGCGATCTTGCGCAGGATACGGCGCATGATCTTGCCCGAACGGGTTTTCGGCAGCCCCGGCGCCCACTGGATCACATCCGGCGACGCAATCGGGCCGATCTCCTTGCGCACCCAGTTCTTCAGTTCCAGGCGCAGGGCCTCGCTGGTTTCCTCGCCGGCATTCAGGGTGACGTAGACATAGATGCCCTGCCCCTTGATGTCGTGCGGCACACCGACCACCGCCGCTTCGGCGACTTTCGGGTGGGCGACCATGGCGCTTTCGATCTCGGCGGTGCCCATGCGGTGGCCGGATACGTTGAGCACGTCGTCCACCCGACCGGTGATCCAGTAGTACCCATCCTCATCACGACGCGCACCGTCACCGGTGAAGTACATGCCGCTGAAGGTCTTGAAGTAGGTATCGACGAAACGGTCATGGTCGCCGTACAGCGTCCGCGCCTGGCCTGGCCACGAATCGAGGATCACCAGGTTGCCTTCGGCGGCGCCTTCGATCAGGTTGCCGAGGTTGTCCACCAACGCCGGTACCACGCCGAAGAATGGCCGCGTGGCCGAACCCGGCTTCAAGGCTGTGGCACCTGGCAACGGGCTGATCAGCACGCCACCGGTTTCGGTCTGCCACCAGGTGTCGACGATCGGGCAACGCTCCTTGCCCACGTTCTTGTAGTACCAGTCCCAGGCTTCCGGGTTGATCGGCTCGCCCACCGACCCCAACAGGCGCAGGCTGCTGCCATCGGCACCGTCGACAGCGGCGGTACCCGAAGCCATCATCGCGCGGATGGCGGTCGGCGCGGTGTAGAGGATATTGACCTTGTGCTTGTCGATGACCTGCGCGACGCGGGTGATGTCCGGATAGTTCGGCACGCCTTCGAACAGCAAGGTGGTCGCGCCATTGGCCAGCGGTCCATAGACGATGTAGCTGTGGCCGGTGACCCAGCCGACGTCGGCGGTGCACCAGTAGATCTCGCCCGGCTTGTAGTCGAACACGCGCTCGTGGGTCAGGGCCGCATACAGCAAGTAGCCGGCGGTGGTGTGCTGCACCCCCTTGGGCTTGCCGGTGGAACCGGAGGTATAGAGGATGAACAGCGCCTCTTCGGCACCCATCTCCTTCGGCGCGCAAACGGTACCCGCCACCTTCATCAGGTCTTCGTACCAGATGTCGCGGTGCTGGTTCCACTTGATGTTGCCAGCGGTGCGCTTGCACACGATGACTTTCTGGATGCTGCTGGTTTCCGGGTTGGTCAGCGCATCGTCGACGTTGGCCTTGAGGGGGATCTTCTTGCCGGCACGAATGCCTTCGTCGGCGGTGATCACCACTTTGGACCTGCAGTCGATGATCCGGCCGGCCAGCGCCTCGGGGGAGAAGCCACCGAATACCACCGAGTGGATCGCGCCGATCCGGGCACAGGCCAGCATGGCGACCACGGCCTCGGGAATCATCGGCATGTAGATCGTCACTACGTCGCCGCGGTGCACGTCCTGGCCACGCAGGGCGTTGGCGAACTTGCACACTTCTTCATGCAGCTCGCGATAAGTGATCTTGCGGCTCTCGGCAGGGTCGTCGCCCTCCCAGATGATCGCCACCTGGTCACCGCGCTCGGCCAGATGGCGGTCGAGGCAGTTGTAGGACACGTTCAGGGTGCCATCGGCGAACCACTTGATGTCGACGTGGTGATCGTCGAAGGATGTCTGCTTCACCGTGGTGAACGGCTTGATCCAGTCGAGGCGCTTGGCCTGCTCGCGCCAGAAACCATCCGGGTTGACCACCGACTGCTGGTACATGGCCTTGTAGGTCGCCTCGTCAGTCAGCGTACTGGCCGCTACCTCGGGACGAACGGGATACAGGGAAGCCGCACTCATCTTTCTTACCTCGGTGACAATAGTTGTTTTTGTATGGGTCCGTTGTAGCTCGGCGCGGGCCTATGGAACCATTCGACGATGGTAGTAACAAGTCCCTACAAAGTGTCGGTAATCCCTCCCGAGGCCCGTTTTCAGAGCACTTCCCTATGACAACGGGCGTGCTCGCCACAGCGTCGGTGATCCAGACCATTGGCCGCAGACAGCGCCCCGTTCCCGGCGATTATTACCAAATCAACCAAAAGTGTTTATCAAAACCCGGTCTGTTTGCGTCCGGCCCGGCTCCCTAGAATCCATCTCGCCAACCGGCAAACACGATTAACGCAACACAGCCCCCACGAAGGCCGTTAATCCAACTTCCAAACCCAGCTCCACACGCAACCCCAAAAAGGTTGCGTGAACCCACTCGACCTCAAGAAAGGTGAATCAGATGAAAGCTCTATGGGTCCTGGTCCTCGGCAGTCTTTGCGCCAGCGCAATGGCAGACGAGGTCCCGACCGATGTCGCACAGCAACAACCGGCCATCGAGGAGTACACCTACTCCACCCACCTGGACATCGCCAAAGTCATTTACATGAGCGAGATTCCGAACGTCTGCGAAGTGGTCCCGGCGAAGATGGAATACGAAGATTCGAAGGGCCAGCTCCACATCCTTCGCTACAGCATCATGGGCAACGGTTGCTCCAACGGCTGACCGACGTGTGAACGAACCAGGAGCAACCACCATGAAAAGCAAACTGTTCTGCGCCTTGACCCTGTCCGTACTGGCCAGCCATGGCTTCGCCGCCGACGGCTTCGATCACACCGGTTCCGCCGTCGCTATCGATCGCTACAACCTCTCGAACAGCGCCACGGTCGCCACCAATGCCAACGACCACACCGCTTCGACGAGCGTCGCTGCCGATGGCAGCGACCGCACCGATTCGGCGCGCATCGATTGATCATTATTGGCAGTTTCCAAGGCCCGACTCCGGTCGGGCCGGGTTGTGTCTGGGACCGCCGAAAACCCTCGACAAACACAACATGTAGTGCAAAACCGCAAAAATAGATCGTTTTTTGATCAAAACCTCTCGCCATTCGACCCATGCAAAAAAAATCTTCAGTGGTCCTTTCCTGACGCAAGCCTTGTAAACTCTCGCTCCGACGCGGATATGCCACCCCGCCACCTCCTCCGTGGGCGATTTCGCCGCACCACGTAGGCAAAAAAGTCCTTATAATGCCGCCTTAAACGGGCCTGCAATATTCCCTTACAGGGGATCAAGCCAGCCTGAAGCCTACGCAAAGGCACATTGCCTCTTCGCGTTCACAGCCGCTTCGGCATGACCCGTACATTTTTCTGTTTATTGCCTGCGTCAGCTGCTGCAACAAACGATTTTCCAAGATCCAACGCGGCCAGTAGGCCTTCACCGGGCATCTGGCCCTCACGCAGGAGACGACACGTCATGCTGAGCTGGGACGAATTCGACAAAGAAGACGGCGAAGTTGCTGTAAAAAGCACCAACGCCGGCCACGCTTCTGAAGCCAACATGGACCGCCTCGACAGTGCCGGCGGTGCCGCCGCACTGGAAGCGCGCGCCGTGACGGCCAGCGACTCGGCGGCGATCATTCGCGCCAAGGCCGCCCTCGACAAGCTCGACATCGCCGAAGGCCTCGCCGAACTCGAAGGCGCCTCCGCCCGCGTCGCCGTCGATGAAAAGCGCATGATCAACTGCCGCGCCGACCTCAACCAGCTCGTGCCTTTCAAGTACGACTGGGCCTGGCAGAAGTACCTGGACGGTTGCGCAAACCACTGGATGCCGCAAGAAGTCAACATGACCGCCGACATCGCCCTCTGGAAAAACCCGGAAGGCCTGACCGACGACGAACGCCGCATCGTGATGCGCAACCTGGGCTTCTTCTCCACCGCCGACTCCCTGGTGGCCAACAACCTGGTCCTGGCCGTGTATCGCCTGATCACCAACCCGGAATGCCGCCAGTACATCCTGCGCCAGGCGTTCGAAGAGGCGATCCACACCCACGCCTACCAGTACTGCATCGAATCGCTGGCCATGGATGAAGGCGAGATCTTCAACATGTACCACGAGATCCCATCGGTGGCGAAAAAAGCCGCCTGGGGCCTGAAATACACCCGCTCCATCTCCGACCCGACGTTCCAGACCGGCACCCCGGAAACCGACAAGGAGCTGCTGCGCAACCTGATCGCCTACTACTGCGTCCTGGAAGGCATCTTCTTCTACTGCGGCTTCACCCAGATCCTCTCCATGGGCCGGCGCAACAAAATGACCGGCGTCGCCGAGCAGTTCCAATACATCCTGCGCGACGAATCCATGCACCTAAACTTCGGCATCGACGTGATCAACCAGATCAAGATCGAAAACCCGCACCTGTGGGATGCCGAGATGAAGGAAGAAGCGACCCAGATGATCCTGCAGGGTACGCAGCTGGAGATCGAATACGCCCGCGACACCATGCCTCGCGGCGTGTTGGGCATGAACGCGGCGATGATGGAAGACTATCTGAAGTTCATCGCCAACCGTCGCCTGTCGCAGATTGGTCTGAAAGAAGAGTATCCAGGCACGACTAACCCGTTCCCTTGGATGAGCGAGATCATGGACTTGAAGAAAGAGAAGAACTTCTTTGAGACTCGGGTGATTGAATACCAAACCGGCGGCGCGCTTAGCTGGGACTGAGTTCTCTCACGACAAAACAAAGGGCTGCCATTAGGCAGCCCTTTTTCATTGGGTCAGAAAGCACCGTTGGATGTAGGCGCGTGAAGGACTTCTTGCACCTGGCATCGGGATTGCTCCGCAAGCCAGCGAAAGCACAGTCTCTCGCCACAGGTTGCCAGGCGAGTCGGGGGACACCGGCTTACTGCCGTGTTTGCAAAACAATCAGTGCATCTCACCCCACCACTCGCTATTAATATCCTTTTGTTCTCAAGGACCCGAGCCCGTCATGAAATTCGACCTCGCCTACTGCCTCAGCCTCGACGACAAGTTATCGATCTATGACGTGCGCGATTTGAATTTCGACGAGACCATGGACTTCGACTCCGCCAAGGAGCATTTCCAGTGCCCCAACGATGTTTGTCGAATAGCGTTCGACGCGACGAATGTATTGGGGACATTCAATGCCAAGAACGTGAACTATGTACGCACGCCGCACTTCAAGAACATCCCCAGTACGCGACATATCGAGGGTTGCCCCTATGCCAGTCTAAAGACCCCGGCGTCTGGCCTGGAGGCGGATGGTGAGGAATCGGATGACGCTCGGGAAGAGCATTTTCCTTCGGAGCTATTGCTGGCTCGGCGCGAGTATGTGCGCAAGCCGTCCAGCCCGACGGTGACGACCGATGGAATACGCGAAGAACGCGCGCCTTCCCTCGCCAGTCATGGCGAGCACCCGGGCCGCGGTTCGGCACCGGACAGGACCCATGTCTTCGCTCATCCGGTGGAGTGTTTCGTATCGAACTTCGCGGACAAGGCGTTGCTCAAGCGCATGCCCCTGAAGATCGGCGAGCATACGGCACCCTACGCCTCGTTCTTCAAGAAGATCGAGTACCTGCTGGACAACAGGGGATTGATCTACTGGGGCAGGATCAAGGAGATCAAGGACTACACGCAGAGTTTTCGCATCGACTTCGAACAGAAGGTCTGGTTCAAGCAACCGGATGAGACAAAGAAGAAGCCTTACTCGGTCAATGTCTACCTGAGCAAGAAACTGATCGACAACTACCGCAAGCGCAAAGCGTTCCTGGAAGAAATCAAGCACGCCGTGGACAGCGACGCGCCGTTGTACTGCTTCTTTTATGGGGTGACGCCGGAGTTGAAACAGGTGCCGAGCAAGAAAAACCCCGACCAGACGTTCGGAGTATTCAGCGCCAATATCGAGAACCTGGATCACTTCATCATCCGGGAAGCACCGGGGCTGGCCGACCAATAACCCCCTACCCCGACAACATTGCGCCCATCACCATCATCAGCAGCCCGACATATACCCGCGCATGCAGTCGATCCGGTATCCGCCCGACCCATGGCATTGCCAGGCGGATGCCCAGTACCGCACCGAGCGTGAGTACAGCGAACGCCAGCAGGTCCACATATCCGACGAACCACGGCCCGAGGTCAGCTCCGGTGAGGCCGGCCAAAGCCATGTAGGTAACGGTACCAGCCAAAGCGACAGGCAAGCTCAGTGGATTTGCCATCGATGTAGCCTGGGACATGCTCAAGCCACACCGGCGAAGCAGCGGCACAGTCATGACACTGCCACCGACACCCAGGAACGTGGCGATGATTCCGACAGCAGTACCTCCCAACGTCGTCTCCAGTGTCGACAGGGAGCGAGGGACGACGTCGCTCTGGCGTGTAAGAAAACCTCGCCGTAGCAAGCAATCCAGAATGGTCAGGGCCAGGTAGGCGCTGAAGACGTAGCGAATGATTTCGCCGCTCATCCAGGTGGCAGTCATCGCACCGAGGGCCGCGCCCAGGGCGATGAAGGCACCGAACGGCCACAGGTAATGAGCAAGCAACTGACCGGCGCGTTGGTGTTTTCGGGTCGCGACCAGAGCGTTGACGATCATGGCGCAGGTGGAGGTCGCCACGGCGATGTGCATCGCCGACTCACCGATGGCGTCATTAGCGTGACGTGCCATCAGCAAGCGGTAGATCAGCGGTACGACGACAAAGCCGCCGCCAAACCCGAACAGCACGGCGGTCACGCCGCTCAGGCAGCCGAAACAGGCGAGCAATAGGTAGGACATCAGAGAAATCCACTGCCGGAGAAAGGTGTCGACGATAGGTAAACGAGACATGGCCCGCTGTAGCAAACTGGCCAATAATCTTTGCGTTTACGCCAAAACGAGGCTTTCGATGCGCAATGGTTCGATCGATGTATTGGATGCGACGCCCCGGGCTGTGGTCGCCATCGGCACCGACTATCCCCATGGATACCTGTTGCCGATACACCGCCATCGCCGTGCGCAGTTGCTCTACGGTGCAACTGGGGTGATGAAGGTCAGCACACAGGACGGTAACTGGGTGGTGCCGCCGCAACAGGCGGTATGGATTCCGCCAGGGGTCGCCCATGAAGTGTTGATGCTGGGCGTCAGCACGCGCAGCCTGTACCTTGAACCAGCTGTCATCACAGGCATGGACAGCCGTTGCCAGGTCATCGGCGTGTCGCCCCTGATGCGCCAGCTTCTGATAGAGGCCGTGGAGCTTGTACCGAACTACGACGAAGCCGGACGCGATGGTGCGCTGGTCCAACTGCTCTTGCATGAGCTGCCGCGCAGCGCCCCTTTGCCATTGCACCTTCCATTGCCCAAGGAGCCCCGCTTGCTGGGCCTGTGCCAGATCTTCCTGGCAAAACCCGACGCCCATGCGTCGCCTGTGCAATGGGCCGCGCAGTTGCACGTCAGCCTGCGATCGTTCAATCGCCTGTTCAGGCAGCATACCTCGCTGAGTTTCAGCCAATGGCGACAACAGGCCTGCGTCCTGTCGGCATTGTCTCGATTGGCTGTAGGAGATTCAGTGACCAGGATTGCCCTTGATCTGGGCTATGACAGTCCCGCGGCGTTCTCCACGATGTTTCGAAGGATCCTGGGCCAGGCCCCGAGCGCCTGGCTGGAGAAAACCACCGGTCATCCATCAAAAAAATGAGATTGATCCGGGCTCAAAACAACTGTACAAAAACACAGTATTTTTTGAACCCACCGCTTTGGAGAACCCCCATGGCCTCTCTCGCAATCAAAACCACCCTGGAACGCATCGCTGTCTACCAGTTCACCCCCGCCCACAGTGCCCAGGCCCGAGCCATGCTGGGCTGGAGTGTCGAGGAATTGTCCCGCCAGTCCGGTGTTTCAGTCCCGGCCATACGGCGCTTCGAAGCCGGCGGGGAGTTGCGCGACGTGACGCGCCTGGCCCTGGCCTTTCGACTGGAAGCCGAGGGCCTGGTGTTCTTCCCTGGCTTCGCACCGGGGCGCGGCATGAACATCAAGGGCGCCACGCCGGATCCCATGGAGCGGGCCGATTACGCGATGATCGAATGACCCTGCGGGTGTGACACGGTATCAGGCCATACCGGTCTGGTTCTGGTAGGCCGACGCCTCCACATCCAGCCACCAGGCCCGGCCACGTTGCGGTTGCGTAAGGCTGAAGGCTTCGCCCATCCGCGGCGTGGTGATGAGAACGTTACGCTCCCAGGCCAGGGCCAGGATTCGGTCGAAGGGTTCGTACCAGGCATGCATCGACAGGTCGAACGTCCCGTTATGGATCGGCAGCAGCCAACGGCCCCTGAGATCGATATGCGCCTGGAGGGTCTGTTCGGGCTGCATGTGGATCAGGGGCCATTCGACGTTGTAGGCACCGGTTTCCATCAGGGTCAGGTCAAAGGGGCCGTAGCGATTGCCGATGCGTTTGAAGCCATCGAAATAACCGGTATCGCCGCTGAAGAAAATCCGGGTGTCACCGTCGATCATCACCCACGAGGCCCACAACGTGCTGTTGCCGTCGAACAGGCCCCGACCGGAAAAATGCTGGGAGGGGGTGGCGATGAACTCGATACCGTCCACCTCGGTGCCCTGCCACCAGTCCAGCTGACGCACCTTGCTGGCGTCGACGCCCCATTTGACCAGGGTATCGCCCACTCCAAGTGGCGTCAGGAAATGCTCGGTCCTGTCGGCAAGCTGGATGATGGCCTGGTGATCGAGATGGTCGTAATGATCGTGGGAAAGAATCACCGCCTCGATGGGCGGCAGCTCTTCCAGGCTGATGGGCGGTTGGTGAAAGCGTTTAGGGCCGGCCCACTGCACCGGGGAGGCACGCTCGGAAAAAACCGGGTCGGTCAGCCAGAATTTGTCCCGAAGCTTGAGCAGTACGGTGGAATGGCCCAGGCGAAAGACACTGCCATTGGGCGCCGCCAGCAGCTCGGCACGGGTCAACGGCCGGACCGGGACGGCGCCCTTAGGGCGGGTGTCGCGGGGCTTGTGGAAGACCATGTTCCACAGAATGCGCAAGGCCTTGCCGACCCCTTCCCGAGGCGTCGAGGCGTGGTTGCGATACTTTCCTTGCTCCCGTCGAGACGCGGGATGAATAGATGAGCTGTCGGACGAAATAGAGGGATGGGTCATGATGCGATAACTCCAAGGGCGTCACTGGCATTGCGCTTCGCCGTTGTTGAACGCTAAATGGCCGTTGCATGCACGCTCAGCCGTTCGCTTGATGGTAAAACTACACCGACCGGTGTAGGTTGCAGACTGCATCACTGCCGACAACAAGTAAACCACCGAGTGTAACTTATCTTTTCTGGACTATTTTTACCCATGACCGTACCGCAGCGCCTCACCGACCGAAAACGCGAAGCCATCCTGGAGGCCGCCATTGCCGAATTTCGCAGCAGTGGTTTCGATATCACCAGCATGGACAAGATCGCGGCAACGGCCGGTGTGTCGAAGCGCACGGTGTATAACCACTTTCCGAGCAAGGAAGAACTTTTCGCTGAGATCCTGAACCGGTTATGGAACAGCGTGACGGCAGAGCAGGAAACCGCCTACGACCCCGACAGGCCTCTGCGCGAGCAGCTTCGTCGATTGCTGCAAGCCAAACTGCACATGCTGGCGGACGATAACTTCCTCGACCTGGCGCGCATCGCCATCGCCGCAACGATCCATTCTCCCGAGCGGGCACAGAACATGGTTGCGCGCATGGGACAGCGTGAAGAAGGCCTGACGGCCTGGATTCGCCAGGCCCAGGCCGATGGCCGGTTGAAAGCTGTGGAGCCGGCCTTTGCCGCCCAGCAGATGCACGGGCTGATCAAGACGTTCGCCTTCTGGCCGCAGATTTCCATGGGCCAACCTGGCCTGACCGCTGAGCAACAGACCCAGGTGGTTGAATCGGCCCTCGACATGTTCCTGGCCCATTACCAGCGTTGATACTCAACGCAGCCGCACGCTACGCCCCAGTTCATCGAACAACGTCACCACCGAGCGCAAGGCCCGGCAGTCTGGCCGGGTCAGGAGCCAAAGCGCCGTGTCGTAGCCAGCCAACGGTTCACCCAAGGACGTGAGGCCCTGGGCGTCGTCGACCAGGAAGTCCGGCAGCGCCGCGATGCCCAGGCCGGCGCGCACCAGCTCGGTGACCGAGAGCATGCTGTTGCAGCAATAAGCCGGTATCACGCCGGGAAAATGCTGGCGGCGCCAGGTCACGGTGGGGTGGTCGGGCAGGAAGTCGTCGGGCGCGATCCAGGTCATTGCTGCCAGGTCATCCGAAGTCACAGCGCACAGGTAAGACGGGCTCGCACATACCCGGAAGGTCACATCACCCAGATGTCGGCCGACCAGGTGCTCCGGTGGCGTGCGGGTCAATCGCAATGCGATATCAGCGTCGCGGCGACTCAGGTTGGCGAAGTCGTTGGACGTACTCAGTTCCAGGTGCAACGCCGGATAGGCGGGCATGAACCTCGCCAGAGCAGGCAGTAACAGCGCTTGCAGGACCGAGTCGGTACAGGTCAACCGCACCGTGCCGCTGACCACCTCCCCGCCCTGCTCCACGCCGATACGCGCAGCTTCCAGGGCTTGCTCGGCACGCTCGGCCTGTTCGGACAATGCCTGTGCCAGGCTCGTGGGCAAATACCCGGCACGGCTCTTCTCGAACAGTGGCTGTCCCAGCGACGCCTCAAGCCGACGCACCGAACGAAACACCGTCGATACGTCCACCTGCAACAGCCGTGCGGCCCGAGCCAGGGAGCCGCCACGCACCAGCGCCAGAATCAGGGACAGGTCGGGATAGTCCAGGCGATATTGCGTCGATGCATTGAGCACTTGGGTAAACGCCAATATTGATTGCGTGAACGCCAATCTATAGTGGCGACCAGGAATCAACAAGCGGCAGGCCTCCCCATGGAAAAACAGCGTCCTTCGCACATCGCCCTTGTCGGCGATCATGACCCGCAGATTATCGCCCACCGGGCCATTCCCCTGGCCCTGGAGATGATTGGCCAGCAAACCGGCCAGCTCGTGAGTTTCCAATGGCTGGCAACGGAATCCATCAGTCATGGGAGCGTTCTGGAAGGCTTCGACGGCATCTGGTGCGTGCCCGGCAGTCCTTACCGAAACGAAACCGGGGCATTGGACGCCATTCGTTTTGCCCGCGAACAGGGTCGCCCTTTCCTGGGCACCTGCGGCGGGTTCCAACACGCGATGCTGGAATATGCCCGCAACGTCATGGGCTGGGCCGATGCCGTCCATGGCGAAACCGCCCCGCAAGCCGAACGCATCCTGCTGACACCGCTGAGCTGTGCTCTGATCGAAACCATCGACAGCCTTGGGCTCGTAGCGGACTCATTGACGGCCAAGGCTTATGGTCGCCAGACGGTGTTCGAAGGGTATCGGTGCCGCTTCGGCGTCAATCCGCGGTTCGAGAAGGAGCTATTGGACGGACCGCTGTACGCCGTCGCCAGGGATCCGGCCGGCGAGCTGCGCGCCGTGGAACTGCGGGGGCATCCGTTCTTTGTCGCCACGCTGTTCCAGCCTGAGCGCGCGGCCTTGGAAAACCGCATCCCGCCGCTGGTCAATGCATTTGTCGAAGCCTGCCGGAGCGTAGCCCCGTGAGTGAACATTATTACGCCGTTATCTTCACTTCCCTGCGCACCGATGCAGACCAAGACTACGCCGAAGCCGCCGAGCGCATGCTGGCGCTGGCCAGGGAACAGCCGGGTTTTCTCGGCGTCGAATCGGCCCGTGGCGAGGACGGCCTGGGCATCACGGTTTCCTACTGGAGCAGCGAAGCGGCGATCCAGAGCTGGAAGCGGCATCCTGAACATCGTGCAATCCAGGAGCGCGGTCGCGTCACCTGGTACACCCATTTCCACACGCGGGTGTGCAAGGTCGAACGGGAATATGCGTTCCAGCGCCAGGCCTGAGCGCGCTTCTTGCCCCCGTGGTGAGGGACCTGCCCAACACCACGCGATTGCCGATATCCGCCCGGTTCAGCCGTTCACCAACTGACGCACCGCCATGATCTCCGGCAGGTCACTACGTGCCATGTACACCCGCAGGGGTTCGGTAAGGTTGATCCGATCGTCGATGTTCTGGTCCAGCAGCAACTGGATCCGCTCGCGCTTCAGGATCATGGTGCCTTGGGCGGCAGGGGCCCAGACGAATTCGCTGGTGGGGATAATGCCGTCGTCGGCCACGTCCATGCCGAAGGCGTCTTCGCTGAAACGCACGATGTACTGGCCGGTCTTGCGGTTCAGGCCGACAAAACCCTGGAGCTGATCGGCGGCCTGGCAGATGAAGGTCGAAGTGGTGCGCATGGTAAACCTCATGGATGCGTCCCGTGGGACGTCTGATCGATGGTTTACACGCAGGGCAAGCGATTGTGTTCAGGTCTCCCTCTGCCGGGGAAACTGTTGCCGCCAAGAGTACTGCAAAGCCGCCTGAAAAGCCGTGGGAAAAATCTGCTTTACGCAGCTTTGTGTCGGTCTGGCGATAGCGTTCGGCGCATCGAGTTGTTAAAAGATAGGTTTTTGCGAACCTACGAAAGGAACTCGAGCATGCCTGTTACCTTCACCCGCAGCGCCTTGATGTTGAGCCTGTTGCTCGGCTTCGGTCAGACACACGCAGCCGAGGCCTCGACTCCCAAGGCATTGGCGACCCTCCAGGGCATCCCCCATCCGGCAGTGATCGCCCACCGTGGCGCTTCATTCGACGCGCCGGAATCCACCGCCGCGGCCTACAAGCTGGCCCGCGACCTGGGCGCCGATTACCTGGAGCTGGATCTGCAACGCAGCAAGGACGGTGTGCTCTTCGTCCTGCATGATGACAGCCTGCTGCGCACCACGGACGTCGCGACCAGGTTTCCCGAACGCAAGGACAGCCCCGCCAATGCGTTCACCATGGCGGAACTCAAAACCCTCGACGCTGGCAGTTGGTTCAATGCCGCCTACCCGGATCGGGCGCGCCCTGCGTTCGCAGGGCTGAAAATCCTGACCCTCGATGAAGTCATCAACATCGCCGAAGGCAATCCGGCCCAGAAGCCCGGGCTGTACATCGAAACCAAGGAGCCGAAACTGTTCCCGGGTATCGAACGCGACCTGAAGGACAAGCTGCAGGACCGTGGCTGGCTGAGCCCGGCCGGGTCCAAGCTGGCCAAGAGCGCGACCGGCGTGGGCCAGGGCAAGGGCAAGGTGGTCTTGCAGACCTTCGAGAAGAGCAGCCTGGAACTGCTGCACAAAGAAATGCCGAAAGTGCCCAAGGTCCTGTTGCTGTGGGTAGGCGAAGGCAATATCGAGCCAAAATCCAAGGTGACGTTCGCCGAGTCCGGCGAAACGGACAAGGCGGTCTATTACGCCAGGCAGGAGCCCAAGGACCGAGCCGAATTCGAGAAATGGGTACGTTACGCCAAGGACCAGGGCGCCATCGGCACAGGCCCTTCCGCGGCGTTGACCCATGGGGGCAGCCAGAGCTATGCGGACCTGGTACAACCCTGGATGAACCAGTACACCCATGACCAGGGCTTGCTGGTGCACGTCTACACCGTGGACGAAGCCGTGGATTTCAAGAAGGTGATGGATGCCGGCGTGGATGGCATCTTTACCAACCGCGCCAGTGAACTGCTCAAGTACTTCAAGCGTCCTGAGACTGGCAGCGTCGTGCAGTTGCTGGAGAAGAACGGTTACTAAACTACGTCAGCCTATGGGTTGAACACATTGGGCCCATAGGCCTTGTTCTGCGCTTTTCTTGATTCTTTTGAAATTAAGGGTGAATTAAGTTGCCAGAGTTAGCCTGAGCCCACTTAAACAACACACCCTTTCGATGACACCAAGGAAAGAACTTATGAAAACTTTGACTGCCCTGTTCACCGCCGCCGCCCTGACCCTCACCGCTGGCCTGGCCCAAGCGGACGTACGCATCGACCAGGTTCCACAACTGGTCAAGGAAGGCAAGATCAAATCCCTGGAGTCGATGAATGAGGAAGCCCTGAAACTGCACCCGGGCGCCACCATCACCGACACTGACCTGGATAACCACTTCAATGGTTACGAATATGAAGTGGAACTGAAAACCGCCGACGGCAAAGAGTTCGATGTCGACTTCGATGCGACAACCGGCAAAGTCCTCAGCAACAAGCAAGACAGATAATTCGCAGGCAAGACAATAAAAGCCGCACAACTTTCGAGTTGTGCGGCTTTGTTTTTTCCAGGTGAAAGAACTTGTAACTCCATTGCGCAACCCGGCTCTTTCAGGCCATACCCTTGCCGTCCAACTGTCACACAACCATCAAGAAAGCTTGCGATGATGGCCTCAAGTGAACCTGTGGATGCCACAGGCACTTCCCGCCAGCGAGACCTCATGAACCACAGCCTCGACCAAAGCCATCGCGACCCGGACCTGTTCGGCCTGCTCTATGGATTTCGTTTCAAACCCGGCGAACGCGGGCGGGAGATCGACTCGGCGCAGGCCCTGCAATATCTGCAGCAATCGCAAGACGACAATGCATTCCTCTGGCTGCACCTGAACCTGGCCCACGCGGCGTGCGAACGCTGGATGAAAAGCCATCTGCGCCTGCCACAGGAATTTTTCGAAGCCTTGCATGAAGGCTCGCGTTCGACCCGCATCGAGCATGTCGATTCGGCGCTGCTGGCAGTGGTCAACGACGTGGTGTTCAACCTCAGCAGCATGGTTTCCTCGGACGTCTCCACCCTGTGGGTTTGCGTGCACAGCCGATTGATTGTCAGCGCACGCCTGCAACCCCTGCACTCGGTGGACAAGCTGCGCTCTTCGGTCAAGGCCGGCGAATGCTTTCGCTCGCCACTGGAATTGCTCGTGCACTTGCTACGCGATCAGGGCGAAGTGCTGACTCAGATCGTGCGCAAGACCAGCCTCAGCGTCGACCAGATCGAGGATGAGCTGCTGTCGTCGCGACTTTCAACCAACCGCGCAGAACTGGGCGCCAACCGCCGGGTACTGGTGCGTCTGCAACGGCTGCTGGCCCTGGAACCGGGTTCGCTGCTGCGCCTGCTCAACCGCCCGCCGCAGTGGTTGCAGAAAGAAGACGTCAAGGAACTGCGCAAATCCACTGAGGAGTTTGCCCTGATCATCAACGACCTCACCGCGTTGAGCGAGCGGATCAAGCTGCTGCAGGAAGAAATCGCCGCCAATCTCAACGAACAGACCAACCGTTCCCTGTTCACCCTGACGGTGGTCACGGTACTGGCCTTGCCCATCAACATCATCGCCGGTTTCTTTGGCATGAACGTCGGCGGCGTGCCCCTTGCAGACGATCCCGAAGGTTTCTGGGTCCTGGTAGTGCTGGTGGCGACCTTCACACTGATCGCCGGTCGATGGGCGTTCCGTAAGCGACGCGACTATTGAGCCAGGCCTTGCCAACGTCCTGAGGCGACGGTGCGCCGGAATCAGTCGTGGCGAGAGCGATCCCCCCCTCGCCACGACTGCGACAGCCTGCCCGGATAAAGCAGGTCAGGCACTCAACCGCGCCGTCACTTCGTTCAACTGCCCCGACAAGCCATGCAGGCCTCTACTGGCGGTTTCAGTGCGCTGTACGTTGTCCAGGTTGGTGCTGGCGATACAGGTGATTTCGGTCAGGTTGCGCGAAATATCCTCGGCCACCGACGTCTGTTCTTCCGCAGCCGTGGCGATCTGGCGGTTCATGTCGCGGATCGCCTCCACAGCCTGGGTGATACGTTCGAGCATGGCTCCAGCCTGGGTCACCTGTTGCACGCTTTCCTCGCTGCGGGTCTGGCCGCTTTCGATGGCCTGGGCCGCGTCCACCGCGCCGGTTTGCACGGTCTGGATGATCTGGTTGATCTCGATGATGGAAGAGGCCGTACGCTGCGCCAGGCTGCGCACTTCATCGGCCACTACCGCGAAGCCGCGCCCGGCCTCACCGGCACGGGCCGCTTCGATGGCCGCGTTGAGGGCCAGCAGATTGGTTTGTTCGGCGATGCCGCGAATCACTTCGAGCACTTTGCCGATGCGCCCGCTGTCGGTTTCCAGCTGGCGGATCACCGTGGCGGTATTGGCGATTTCGCCGCGCATGCGTGTGATGGTATGGATGGTTCCCTGCATGACCTTCTCGCCCTGCTGCGCCGAATGATCGGCATCGTCGGCCGCCCGCGCGGCGTCGGCGGCGTGGCGCGCCACCTCCTGGGCAGTGGCGGACATCTCGTTCATCGCCGTGGCGACCTGGTCGGTACGTTCGAATTGCTCGTTGGTGCCCTGGCTCATCAGGCCGGCGATGGCATTGAGTTCGCCGCTGGCGCTGTCCAGCTCCGAAGCACTGCGCTGCAAGCGCGAGAAAGTTTCGGCGAGAAAATCACGCAAGGTATTGGCCGCCAGGGCCAGGTCGCCCAGTTCATCCTGGCGGTGGCTGACCACTCGCTCGGCGAAACGGCCGCGGCTCAGTTGAGTCACGTATGCAATCAGGCTCCGGATGGGCTGTACCAGGTTGCGATTGACCAGCCACAGGCTGAACACACCGATCAGCAGGCCCGACACCAGCATGATTGCGGTGCCCGACAGGATCGTTCGATCGGCACCGGCACTGATCAGCACCGACTGCTCCTTGCTCAGCTTGCGAAGCTCGATGACCAGTTCGCTCATCTGCTCGCTGGTTGCGCGGTCGACACCCTTGACTGCGGCGTCGCCTGCCGCCGCATCGCCGCCCGCAGCGACGAAAGCATCACGGCCCTTCTGATAGGCCGCGCCCAACTGACGATGTTCGCTGCGCAATTGTTCAAGGCGGGTCTTGATGGTTGCCGGTACACCTTCGCGCCCGATCAATTCTCCCAGGATCCCCTGGACATCGCGCTGGCGATCCTCGAACTGCTTCCAGTACTTATCCAGGTCCGCCGGTTGCTTGCCACGCAACAGCACGTTTTTCCACTCCTGGACCTGCACCTTGAATTGCAGGTTGGCCTCATCGATCAACTGCGAGGCGCGCAGCGGCCCATCGATCAGGCTTCGATAGTTCTGGATGCCATCGGAAAGGAAATGAAAGGACGCCAGGGCGATCAGCAACATCGCCAGCAGGCTCCCGCTCAGCAGAGCAAGAATCTGGGCTCTCAGGGATTTTTGCAGAAACATGGAGGCAGCTCTCCAGGAAGTGATAAGGCCAGACCCCGAACAGTGCGTCCGGACTTCCTTGTCTCGCGCAAGCCATGTCACGGCATGAATGCGGGGATATGTCTTGAACATCGACCTGTCATCCGCGTTCTTGAGCGCTTGCGATCACCGTTCATCCGATTGTTGGCGCCTGACGGCGGGCTTGCATAGGCCTGTCTGGACAAGCCCTTTTGTCGGCCGAACGGGATTTAAAAGTCTTTTTGTCATTTCTCCTGCTGTATCCTGCCCAGGCTTTGAAAAAGCGCGGATCTACCCGATCTGTCAACAGACTTTGCGAGGAGCGCGATATGCACGAGATTCCCAATCTCCCCTTCCCAAGCCTGCACGAAACTGAGCAGACGACCACGCGACAAGCTGGGGGGCAACCTGACGCCCGCCAACCCGAGCCCAAAGAAGCCGCCGAACGCCGCCAGGCCGACAGCGAAAACTGATTCACACTGATCCAGCCGCAACACCAGACCGTGTGGAAAACGCTAAGATGCGTTTTCCACACTGCCTGAACCCGAGTCCCGCCATGACCGACGACACATCTACTTTCAGCGAAGCCCAGGCCAGCGTACTGATCGGCACCGCCGAGAAAATGGTCGATGTCTGGACACGCCTTTCCCCCGAGAAACAGGCCGCGCTGCTGGCGCGTTTCGGTAGCGAGGAAAATGCCATCGCCGCCCTGGTGACCACGCAACTGGTAGCCGGGAAAGACGACGACGGATCGGCGAGGGGCAAATAGTTCTACTTTTTCACGCCTGGATACCACGTCCGCCGTTATCATAAGCAGCCTATCTATTTCGCTGTTCCGTGGACCCTTTCCCCATGTCAGATTCCCAGCGCCCCCTGGCGGTCACGCTGCAAGTCGTTTCCATCGTCCTGTTCACCTTCATTGGCTACCTGAACATCGGCATTCCCCTGGCCGTGCTGCCCGGTTTCGTCCACGGCGAGCTGGGGTTCGGCGCGGTCATCGCCGGGCTGGTGATCAGCGTCCAGTACCTGGCGACACTCCTCAGCCGTCCTTACGCCGGTCGAATCATCGACAACCTCGGCAGCAAGCGCGCCGTCATGTTCGGCCTTGCCGGGTGCGGGCTGAGCGGTGTATTCATGCTGGTATCCGCCTGGACCCATGAGCTGCCGACCCTGAGCCTGATCAGCCTGCTCATCGGGCGCCTGGTGCTGGGGAGCGCGGAAAGCCTGGTAGGTTCGGGCTCGATTGGCTGGGGCATCGGCCGGGTCGGCGCGGCGAATACCGCCAAGGTGATTTCCTGGAACGGCATCGCCAGCTACGGCGCGCTGGCGATTGGTGCCCCGCTGGGGGTGTGGTTGGTCAAGTCCCTGGGCCTCTGGAGCATGGGCGTCAGCATCATCCTGCTGGCGGTGCTGGGGGTGGCATTGGCCTGGCCGAAAACCGCCGCGCCCATCGTCGCTGGCGAACGGCTGCCCTTCATGCATGTGCTGGGACGCGTCCTGCCGCATGGTAGCGGCCTGGCCTTGGGCTCCATCGGCTTTGGCACCATCGCAACGTTCATCACGCTGTATTACGCGACGCAACATTGGGATAACGCAGTGTTGTGCCTGAGCCTGTTCGGCGCCTGCTTCATCGGGGCACGCTTGCTGTTCGGCAACCTGATCAACCGTCTGGGCGGTTTCCGCGTGGCGATTGCCTGCCTGTCGGTGGAGACCCTGGGCCTGCTGCTGTTGTGGCTGGCACCCGATGCCCATTGGGCATTGGCGGGCGCGGCGTTGAGCGGGTTCGGCTTTTCCCTGGTATTTCCGGCCCTGGGGGTGGAAGCGGTCAACCTGGTACCGGCTTCCAGCCGCGGCGCGGCGGTGGGTGCCTATTCGCTGTTCATCGATTTATCGCTGGGGATCACCGGACCGTTGGCTGGGGCCATTGCCGCGGGTTTTGGCTTTGCCTCGATCTTTCTGTTCGCTGCGTTGGCGGCCCTGGGCGGGCTGGCATTGAGCATCTATCTGTACCGACAGGCGCCGAGGTATCGCGAGGAACGGGAGCGAATCTAGTGGGCTACCTCTAGTATCCCATTAGAAGTCCACCTTACCGCGCCCGGCCTTGATCGAGCCGCGACGGGTCTTGGATTCCAGGCGACGGGTCTTGGAGCCCAGGGTCGGTTTGGTCGGGCGACGCTTCTTCTCCACCTTGATGGCACCGAGAATCAGTTCGGTCAGGCGCGCCAGGGCGTCAGCCCGGTTCTGTTCCTGCGTGCGGTACTGCTGGGCCTTGATGACCAGCACACCGTCGCCGGTAATGCGGCTGTCGCGCAGGGCCAGCAACCGTTCCTTGTAGAACTCGGGCAAGGACGAGGCCGGAATGTCGAAGCGCAAGTGCACGGCGCTGGACACCTTGTTGACGTTCTGCCCGCCGGCGCCCTGGGCACGGATGGCCGTCAATTCGATCTCGGCGTCCGGAATGTGCACTGTGTTGGAAATCACCAGCATGGGAAAGGGTCCGGTATCAGGACGCTCAGGATACCCCGAATACCCCAGACAACGCCTAACCCTGTGGGAGCGAGCTTGCTCGCGATTGCAGTGTGTCAGTCACCCTTGATATTGCTGACCCACCATCGCGAGCGAGTTCGCTCCCACAGGGTTTCGTGCTTACTTGGCAGGCGCCACGACCAATTCCTGCCTGGCACTGCGCTTGTTCTTGACCAGGTAGCAGACCCACATGAACGCCACCCACACCGGAATCGCATAGACCGAGATCTGGATACCGGGGATCAGCAACATCACGCCCAGGATGAACACCACGAACGCCAGGCAGATGTAGTTGCCGTAGGGATACCACAGCGCCTTGAACAGCGGTGTCTGGCGGGCCTGGTTCATGTGCTGGCGGAACTTGAAATGCGAGTAGCTGATCATCGCCCAGTTGATCACCAGGGTCGCGACCACCAGGGACATCAGCAACTCCAGCGCGTGTTGCGGAATCAGGTAGTTGAGCAACACCGCCACCAGGGTCACCGCCGCCGAGGCAAGGATCGAGCGCACCGGCACGCCACGCTTGTCGATCTTGGCCAGCATGGCAGGCGCGTCTCCCTGCTCGGCCATGCCCAGCAGCATGCGGCTGTTGCAATAGGTGCCACTGTTGTACACCGACAACGCGGCGGTCAGCACCACGAAGTTGAGGATGTGCGCCGCGGTGTTGCTGCCCAGCATCGAGAACACCTGTACGAACGGACTGCCGCTGTAGGCATCGCCGGAGGCGTTGAGGGTGGTCAACAGGCTGTCCCAGGGGGTCAGGGACAACAGCACCACCAGGGCACCGATATAGAAAATCAGGATCCGGTAGATCACCTGGTTGATGGCCTTGGGAATCACGGTCTTCGGTTTGTCGGCTTCGGCGGCGGTAAAGCCGAGCATTTCCAGGCCACCGAAGGAGAACATGATGATCGCCATCGCCATCACCAGGCCGCTCACGCCGTTGGGGAAGAATCCGCCATGGCTCCACAGGTTGGTCAGCGAGGCTTGCGGCCCGCCATGACCGCTCACCAGCAGGTAGCTGCCCAGGGCAATCATGCCGACAATCGCCACGACCTTGATGATGGCGAACCAGAATTCGGCCTCGCCGAAGACTTTGACGTTAGCCAGGTTGATGGCGTTGATCAGGATGAAAAATGCTGCCGCCGAGGCCCAGGTCGGGATGTCCGGCGCCCAGTAGTGGATGTACTTGCCCACCGCTGTCAGCTCGGACATGCCCACCAGGATATACAGAATCCAGCAGTTCCAGCCCGACAGGAAGCCCGCGAAACCGCCCCAGTACTTATGGGCGAAGTGACTGAAGGAACCGGCTACCGGCTCCTCGACGATCATTTCGCCCAACTGGCGCATGATCATGAATGCGATGAAGCCGCAGATGGCATAGCCCAGGATCATCGACGGGCCGGCCGACTTCAGCACCCCCGCCGATCCGAGGAACAGGCCGGTGCCGATTGCGCCACCGAGGGCGATCAGTTGAATGTGTCGATTTTTCAGGCCGCGTTTCAGCTCGCCTGAATGCGAGTTTTGTCCACTCATGAAAAAGGTCTCACGCAAGGTTTGATGATGTTCGTCAGGACGTTGCCACTCGAATCGGATTTCAAGCGGCGCCGATCAAACCCCAGCGCAGGCACCAGGAATTCAGCGTTCTTACAACGGTCATGCGTCACCTGTTTGTTTTTATCTGTGACGAAATCGAACCCGACACGCTTGTGGCGTGGCGGAGTGAACAAGGCGGATAACCTTGAAGGTGCGTGGGTACGCGAAGGGTCACAGTAAAACGCGGCGCATTGTACACCGCCGCCCCCCTGCTGCCAGACACCACCGGATCAGCGTGTCATTTGCCGGGATCGCATGAGGCCGCCTCGAAGATCCCGGGCGGCTGCGAATCAAGGTCCAGGCCCTTGCGAGCCCTCGAAGTGAGCGACGTGGAAACACCACGACGCAAGGGATGGAGTTGAGCTACGGCGTTCATTGCGCCTCCTTCTTGTTATGCACCTGCACGACAGGCATGGAGCGCATCTCACCTTTCCTGCCGTGAGGAAACAAGCACTGGAACCCCTTTCGATCGAGCGCCGTGCGGCTGCCCTGGAATCTTTTTCTTACATGCCTTGAAGGCCGTGTCAGGAGGCGGATGAACGGCGTCTTTTCGTCATTATTTCTTTACAGAGCGTAACGCAAAATTTCCACATGGGAATTTCTTGTAAGACGTCTGCAAATTGACGGTAGGAAGCTTCCTAATTAAAAAACATTTCCAGGTGACTGTTTTTTCAGGGTAAAAAAATCACTGAAAATGGAATAAAAAGTTTATTCACGAAAAATAGAAAAATTTTTTTTGCATTCCAAAAAACCCTCGACTAGGTTTTAGCGACTTGCCAAGGCATCTGCCGGCAAGCCTTTGCGAGGCCACTTCCAGTCAGTTCTCACTCACCGGAACGCTGCGCAAATTTCCGTAAAAGTCATCTAGGAGATTCACTATGCAAGCACTGGACAAGGACTTGGAAACCGAACTGCAACTGGACGAATGGTTTGAAGCGCCAACCCATGAAGCCGCCGTTGAAATGATGCAAGCCGATGCCGTCGTTCCGTTCGGCACGGCGATGTGGCCTCTGTAAGCACGACCCGGCGGAGGTGATCCGGCCGGTCGGCTCCGCCACTTTTTCGGGTCGTCAGGAAGTCAATCAATCTGTCAGGGAAGAATAAGCATGGACACGCAACGAGCCATCTCACATTTCCTTTACTACCTCGAACACCACCCCGCCCTGGCCGGCATCCAGCCCGCCAAGGTGCTACTCGGCCACACCGCTGACTATGAAGCACTGACCGGTGCCATCGCCGAACAGGCAGCAAGCAGCTCGCCTTTGCGGTTCAGCGCCATGCGCCTGGACCTCGAGACCACGGAGCGTGTGTCCAAGGCAATTGCCGAAAGCGACCTCTACATTTTCTTCTATGACTCCTCCACCCTGCCCAACCCGCGCCCCGACGGCCCGGACTTTGTCCGTGCGCTGCAAGGCGTGATGGCGGATAACTGGAGAAAATCGCTGCTGTTCAAGGACTATGGCGATTATTTCTATGACACCTTCAGCGTCATCCCACAACGCATCGCGGGACTCAACAGCCACCTGATCCGGCGCATGTCCCAAGCGACCACGCTGAGTTTCCAGGATGACCACGGCTCGTATTTCGACACTGCCCTGAGCAGCGTGAAAAAATGGACCGACATCAACGGCGTCGGCAACTTCGACCTGGCGCCGGGTGAAATCGCCACCCACAGCGACACCATCAATGGGCAGGTAAAATTTCTCGGCACCTTCCTCAGCACTATTCCGTTCGCGCGCAAGTATGGTGTGCTGCAATCACCGCTGGAGCTGTGGATCGAAGACTCCACCATCCGGAAGATCGCCACCGACGTACCGGGTCTGGAACACGATTTCAACCGGTACCTGGACGCCAATCCGTCCAACCGTCGCATCGAGGAACTGGGCATCGGCACCAACGAAGGGGTCAAGAGCCTCTACGCCCGCAACGCCGGTTTCGAGGAGCGTCATTGCGGCCTGCACCTGGGGCTCGGCGGCGGCGCCAAGGGCAGTCATCACCTGGATCTGATTTTCGAGAGCGGTGTGCTGGCGCTGGACAACGAACCCATGTTCGACGGGCGCTTCGTGTTTTAAGAGAAACGTTGCACATGGGGCAAAAAAAAACGCCAACCCAACGGTTGGCGTTTTTTCATGCCGCGTGTGGCTTGGAACGGCCTCACTCCGGTTTGCGACGTCCAAATCCAGGACGCTGGCCGCTGCCGGCCGGGGCGCCACGGCGCTTGCCAGACGGCGTATCGCGATCAACCAGGGTGATACCCGGGCGTTTCTTCGAGGTTGGCTTGGCCGGACGCTTGACGTCAGCCGGACGCTCAGCCACTGGCGTGCCCCGACCTTCGCCACGCTCGGTACGGCCAATGGCCGGACGTGGCGTACGCGGGCCGCGTTCGCCGTCCTGGCGAGGCCCAGGCTTGCGGGCCGGGCGTTCGCCTTCGAGCTGCGGCTCGCGGGGCGCGCGCGGAGCCGTTGCGCCATCGGCCGCAGGGCGCAGGGTGCGCACACGTTCGGTCTTGCCCATCGGACGCGAGGACTTGCGCTGCATCCGCTCCAGCTTGTCCTTGCTCTTGGCGGTCATCTGCGGCATGGCCACAGGCTTGAGGCCCACCTCGGCCGCCAGGATGTCGACTTCCTGCTGGCTCATTTCGCGCCAGCGGCCCATCGGCAGGTCGGAGTTGAGGAACACCGGACCGAAACGCACACGCTTCAGCCGGCTCACCACCAGCCCCTGGGACTCCCACAGACGCCGGACTTCACGGTTACGGCCTTCCATGACCACGCAGTGATACCAGTGGTTGAAACCTTCACCGCCCGGTGCCTGCTTGATGTCGGTGAAACGCGCCGGGCCGTCTTCCAGCACCACGCCGGCCTTCAGGCGCTCGATCATCTCATCGTCGACTTCACCACGGACCCGCACGGCGTACTCGCGGTCCATCTCGTAGGACGGGTGCATCAGGCGGTTGGCCAGTTCACCATCGGTGGTGAACATCAGCAAGCCTGTGGTGTTGATGTCCAGGCGACCGATGTTGATCCAGCGGCCTTCCTTTGGGCGCGGCATCTTGTCGAACACGGTCGGACGGCCTTCCGGGTCGTCACGGGTGCAGATCTCGCCGTCGGGCTTGTTGTACATGATCACGCGGCGCACCGTTTCGGCGGCCTCTTCGCGCTTGATCACCTTGCCATCGATGGTGATGGCGTCATGCAAGTCGACGCGCAGGCCCAGGGTGGCCTCCTTGCCGTTGACCTTGATCCGGCCCTGGGTGATCCAGGCTTCCACGTCGCGGCGCGAGCCGACGCCGATACGGGCGAGGACTTTTTGCAGTTTCTCGCCTGCGGGGCCGATTTCCTGGGTGTCGTTCTGGTCTTGGTCTTTCATGCTGGGCACCTCCCGGTGTGTTCCGGTCAGGTCAGGCCTGACGCTTTGAAAACGGGTCGTTCGGCGAAGGGTTCGCCAAAGGGTCGCGAATCATACGCCCGTTCAGGCGTTTGCGCATCACAGACTAGCTGATCGATACACCGTCAACGCTTTTTCCGCCGACCGGTGCTGCCCAACCTGATCAGCCGCAACGCCGCCTCGGCGAGCACGGTGCGCTTGTCGTCCTTGTCGAGTTTCTTCCAGGCCTTGATCTCGCGCTTGCTGCGGCCACAGCCGATGCAGATGTCATCGTCGAACTTGCAGAGGCTGATGCAGGGGTCTTTAGTGGAACTCATGGTCATTTCCTGCTGGCACTGCCGCTCCGACGGGATGCAGCCTGATCAGTCGTCGAGCTGGCGCCGCTCGTTTTCGATCGCTTCGGCCAGCGCGCGGGCTTCGGCCTCTTCTTCACTCAGCTCGGGTTCGGGCTCGCGCGGTTCAAGGGCGGCCACGGCAGCCAGCAGCTTCTCCCGGGCTTCGGCCACGCCAAGGATATCCTGCTCGGGTTCGGCCTGGGGTTCGCTTTCAATGCCAGGCGCCTCCTCTTCCGTTACCGGTGGACCGTCACGCAGCAGGTCATCGAAATCGGTCTTGAGGCCTTCTTCCATTGTGTCCAGTTCCAGCAACAGCGAATGGAAACTGGTTTCTTCCCTGGGCTCCTCCGGTTCGGCGCTGGCATCGGCCAGTTCCTGCAGACCTGGAGGCACGGGGGCGTCGTCGAACTCCAGCACTGGTTCGGGCTCCAGCTCACGCAGTTCGGCCAACGGTGGCAGCTCGTCCAGGTTCTTCAGGTTGAAGTGGTCGAGGAATGCCTTGGTAGTGGCGAACATCGCCGGCTTGCCGGGTACATCGCGATAACCCACCACGCGGATCCACTCACGCTCCAGCAACGTCTTGACGATATGGCTGTTCACCGCCACGCCGCGGACATCCTCGATTTCGCCCCGAGTGATCGGCTGGCGATAGGCAATCAACGCCATGGTTTCGAGCATGGCCCGGGAGTAGCGCTGCGGTCGCTCTTCCCACAGGCGTCCGACCCAGGGCGCGAATTTCTCGCGGATCTGCAGGCGGTAGCCGGAAGCCACTTCCTTGAGTTCGAAGGCCCGTCCCTCGCAGGACTTGCCCAACAGCGCCAAGGCTTTCTTGAACACGGCCGGCTCCGGCCGCTCGCCTTCCTCGAAGAGTTCGAACAGGCGCTCCATCGATTGCGGCTTTCCCGAAGCCAACAGGAAAGCTTCAAGCAAGGGCGCCAGTTCACGGGGTTCAGTCAGATTCATCGATTCGCTCGTTATTCGGCTCGTGCCCGCACATGGATCGCGGCGAACGGCTCATTCTGCACCAGCTCGACCAAGGATTCCTTGACCAGTTCCAGGATCGCCATGAAGGTCACCACGACTCCCAAGCGCCCTTCCTCGACGGTGAACAGCTCCACGAACGGCACGAAGCCGCCGCCCTTGAGCCGCTCCAGCACATCGCTCATGCGCTCGCGGGTGGACAACGCTTCGCGGCTGACCTGGTGGCTTTCAAACATATCGCCGCGGCGCAGGACTTCAGCCATGGACATCAGCAGTTCTTCCAGACTCACGTCCGGCAACAATTTGCGCGCCCGCGCTTCTGGCGCATCGAGCTTGGGTACCACCACATCCCGGCCGACCCGGTTCAAGCCATCGAGACCTTCGGCCGCGACCTTGAAACGTTCGTACTCCTGCAAGCGGCGGATCAACTCGGCGCGGGGATCGTCCTCTTCTTCCTCGACCTCGGCCGAGCGTGGCAGCAGCATGCGCGACTTGATCTCCGCGAGCATGGCCGCCATGACCAGGTATTCGGCCGCCAGTTCCAGGCGTACCGACTGCATCAGCTCGACGTAGCCCATGTACTGGCGCGTGATCTCCGCCACCGGAATGTCGAGGATATTGATGTTCTGTTTGCGGATCAGGTAGAGCAGCAGGTCGAGGGGCCCCTCGAAAGCTTCGAGGAATACTTCCAGCGCATCCGGCGGAATGTACAAGTCCAGGGGCATTTCCATGACCGCCTGGCCATAGACCATGGCGAACGGCAGCTCCTGCTGGGCGCCTGCCTGGCTGTCGGTCGTGTCCACCACGGTCTCCACAGCCGACATTCAGGCCCCGACCATGAACGGCGTCGGGTCGCCGCAGCCCACGCGCACCACTTGCGGCTCGCCGTCGGCCAGGTTGATCACGGTAGAGGCCTTCATGCCGCCGAAACCGCCGTCGATGATCAGGTCCACCTGATGTTCGAGCACCTGGCGAATTTCATAGGGATCGGTCATCGGCTCGGTCTCGCCGGGCATGATCAGCGTCACGCTCATCAGCGGCTCGCCCAGTTCCGCCAGCAAGGCCAGGGCAATGGGATGGCTCGGCACGCGTAGGCCGATGGTGCGTTTCTTCGGGTGCAACAACAGCCGCGGTACTTCACGGGTGGCGTTGAGGATAAAGGTGTAAGGCCCCGGCAAATGGGCCTTGAGCAGGCGGAAGGTACCGGTATCGATCTTGGCGAACAGGCCCAGCTGCGACAGATCGCTGCAGATCAACGCGAAATTGTGCTTGTCGTCCAATTGGCGCAGGCGTCTGACCCGCTCCACGGCGTTCTTGTCGCCAATCTGGCAGCCGATGGCGTAGGAAGAGTCGGTGGGATAGACCACCACGCCACCGCTACGAATGATTTCCACCGCCTGCTTGATCAGGCGCGCTTGCGGGTTTTCCGGATGAATCTGGAAAAATTGACTCACGTGTTCTACCTGTTCAGACGGCGACGGGATCATGTTTGAATCTACACCAAAGCGGTGGCAGATCTTCGGGTAGCGGGCGGTACTCGCCTATCTCGGACCAGCCCCCCGGGCCATGGAAATCACTGCCGGCGGTCACCAACAGCCCGAACTCCCGGGCCAGGATCGCCAGGCTGCCGACCTGTTCGGCCGGCTGGTGGCCATTGACCACCTCGATGGCATGGCCCCCTGCTTGAATATAGTCGGCTATCAGGCGGCGGCGTTTGCTACGGGTGAAATCATAATGCCAGGGATGCGCCAGGCTGACCCAGGCACCGGCGGCCCGCAGGGTTTCGACGGTTTCCTCCAGCGTCGGCCAATGTTGCTTGACGTCCCCCAGCTTGCCGGCCCCCAGCCATTTGCGGAAGGCGTCGGCGCGGTCCTTGACGAACCCCTCGCGCACCATCCAGTCGGCGAAGTGCGGCCGGGCCGGTGCGTTGCCGCTGTCCCCCAGCTCCTGCTGGATCTGCCGCGCGCCCTCCAGGGCGCCAGGCATGCCCTTGAGGGCCAGCTTGCGGCCGATCTCTTCGGCACGCAGCCAGCGGCCGTCGCGCAATTGCGCGATGGCACGGACCAGCGACGGTGCGTCGACATCGAAACCATAGCCCAGCACGTGAATGGTCGCCCCACCCCATGTGCAGGACAATTCGACGCCGTTGATCAGTTGCATGCCCAGGGCCGTCGCCGCGCCACGGGCCTCTTCGAGGCCCTCGAGGGTGTCGTGATCGGTCAGGGCCAGGACTCGCACGCCGTGCTCGAACGCCCGCGCCACCAGAACCGCAGGCGCCAGGGCGCCATCGGAGGCCGTGCTATGGCAGTGCAAATCAACATTCACGGGGGTGTGTTACCTCGAATCAGCTGGCCCTATCGCGGCCAAGGATGTTTGTTATTATGCCGCCACATCCTGCTTCTGGCTGCCATTGTGAAACAATTCATCGACTTCATCCCGCTCCTGCTGTTCTTCATCGTCTACAAACTTGATCCCCGGGCCATCGACATTGCCGGTCAGTCATTGACCGTAGGCGGCATCTACAGCGCCACCGCGGTACTGATCATCAGCTCCGTGGTGGTCTATGGAGCGCTGTTCGTGTCCCAGCGCAAACTGGAAAAAAGCCAGTGGCTGACCCTGATCGCCTGCCTGGTTTTCGGCAGCCTGACCCTGGCCTTCCACAGCGAAACCTTCCTCAAGTGGAAAGCACCGGTGGTCAACTGGCTGTTCGCCCTGGCCTTCATCGGCAGCCATTTCATCGGTGATCGCCTGCTGGTCAAGCGCATCATGGGCCACGCCGTGAACCTGCCGGACCTGATCTGGACCCGGCTCAACATCGCCTGGATCGCCTTTTTCCTGTTCTGCGGCGCGGCCAACCTGTTCGTTGCGTTCACGTTCCAGCAATACTGGGTCGACTTCAAGGTATTCGGCAGCCTGGGCATGACGCTGTTGTTCCTGGTCGGCCAAGGTATCTACCTGTCCCGCCATCTGCACGATGCCGACCCCACCACGCCAAAAACCGAGGACTGACATGCTCTACGCAATCATTGCCACCGACGTCGCCAATTCCCTGGAAAAACGCCTGGCCGCCCGCCCTGAGCACCTGGAACGCCTGCAACAGCTCAAGGCCGAAGGTCGTGTCGTGCTGGCCGGCCCGCACCCGGCGGTGGACAGCAACGACCCGGGCGCCGCCGGCTTCACCGGTAGCCTGATCGTGGCCGAGTTCCCTTCCCTGGCCGATGCCCAGGCCTGGGCCGAAGCCGATCCGTTCGTGACCGCCGGCGTCTACGCCAATGTCGTGGTCAAGCCGTTCAAGCAAGTCATGCCGTGACCCTTCGCGCAGTGAGCCTGGTGGCTCATTGCGCTCAATTGCTCATTATTCTCGTTTGCCTGCCGACAACCTGCCCAGGCTTGGGCTTTGTACAAAAAGTGCCTTCGCGACGATCTGGCTGCGTTGATAACGGGCTTGCCTGATCACGCGCTCGGCGACTTTTCGTACAAAGCCTATTCTGTCTAATCTCGACTGGAATTCAGGAGTGGCAATGCGCAAAGGTCCGTTGTGCCTGTTATGGATCACGTTGGCGATCGGGACACCCGCCCACGGGGAAGAACACACCGAGGGCAGTCACTCGACGCCCCTGTCCCTGAGCGCAGGCGGCCAGCTCACCGAACTGCAGCAACGCTTGAAGGACAGCGAGCGAGTACGCGAAGAGCTTACCCAACAATTGCAGAACGCCAACAACGAACGTGAAAGCGCCCTGGTGAGCCGCTTGCGCCAGGAGAACCAGCGCCTGAAGCTGCAACTCAAGGAAGCCCAGGCCAGCCCGCTGCCACGCCTGCTGACCGACCAGCAGCAGTGGTTCGTCATCGGCGCCGGGGTAGCGCTATTGGCCGTACTCTGCGGTATCTTTGCCAGCGGTGGACGTAGACAACGTCGGCAATGGCTAAATTGAGTGATTCATGAGCGAGCTGTTACTGATTGATGATGACCAGGAGCTGTGCGAGCTTCTGGGCAGTTGGCTGGGCCAGGAGGGTTTCCTGGTACGGGCCTGCCATGACGGTCAGAGTGCCCGCAAGGCCCTGGCCGAAACCGCACCGGCGGCGGTGGTACTGGATGTGATGCTGCCCGACGGCAGCGGACTGGAACTGCTCAAGCAATTGCGCAGTGATCATCCCGAGCTGCCGGTGCTGATGCTTTCGGCCCGTGGCGAACCCCTGGACCGTATCCTCGGCCTGGAGCTGGGCGCTGACGATTACCTGGCCAAACCCTGCGATCCGCGGGAACTGACCGCCCGCCTGCGCGCAGTGCTGCGCCGCAGCCACCCCACCGCCGTATCCAGCCAGATCGAACTGGGTGACCTGACGTTCAGTCCGGTACGGGGCGTGGTCAGCATCGATGAACAGGAACAGACGCTTACCGTATCCGAAAGCCGCCTGCTCGAAGCGCTGCTCAAGCAGCCGGGCGAGCCGCTGGACAAACAGGAACTGGCGCAGATTGCCCTGGGCCGCAAGCTGACCCTGTACGACCGCAGCCTCGACATGCACGTGAGCAACCTGCGCAAGAAGATCGGTCCCCACCCTGACGGCCGGCCGCGCATCGTTGCCCTGCGCAGTCGGGGCTATTACTACAGCCTCTGAACACTGCACCGATTCCTTGCCTGGACCGAGGCCATGATGCCTTTGTGGGGAGGGCGTTTTATCCCTGGTGGGGGGCGAAGCGCTCCCAAGGCGTGCCTGCCTTGCGATGTATCGGATAAACACAGGGGGGCCGCTACGCGGCCCGACGGGGATAAATCCCCTCGCCGCAATCATCTGCTTGTCACAGCTTGCGCTTCGACCGTTTTGTAAGCCCGTCACCAGGACCTCTTTACCCAAGCTTTACCCTGCGCTGACCGCCGCTGACCTTGATCTGCGTAATCTGCACTCATCCGGAACTGACCGGGAACGAGACAAGGAGATACACCATGCGCAAGACTCTCATCGCTCTGATGTTCGCAACCGCCCTGCCTACCGTCGCCATGGCCATGCCGGAAGGCGCCGGTCCGATGGGGCCGATGGGCCCGATGGACGGCCCGCGTCACGGCCAGATGCACGACAAAGGTCCGTACAGCCAACTGGACCTGACCCCCGAACAGCGCCAGCAGATCCGTCGGATCATGGGCGAACAGCGCCACGAACGCCGGGAGCTGGTCGAGAAGTACCTGGCGAAGCTATCGCCGGCCGACCAGAAGGCCATGCAGGATGAAGTGAAGGCTCGCCACGAGAAAGTCGATGCCCAGATCCGCGGCCTGCTCAAACCTGAACAGCAGAAAGAGTTCGACGCGATCCAGAAGAAACAGGCCGAGCGTCGCGCCGAATGGGCTGAGTTCAAGGCCTGGAAAGCGCAACAGCCACAAAAAGCGCAATAATGCGCTGATGCATCCCGGCCCAACGGTTGATGACCGTTGGGCTTTCTTTGTTTTCGAGGATTTACCGTGCGTTCATTGTTCTGGCGCATCCTGGCCAGTTTCTGGCTGGCGATTACCCTGGTGGCAGGGCTTTCGATTCTCATGGGCCACATGCTGAACCAGGACGCCTGGATACTGAGCCGTCATCCGGGCCTCAACACCCTGGCCGAAGAATGGACGCAAACCTACGAAAGCCAGGGCGAAGACGCCGCCCAAGGCATCCTGCAACAACGCAAGCGTCAGTACCATATCGACGTTCAGGTACTCAACGAAAGCGGCGACCCCGTGGTGCGGGGCACCTTTCCACATCGCGCCGCGGCCTTCGAGGCACGTCAGAACAACGATGACCGCCGCCTGCCCTGGCGGCGACTGACCGATGAGTTCACCAGCAGCAAGACCGGCGACACGTATCTGTTCATCTATCGCATCCCCCACCCCGAGCTGGATGCCTGGCATCGCGGCAGCCTGCTGTGGCCGCTGAGCGCCCTGGGAATCGCGCTGGTGGTGCTGACCTTGTTCAGCCTGCTGGTGACCCTTTCCATCACTCGCCCGTTGAGTCGCCTGCGCGGTGCCGTGCATGACCTGGGGCAGACGACCTATCAGCAGAACAGTCTCGCCAAACTGGCCAATCGCCGGGACGAATTCGGGGTACTGGCGACAGACTTCAACCGCATGGGCGCACGCTTGCAAAGCCTGATCGGCAGTCAGCGCCAATTGCTGCGGGATGTCTCTCACGAGCTGCGCTCGCCCCTGGCCCGGCTGCGCATTGCGCTGGCTCTGGCCGAGCGGGCGGCTCCCCAGGAGCGGGAAAACCTGTGGCCGCGCCTGACACGCGAATGCGACCGCCTGGAAGCGCTGATCAGCGAAATCCTGGTATTGGCCCGGGTCGATGCCGATAACGCCAGCGCCGAAGAGGTAGACCTCGACGGCCTGCTGGTTGCCCTGCAAAAGGACGCGCAACTGGCCTCACCGGAACAAACGGTCCAACTGGACATTGAGCCGAACCTGACCCTCAAGGGCTGGCCGACCATGATCGAACGGGCCGTGGACAACCTGCTGCGCAACGCCCAGCGCTTCAACCCGCCCGGGCAACCGATCGAGATGCGCGCGGTGCGCCAAGGGGAGCGGATCCTGATCAGCGTGCGTGACCATGGCCCAGGGGTGGAAGCCGAACACCTGGGGCAATTGGGCGAGCCGTTCTACCGCGCGCCGGGCCAGACCGCCGCCGGCCATGGCCTGGGCCTTGCCATCGCCCGCCGCGCCGCCGAACGCCATGGTGGTGCGCTGGTGCTGGCCAATCACCCCGAGGGCGGGTTCATCGCCAGCCTTGAATTGCCGTTGGTGCCGGGCGCGGTTGTCCAACCGTGACCTGGCAAGGATTCCAGCGAATCCGTGGCCGCGCAGTGTGCTCTCGTCGGGCGAGGCTGTTCGCCATCAGAGCAAACGATAATTCCTCTTATTCAAACCGCCCCGCCCTGTTAGACTTTGCGCCCTCTTTTCACCTATCTCCCAGGTCGCCCGATGCTGTCGTTGCCTCTTCGTTTATGTGCACTGTTCATGGCCTTGGGCCTGAGTGCCTGCGACGACGCCCCGCGCTTTACCCAGGCCGAACCGGGTGAAGCCCGATCCGGTGGCACGGCGACGGTACGCAAGGCCGATCAGAATGCCTTCTCGCTGCCTTCGGCCAACCTGCCACCCTCGCGGCGCGTGGATTTCAGTGTCGGCAACAGTTTCTTCCGCAGCCCCTGGGTGATCGCGCCGTCCACCACCACTGCCCGGGATGGTCTTGGGCCATTGTTCAACACCAACGCCTGCCAGAACTGCCACATCAAGGATGGTCGCGGCCATCCGCCGGAACCCGGCGCGACCAGTGCGGTATCGATGCTGGTTCGCCTGTCGATACCCGACGCACCGCCCTACGCCAAGGTCATCGAACAACTGGGTGTGGTGCCCGAGCCCGTCTACGGCGGGCAACTGCAGGACATGTCCGTGCCAGGTGTCGTCCCGGAAGGCAAGGTACGGGTCGATTACTCCGCCGTTCCTGTGCGCTTCGAAGATGGCACCGTCGTGGAGTTGCGCAAGCCTGAGTTGCGGATCACCCAGCTCGGTTATGGACCGATGCATCCCGACACGCGCTTTTCCGCCCGCGTCGCTCCACCGATGATCGGCCTGGGGCTGCTGGAGGCCATTCCCGACGCTGCGATCCTGGCGAATGCCGAGGCCCAGGCGCGGGAAAGCAACGGCATCGCCGGGCGACCGAACCAGGTCTGGGACGATGCCCAGCACAAAACCGTCATGGGGCGCTTCGGCTGGAAGGCCGGCCAGCCCAACCTGAACCAACAGAACGTTCATGCCTTTTCCGGCGATATGGGCCTGACGACAAGCCTGCGCCCGTTCGACGATTGCACCCAGGCCCAGGTCGATTGCAAACGCGCTCCCAGTGGCAATGGCCCGGACGGCGAGCCGGAAGTCAGCGACAACATCCTGCGGCTGGTGCTGTTCTATAGCCGCAACCTCGCCGTGCCAGCCCGTCGCGATGTCGACTCGCCCCAGGTGCTGGCCGGCAAGAACCTGTTTTTCCAGGCCGGCTGCCAATCGTGTCACACACCGCAGTACACCACCTCGGCCAACGCCGCCGAACCGGAGCTGGCAAACCAGGTCATCCGGCCCTACACCGACCTGCTGCTGCACGACATGGGCGAAGGGCTGGCCGACAACCGCAGCGAATTCAAGGCCAGTGGCCGTGACTGGCGCACTGCGCCGCTGTGGGGCATCGGCCTGACCGAAACTGTCAACGGCCACACCCAGTTCTTGCACGACGGTCGCGCCCGCAACCTGCTCGAAGCCGTGCTTTGGCATGGCGGCGAAGCACAAGCGGCGCAGCGCCAGGTCCTGGCGTTCAATGCCGAGCAGCGCGCCGCGTTGCTGGCGTTCCTGAATTCTCTTTAAACGCATTTTCCGAAAAACGGGAGCCCGACAATGTTCCGTCCCAAGCTGTTGTTCACCAGCCTCGCCGCCCTCGCCCTCGGTGCCTGCTCGCCACAGGATCCACAGGCGGTCACCTCGGCGGCTATCGCCAAGCAAGTGATCCTGCCGACCTACAGCCGCTGGGTCGATGCCGACCGACAACTGGCAGCCAGCGCCCTGGCGTTCTGCCAGGGCAAGGAAAACCTGGAGACCGCTCGCGCCGATTTCCTCAAGGCACAAAAGGCCTGGGCCGAACTCCAGCCGCTGCTGATCGGCCCGTTGGCCGAGGGCAACCGCGCCTGGCAGGTGCAGTTCTGGCCGGACAAGAAGAACCTGGTAGGCCGTCAGGTCGAGCAACTGGTCAACAGCCAGCCGCAGATCGACGCTGCCGGCCTGGCCAAGTCCAGCGTCGTGGTCCAGGGCCTGTCGGCCTACGAATACCTGCTGTTCGACGCCCGGATCGACATGGCCGACAGCGCGCAGAAAGCCAAGTATTGCCCGCTGCTGATGGCCATTGGCGAACGCCAGAAACAACTCGCCGAAGAGATCCTGTCGCGCTGGAACACCAACGACGGCATGCTCGCCCAGATGAGCAAGTTCCCCAACCAGCGCTACGCCGACTCCCATGAGGCCATTGCCGACCTGCTGCGTGTCCAGGTCACCGCCCTGGACACCCTGAAGAAAAAACTCGGCACCCCGATGGGCCGTCAGAGCAAGGGCGTCCCACAACCTTTCCAGGCCGATGCCTGGCGCAGCCAATCCTCGTTGCAAGGCCTGGAGGCCAGCCTGAGTGCTGCCCGGACCGTCTGGGAAGGCGTGGATAACAAAGGCCTGCGCGGCTTGCTGCCAAGCGACCAGAAACCGCTGGCCGACAAGATCGACGCCGCCTATGACGCTTCGCTGAAACTGTTCGCCAGCAGCCAGCGTTCGCTGACCGAAATGCTCGGCGACGACGCCGGTCGCCAGCAACTCAACGATCTGTACGACAGCCTCAATGTCGTCCATCGCCTGCACGAAGGTGAACTGGCCAAGGCGCTGGGCATCCAACTGGGCTTCAACGCCAACGACGGTGACTGATCATGTTTCGACGTCAGGCTCTGGCGCTGGGCAGCTTGCTGCTCGGTGCCGTTACCCTGGGCGGCTGGACGCTGTTCAAGCAAAAGGACAAGAGTCCGCTACTGCTGTCGGCACGAGACGATGGTGACGGCAAGCACTATGCCGTCGGCTACCGACTGGATGGCACGCAAGTATTCGCCACCCGGGTCGGGCAACGCTGCCATGACATCGTCAACCATCCGACACGGCCCATCGCCCTGTTCGTCGCCCGGCGTCCGGGCACCGAAAGCTATCTGATCGACCTGCGCGACGGAGCCTTGCTGCAGACGATCGCTTCGTTGCCGAACCGACATTTCTATGGTCACGCGGTGATCCATGGCAGCGGCGAATGGCTGTACGCCACCGAGAACGACACCAGCGATCCGGGACGCGGCCTGCTGGGCATGTACCGTTTCGACGGCGAGCGCCTGGTGCACAGCGGCGAGATTTCCACCCATGGCATCGGCCCGCACCAGGTGTCGTGGCTGCCCGACGGCGAGACCCTGGTGGTGGCCAATGGCGGCATCCGCACCGAGGCCGAGAGCCGGGTAGAGATGAACCTCGACGCCATGGAGCCGAGCCTGGTCCTGATGCGGCGCGATGGCACGCTGCTGAGCAAGGAAACCCTCGCCCAACCGATGAACAGCGTGCGCCACCTGGGCATAGCCAGCGATGGCACCATCGTGTCCGGCCAGCAGTTCATGGGCGATCCTCACGAATCCTCAGAGCTGCTGGCAATCAAGCGCCCGGGCCAGCCATTCAAGGCGTTCCCGGTGGCCGACCACCAGTTGCAGGCGATGGGGCACTACACCGCCAGTGTCGCCGTGCACAGCGAGCTGCGCCTGGTGGCCCTGACGGCGCCGCGGGGCAATCGCTTTTTCATCTGGGACCTGGACAGCGGCGAAGTGCGCCTGGACGCGCCTCTTCCAGACTGCGCCGGCGTGGGTGCGGTGGCCGACGGTTTCGTCGTGACCTCGGGTCAAGGCCGATGCCGCTATTACGATTGCCGCCAGCCACAACTGGTTGCAAAACCGCTGGACCTGCCAGCGGGGCTCTGGGACAACCATTTGCACCTGGTGTGATCGAAGGGGCGAAGCCGCCTGGACCGAGCCCCTTGAAATTTCAGGAATAATCCTACGCGACAGCCCCCCGACAACATCTGGAATCCCCCGCACACTCGGAGTAAGGTGCCCGCCTGACTGTATTTCTTTTAGGCTTTTCCAAGGAAGTGGAACATGCTGCGACGCCGCATGCTGATCATGTTGGGTGTTGTCCTGCTGGTGGTGCTGTTGCTGGCTGGCTACAAGGCCTTCTCCGTTTACCAGCAGATCCAGATGTTTTCTGCACCGAAACCGCCCATCAGCGTGGCAGTGGCCACCGCCGCCGAACAACCCTGGCAGGCGCGACTGCCCACCGTTGGCAGCCTCAAGGCACTGCAAGGCGTGGACCTGAGCCTGGAGATCGCCGGGACCGTGCAGAAGGTGCTCTTCCAGTCGGGACAAAAGGTCAAGGCCGGCCAGCCCCTGCTGCAACTGGACAGTGATGTCGAAACCGCCCTGCTGGAAACCGCCCAGGCGGACCTTGGCCTGTCGCAGCTGGACTTCGGCCGCGGCCGGCAGCTGGTAGGCAGCCAGGCGATCTCCAAGGGCGAATTCGACCGGCTCGGGGCGCAACTCAAGAAGAACCAGGCCACGGTCAACCAACTGAAGGCTTCGCTGGCCAAGAAACAGATCGTCGCGCCGTTCAGCGGCACCATCGGCATTCGCCAGGTGGATGTCGGCGACTACCTGGCCAGCGGTACGGTAATCGCCACCCTGCAAGACCTCAGCAGCCTCTACGTGGATTTCTATGTGCCCGAACAGACGGTGCCCAGGCTTGCCATTGCCCAACCGGTCAACGTGAACGTGTCGGCCTATCCGGGCCAGACCTTCGTCGGCACCATCAGCGCCATCAACCCCAAGGTCGAGGACAGCACTCGCAACGTACTGGTGCGCGCCACCCTGGCCAACCCCGACGGCAAGCTGCTGCCCGGCATGTTCGCCAGCCTCCAGGTGATCCTGCCGGAGATGGCTGCCGGCATCGTCGTACCGGAAAGTGCCGTGACCTACACCCTCTATGGCAACTCCATGTACGTGGTGACGCAGAAGAAAGCCGCCGACGGCAGCACTGAAAAGGATGACAAGGGCCAGCCAGTGCTGATCGCCGAACGGCGTTTCGTCGAGACCGGTGAGCGCCGTGACGGTCAGGTGCTGGTCTCCAAGGGCGTGCAAAGCGGTGAACAGGTCGTGATCGCCGGCCAGATCAAGCTCGATAACGGCACCCCCGTCGCCATCAGCGATGACAAGACCCTGACCGAACAGAACAGCCCGCCACGCGCGGACTGATCAAGGAATCCCCATGGCTTTTACCGATCCGTTCATCCGCCGCCCGGTGCTCGCCACCGTGGTCAGCCTGTTGATCGTTCTGCTGGGCTTCCAGGCCTGGAGCAAGTTGCCCCTGCGGCAATACCCGCAAATGGAAAACGCCCTGATCACGGTGACCACCGCCTATCCGGGGGCAAACGCCGAGACCATCCAGGGCTATATCACCCAGCCGATGCAACAGAGCCTGGCCAGCGCCGAGGGCATCGACTACATGACCTCGGTCAGCCGCCAGAACTTCTCGGTGATCTCGGTCTATGCCCGCATCGGCACCAACAACGACCGGCTGTTCACCGAGCTGCTGGCCAAGGCCAACGAAGTCAAGAACGAGCTGCCCCAGGACGCGGAAGACCCGGTGCTCAGCCGTGAGGCGGCCGATGCCTCGGCGCTGATGTACATCAGTTTCTACAGCCAGGAACTGAGCAACCCGCAGATCACCGACTACCTGTCGCGGGTGGTCCAGCCCAAGCTGGCCACCCTCCCTGGCATGGCTGAAGCGGAAATCCTCGGCAACCAGGTCTTCGCCATGCGCCTGTGGCTGGACCCGGTCAAGCTCGCCGGCTTCGGCCTGACCGCCGCCGACGTGACAGCTGCCGTGCGCCAGTACAACTTCCTCTCGGCCGCCGGCGAAGTGAAAGGCGAATACGTCGTCACCAGCATCAACGCCAATACCGAGCTCAAGACCGCGGAAGCCTTCGCCGCGATTCCGCTCAAGACCGAGGGTGACAGCCGCGTGCTGCTACGGGACGTGGCGCGGGTGGAGATGGGCGCGGAAAACTACGACACCATCAGCTCCTTCGGGGGCACCCCCTCCGTTTACATCGGCATCAAGGCCACCCCCGGCGCCAACCCGCTGGACGTGATCAAGGAAGTACGCCGGGTCATGCCGGAACTGGAAGCCCAGCTGCCGTCGAACCTGAAGGCCGAGATCGCCTATGACGCGACGCTGTTCATCCAGGCTTCCATCGATGAAGTGGTGAAGACCCTCTTCGAAGCCGTGCTGATCGTCATCGTCGTGGTCTTTCTCTTCCTCGGTGCGCTGCGTTCGGTCGTCATCCCGGTAGTGACCATCCCGCTGTCGATGATCGGCGTGATGTTCTTCATGCAGTTGATGGGCTACTCGATGAACCTGCTGACGCTGCTCGCCATGGTGCTGGCCATCGGCCTGGTGGTGGACGATGCCATCGTCGTGGTGGAGAACATCCACCGGCATATCGAGGAAGGCAAGAGCCCGTTCGACGCTGCGCTGGAAGGCGCCCGGGAAATTGCCATGCCGGTGGTCTCGATGACCATCACCCTGGCAGCGGTGTATGCGCCGATCGGCCTGCTGGAAGGCCTGACAGGCGCCTTGTTCAAGGAGTTCGCCCTGACCCTGGCCGGTGCCGTGGTGATATCCGGCATCGTTGCCCTGACCTTGTCGCCGATGATGTGCGCCATGCTGCTGCGGCGCGACGAAAACCCTTCGGGCCTGGCTCATCGCCTGGATGGCATGTTCGAACGCCTGAAAAGCCGCTACCAGCGCATGCTCCACGGCACCCTCAATACCCGGCCGGCGGTGCTGGTATTCGCGGTGATCGTATTGCTGCTGATTCCGGTGCTGGTCATGTTCACCAAATCCGAGCTGGCCCCCGATGAAGACCAGGGCATCATCTTCATGATGGCCAGCGCGCCACAGCACACCAACCTCGATTACCTGAACGCCTACACCGACCACTTCCTCACGATCTTCAAGGAATTCCCGGAGTACTACTCCTCGTTCCAGATCAATGGCTACAACGGCGTCCAATCCGGTATCGGTGGTTTCCTCCTCAAGCCCTGGAACGAACGCGACCGCACCCAGATGGAAATCCTGCCTGAAGTCCAGGAACGACTGGAGACGATACCGGGCCTGCAGATCTTCGGCTTCAACCTGCCTTCCCTGCCGGGCACTGGCGAGGGGCTGCCCTTTGCATTCGTCATCAACGCGCCGAAAGACTACGCGACGCTGCTGGAGATTGCCGAGCGGGTCAAGAAACGCGCGCTGGAGTCCGGCAAGTTCGCCTTCATGGACATCGACCTGGCCTTCGACAAACCCGAGGTCGTCGTGGACATCGATCGCGCCAAGGCCGCCCAGATGGGCGTATCGATGCAGGACCTTGGCGGCACCCTCGCCACGCTGCTGGGGGAATCGGAAATCAACCGCTTTACCATCGAAGGGCGCAGCTACAAGGTCATCGCCCAGGTAGAACGCCCCTACCGGGACAACCCGGACTGGCTGAACAACTATTACGTCAAGAATGCCCAGGGCGAATCGCTCCCCCTGTCCACGCTGATCAAGGTCAGTGATCGGGCTCGACCGCGGCAGTTGAACCAGTTCCAGCAGCTCAACGCAGTCACGATTTCAGGTTTTCCCATCGTCAGCATGGGCGAGGCGATCGAGACGGTTCGCCAGATCGCCCAGGAAGAAGCGCCAACGGGGTTCGCCTTCGACTATGCAGGCGCATCGCGTCAGTTCGTCCAGGAAGGCAGCGCACTGTGGGTCACCTTTGCCCTGGCCCTGGCAATCATCTTCCTGGTACTGGCCGCCCAGTTCGAGAGTTTCCGGGATCCACTGGTCATCCTGGTGACAGTGCCGCTGTCCATTTGCGGAGCACTGATTCCGCTGTTCCTCGGCTGGTCGAGCATGAACATCTATACCCAGGTAGGGTTGGTGACGCTGATCGGCCTGATCAGCAAGCACGGGATCCTGATCGTCGAGTTTGCCAACCAGTTGCGCAAGGAACAGGGGCTGGCACCAAGGGAAGCCGTGGAGCAGGCCGCCTCGATTCGCTTGCGGCCAGTACTGATGACCACCGCGGCGATGGTGTTTGGCATGGTACCGCTGATCCTGGCCACGGGTGCCGGGGCGGTCAGCCGCTTCGACATCGGCATGGTGATTGCCACCGGCATGTCCATCGGCACCCTGTTCACCCTGTTCGTACTGCCCTGCATCTACACGCTGCTGGCCAAGCCGGACAAGACTGCATGAAATGAAAAGGCCTCGTACAAGCGAGGCCTTTTCATTCTGGTTTCGTGAAATTCAACTCTGTGGCCTCATGCCTTGGGAAAGACCGAACATGAACAGCAACAGGTCCTGATCCGGCCTGACCGCCTCACTGGCCTTGGCCACCCGCGGCAATGGGCAATGTGCATCGGTGTGGGAGGCATTGAGGATCTGCGAACGAGGCTGTTCCCAGACAGCCACCGCCATCGATGTCACTGCCAGGGCTCCCACCAGGAACACACCTCTAGCAATTTCCAATTTCATCGTCATAAGCCTTTGATAGCGCTGCCAAACGCCGCCTCATAAAAGTAGACGAGTTTTCTCCAGTCAGACTCGCTGAACGACGAATGGCGACGCAGCTGCTTCAAGTCATGGGAGGCGGCACTTCGGGCAGTCAGTCGCTGGCGGCACTTCTCCAGGTCCAACAGGGCCACCTCGGCCTTGGCAAACTCGCCCTCGCCGCTGACCCGCACAAACACATGCTTCATATAGAGGCAGCCGTGTTGCCAGCGACCTTTGTGCATGCGAGCCAGGTTCTCAGCCAATGCCTGGAGGATACGCTCATGCAGCGCTTCGCCATGACGCTCGCGTTCGCCTGCGGCATACCACTGTTCCAACTCCACGAAGCCATCCAACGCATGGGTCACCAACAGTGCACGCCATTTATGGACCGGATCGCGCTGGGCGCCGCAAAAGATGATCTGGGGGACGCCAACGTCCAGCCGAGTCAGAGCCAGCAGCGCGTCCTGCTCGCGCAGTACGGTCGGCCGACCAAACGGATGGAAAAAGCTGCGGTACACATGACCGATCTGACGCTTGGCGTACAGTAGATTGCCATCATCATTGTGGATCCGCTGCACACCGCTTTCACCGCCACGGCGCACATTGGGTGCTTCGACCCACTCCCCCTGCTGGTTCCAGAAGTGATCGAAATTGCCAAGGTGAACCGTCGGTACCTCTTGCGCCTGCGCAACCATGCTGTTACCTCTTGCGTAATACATAAACTCGCCACATGGCATAGAGCGGTAGGAAATCCAATCGTTCTTGAATACGGAACCCAGTCTGTCGGAATTCTTCCTCGACTGTAGCGGCCGGTAACACAAATCTGTTCTGGTAGTCTTTCTGCCCACGTGAACGTTCCAGGCGCTTGCGCTTCCAGGCCTTGAAATTGCCATCGACCCACAATGAAACGATCACGCTGTCTCGACTGACACGCTGGAATTCCCGCAGGATCGCCAGTCGGTGCGCGGCTTCACCGATGTGGTGCAACAAACGCATGCAAAAAATGCTGTCGACGGCGTTATCAGGCAAGGCAATGTCGAACGCAGATGTGTGCAAAGGTCGTACCCGTTTTACGACATCGGTCGGCTGGGCCTTCAATGCCGTCATGAGCATCGCCTCGGAATTGTCCGCACCGATGATGACCCGATTAGGTTTTTCCGCCAGCAAGGGCCAGAAACGCCCGGCACCACATGGCAAATCCAGCACCAGGCCAGGATCCCCCGCAAGCGCCAATGCCCGCCGGGCCAGTTGCTCGTCACGCTGATGGGAAAGGCGCCGACTCAAGCCGTCACGGTGTTTATGCAGGTATTGCTGGGCATGCTGCTCGTCGTACTTTTCAGAGAAATCGAGCTTGATGGCATTTGACATGGTGAGAAGCCTCCATTACTGAATGGCTTCCACCTTAGGGTTGGGCATGTTGGCGTCAGGTCATGTCTTTGTGAAAACTTCGTCGTGTAAACGGCCGAATGTTTTCAAGACTTTTCGACATGCAAGGAGGTGACGGGAACGTTCAAGGCTGCGGATTCAAGTCCACTTCGAAATGGCAACCGTTAGGCTCCATGGTGCTGAGGCTCACCGTCCAGCCCTGGTTCTCACAGATTCGCTGCACCAGCGACAGCCCCAACCCAAGCCCTTCTCCGCGTTTTTCGTTGCCGCGTACGAACGGTTCGAACATCGCCTCGCGCTTCTCCTCGGGAATACCGACCCCGCTGTCCTCGACCACGAACCCGCTGGAATTCAGCGTGAGGCGAATGAACCCCTGGTCTGTGTAGTGCAAGGCGTTGCGCAACAGGTTGCCCATGACGGCTGTCAGGAATGTCGCGTTGTACAGGGTATCGGGGGGATGCCCGGGCTCGAAGATCAGTTCCAGGCCCTTGGACTCGATCGGGGTTCGCCACAACCCGATGAGGTTATCGGCGACTTGGCCCAGCGTCATTCGAGGGGACATGCCACTGTCTTCACGCTGGGTCCTGGCGAGCATCAGGAAGGTCTGCACCAGCTCACGCATCTCTTCACTGGCGCGGTTGATACGCTCGACCTGGGTGCGACCGCGTTGATCCAAGGCCGGGTTCTCCAGCAACAGCTCGCAGGACGTCGCCAGCACCATCAACGGAGTGCGCAACTCGTGACTCACATCACTGGTGAACAACCGTTCCCGCGTCAACGCCTGGCGCAAACGCCCCAGCGTGGCGTCGAATGCCACGGCAAGTTCGCCCACCTCATCGGCGGCATAATCGGGGGCCAACGGCGGGGCGAGCCCGAGGAGCTGGTCTCGATGGCGCACTTGCTGGGCCAGGCGCACCACCGGCGCCATCACCCGACGAGCCAGGACCCAACCCAGGAACACTGCAAGCGCCAGGCTGAGCACGAACCCCACCAGCACCACGGCGAACAGTACCCGTTCACGCTCCTCGAAATCGCTCTGGTCTTGCAGCAGCACGTAGTGCCGACCGTCCACGATCTCCACCATGGCGTGATAGGACAACTGCTCCCGGAACACTTCATGGAAACCGCGTTCCAGATGACGCAGATCCTTGGGCAACTCGAAGTCGCCCGGGCCACCACTGAAGTAGAACAGCTGGTCGGGTTCCGGGCGATGGCTCCAGTCCGACACGCTGTCCATCAGCAACAGGCGCTGCAGGTCGCCTCCCAGCCCGGCGGAAATCAACTTTTCTTCCACCAGATGGACCGTCGCCACGATGCCCATGGCGAACGCTCCGGCCACCAACGCGCTCATCAGTGCAAAAGCGATGATGATCCGTTGGGCAAGGCTCTGCTTAAACTCCATCTCGGCCCTCGGCCAGGCGATAACCCACGCCGTGCACGGTATGCAGCAGGGGTTTGTCGAAAGGCTTGTCGATCACCTGGCGCAATTGGTGAACGTGGCTGCGCAGGCTGTCGCTGTCCGGGCAGTCGTCGCCCCACAAGGCTTCCTCGAGGATTTCCCGGCGCAACACGTGGGGGCTCTTCTGCATCAGTACCGCCAGCAGCTTCAGGCCGACCGGGTTGAGCTTGAGCAGCTTGCCTTCGCGTGTCACTTCCAGGGTGTCGAGGTCGTAGCTCAGGTCGCCGACCTGCAAGGCGCGCCGACCGCCGCCCTGGGTCCGACGCATCACGGCTTCGATCCGTGCCGCCAGTTCCGACAGGGCAAAGGGTTTGATCAGGTAATCGTCGGCCCCGGATTTGAAACCTTGCAAGCGATCATCCAGTTGGTCGCGAGCCGTGAGCATGATCACGGGCGTGTCGCGCCGGGCATCTTCCCGCAGGCGCTTGCACAAGGTGTAGCCGTCGATCCCCGGCAGCATGATATCGAGCACGATCAGGTCGTAGTGCTCGGTCGCGGCCAGATGCAACCCCGACAAACCGTCCTGTGCGCAATCGACGGTATAACCTTTGAGCCCCAGGTAATCGGCCAGGTTGGCCAGGATGTCACGGTTGTCTTCAACCAACAGAATTCGCATGGGATCTCCTCCGCTCACGCTAGACGGTCTTCGTGGCCCGCGCAGCTTAAGGCCAAGCGTCGCTTCCGGCTAGAGGCGCATCTTTGGTCCTCGCCGGTGAACCTTGAGGGGACCTTTCCGGAAAAAGGATCTTGACGAGTTTTTCACCGGGCATTCACACCTCCCCAACGCAGCGCCGGGCAGACTGCGCGCATTGCCGTTCATGAACACTGCCATCGAAGGTACCGCCATGGTCCACACAGCCATCCGTCCCGCTTCCAGACCCTTGAATTTCCGGATCGCCCTGGGCGTGCCCGCCGTGGTTGCCCTGATTCTGGTGCTACTGGAGGCGACGACCGTGGACATGGACCTGGCCAGGCTGTTCTACGACCCGGCCGGTGGTGGTTTCATCGGCCGGCACAGTTTTTTTCTGGAAGACATCCTGCATGACCGGGCCAAACAGATGGTCATCGGTTTTTCCGTGCTGGCGATCCTCGGTTTCATCGGCACGTTTTTCGTCGCCCGACTCAAACCCTTCAAACGCGAGATGGGCTGCCTGGTCTTATCCCTGGCCCTGGCGACTTCTTTCGTTACCCCGATGAAAGCCGTGACGGCGGTGCAATGTCCCTGGAGCCTGAAGGAATTTGGCGGCAGCGAAGCCTACAGTGAACTGCTGAGTCCTCGCCCTGCCACCGACAAGCCTGGCCGATGCTGGCCCGGCGGCCATGCGGCGACCGGCTTCACCTTGTTTGCGCTGTTCTTCGCCCTGCGCGACCGTCGCCCGCGCCTCGCCCGCCAGACGCTGGTATTGGCCTTCGCCCTGGGCACGGTGTTTTCTGTCGGTCGGATGATGCAGGGAGCACACTTCTTTTCCCACAATGTGTGGACGGCGGTGTTCTGCTGGCTGATTTGCCTGGGATGTTATTACTACATCCTGTACCGGCCAGCTTCCACAAATGAATCGGTAGCCGAGGCGCGTCCCGCCAATGCCTGAACGGGATAGCCACACCGCCATTTCGAGCTAACATTTTTGAAGCGAATAAAAAACCCCGCCTGCTGACGCAGACGGGGTTTTTCAGTACAGGGGTAAGGCTGGCTTACATCATGCCGCCCATGCCACCCATGCCGCCCATGTCTGGCATGCCGCCGCCAGCTGCACCTTCTTTCTTCGGTGCATCAGCAACCGCAGCTTCGGTGGTCAGGATCAGACCGCCGATGGAAGCAGCGGCCTGCAGGGCCGAACGGGTCACCTTGGTTGGGTCCAGGATGCCCATTTCGATCATGTCGCCGTACTCGCCAGTGGCAGCGTTGTAACCGAAGCTGCCCTCGCCGTTCTTGACCTTGTCGACCACAACGCTTGGCTCGTCGCCGGAGTTGGCAACGATCTGACGCAGCGGCGCTTCAACAGCGCGACGCAGCACAGCGATACCAACGTCCTGATCGGCATTGTCGCCTTTCAGTTGGGTCAATGCTTCCAGAGCACGGATCAGGGCTACGCCACCGCCAGGTACCACGCCTTCTTCAACGGCTGCACGGGTAGCGTGCAGGGCGTCTTCAACGCGGGCTTTCTTCTCTTTCATTTCGACTTCGGAACCGGCGCCAACCTTGATCACCGCAACGCCGCCGGACAGCTTGGCCAGACGCTCTTGCAGTTTTTCACGGTCGTAGTCCGAGGAAGTTTCGGCAACCTGGGCACGGATCTGTGCGATACGCGCTTCGATGTCGCCTTGTACGCCAGCACCGTCGACGATGATGGTGTTTTCCTTGGACAGGGTCACGCGCTTGGCATTACCCAGGTGCTCCAGGGTCGTGCTTTCCAGGCTCAGGCCGATCTCTTCGGAGATTACGGTACCGCCAGTCAGGACGGCAATGTCCTGCAGCATGGCCTTGCGACGGTCGCCGAAGCCTGGAGCCTTGACGGCCGCGACCTTGACGATGCCACGCATGTTGTTCACGACCAGGGTCGCCAGGGCTTCGCCTTCGACGTCTTCGGCCACGATCAGCAGTGGACGGCCGGCTTTGGCAACGGCTTCCAGCACCGGCAGCATTTCGCGGATGTTGGAGATCTTTTTGTCCACCAGCAGGATCAGCGGGCTTTCCAGCTCGGCAACCATGGTGTCTGGCTTGTTGACGAAGTACGGGGACAGGTAGCCGCGGTCGAACTGCATGCCTTCGACAACCGACAGTTCGTTTTCCAGGCCCGAACCTTCTTCGACGGTGATCACGCCTTCTTTACCGACTTTTTCCATGGCTTCAGCGATGATGTCACCGATGGAGTTGTCGGAGTTGGCAGAGATGGTGCCGACCTGGGCAATCGCCTTGGAGTCAGCGCAAGGCTTGGACAGGCCCTTGAGCTCCTTGACGATGGCGATGGTGGCCTTGTCGATACCGCGCTTGAGGTCCATCGGGTTCATGCCGGCAGCGACAGCCTTCAGGCCTTCGTTGACGATCGACTGAGCCAGAACGGTGGCGGTGGTGGTGCCGTCGCCCGCGTCATCGTTGGCACGGGAGGCAACGTCCTTGACCAGCTGCGCGCCCATGTTTTCGAAACGATCTTCGAGTTCGATTTCCTTGGCTACGGAAACGCCGTCCTTGGTGATGGTCGGAGCGCCGAAGCTTTTCTCGATGATCACGTTACGGCCTTTCGGGCCCAGGGTCGCTTTTACTGCGTCAGCCAGGACATTGACACCGGTGAGCATTTTCTTGCGGGCGGAGTCGCCGAATTTAACTTCTTTAGCAGCCATGATCGATATTCCTTAAATACTTTGTAGTAACGGGAAAAATGGGCGGGAGAAATCAGCCTTCGATAACAGCGAGGATTTCGTTCTCGCTCATTACCAGCAGGTCTTCGCCGTCGACTTTCACAGTGTTGCTGCCGGAGTAAGGGCCGAACACAACCTTGTCACCCACTTTCACGGCCGGCGCACGTACTTCACCGTTTTCCAGTGCCTTGCCTGGGCCTACAGCGAGAACTTCACCGTGGTTGGCTTTTTCAGCAGCCGAACCTGGCAGGACGATACCGCCAGCGGTTTTCTTCTCTTCTTCGCTGCGACGGATGACGACGCGGTCATGCAGAGGACGAAGCTTCATTGTCGATCTCTCCTAATTTTGGTTTTCATCGGCCGGTGTATTCCCGGCGGGTTTAACAAAAGCCGGCAAAGCCGGATGCGGTTCGTCAGCCGAACCGCGGAAGTCTGTCCAGTGTTGCCACCGGGAACCTTGCGGTGACCGATACATAAGGGCGTACAAGACGATTACAAGGGCCGGGACGAAAAAATTTTCTTCCGGCGCCCCGAAAACGAACACGGCACCCGAAGGTGCCGTGCGGTGGGTCTACTTGGAGTCGCGGTGTTCGAACTCGCCTTCGATCACGTTCGGCTCTCGGCCCAGGGGCTCCCGCGGTGCCGGGCCGCCACGAGGCTGTAGATCGTCGGAAAAGGCACGCTGGCGCATGGCCTGCTCTTCGGCACGCTGGCGCATCTTGTTGGCCAGCATCCGACGGGTGAAAGGCAACAGCATGATCAGGCCCAGCACATCGCTGATGAAGCCTGGCAGGATCAACAGGCCACCGCCCAAGGCCAGCATCAGGCCTTCGAGCATGGTCTGGGCGGGCAGTTCGCCACGGTTCAGGCTTTCACGAGCACGCAGTGCCGTGGCGAGACCGGCGATACGCAATACGAATACGCCGAGCATAGAGCCGAGAATCACCAGCAAGAGGGCCGGGAAAAACCCGATCGCACCGCTGACCTTGACGAATACAAACAGCTCCAGCACCGGGAATAGCAGGAAGAGCAACAAAAAAGGGCGCATCAAAGGGTTCCTCAACGCAAGAATGCTTGGTGGCCTGTACTCGAATCAGCCACACAGGCCACCAGCTATGAAACCCTAAATGACGTCACCCTTTCGTGAATTCAAGCGTCGGCCTCTGCATTTTTTGGCCATTGTTCGGCGTGAGCCAGATAAACCAAGGCTTCGCGTACTTGTGTCGGCGTGTTGCACGGTGCCTGGAACGCCAGCCAATGCAGTCCTTGGCCGATGCGCAGGTGCATGCCTTCACTGTCGATGCCTACCAGTTGCGCCGGCTCGGTCCTGGGAAGATTGGCCAATTCCACATAATGAGCAATGGCCTTGGCATGATCGGCATTCATGTGCTCGATCATGCTCGCCTCCGCCTTGCCAGCGAAGGGGTTCGCAAGCGTAATCCGGTCGATCCAGTGAATGGCGCCGAAGCCACCGATATAGCGGTGGCGCACCGGGCTGAGCACCCAGAAATCGAAATCGTGGGCCTGGTGGTAGTTCCGCGACTCGGGGAAGTAGCGGTAATAGCGCTCGGCGGCGGCCTCGATGGCTGCGCTGTCTTCGAGCTTTTGCGCCTCGGCCAGATAGGTCAGGCGCCCCACGGCCTGCACGTCCTCGGCTCCCCGTTCGCCCACCAGCATCGAGCATTTGGGGTCTTTTTGCAGGTTATGGGTGTGCTGGGCGATGCGGCTGATCAGGATCAGCGGCCGGCCCTGCTCGTCCAGGCAGTAAGGCACCACGGAACCGAACGGAAAGCCGGGCATGGACTTGGAATGGGTGGAGAGCATTCCACGGTATTCCTTGAGCAGCAATTCTCGTGCATGCTTGGCAACGTCAACGCTCAATTTATGACTCCTTTAGTGAAAGCCGTCTAAAAACGGTCAGGCGTTCGGGCTATGTTTCAGCCCCTCAACGGGCAGTTCTCTGCGCAGCTGAACGACCGTCGCCGATCGAGAGGCCGTCACAGGGCTCCCCTTCACCGCTGCGCCACCGGGACATGAGAATGCAACTCACCGACAAAGTAATCATTATCACCGGCGGTTGCCAGGGTCTGGGCCGCTCCATGGCCGAGTATTTCGCCGACAAAGGCGCAAAGCTCGCCCTGGTGGACCTCAATCAGGAAAAACTCGACCAGGCGGTTGCCGCCTGCAAGGCCAGGGGCGTCGAGGCCCGCGCCTACCTGTGCAACGTCGCCAATGAAGAACAGGTCAGCGACATGGTCGCCCGGGTGGCCGAAGATTTCGGAGCGATCCACGGGCTGATCAACAACGCCGGGATCCTGCGTGACGGCTTGTTGCTCAAGGTCAAGGACGGCGAAATGACCAAGATGAGCCTGGCCCAGTGGCAGGCAGTGATCGATGTGAACCTTACGGGGGTGTTTCTGTGCACCCGCGAGGTGGCCGCGAAGATGGTCGAACTGAAGAACAGCGGTGCCATCATCAATATTTCCTCGATTTCCCGGGCGGGCAATATCGGCCAGACCAACTATTCGGCCGCCAAGGCCGGCGTGGCAGCCGCTACCGTGACCTGGGCCAAGGAACTGGCGCGCTACGGTATCCGTGTGGCCGGCATCGCACCGGGCTTTATCGAGACAGAGATGACCCTGGGCATGAAACCCGAGGCGCTGGAGAGAATGACCAGCGCCATTCCCCTGAGACGCATGGGCAGGCCTGAAGAGATCGCCCATTCGGCGGCCTATATCTTCGAGAACGACTACTACACCGGCCGCATTCTGGAGATGGATGGCGGGTTGCGGATGTAGAACCGCCACGTCCCCTTGCGGGAGCGGGCTTGCCCGCTTCCACGAGGGTCGGCGTGAGATCAGTCGTCGCTGACGGTAATGTTCGGCATCGACGGCATCGCCGCTTCCTGCAGGACGATCCGCGCGCCCACGTGACGGGCCAGTTCCTGGTAGACCATGGCGATCTGGCTTTCCGGCTCGGCAATGACAGTCGGCTTGCCACCATCGGATTGTTCGCGGATCAGCATGGACAGCGGCAACGAAGCCAACAGCTCGACGCCGTACTGGTTCGCCAGTTTCTCGCCGCCACCTTCGCCGAACAGATGTTCTGCATGCCCGCAGTTCGAACAGATGTGCACGGCCATGTTCTCCACCACGCCCAACACCGGGATGTTCACCTTGCGGAACATCTCCACCCCCTTGCGGGCGTCCAGCAGTGCCAGGTCCTGTGGGGTGGTGACGATCACCGCACCGGCCACCGGGACTTTCTGTGCAAGGGTCAGCTGGATATCGCCAGTGCCGGGCGGCATGTCGATCACCAGGTAGTCCAGGTCGCCCCAGGCGGTCTGCGTCACCAGTTGCAGCAAGGCACCGGACACCATCGGTCCGCGCCAGACCATCGGCGTGTTGTCGTCGGTGAGGAACGCCATGGACATGACTTCCACGCCGTGGGACTGGATCGGTACGAACCATTTCTGGTCCTTGACCTGCGGCCGGGTGCCCTCGGCAATGCCGAACATGATGCCCTGGCTCGGTCCATAGATGTCCGCATCCAGCATGCCGACCTTCGCCCCTTCCCGGGCGAGGGCCAGGGCCAGGTTGGCGGCGGTGGTGGATTTGCCCACACCGCCCTTGCCCGAGGCCACGGCAATGACATTCTTGACGTTCGCCAGACCAGGAACCTGCGCCTGGGCCTTGTGGGGGGCGATCACACTGGTGATCTCGACCTTGGCGCTCGTCACCCCGTCCAGGGCCTCGATCGCCATCTGCAGCATCTGCGCCCAACCGCCCTTGAACAGGTCGGCGGCATAGCCGATCTCCAATCGAACGTTGACGCGATCGCCTTGCACGTCGATATCGCGCACACATCCGGCGCTGACCGGATCCTGGTTCAGGTAGGGGTCGGTGTATTGGCGAAGGACGGCTTCCACCGTTGCGCGATTGACGGCGCTCATGGGCAACTCCGATAGCAGGACTTGAAAACAGGCCGCTATCCTACGCCCCACGCTTGCGCGTGGCGACCCGATTACAACAGGGCGAACACCTTTTGTGGCGAGGGATTCATCCCCGCAGGGTTGCGAAGCGCCCCAGAACCTCGCGCCCGGGTTGGTCTGGTTCGACTGTTTTTGCGACTGCTGCGCAGTCCAGCGGGGCGGTGCGATGTTTCGCTCGATCCATTCACCACAGATCGTGGCCCGGCGCCCTTCACCGCGCCCAATCGATGCATGCGGAAACAGGCCGGTGGGGTGAAATATATTTCCCAGCGCTTTATAGTGGCCGACCTCCGTTTCATCAAGTAGCCGAGCCCCATGTCCGAGCCACGCAAGATCCTCGTCACCAGTGCCCTGCCCTATGCCAATGGTTCGATTCACCTCGGCCATATGCTGGAGTACATCCAGACCGATATGTGGGTGCGCTTCCAGAAGCATCGCGGCAACCAATGCATCTATGTCTGCGCCGACGACGCCCACGGTTCGGCCATCATGTTGCGCGCGGAAAAGGAAGGCATCACCCCGGAACAACTGATCGCCAATGTCCAGGCTGAACACAGCGCCGACTTTGCCGACTTCCTGGTGGACTTCGATAACTTCCACTCCACTCACGCCGAAGAAAACCGTGAGCTGTCGAGCCTGATCTACCTGAAGCTGCGTGACGCCGGGCACATCGCCACGCGCTCGATCACCCAGTATTTCGACCCGGAAAAGAAAATGTTCCTGGCCGACCGCTTCATCAAGGGCACCTGCCCGAAATGCGGCACCGAAGACCAGTACGGCGACAACTGCGAGAAATGCGGCGCGACCTACGCACCGACCGACCTGAAGGACCCCAAGTCGGCGATTTCCGGTGCCACGCCAGTGCTCAAGGACTCCGAGCATTTCTTCTTCAAGCTGCCGGACTTCCAGCAGATGCTGCAGGCCTGGACCCGCAGCGGCACCCTGCAGGATGCCGTCGCCAACAAGCTCTCCGAGTGGCTCGACGCCGGCCTGCAGCAGTGGGACATCTCCCGCGACGCCCCGTATTTCGGTTTCGAGATCCCTGGCGAACCCGGCAAGTACTTCTACGTGTGGCTGGATGCGCCCATCGGCTACATGGCCAGCTTCAAGAACCTTTGCGACCGCACGCCGGAGCTGGACTTCGACGCGTTCTGGGGCAAGGACTCCACTGCCGAGCTGTACCATTTCATCGGCAAGGACATCGTCAATTTCCATGCACTGTTCTGGCCCGCGATGCTCGAAGGCGCCGGTTTCCGCAAGCCGACCGGCATCAACGTCCACGGCTACCTGACCGTCAACGGCCAGAAGATGTCCAAGTCCCGCGGTACCTTCATCAAGGCACGGACCTACCTGGACCACCTGTCCCCGGAATACCTGCGCTACTACTACGCGGCCAAGCTGGGCCGCGGCGTCGACGACCTGGACCTGAACCTCGAGGACTTCGTGCAGAAGGTCAACTCCGACCTGGTGGGCAAGGTCGTCAACATTGCCAGCCGTTGCGCCGGGTTCATCCACAAGGGTAACGCCGGGGTCCTGGTGGCCGGCAATGCCGCGCCGGAACTGACCGACGCCTTCCTGGCCGCCGCACCGAGCATCGCCGAGGCCTACGAGACCCGCGACTTTGCCCGGGCGATGCGTGAAATCATGGCCCTGGCCGACCGTGCCAATGCCTGGATCGCCGACAAGGCGCCCTGGTCGCTGAACAAGCATGAAGGCAAGCAGGATGAAGTCCAGGCCATCTGTGCCCTGGGCGTCAACCTGTTCCGCCAGCTGGTGATCTTCCTCAAGCCGGTGCTGCCGCTGCTGGCCGCCGATGCCGAAGCGTTCCTCAACGTGGCACCGCTGACCTGGGACGACCACCAGACCTTGCTGAGCAACCATCAACTGAACGAATTCAAGCCGCTGATGACCCGTATCGAAGCCGCCAAGGTGCAAGCCATGACCGACGCCTCCAAGGAAGACCTGGTCGCCAGCCAGACCGACACCGGCGCTCCTGCCGGCAACGGCGAACTGGCCAAGGACCCGCTGTCGCCGGAAATCGATTTCGATACCTTTGCCGCCGTCGACCTGCGCGTCGCGTTGATCCTCAAGGCAGAGGCCGTGGAGGGTGCGGATAAACTGCTGCGCCTGACCCTGGACATCGGCGACGAGCAACGCAACGTATTCTCCGGCATCAAGAGCGCCTATCCGGACCCGGCCAAGCTCGAAGGCCGGCTGACGATGATGATCGCCAACCTCAAGCCGCGCAAAATGCGCTTCGGCATCTCTGAAGGCATGGTGATGGCGGCAGGCCCGGGGGGTGAGGAGATCTACCTGTTGAGCCCCGACAGCGGCGCCAAGCCGGGTCAGCGGATCAAGTAAACGCGACTGCGTGCTGCACTGATCCCACAGCCGCCCTGCTGGCGGCTGTGGGATTTTCGTATCTGGCCGCGCGCCAGATAATGCCTAATCTTGTAACAGGTTCCTTGCTGTCCACACGCCATGTCAGACGTCTTCCTCACACTGCTGGGCACCGCCCTGATCAGCAACCTGGTGCTGCATTGGCCGCTGGGCGTCGATCCGATGCTGGCGGTGGACGGGAGGAGGCAGGTGCATGCCCTGGGCCTGGCGTCGGCCTGCCTGATGCTGGTGGTCGGCACCCTGGGCTACCTGGTCGATCGCTGGCTGCTGGTCCCGGCAAGCCTGACATCGTTGCGCCTGTTTGCCTGGCTGCCCTTGAGCGTGCTGCTGATCGGACCACTGCTGCGTCTGCTGGCGACTTGGCTGCCGGCATGGTCTTTCGAGGGGTTGTGGCCGCTGCTGCTCGGCAATGCCGGCATACTGGGGGTCACGCTGCTCAACAGCCAGGCCGACCAGGGACTGGTCCACGCCATCGCCCTGAGCCTGGGCGCCGGGCTGGGTTTCTGGCTGGTGTCGAGCCTGTTCGATGATTTGCGCCGGCGCACGGTCGACAATGACATTCCCCAGCCCTTTCGTGGCCTGCCGATCCAGCTGATTGGAGCCGGGCTGATGGCGGTGGCATTTCTTGGATTGCGCGGGCTGGTCAAGACATGAACCTGATTCAACGTATCGACGCCCTGCTGCCACAGACCCAATGTGGCAAGTGCGGCCATCCGGGTTGCAAGCCCTACGCCGAAGGCATCGCCGCGGGCGAGCCGATCAACAAATGCCCGCCCGGCGGAAGCGAAACCATCGCGGCCCTGGCCGACCTGATGAAGGTGCCAGTACTGGAACTGGACACCAGCCGGGGCTCGGCGCCGCCCCAGGTCGCCTTCATCATCGAAAACGAGTGCATCGGCTGCACCAAATGCATCCAGGCCTGCCCGGTCGATGCGATTGTCGGTGCGCCCAAGCTGATGCATACGGTCATCGTCGAGCTGTGCACCGGCTGTGACCTTTGTGTCGCGCCCTGCCCCGTCGACTGCATCGAAATGAAACCCTTGCCGGCTTCGACAGTGCCCGTGGTCGGTGACCTGGCCTCCAGCGCAGAAGAACGACTGGCACGAACCGCCAAGCGCGATCACGCACGGCGGCGCTTCGAACAGCGCAATGCGCGTCTGCGGCGCGACGAAGAGCAGCGCCAGGCCGAGCGCCTGGCCCGCACCCAGCGCACCCAGCCAGCCCAGAGCCAGCCCCTTGATCCCGTACAGGCCGCCTTGGAGCGGGTGCGCGCGCAAAAGGCCGCCAATGCCGACGCAGCGCTGAAAAAGGCCAAGGTCGACCTGGCCATGAGCCGGGCGCAACTGAATAAGTCCTTGAAAGCGTTCGGCCATCCACCGACTTTCGAACAGCAGTCGCAACTGATCCAGCTGCAACGCCAGTTCGAAGCGGCGCAACAGGCCCTGGCGCAGTTGGAAAGCGCTGCACCACGCGCCACGCCAGCACCAGCACCAGCACCAGCACCAGCGCAGGATGCCGAGCTGAAACGGGCGAAGATTCAATTGGCGATGCGTCGGGCCGAACTCGGCAAGGGCCGGGCCGCCGCCGTCCCGGACCAGGAGCTGCGGGCGCTGGAGCAAGCGGTGAAGGACGCCGAATACCAGGTGGACGCTCATGCCCGGTCCTGACGCCTCGCAGGGTGCACTGCGGCAGGCGATGAGACGCGTGCTGCTGGCGACCCTGCCCGGTGTGTTGGCCTTGATGTGGGTGTATGGCTGGGGTATCGCATTCAACCTGCTGCTGTCCGGGCTCACCGCTCTGGCGGTCGAGGCCCTGGTCCTGCGCTTGCGACATCGGCCCCTCAGACCCGAACTGGACGATGGCAGCGCGCTGGTCAGCGCCACGCTGCTGGCGTTGGCCCTGCCGGCGTATTGCCCCTGGTGGCTGACCGTTTCCGCAGCCGCCTGCGCCCTGTTGTTCGGCAAGCACCTGTGGGGGGGCGTCGGCAACAATCCTTTCAATCCGGCCATGCTTGGATACGCCCTGGTGCTGGTGGCGTTTCCTTCCCACATGAGCCAATGGCCGGCTCCCCACAGCGTTGATTTGCTCGAAGGCCTGCAACAGGTCTTCGGCCTTCATCCACCAGCCGATGCCTGGGCCGGTGCGACAGCGTTGGACAGCCTGCGTATCAACACCACCCTGACCATCGACGAACTGTTCGCCAGCCATCCGGCCTTCGGACGCTTCGGTGGCAAAGGTATCGAATGGGTCAACCTGGCCTTCCTGGCGGGCGGCCTGTTTCTGCTGCAACAACGTGTGTTCAGCTGGCATGCACCGGTAGGCATGCTGGCCAGCCTGTTCATCGTCAGCCTGTTGTGCTGGAACGGTTCGGGCTCGGATTCCCATGGCTCGCCGCTGTTCCACCTGCTCACCGGCGCAACTCTGCTGGGTGCGTTTTTTATCGTGACCGAACCCGTCTCGGGCGCCAAGGCTCCGCTTGCGCGCCTGCTGTTCGGCGCAGGCGTCGGGCTGCTGGTCTATCTGATCCGCACCTGGGGCGGTTACCCCGACGGCGTGGCGTTTGCGGTACTGCTGATGAATCTCGGCGTGCCGGCGCTGGACCGTTTCGCCGAGGCACGACAAGGGCGGCAGGCGACATGAGCAATCCTGGCGGTGTTGCGACCCTGATACTGCTGACCGGCCTGGGCGTTGGGGCTGCCTATCTCACGCAGATCGGCACCGCCGAGCACATCGAGGCCCGGCAACAGGCCGACGCCAACAGAACCCTGCTCGATGTACTGCCGGCCGACCTGTACGACAACCAGCCATTGGCGCAGCCGATCGTGACGGAGCCCGTGCCTCTGGCCCACAGCACCCTGCTGGGCGGCTATCTCACGACACGTTCCGGCCAGCCATCGGCCATCCTGCTACGGACTCAGGCCCTGGGTTATGAAGGCACCATCGAGTTGTTGATCGCCATCGACCCGCTGGGTCGGCTGCTGGGCGTGAAAACCCTGCGACAGTCCGAAACACCCGGCCTGGGCGCGACGATTGCCGATTGGCCCAATGCCTGGCTGCAGGCTTTCAGTGGCAAATCGCTCCAGACCAGCACCGACAGGGACTGGATGCTGAAAAAAGAACAAGGGCAGTTCGATCAATTGGCGGGCGCAACGGTGACGTCCCGGGCAGTCCTCCAGGCCGTGCACGACACCTTGCGCTACTTCGACGAGCACAAGGTTTCCTTGACCACAGGGGGGCGCCCATGACCCACTCATCGTTATTGACCCGTGGCCTGCTGCTCGTCCCACTGATCGGTGCGAGCCATTCATTGAACAACGCCTTGGGCCTATGGCTGGCATGGACGCTGATCAGCATTGGCCACGGCTTGGCCATGGGGCTTTTGCGGCCTCGCCTGACGATCCATCAACGACACCTGGCCTCCCTCATACTGGCTGCGGCCCTCACCGCTTGTGCCAGCCTGGTCGCACAGGCCTGGGCGCCAGAATCATATCGACCGTCAAGCCTGTACATGGGCTGGATCGCCCTGAGCTGCGTGGTACTGGAACACGATCGCGTCTTCGTCGAATCACGCTGGCCTGGTCACGCCCAGCTGGCAGGACTGTTCGGCCTGTCGATGGTCGGCCTGGGAGTCCTGCGCGAACTGATCGGCCACGGCACGCCTCTGGCCCAACTGACCCCGGGCGGGTTCCTTTTGCTCGGCTTGCTGCTAGCGGCCCGCCAGGCCTGGAAACCTGCGAAAACCCCATCACCTCCCAAGGAAATGCCGCGCCCATGAACGCCGCAAAACGCCTGGAAATATTCCGTCGCTTTCATGAAGACAACCCGGAACCCAAGACTGAACTGGCCTATTCATCGCCGTTCGAACTGTTGATCGCGGTAATCCTGTCGGCCCAATCCACCGATGTCGGCGTGAACAAGGCCACTGCCCGGCTGTTCCCGGTGGCCAATACTCCGGAAGCGATCTATGCCCTTGGCGTCGAGGGGTTGTCCGAATACATCAAGACCATCGGGCTGTACAACAGCAAGGCAAAGAACGTGATCGAAACCTGCCGCCTGCTGATCGAGCGTCACGGCAGTGTCGTGCCCCAGACCCGAGAAGCGCTGGAAGCCCTGCCAGGCGTCGGCCGCAAGACTGCCAACGTGGTGCTCAATACGGCGTTTCGCCAGTTGACCATGGCGGTCGATACCCACATTTTCCGGGTCAGTAACCGGACCGGATTGGCCCCCGGTAAAAACGTGGTGGAGGTCGAGAAGAAACTGATGAAGTTCGTGCCCAAGGAGTACCTTCTCGACTCCCATCACTGGCTGATTCTTCATGGACGCTACGTCTGCCTGGCCCGAAAGCCGCGCTGTGGCAGCTGCAGGATCGAGGACCTGTGCGAGTACAAGCACAAGACCTCTGACGATTGAAGCGCTATTGCTTTTATTGATCCTTCGATTGAAAAAATCTTTTTTACCCGCTCGTGGTTTATCGATATAAGGAGCGCCAAAGGCAGTCTTAGCCTGGAGTCGAACCCATGAGTACTGGTAAAGAACAACTGGATGTAGAAGACGATTTCATCACCGCTGAAGCCGAAGACGTCGAACCGGTGGTGGTGGAAGTGCCCAAGACCAACCTGAGCAAACGGCGCACCATCGATAACCTGCTGGAAGAGCGTCGCTTGCAGAAGCAATTGGCCGATTACGACTTTGACCTCTGACACGTAAAAGCCTCCCTGATGGAGGCTTTTTACTGAGTACGCGTCACCGCCTGCCTCACACCAACCCGTTACGTTGCGCCAGCTCGATCAGATCGACCAGCGAACGGGCATTGAGCTTGAGCAACAACCGGGTCTTGTAGGTACTGACGGTCTTGTTGCTCAAGAACATTCCATCTGCAATTTCCTTATTGGTTTTTCCACGCGCCAGTTGCTGCAGCACCATCATTTCCCGTCCTGACAGGCGGTCCACCATGTCCGACTCGCTGGCATTGCCCAGACTCGAGCGAACCGTATGCAATGCCTGGTTGGGAAAATAACTGTAGCCGGACAATACCGCCTTTATCGCACTCAATAATTCGGTAAGGTCCTGTTGCTTGCACACGTAACCGGCGGCGCCCGTCTGCATGCAACGCATGGAAAAATGCCCCGGCGATTGGGAGGTCAATACCAGCACTTTCAATGGCGATGGGTTGGAGGTCAGTCGCGCGATAACCTCCAACCCATCCAGTTTCGGAATACCGATATCCAGGATAACGATATCCGGTGACAGTTCCCGGGCAAGTTGTAACGCATCGACGCCATTATCCGTTTCGGCAACAACTTCATATCCATGACGCTCCATCAGCAAACGTACAGCAAGACGAATGACGGGATGATCATCCACGATCAGCACTTTATTCATGGGCAAATCCAACTTCGCTGTTCGAATTTTTAGAGCACGCACAATAGCCTAGTCATTTCTACCTTGGCATGCTGCCCCCCCTGACCGCTCACACCGAAAGACGCAACCTACAAGCAATACAGAAAATTCCTACAAATTAGCCTGGAAATAATGTGCCATGAATTTGTCCAGCAAGAGCAGAACGCTTTTCTGACAGCGTAGCAACCCCATGAACAGCACGGCTTTTACTTGTTAAAAACACGTCGCCACACAGGGATTGAAGCCTTCCGCTCATAAAAAGTAACTGAATTATTTGCCAATAAAACAGCGCGCATTGCGCATCAAGACGCCTGGATTTATATAAGAAGACCAGCCAAAGTTAATCCAGAAAATACATCAGACACAGGTCTTCCAGTCACTCCCACATGAACTTCAAACCCAATAAAACTTCACTCAACATTAATTATCGAGCCCGAACAACATATGAGCATCCACCATGACCAAACCTCTGAAGACAATAACCAACCCGATGACCCTGATTGCCATATTTGCGACTTTATCCGAAACCTCCGCGGCCATTTCATTGCCGTTCCTGGATGACCAGGATCGAGAGTATTACCTGTGGTTCCTGATCAGCTTCCCCTTCTATCTACTATTGCTCTTCTTCGTGACGCTCAACTTCAACTATCGCTCGTTGTACTCTCCCTCGGACTTTCGCAAGAACAAGCACTTCGTCAAGACCATGGATGACGCAACCCGTAGACATAAACGCGTATTGCATCGCCCTCGCAAGGTCAGGGGTTGGCTGATACATCTGCATCGGGAAGGGCCCGCTCCACGACGAGGGGTCCTTTTCGTGTCCGGACTCCCGGAGCCTCTGTGCGAGGTCACTCGATCCAAAGGTCCCAAGCGGGCCGCAAGGCCCGGTGAAATCACTGTGTATATCATTTACAGCCGCGATGAGGCGCAGGTCCCCCTGGATGGGCCGGATGGGTAAGCGACACGAGGACCGTACCGCGACGAGAACGCGAGCAACCAGCAAGATATGGGCAAAAAAAAAGGCCTGCACATGGCAGGCCTCTTTTTTTGATCGGGATCAGAACAGCTTGCGACCCTTGTTCGCCGCAATGCGCATGCGCAGGGCGTTGAGCTTGATGAAGCCGGCCGCGTCGGCCTGGTTGTAGGCACCACCGTCTTCTTCGAACGTCGCGATATTGGCATCGAACAGCGAGTCGTCAGACTTGCGCCCGGTGACGATCACATTGCCCTTGTACAGCTTCAAGCGTACGACACCGTTCACGTTGACCTGGGAAGCGTCGATCATCTGCTGCAGCATCAGACGCTCCGGGCTCCACCAGTAGCCGGTGTAGATCAGGCTGGCATACTTGGCCATCAGCTCGTCCTTAAGATGAGCCACTTCGCGGTCCAGGGTAATCGATTCGATCGCCCGGTGAGCACGCAGCATGATGGTGCCGCCCGGGGTTTCGTAGCAACCACGGGACTTCATGCCCACGTAGCGGTTCTCGACGATATCGAGACGACCGATACCGTGTGCGCCACCGATACGGTTCAAGGTCGCCAGCACAGTGGCCGGGCTCATTTCCACGCCGTCCAGCGCGACGATGTCACCGTTGCGATAGGTCAGTTCCAGATACTGCGGGGTATCGGGTGCCTTTTCCGGGGAAACGGTCCAGCGCCACATGTCTTCTTCGTGTTCGGTCCAGGTGTCTTCCAGCACGCCGCCCTCATAGGAGATGTGCAGCAGGTTGGCATCCATCGAATACGGGGATTTCTTCTTGCCGTGGCGCTCGATCGGAATCCCGTGCTTCTCGGCGTAGTCCATCAGTTTTTCACGGGACAGCAAGTCCCACTCGCGCCATGGGGCGATGACTTTCACGCCAGGCTTGAGGGCATAGGCACCCAGTTCGAAACGTACCTGGTCGTTGCCTTTGCCGGTGGCGCCGTGGGAAATGGCGTCGGCACCGGTTTCGTTGGCGATTTCGATCAGGCGCTTGGCAATCAGCGGACGAGCAATGGAGGTACCCAGCAGGTACTCGCCTTCGTAGACGGTATTGGCGCGGAACATCGGGAACACGAAGTCGCGGACAAACTCTTCGCGCAGGTCATCGATGTAGATCTCTTTGACGCCCATGGCCTGAGCCTTGGCGCGTGCAGGTTCGACTTCTTCGCCCTGCCCCAGGTCAGCGGTGAAGGTCACCACTTCGCAGTTATAAGTGTCCTGCAGCCACTTGAGGATCACCGAAGTGTCCAGGCCGCCGGAATACGCCAGAACGACCTTGTTTACGTCCGCCATGCCATCACTCCACGGGTTGTACGGAAAGCCGTGAAGTCTAACGTCCGGCGCGGATAATTTACAGAGGCGCGACAGCTTATGACGACGAAGCGACAGATTATGTCGAGCGCGCGACGATCAGCCCTTCAGGATGTCCGCGCCGCCGTGGTCGCCACAGGCTTGCCTGGAGCCGAGGCAGGTGCCGGAGCGGGCGCAGGCGCCCTGGCCGGAGCCGCGGCGGGTGGTGACGGCGGGGTTGCCGGTTGCGGTGCCGGTGCCGGTGCTTCGGTGGGCTCGACACGCGACAACTGCACCACCACCCGACGGTTCCTGGCCCGGTTGGCCGCGTTGGTGTTCGCCACCAGGGGATAACGCTCGCCATGGAAACGCAAGGTGATCTGCGACTCCTGGAAACCATTGGCCTTGAAGAAGTCCATGACCGCCAATGCCCGGCGACGGGACAGTTCACGGTTGGTCAAACGGTTGCCGCTGTTATCGGAATGGCCATCCAGCTCGACGTGATTGACGCTCGGGTCAGCCTTGATGAAGTCGAGCATCACTTGCAACTGGGCCTTGGCCCGGGCGTCGAGTTCGATCCCTTCCCCAGGGAAGGCAATCTGGGTCTGCTTGATCTGCTCGAAGTTCTTGGGCAGCAGCTTCGCCACGCAGCCTTGATAGTCGTTGAAGGCCTTGCTGAAGCGCACGGGCAGCAGTCGCACCTCCGAGACCCGGCCATCCTCGGTATTGCGTCGCACCACCGGGCTGCGCCCCTCCATCAACCCGCTGATCAAACGGCCCGCCTGGACCTGGGAGCTGTTGAACAGCACATCGCCACTGCCGAGCCTGACCGAACCCAGGTTGATATCGCCTCGTCCCGGCTGCCACGGCGCCGCGGCGGCCAGCAAGGTCGCGGAGCCACCGCCGAGCATCGGGTTATAGGCCTTGAGCCGGAACGTCGCCTGCTCACCCGCGCGTCGCACGAACTCGCCACTGCCGAAATCGGTGATCGGCTGGCTCAGCCGACACTCGAACTTGTCGCCTTCGACCGTCCACTCAATGCTCTCCAGACGGGTCTGGAAAGTGAGCGCCATGGCGGGAAGGCTGGCAAACACACTGAGCAAGGCTAGATAACGCTGGCGCACGGGAGGCTCCACTGGCTTTATACAAAAATCGATACACGCCGAGGCGTGACGCCGGTCCGGGGCATTGTCCCGGATCACGGACATACCTGAAGGGGCTATCGGTAACTTGCGGCAAAACTTGATAGCGGATGCCTGCAACAGTCTTTTCCGGTAGCATTCCCCAGAGTTTGACCCGCCTGGAAGCCCCTCAATGTCCGACCGCCTGACCCTGCTGCGTCCCGACGACTGGCATATTCATCTTCGCGATGGTGCTGTGTTGACCCATACCGTCGCCGATGTGGCGCGTACCTTCGGGCGCGCAATCATCATGCCCAACCTGGTTCCGCCTGTACGCAACGCCGCCGAGGCCGATGGTTATCGCCAGCGCATCCTGGCCGCGCGGCCGGCCGGCAGCCGCTTCGAACCGCTGATGGTGCTTTACCTCACCGACCGTACCCAGCCCGAGGAAATCCGCGACGCCAAGGCCAGCGGCTTCGTCCATGCCGCCAAGTTGTACCCGGCTGGCGCCACGACGAACTCGGATTCCGGCGTCACCAGCATCGACAGGATCTTCCCGGTGCTGGAGGCCATGGCCGAAGTCGGGATGCCGTTGCTGATCCACGGAGAAGTCACCCGCGGTGATGTCGACGTGTTCGATCGCGAGAAAATCTTCATCGACGAGCATATGCGCCGCGTCGTGGAGCGCTTCCCGACTCTCAAGGTGGTGTTCGAGCACATTACCACCGCCGATGCCGTGCAATTCGTCAAGGAAGCGCCGGCCAACGTCGGCGCCACCATCACGGCGCATCACCTGTTGTACAACCGCAACCACATGCTGGTAGGCGGGATCCGGCCGCATTTCTATTGCCTGCCGATCCTCAAGCGCAACACCCACCAGGAGGCCTTGCTCGACGCCGCCACCAGTGGCAGCGCCAAGTTTTTCCTCGGCACGGATTCGGCGCCCCACGCCCGTCACGCCAAGGAAGCCGCTTGCGGTTGCGCCGGCTGCTACACCGCCTACGCCGCCATCGAAATGTATGCCGAGGCGTTCGAACAGCGTAATGCGCTGGACAGGCTCGAAAGCTTCGCCAGCCTCCACGGCCCTCGGTTCTATGGCCTGCCGGTGAACACCGATCGTATTACGCTGGTCCGCGACGAGTGGACCGCCCCTGCCAGCCTGCCCTTCGGCGAGCAGACTGTCATCCCGCTGCGCGCCGGTGAAAAACTGCGCTGGCGCCTGCTGGAGGAAACACCGTGAGTGAAGAGCATTTCGACGACGAACTGGACGGCAACGGTGGTTCGGGCGGCATCCGTCACCCCATGGCTGCACGGTTCCGGGGCTATCTGCCTGTCGTCGTTGACGTAGAGACCGGCGGTTTCAACTCCGCCACCGATGCGCTGCTGGAAATCGCCGCGACCACCATCGGCATGGACGAAAAAGGGTTCGTTTTCCCTGACCACACCTATTTCTTCCGCGTCGAACCGTTCGAAGGCGCCAACATCGAAGCGGCGGCCCTGGAGTTCACCGGGATCAAGCTCGACCATCCGTTGCGCATGGCGGTAAGCGAAGAGACAGCCCTGACCGACATCTTCCGTGGCGTCCGCAAGGCGCTCAAGGCCAATGGTTGCAAGCGCGCGATCCTGGTGGGTCATAACAGCAGCTTCGACCTGGGTTTCCTCAACGCAGCCGTTGCCCGCCTGGACATGAAGCGCAATCCGTTCCACCCGTTTTCCAGCTTCGACACTGCAACCCTGGCGGGCCTGGCATACGGCCAGACCGTCCTGGCCAAGGCCTGTCAGGCGGCCGACATCGATTTCGATGGTCGTGAGGCGCACTCGGCCCGCTACGACACCGAGAAGACCGCCGAGCTGTTCTGCGGCATCGTCAACCGGTGGAAAGAGCTGGGCGGCTGGCAGGATTTCGACGACTAGAGAGTAGAGTCAACCCAGCTCTGTGTTTCAGCCGATGATCCGGCTTGAAATACCCATAAAAAAACCGGCCACCAAGGGCCGGTTTTTTTTATGCCTGATTCGCTTACAGCTTGTCGCCGTGCTCGCCCAGGTAGGCAGCAACACCTTCCGGGGAAGCGGTCATGCCTTTGTCGCCTTTTTTCCAGTTGGCCGGGCAGACTTCGCCGTGCTCTTCGTGGAATTGCAGAGCGTCGACCAGACGGATCAGCTCTTCCATGTTACGACCCAGCGGCAGGTCGTTGACGATCTGCGAACGGACCACGCCTTTGTCGTCGATCAGGAACGCGCCACGGAAAGCCACGCCGCCTTCGGACTCGACATCATAGGCCTTGGCGATTTCGTGCTTCATGTCGGCAGCCATGGTGTATTTCACCGGGCCGATGCCGCCGCCGTTGATTGGCGTGTTACGCCATGCGTTGTGAGTGAAGTGCGAGTCGATGGAAACAGCGATCACTTCCACGTTGCGAGCCTTGAAGTCGTCCATGCGGTGGTCCAGGGCGATCAGCTCGGATGGGCAGACGAAGGTGAAGTCCAGCGGGTAGAAGAACACCAGGCCGTATTTGCCTTTGATGGCCGACGACAGGGTGAAGCTGTCGACGATCTCGCCATTGCCGAGAACGGCAGGAACAGTGAAGTCAGGGGCTTGCTTGCCTACGAGTACGCTCATTGAATATCTCCTGGTGTAGTAACGTGAAAAACTCAGGTCCGCGCCAGCCTGCCACCCTCAGACGACAGCCCTGTGACACGAACCCGCTTCGCAAGGACCGACCATCATACACCGCCCATTTGAGCTCTTCTCAACGGTTTTTGGTGATATCGAAAAATCGACAGCCCGTCTTGGAAAGCCGTTCGTCAGCCCGGCATCTCTCTGGCCTGGAAGCGTCGAGAAACCACTTTGACAATCATTCTCGTTAACATTAAGATCCGTCTCACTTAAGCCACAACCCGCGACGGTTCTTACTTATGTATGTTTGCCTCTGCACTGGCGTCACCGACGGACAAATCCGCGAAGCGATCTATGAAGGTTGCTGCAGCTATCGTGAAGTCCGCCAGGCCACCGGCGTAGCCAGCCAATGCGGCAAATGCGCATGCCTGGCCAAGGAAGTGGTTCGTGAAACCCTCGCCAAAGTACAAACGGCCCAGGCATCGATCCCCTACCCTGTAGAATTTACCGCCGCGTAAACACCGCTTTCCAAGGAACCGGACTCAATGTCCGGTTTTTTTATGCCTGTAAATCAAACGCTTAGCTTCCAGACGCGGAACACAAACATTCTTATTCCGATTAATTTTCATTTATTATTCAATAACTTAGGTTTGACACCCGGAAATGCGCGGCTCAAACTCTGCCTCATACACAGCTATTTTACAGGCAGGCCTCACCATGAAAGGCGACATTACAGTCATCCAGCATCTCAACAAGATCCTTGCCAATGAGCTGGTCGCAATCAATCAATACTTCCTGCACGCACGCATGTATGAAGATTGGGGCCTGAACAAGCTGGGCAAGCACGAGTACCACGAGTCCATCGACGAGATGAAACACGCGGACAAGCTGATCAAGCGCATCCTGTTCCTTGAAGGCCTGCCCAACGTCCAGGACCTGGGCAAGCTGCACATCGGCGAACACACCCGCGAAATGCTCGAATGCGACCTGCGTATCGAACGCACCGGGCATGCCGACCTGAAGGCCGCCATCGCCCACTGCGAAAGCGTTGGCGACTTCGGCAGCCGCGAACTGCTTGAAGACATTCTCGAGTCCGAGGAAGAGCATATCGACTGGCTGGAAACCCAGCTGGGCCTGATCGACAAAGTGGGCCTGGAGAATTACCTGCAATCGCAGATGGGCGACGAATAACCTCCGGCAAACGCGAACCAACAAAAAGCCCCGCCCTCTTGTGAGAGGCGGGGCTTTTTGTTGCCGGGATTTCAGGCAGTACCGACATCCACCCTGGAGGGAGCAGGCTCGCCCCACAAGGTTTGGCGCTTACCACAACCGGTGCGGTGAACCGACGCCCTTGGATCAGGCCTCGGTCTTCTTGGTCGCGTTGGCGACTGCTTCCTTGATGGTGCTCTGCAGGGAACCGTCAGCAGCCATTTCAACCATGATGTCACTGCCACCGATCAGCTCACCGGCAACCCACAGTTGTGGAAAGGTTGGCCAGTTGGCGTACTTGGGCAGGTTGGCGCGGATTTCCGGGTTCTGCAGGATGTCGACATAGGCAAACTTCTCGCCACATCCCATCACGGCCTGAGCAGCCTTGGCCGAGAAACCGCACTGTGGCGCATTCGGCGAGCCTTTCATGTAGAGCAGCACGGTGTTGTTGGCAATCTGTTCTTTGATGGTTTCGATGATATCCATGGAGCACCTCGGCTTAAACTTCGCGACTCAAGTCGTCGACACGGTGGCGCATTGTAACGGAAACCCGAGCAAGGTGCTCGGTCTACGCCAGAGACAAATTCACGCAGCCGCCACCTTCACAGGCACACCGTTGAGGGCCGCGTTGCCGGACAATTCATCGAGCTGGCACTCATCGGTCAGGTCATTGGCACTGGAGCCGGGTTGCCCACTGGCGATACTCATCTGCACCCCCGGCCGGGCGTGTCCCCAGCCATGGGGCAGGCTGACAACGCCTTTCATCATGTCGGAGCAACCCTGCACTTCAACTTCAATCACGCCCACCCGCGAGCTGACCTTCACTCGCTGCCCATCATCCAGCCCACGACTGGCCAGGTCGTCAGGATGCATCAGCAAGTGATGACGCGACTTGCCTTTCACCAGCCGATGGAAATTATGCATCCAGGAATTGTTGCTGCGAACGTGTCGACGACCGATCATCAGCAATTCGTCTGGCTGAGGGGCCTGCATCGCGGCGAACCGCCCGATATCGGCGAGGATCACGGCGGGAGCAGCCTGTATCCGCTGGTTTTCGGTTTTCAATCGCGACGCCAGGTTGGGCTTGAGCGCACCGAGGTCAAGGCCGTGCGGATGGTCGAACAGGGTCGCCAGGGACAGTTTGTGTGACGAGGCATCTCCATAAGGCCCTGCCCGCAAACCGAAATCGATCATCTGCGCGGGCGGCATGGTGGGCTTGAGCTCCTTGCCGGTCCTGGCGGCGAAGGCCTTGGCCAGGCCGACAAAGATCTCCCAATCGTGCAGCGCCCCTTCCGGCTTGGGCAGGATGGCCCGGTTGAAACGGGTCACATTGCGCACCGCGAAAAGGTTGAACGTGGTGTCATAGTGGTCATTTTCCAGCGCCGACGTCGAAGGCAGGATCAGGTCGGCGTAGCGGGTGGTTTCGTTGATGTACAGGTCCACGCTGACCATGAACTCCAGACCGTCCAGCGCCTGTTCCAGCTGTCGCCCGTTGGGCGTCGACAGCACCGGGTTGCCGGCCACCGTCACCAGGGCGCGAATCTGTCCTTCACCCTCGGTGAGCATTTCCTCGGCCAGGGTCGATACCGGCAACTCCCCGGCATACTCGGGACGCCCGGACACACGGCTTTGCCAGCGGTTGAAATGTCCACCCGAAGTGGTGGCGACCAGGTCCACCGCCGGTTCGGTGCACAAGGCGCCCCCCACTCGGTCCAGGTTACCGGTCACCAGGTTGATCACCTGGATCAGCCAGTGGCACAGCGTACCGAATGCCTGGGTCGAAACGCCCATCCGCCCGTAGCAGACAGCCGACGGGGCCGCGGCGAAGTCTCGGGCCAACTGACGGATCTGCGTTGCGGGCACCGCACACAGCGGGCTCATGGCCTCGGCCGTGAAGGCGGCCACAGCCTGGCGCACCTCTTGCAGCCCATCCACCGGCAAATGACTATCACGGGTCAGGCCTTCGCTGAACAGGGTATTGAGCATGCCGAACAACAGCGCGGCATCACCGCCTGGGCGCACGAAGAGGTGCTGGCTCGCGATGGCGGCCGTTTCGCTACGACGCGGATCGACCACCACCACTTTGCCGCCGCGGGCCTGGATCGCCTTGAGGCGTTTTTCCACGTCTGGCACGGTCATGATGCTGCCATTGGATGCCAGAGGATTGCCGCCCAGGATCAGCATGAAGTCGGTGTGATCGATGTCCGGGATCGGCAGCAGCAGGCCATGACCGTACATCAGGTGGCTGGTCAGGTGATGGGGCAACTGGTCCACGGAGGTCGCAGAGAAACGGCTGCGGGTCTTGAGCAGACCCAGGAAATAATTGCTGTGGGTCATCAGCCCGTAGTTGTGCACGCTGGGGTTGCCCTGATAGACCGCCACCGCATTCTGGCCGTGACGCGCCTGGATGTCCGCCAGGCGTTCGGCTACCAGCGCGAAGGCGTCTTCCCAGGCAATGGGCTGCCATTGACTGCCCACCCGCTGCATGGGTTGGCGCAGTCGGTCCGGATCGTTCTGGATATCCTGCAAGGCCACTGCCTTGGGGCAGATATGCCCCCGGCTGAAGCTGTCCAGCGAATCGCCCTTGATCGAGGTGATCGCCAGGCCCTGGCCTTCGGTTTCGGTGGTTTCCAGGGTCAAGCCACAGATGGCTTCACACAGATGGCACGCACGGTGATGAAGAGTCTTGGTCATGGCCAGTCTCTGTTTTATTCGTGGCGGGCACTTTTGGCCGCGGGAACAAAACTATGGCGCCTGGACCGTCACCGCGCCAGCGACGTTCGTCCTGTGAATTGCCGGGCATCAGGCTTGCCGATGAAGTTGGCGTCAGGGCTGCTCCACAGGAGGCGCCAGCAGCTGGATCTCCTCGACAGTCTCCACCTGTTCCTGGGCCATCGGCACGCCGGTCAGCTCGCCGATCAGACGCCAATGCTCGTCGAGCCCTCCGCTGATAGTGGCCATGCGATCGATCATGCGCCGTCCGGCGGCCTTGATGACTTCATCGTCGCTGCGCAACAACTCGAACGACATGGACGTCATCGAGGCGGTAAGGTGCGTCAGGGAGCGTGCCGTCAGCCCCAGCAATTCCATCAGTTGTTGCTCTTTCGAATCCATTTCGACGCTCCTGCCTCTAAGAGGTCTTTTATAACCCAGCCCCCTGCTTTAGGAAATGCTCACATCCGACAACTGACAGGCAGATCCTCAAACGCGAGCGCAAACCATCCACCAACGGCCTCGCCCCCGCCCTGCTTGATTGCCAAGCCGTATACCGCCAGTGTACAAAGGGATCGCCGCTGTCAGGAAACCGGCCTCGAATCGCCTCCGTATTCGTACGCCGGCCTCGCTGAATTCCCCTAAAAACCAGGGCACTATTGGTAATACGCGACATTTAATGTCAATATCGCGCCTTCCCCTATTTTCGTCGCCCCGTGCGGCTTTTGCCGCAGGTCTCGCCCGTTTTTTCGTTAAACAAGGCTTTGAGCATCTGCGGTCAGTTACAAAAAGGTAGTCAATGATGAGCGCAAGGCACTTTCTCTCCCTGATGGACTTCACGACCGATGAGTTGCTCGGCGTGATCCGTCGAGGCGTGGAGCTCAAGGACCTGCGTAACCGCGGTGTACTGTTCGAGCCCTTGAAAAACCGCGTGCTGGGGATGATCTTCGAGAAGTCGTCGACCCGCACCCGCATTTCGTTCGAAGCCGGCATGATCCAGCTCGGCGGCCAGGCGATCTTCCTGTCGCCCCGCGACACCCAGCTGGGCCGCGGCGAGCCGATCAGCGATTGCGCCATCGTCATGTCCAGCATGCTCGATGTCGTGATGATCCGAACCTTTGCCCACAGCACCCTGACCGAGTTTGCGGCCCACTCCCGCGTACCGGTGATCAACGGCCTGTCCGACGACCTGCACCCCTGCCAGTTGCTGGCCGACATGCAGACGTTCCTCGAACACCGTGGCTCGATCCAGGGCAAGACCGTCGCCTGGGTCGGTGATGGCAACAACATGTGCAACAGCTATATAGAAGCGTCGATGCAACTCGACTTCCAGCTGCGCATTGCCTGTCCCGAAGGCTACGACCCCAACCCTGAACTGGTGGCCAGGGCCGGGGACCGTGTCACCATCGTCCGCGATCCGAAACTGGCAGTGCCCGGCGCGCACCTGGTGAGCACCGACGTCTGGACCTCCATGGGCCAGGAAGAAGAAACCGCCAAGCGACTCAAGGATTTCGCGCCGTTCCAGGTCACCCGGGCGCTGCTCGACCTGGCGACACCTGAAGTGCTGTTCATGCATTGCCTGCCCGCTCACCGCGGCGAGGAGATCAGCTTCGATGTCCTGCAAGACCCACGGGCGGTAGCGTGGGACCAGGCAGAGAACCGTCTCCATGCGCAGAAGGCCCTGCTGGAGTTTCTCGTCGAGCCGGCGTACCACCACGCATGAGCCATCCCCTGCTCCTGAACCTGCATGACCTGGCCTGTGGTTACCAGAACCAGCGGGTCGTGCAAAACCTCAACCTGCACCTCAATGCCGGCGATATCGGTTGCCTGCTCGGCTCCTCCGGGTGCGGCAAGACCACGACGCTGCGGGCCATAGCCGGTTTCGAACCGGTGCATGCAGGGGAGATCCAACTGGACGGGCAAATTATTTCCCGCGCCGGCTTCACCCTCGCCCCGGAAAAACGCCGCATCGGCATGGTGTTCCAGGATTACGCACTGTTCCCTCACCTGAGCGTGGCCGAGAACATTGCCTTCGGCATTCGCAAGCATCCGGACAAGGAACGCGTGGTCGAAGAACTCCTGGAACTGGTCAACCTGAAGAACCTGGGCAAGCGCTTGCCCCATGAGCTCTCCGGCGGCCAGCAACAACGCGTGGCGCTGGCCCGTGCGTTGGCCCCGGAGCCACAACTGTTGTTGCTCGACGAACCTTTCTCCAATCTCGACGGCGAGCTGCGACGCAAGCTCAGTCATGAGGTGCGCGACATCCTCAAGGCCCGCGGTACCAGCGCGATCCTGGTCACACACGACCAGGAAGAAGCCTTTGCCGTGAGCGACCATGTCGGTGTATTCAAGGAAGGTCGACTCGAGCAGTGGGATACGCCCTACAACCTCTATCACGAACCGCTGACGCCGTTCGTTGCCAGTTTCATCGGCCAGGGTTATTTCATTCGTGGCCAACTCGACAGCCCGGAATCGGTCCAGACCGAACTGGGGGTGCTGCGCGGCAATCGAGCCTACACCTGGCCCATCGGCTGCGCAGTGGACGTACTGCTGCGGCCGGACGATATCGTCTACTCCCCCGATAGCCCGCTCACCGCCACGATCGTCGGCAAGACATTCCAGGGGGCTTCAACCCTGTATCGCCTCCAACTGCCGACGGGAGCACAGCTGGAATCGATCTTCCCGAGCCACGCCGACCATCAGGTCGGCGCCAGTGTCGGCATCCGGGTGTCGGCTGAACACCTGGTGCTGTTCCAGGCTTCCGGCAGCACGGCGGCGCATATCCCGCCAGTGGAAAGCGGCGTGCGCCGATACAGCAGCGCCAACTGATGTTCAAGTGTTCGCCTTTGAGGCGAGGGAAAATGCCCCCTCGCCTCAAGCGCATGGAAAGTGGTCAGCCCAGCATCAGGATCCCGCTGGCTACCAGCGTCGCATTGCCACCGATCTTCACGCGCTCGCCCTCCAGCCTGCAGAACAGCGCCCCGCCCCGTGCCGAGCACTGGTAAGCCGTCAGCCCTAGCTTGCCCAGACGCTTGGACCAGTATGGAATCAGGCTGCAATGGGTCGAGCCGGTCACCGGGTCTTCGTTGATGCCAATGGCAGGCGCGAAGTAACGTGAGACGAAGTCATGCCGGCTGCCGGGTGCGGTCACGATGGCGCCGGGCCACGGCAATTTCGCCAGGGCCGCCATGTCCGGCTTGCAGTCGAGTACCGCCTGTTCCGACTCCAGCACCACGAACAGCTCATTGAAGCCCAGCACATCCACCGCCTCGACGCCCAGGGCGCTCTGGACCGCCAGGGATGCTCCTACTTCCCCAGGCATGGTGGCAGGGAAATCCAGCCACAGCCGATCCCCTTCGCGAGTGACGCTCAAAGGCCCGGATTTGCAGATAAAGTCCAGCCTCTCCACCGTTTCGTGATAGATCTCGAACAACACGTAGGCACTGGCCAAGGTGGCGTGCCCACATAAGGGCACTTCAGTGGTGGGGGTAAACCAACGGATATGCCAACGCTGGCCTTCGCGTACCAGAAAAGCCGTCTCGGCCAGGTTGTGTTCCGAGGCGATCTTCTGCATCAAGTCATCGGCAAGCCAGGCGTCAAGTCGGTAGACCATCGCCGGGTTACCGCCAAACGGCCGGTCACTGAACGCATCGACTTGATGAAACGCGAGCTGCATGGCACTTCTCCTTGTTATTGATGCACCAGCATGAAGGCTGAGGACACCGGTTATCCAGTGACAGATCGGCGGATTTTTCACCCGACAGAACAGGACCGACGATCCAGGTCCCATCGTGCCGGACGCGCTGCCCCACTTCGCGAGAAGGCAGAAAACGGCTCTTTCAAGCCCGCCCGATCTGCGCGAACTTCGCCCCGGTGTGTTCGGCCAATACCGAAGGCGCCAGTTCCACTTCCAGGCCACGCCGTCCCGCGCTGACAAAGATGCTGGCGAAGGGCTGGGCGGAACTGTCGATGAACGTCCGCAGGCGTTTTTTCTGCCCCAAGGGGCTGATACCTCCGAGCAGGTAACCAGTGGAGCGTTGCGCGGCCGCCGGATCGGCCATCTCGACTTTCTTCACACCCGCGGCATGAGCCAGCGCCTTCAGGTCCAGGCTGCCGGCTACAGGCACCACGGCCACCAACAGCTCACCTTTTTCGCTCGCCGCCAATAACGTCTTGAACACTTGCGCCGGATCGAGTTCCAGTTTTTCTGCAGCTTCCAGACCGTACGAGGCGGCCTTGGGATCATGTTCGTAACTGTGGATACGATGATCGGCGCGCACCTTTTTCAGCAGATCCAATGCGGGGGTCATGACCGCTCCTGACGAGAAATCAAAAAAGAGTGAACGGGATTCTAAGTGATCGGCATCCAAAAGGCTTCGGGGCACGGCACCACGCTATAGGAGAGATATCGGCACCATGGTCATTCACATCATTGATAGTTGAAAAGTGACTGCTGGTTCATTTTCGACCTTTGACAGTAGCGTTTCTTGTCTATATTTTTTCGAAACTGAAAGACATATCGTGTGTCTACAAGCAACACCCGAGCCCAGGATGGGGATCCTGCCTCGGTGAAAAACGCGCGATCGAAGCCTTACCGAATGCGCGGACAACAACAAAACCGAGGTTTGCATGACAGTCGATCTACAACAGCCGTCCCTTTCCAGCCAGTGCCTGGCCGAATTCCTCGGAACCGCCCTGCTGATCTTTTTTGGAACCGGTTGTGTTGCAGCGCTCAAGGTCGCGGGTGCCAGTTTCGGCCTGTGGGAAATCAGCATCATCTGGGGCGTCGGTGTCAGCATGGCGATCTACCTCAGCGCGGGTGTTTCCGGCGCGCACCTGAACCCCGCCGTCAGCATCGCCCTGTGCATCTTCACCGACTTCGAAAAACGCAGATTGCCCTTCTATATTGTTTGCCAGGTCGCCGGCGCCTTTTGCGGCGCGCTCCTGGTCTACCTGCTGTACAGCAACCTGTTCTTCGATTTCGAACAATCCCGCCACATGATTCGCGGCACCCAGACCAGCCTCGAACTGGCCTCGGTGTTTTCCACCTACCCGCACCCGGCGCTGTCCACCGGCCAGGCCTTCCTGGTGGAAACGATCATCACCGCCATCCTGATGGGGGTGATCATGTCCCTGACGGACGACAACAACGGTCTGCCTCGCGGCCCGTTGGCACCACTGCTGATCGGCCTGCTGATCGCAGTGATCGGCAGCTCGATGGGCCCGTTGACCGGCTTCGCGATGAACCCGGCACGGGACTTCGGCCCCAAGCTGATGACTTTCTTCGCCGGCTGGGGTGAAATTTCCCTTACCGGTGGACGTGATATCCCGTACTTCCTGATTCCGATTTTTGCACCCATTGTCGGTGCATGCCTGGGCGCCGCGGCTTATCGAGGGCTGATTGCCCGACATCTGCCCAGCGCCACCCATGCTACAAAGGACGCCACACCGGCCATTGACGGCAAGGCCAGAACCTCTTGAAACAGTGGGTGCGCATCGCATGCTGTGCACCGTGGGCTTTATCCCTCATTTACGTCCCAAGGCAATCGACATGACCGATATCCAGAACAAGAACTACATCATTGCCCTCGATCAGGGTACGACCAGCTCCCGAGCGATCATCTTCGACCGCGACGCCAATGTGGTCGGCACCGCCCAGCGCGAATTCGTCCAGCACTACCCGCAGCCCGGCTGGGTCGAACACGACCCGATGGAGATCTTCGCCACCCAGAGCGCCGTCATGGTCGAAGCCCTGGCCCAGGCCGGCCTGCACCATGACCAGGTGGCCGCCATCGGCATCACCAACCAGCGTGAAACCACGGTGGTCTGGGACAAGACCACCGGCCGCCCGATCTACAACGCCATCGTCTGGCAGTGCCGGCGCAGCACCGAAATCTGCCAGCAGCTCAAGCGCGACGGCCATGAGCAATACATCAGCGACACCACCGGCTTGGTCACCGACCCGTATTTCTCCGGCACCAAGCTCAAGTGGATCCTGGACAATGTCGAAGGCAGCCGCGAGCGCGCGCGCAACGGTGAACTGCTGTTCGGCACCGTAGACAGCTGGCTGATCTGGAAATTTACCGGCGGCAAGGTGCATGTCACCGACTACACCAACGCCTCGCGCACCCTGCTGTTCAACATCCACTCGCTGGAGTGGGACGCGAAGATGCTCGACATCCTGGACATCCCCCGGGAAATGCTGCCGGAAGTAAAGCCCTCATCGCAGATCTATGGCCGCACCAAGAGCGGCATCGCCATCGGCGGCATCGCCGGTGACCAGCAGGCCGCCCTTTTCGGCCAGATGTGCGTGGAACCGGGCCAGGCCAAGAACACCTACGGTACCGGCTGCTTCCTGCTGATGAACACCGGCGACAAGGCCGTCAAGTCCAGCCACGGCATGCTCACCACCATCGCCTGCGGTCCCCGCGGCGAAGTGGCCTATGCCCTGGAAGGCGCGGTGTTCAACGGCGGCTCCACCGTGCAGTGGCTGCGCGATGAGCTGAAGATCATCAATGACGCCCTCGATACCGAATACTTCGCCAACAAGGTCAAGGACAGCAACGGCGTGTACCTCGTGCCGGCCTTCACCGGCCTGGGCGCTCCCTATTGGGACCCCTACGCCCGTGGTGCACTGTTCGGCCTGACCCGTGGCGTGCGGGTCGACCACATCATTCGCGCAACACTGGAGTCGATCGCCTACCAGACCCGCGATGTGCTCGACGCCATGCAACAGGACGCCGGCGAACGTCTCAAAGCGCTGCGCGTGGATGGCGGCGCGGTGGCGAACAACTTCCTGATGCAATTTCAGGCGGACATCCTGGGAACCCGGGTAGAACGTCCGAAAATGCGCGAAACCACCGCCCTGGGCGCTGCCTACCTGGCCGGCCTGGCCTGCGGTTTCTGGGGCAGCCTGGAAGAACTGCGCGGCAAAGCGATGATCGAGCGCGAATTCGAACCGCAACTGGACGAACAAGCCAAGGAAAAACTCTACGCAGGCTGGAAAAAAGCGGTCAGCCGCACCCGCGATTGGGAGCCCCACGAAGACGCCGAATAAGCCCCTGAGGGTCTGAAACTGGCCGGGAGTGGATTCCTGCGGCATCATGGGCAAATTTTGTATGGCAGCCCAAAGGAAGCCCCATGAATCTGCCTCCCCGTCAGCAGCAAATCCTCGAACTGGTCCGCGAGCGCGGCTATGTCAGTATCGAGGAAATGGCGCAGTTATTCGTCGTGACTCCGCAGACCATCCGCCGCGACATCAATCAACTGGCGGAAATGAATCTGCTGCGCCGCTACCACGGCGGCGCGGCCTACGACTCAAGCGTGGAAAACACCGCCTACGCCATGCGCGCCGATCAGATGCGCGACGAGAAGCAACGTATCGCCGAAGCCATCGCCGCCCAGATCCCCGATCACGCCTCGCTGTTCATCAACATCGGCACCACCACTGAATCCATCGCCCGGGCGCTGCTCAATCACAACCATCTCAAGGTCATCACCAACAACCTTCACGTGGCCTCGATCCTCAGCGCCAAGGACGACTTCGAAGTCCTGATCGCCGGCGGCAACGTACGCCGTGACGGTGGCGTGGTGGGCCAGGCCAGCGTCGACTTCATCAACCAGTTCAAGGTGGACTTCGCCCTGGTGGGCATCAGCGGTATCGACGAAGACGGCAGCCTGCTGGATTTCGACTACCAGGAAGTGCGCGTCTCCCAGGCGATCATCGCCAACGCCCGGCAGGTGCTGCTGGCGGCGGACTCCAGCAAGTTCGGGCGCAACGCCATGGTTCGCCTGGGCCCCATCAGCTTGATCGATTGCCTGGTGACCGACCAGCAACCCGTGCCGGCCCTGGCGCAATTGCTGAGCCAGCACAAGATTCGGCTGGAAGTGGTCTGACGCCCTCTCGGTACCCTGTGGCGACAGGATTCTGTGGCGAGGGGATTCATCCCCGCCGGGTTGCGCAGCAATCCCAATACAGTCACTCAATTTGCCTGGTATACCGAGTCGCGCAAATCCAGGGTTGCTGCGCAACCCAACGGGGATGAATCCCCTCGCCACAAATACCTCCTGCCTGCGTCAAGCAATCTTCGTGTTCGAAAATTTTCCTTTCAGCTTCCTTTGATCAGTATTTTCAATCGAAGTTGGCTGGCTGTTGCTGTCTTTATGGGCTAGTATTTTTCGCAAATGAACATTAATGTTCGATTTCAAATATTCAAAAAGACCCCGAGGCCAGCCGATGCCCACTTCTACCTTGCCTACGCCCCCTCTCGCCGAAGTTTATGACATCGCCGTCATCGGTGGCGGCATCAATGGCGTGGGGATCGCCGCGGATGCTGCCGGTCGCGGTCTTTCGGTGTTCCTTTGCGAAAAGGACGACCTGGCCAGCCACACTTCGTCGGCCAGCAGCAAACTGATCCATGGCGGCCTGCGCTATCTCGAACATTACGAGTTCCGCCTGGTGCGTGAAGCGCTGGCCGAGCGCGAAGTGTTGCTGACCAAGGCTCCGCACATCGTCAAGCAGATGCGCTTCGTGTTGCCCCATCGCCCGCACCTGCGTCCGGCGTGGATGATCCGCGCCGGCCTGTTCCTCTATGACCACCTGGGCAAGCGCGAGCAGCTCGCCGGCTCCAGGAGCCTGAAGTTCGGCGCCGACAGCGCGTTGAAAAGCGAAATCACCAAGGGCTTCGAATATTCCGATTGCTGGGTCGATGACGCGCGGCTGGTGGTGCTCAATGCCATGGCCGCCCGGGAAAAAGGCGCCCACATCCATACACGCACCCGTTGCGTGAACGCTCGTCGCAGCAAGGGGCTGTGGCACTTGAACCTGGAACGTGCCGACGGCAGCCTGTTCTCGATCCGTTCCAAGGCACTGGTGAATGCCGCCGGCCCGTGGGTCGCCAAGTTCATCCGCGACGACCTGAAAATGGAATCGCCCTATGGCATCCGGCTGATCCAGGGTAGCCATGTCATCGTGCCAAAACTCTACGAAGGCGAACATGCGCACATTCTTCAGAACGAAGACCAACGAATCGTGTTCACCATTCCCTATCTGAACCAATTCACCCTGATCGGCACCACCGACCGCGAATACACCGGCGACCCGGCCAAGGTAGCGATTACCGACGGCGAAACCGATTACCTGTTGAATGTGGTCAACGCCCACTTCAAGAAGCAGATCAGCCGCAGCGATATCCTGCACAGCTATTCCGGCGTACGCCCGTTATGCAACGACGAGTCGGACAACCCCTCGGCAGTCACCCGGGACTACACCCTGGCGCTGTCCGGCGGCGGCGAAGACGCCCCGCTGCTGTCGGTATTCGGTGGCAAGCTGACCACCTACCGCAAACTGGCCGAATCGGCCATGGCGCAGCTGGCGCCGTATTTCACCCAGATGCGCCCGAGCTGGACGGCCGTCGACCCGCTGCCCGGTGGCGAAAACATGACCACGCCACAAGCATTGTGCTCTTCGATCCGCGACAAGTTCGACTGGGTACCGACCGAGCTCGCCCGCCGTTGGGCCACCACGTATGGCAGCCGTACCTGGCGCATGCTCGAAGGCGTGCACAGCCTGGCAGACCTGGGCGAACACATCGGTGGCGGCCTCTACACCCGGGAAGTCGACTACCTGTGCAGCGATGAATGGGCCGTCAGCGCCCAGGACATCCTGTGGCGCCGCAGCAAACTGGGCTTGTTTACCAGCGCGGCCGAACAGCAAAAGCTTCAACAGTACCTGGACGAGGTCGAACACAACCGCCGCAAGATAGAAGCGGCCTGACGAATATTGCGCACAACCTAAAGCCCCTGAATCCAGCGATTCAGGGGCTTTTTGCTATCCGGCGTCCACCGATGCCCCCAGTGGGAGCGAGCTTGCTCGCGATGAGAGCTGCACATTCAACACCCTGTGGAGATTGACACACCGCTGTCGCGAGCAAGTTCGCTCCCACAATAGCTCAGGGCAGGTTCAACGCATTCGGTTTTCCGAACGCGACCCGACAGTCAATTCGGCTAACCGGATAAACAAGCTATACAAAATCCGAAACAAAACATTAATTTCATTTCAAAACAACAAGTTAGCTATACATCACTGGCCTGGCACGAGTCATGCTCTACACTCGTGGAGACGATTGTCCGGGTGCCAGCACAACAGGAGCTACCGGACATCAGAGGTACTCAGGGCCGACGTACCGGCCGAAATAAAAAAAACAATGTCGAGGAAACATCGATGCGTATCGTTCCCCATCTCCTGGGCGCAGCCATTGCTGCCGCTCTGATCAGCACTCCAGTCTTCGCGGCCGAACTGACCGGCACGCTGAAAAAGATCAAAGAGTCCGGCGTCATCACGCTCGGGCATCGCGACGCTTCCATTCCGTTTTCCTACATCGCGGACGCTTCCGGTAAACCGGTCGGCTACTCCCACGACATCCAGTTGAAAGTCGTCGAGGCGCTGAAAAAAGACCTGGACATGCCGAACCTGCAGGTCAAGTACAACCTGGTCACCTCCCAGACCCGTATCCCGCTGGTGCAGAACGGCACCGTGGACCTGGAGTGCGGCTCCACCACCAACAACGTGGAACGCCAGCAGCAGGTTGATTTCTCCGTCGGCATCTTCGAGATCGGCACTCGCCTGCTCTCCAAGAAAGATTCCAAGTACAAGGATTTCGACGATCTCAAAGGCAAGAACGTCGTGACCACCGCCGGCACCACCTCCGAGCGCCTGCTCAAGGCGATGAACGCCGACAAGCAGATGGGCATGAACGTCATCTCCGCCAAGGACCACGGCGAGTCCTTCCAGATGCTGGAATCGGGCCGTGCCGTTGCGTTCATGATGGACGACGCCCTGCTGGCCGGCGAAGCCGCCAAGGCCAAGAAGGCCAGCGACTGGGAAGTGACCGGTACCCCACAGTCGTATGAAATCTATGGCTGCATGATGCGCAAGGGCGACGCGCCGTTCAAAAAGGCCGTGGATGACGCCATCGTGGCCACCTACAAGTCGGGCGAAATCAACAAGATCTACGACAAATGGTTCACCCAGCCCATCCCGCCAAAGAACCTGAACCTGAACTTCCCGATGAGCGACGAGCTCAAGGCATTGATCGCCAATCCGACCGACAAGGCGGCTGACGACAAGAAGTCCTGATTTTCTGACTAACCTTATCTCCTGAAGGGGCCCGGCCCTTTCAGGGGATGGTCACTCCCTGCTGGCAATTTTCAGGAAACACTCGAACCGGTGCTATCGAGCCGAACGCGTGTGCCCGGCCGTCAAGGCTGGACGGGAACGGAGCTTCCCCAGGCGGGCATTTGTACATCGAACGATCTGAGGGGAGACCCTGATGAATTACAACTGGGACTGGGGCGTGTTCTTCAAGTCCACCGGCGTGGGCAGCGAGATCTATCTCGACTGGTACGTGGCCGGCCTGGGCTGGACCATTGCCATCGCCGTCGCGGCCTGGATCATTGCCCTGCTGCTGGGCTCGATCCTCGGCGTGATGCGCACCGTGCCGAACCGGCTGGTGTCGGGTATCGCCACTTGCTACGTGGAGCTCTTCCGAAACGTACCACTGCTGGTTCAGCTGTTTATCTGGTATTTCCTGATACCCGACCTGCTGCCCGAGAACCTGCAGGAATGGTACAAGCAGGACCTGAACCCGACCACCTCGGCCTACTTGAGCGTCGTCGTGTGCCTGGGCCTGTTCACCGCCGCCCGGGTTTGCGAACAGGTGCGCACCGGTATCCAGGCACTGCCGCGGGGCCAGGAATCCGCCGCCCGGGCCATGGGCTTCAAGCTGCCGCAGATCTACTGGAACGTGCTGCTGCCCCAGGCCTACCGGATCATCATTCCGCCGCTTACCTCGGAATTCCTCAACGTCTTCAAGAACTCCTCCGTGGCCTCGCTGATCGGCCTCATGGAGTTGCTGGCGCAGACCAAGCAGACCGCCGAGTTCTCCGCCAACCTGTTCGAAGCGTTCACCCTGGCGACGCTGATCTACTTCACCCTGAACATGAGCCTGATGCTGCTCATGAGCATGGTCGAGAAGAAAGTGGCAGTGCCCGGCCTGATCTCCGTAGGGGGTAAATGATGGAATTCGATTTCACGGGCATCGTCCCGGCCATTCCCGGCTTGTGGAACGGCATGGTGATGACGCTCAAGCTGATGGCCCTGGGCGTGGTCGGCGGGATCGTTCTGGGAACGATCCTGGCCCTCATGCGCCTGTCCCACAACAAGCTGGTCTCCAACATCGCCGGCACCTACGTCAACTATTTCCGCTCGATCCCGCTGCTGCTGGTGATCACCTGGTTCTACCTGGCGGTGCCATTCGTGCTGCGCTGGATCACCGGCGAGGACACCCCGATCGGTGCGTTCGGCTCCTGCGTCGTGGCGTTCATGATGTTCGAGGCGGCGTATTTCTGCGAAATCGTGCGGGCCGGCGTGCAGTCGATCCCCAAGGGCCAGATGGGCGCGGCACAGGCACTGGGCATGAATTATGGCCAGACCATGCGCCTGATCATCCTGCCCCAGGCGTTTCGCAAGATGACCCCGCTGCTGCTGCAGCAGAGCATCATCCTGTTTCAGGACACCTCGCTGGTCTACACGGTCGGCCTGGTGGACTTCCTCAATGCTTCGCGGGCCAGTGGCGACATCATCGGCCGCTCCAATGAGTTCCTGATCATCGCAGGTCTCGTGTACTTCACAATCAGCTTTGCCGCCTCGCTGCTGGTCAAGCGTCTGCAAAAAAGGTTCGCCGTATGATCTCTATCAAGAACATCAACAAGTGGTATGGGGACTTCCAGGTACTGACCAATTGCAGCACCGAGGTCAGCAAGGGTGAGGTCGTGGTGGTGTGCGGTCCGTCGGGCTCGGGCAAATCCACGCTGATCAAGTGCGTGAATGCCCTGGAGCCGTTCCAGAAAGGCGACATCGTGGTCGACGGCACGTCCATCGCCGATCCGAAGACCAACCTGCCGAAACTGCGTTCGCGGGTGGGCATGGTGTTCCAGCACTTCGAGCTGTTCCCGCACCTGACCATCACCGAAAACCTGACCATCGCGCAGATCAAGGTGCTGGGTCGCAGCAAGGAAGAAGCCACCAAGAAAGGCCTGCAGTTGCTTGAACGGGTCGGCCTCTCCGCCCATGCCCACAAGCATCCGGGCCAGCTTTCCGGCGGCCAGCAACAGCGCGTGGCCATTGCCCGGGCGCTGGCGATGGACCCGGTGGTGATGCTGTTCGACGAACCGACCTCGGCCCTCGACCCGGAAATGGTCAACGAAGTGCTCGATGTGATGGTGCAACTGGCCCACGAAGGCATGACCATGATGTGCGTGACCCACGAAATGGGCTTCGCCCGCAAAGTGGCGAACCGGGTGATCTTCATGGACCAGGGCCAGATCATCGAGGATTGCGCGAAGGAAGAATTCTTCGGCGACATCAGCGCCCGCTCTGAACGTGCGCAGCATTTCCTCGAGAAGATCCTGCAGCACTAAACAACACCACTCTCCCCTGTGGGAGCGAGCTTGCTCGCGATAGCAGACTGTCAGTCAACATTATTGTCGGCCGGTAAACAGTCATCGCGAGCAAGCTCGCTCCCACAAGGATCCAGTGTTGGCTTGTAGATTTGTGTTGTGGTTGACCCAAGGCTTCTGTGATGAAATGCGACCCCACCCTTTATCGCGCCGCGCCGCCATCACTCGCCGTGAAACCTCGCCTGATCCGCCACCTGTTGCTGCCACCGCTGATCATCGCCCTGACGATCGGCCTGGGTTATCTCGGTTTCTGGATCAGCGAGCACTACGGCATCCGTGGCCTGGCCGAGAACGGCGAGCGCCAGCTGGAGCTGCATGCCCGCGCAGTAGAGAGCGAGATCAGCAAGTACACCTACCTGCCCAGCCTGCTGGAGCTTGAATCCAGCGTCTCGCAACTGCTCGACGACCCGACACCCGAGCATCGCAAGACCGTCAACGAATACCTCGAAGGCCTGAACCGACGCAGCCGCAGCCGGGCCATCTACGTCATGGACACCACCGGTCGGGTCATGGCCACCAGCAACTGGCGCGATGTCGACAGTTACCTGGGCGAAGACCTGTCTTTCCGGGCCTATTTCCAGAACGCCGTGCGTGGTCAACCGGGCCGCTTCTATGGCATCGGCAGTACGAACGGCGAGCCCGGCTATTACCTGGCCCATGGCCTGGAGCAACAAGGCAAGATCATCGGCGTCGCCGTGGTCAAGGTGCGCCTCGAAGCCCTCGAAGAACGCTGGCAACGGGCCCGCCTGGAGGCGTTCGTCAGTGACGAGAATGGCGTCATCATTCTCTCCAGCGATCCGGCACGACGGCTCAAGTCGGTACGACCGCTGAGCGACGAAACCAAGGAACGCCTGGCCCGCAGCCTTCAGTACTACTGGTTCCCGCTGAATGAACTGGTGCCCCTGGACCGGGAGCGGCTAACCGAAGGCATGGAAAAACTGACCTTCCCCGCCAACACCCAGGTGGCGCCCGACAAACAAGCCATCAGCTACCTCTCCCAGACCCGCCCCCTGAGCGATACACCGTGGAATTTCACCTTGTTGACGCCGCTTGAGGACCTGCGCCGACAGGCCGTCAACCAAGGCATCCTGGTAGCGGTGGCGTTCGCCCTGGTGGCGTTCCTGCTGATCGCCTGGAACGAGCGACGCAAGGTCATCGCCACCCGCCTCGCCGCCCGCGAGGCCCTGCAGGAAGCCAACAACCAGCTCGAACGGCGGATTACCGAACGCACCAGCGACCTGCGGGCCAGCAATGAACGCCTCAAGAACCAGATCCGCGAACGCCGCCAGGCCGAAGAGACCCTGCGTCGCGCCCAGGATGAACTGGTCCAGGCGGGAAAACTGGCGGCTATCGGCCAGATGTCCACCAGCATCGCCCACGAACTCAACCAGCCACTGGCAGCCCTGCGCACCCTGTCCGGCAATACCGTGCGCTTCCTGGAGCGTGGCCAGCTGGATATCGCCAATGCCAATCTCAAGACCATCAATGAACTGATCGACCGCATGGGCCGGATCACCGCCAGCCTGCGCTCCTTCGCCCGACGTGGGGACGACCAGGGCCGGGCCAGCCTCGGCAAGGCCGTCGAGGCCGCCTTGCAACTGCTGGGCGCCCGCCTTGAGAACCTGAACGTGAAGGTGCAGGCCGATTTCGATAACGTGCAGGTACAGATCGACCAGACACGCCTGGAGCAGATCCTCGGGAACCTGGTGGGCAATGCCCTGGATGCCATGCAGGCGCAGGCCGAGCCTCGACTGTGGCTTGAAGGCGAAGCCCTGGAGGGCAAGTATCGCCTGCGGGTGCGGGACAATGGCCACGGCATCGATCCGCAGGCACGCAAGCATCTGTTCGAACCTTTCTTCACCACCAAACCCGGCGAGCAGGGCCTTGGCCTGGGCCTGACCCTCTCGGCGAGCCTGGCCGCCGCTGCGGGCGGTCACCTGGAAGTCGAGCACCCCGATGACGGTGGCACCACCTTCGTCCTCAGTTTACCGTTGGTAAGCCTTTCACCTGCCGAGCCGCTATGAACAACGACCTGAGCGTACTGATCGTCGAGGACGATCCCCATGTCCTGCTGGGCTGCCAGCAGGCCCTGGCCCTGGAAGACATTCCCTGCATCGGCGTGGGCAGCGCCGAAGAGGCCCTGGAGCGGGTCGGCGATGATTTTGCCGGCATCGTCATCAGTGACATCCGCCTGCCGGGCATCGATGGACTGGAACTGCTGACCCGTCTCAAGGCGCGGGACCGCAGCCTGCCGGTGGTACTGATTACCGGCCATGGCGACATCTCCATGGCGGTGGGCGCCATGCAGAAAGGCGCCTACGACTTCATGGAGAAACCCTTCTCCCCCGAACGCCTGGTGGATGTCGCCCGCCGTGCCCTGGAGCAGCGCAGCCTGGCCCGGGAGGTCTCCTCCCTGCGCCGGCAATTGGCCGAACGCGACTCCCTGGAAGGTCGGATCATCGGCCGCTCCCCGGCCATGCAGCACTTGCGGGAGCTGATCGCCAACGTTGCCGACACCTCGGCCAACGTCCTGATCGAAGGCGAAACCGGCACCGGCAAGGAACTGGTCGCCCGTTGCCTGCATGATTTCAGCCGCCGCCACGACAAACAGTTCGTTGCGCTGAATTGCGGGGGCCTGCCGGAAAACCTGTTCGAAAGCGAGATTTTCGGCCACGAGGCCAACGCGTTCACCGGGGCCGGCAAGCGTCGGATCGGCAAGATCGAGCACGCCGACGGCGGCACACTGTTTCTCGATGAAGTGGAGAGCATGCCCCTGCCCTTGCAGATCAAGCTGCTGCGGGTATTGCAGGAGCGCACCCTGGAACGCCTGGGATCGAACCAGAGCGTGGCCGTGGATTGCCGGGTGATCGCCGCCACCAAGTCCGACCTGGATGAAATGGGGCGCGCCGGGCAGTTTCGCAGCGACCTGTATTACCGTCTCAACGTGGTGACCCTTGAACTGCCCCCCCTGCGGGAACGACGTGAAGACATCCTCCAGTTGTTCGAACATTTCCTCCAGCAGTCGTCCCTGCGCTTCGACCGTACGCCGCCGGAGCTGGATAACCAGACCCTGTCGAACCTGATGAGCCACGACTGGCCGGGCAATGTGCGAGAACTGCGTAACGTCGCCGAGCGCTTCGCCCTGGGCCTGCCGGCCTTCAAGAAACCCGGAGCCAGTGGCGGCCAGGGGCTGGCCTTCGCCGAAGCGGTGGAAGCCTTCGAGCGCAACCTGCTGGCGGACGCCCTGCAACGCAGCGGTGGCAACCTGACCCAGGCCAGCCAGGAGCTGGGCATGGCCAAGACCACGCTGTTCGATAAAGTCAAGAAATACGGCCTGAGCCATTAACCTGGGGTGATGAAACGGTGGACCTGATTTTCAAGGCGGCGCTGGGTGCGGCGGTGGTGGTCATCCTGGCGATGCTCGCCAAGACCAGGAACTATTACATCGCCGGGCTGGTGCCGTTGTTCCCCACCTTTGCCCTCATCGCCCATTACATCGTCGGCAAGGGTCGCTCGGTGGACGACCTGAAGACCACCATCGTGTTCGGCATGTGGTCGGTCATTCCGTACCTGGTATACCTGGGCACGCTGTATGTGATGGTCGATCGCATGCGCCTGGAAGCTTCGCTGGCCGTGGCGACAGTGGCCTGGCTGATGGCCGCGACGCTACTGGTTAGCGTCTGGGTGAGGGTTCACGCCTGAACAGCCAGGTGTGGGAGCGGTCTCGCTCCCACCGGGGGCACGAGGCGCCGGATCAGTAGCCGACGGTAAAGCGGGCGCGCGGGAACTGCGGGCTTTCCACTTCATCGATCATGGCGATGGCGTAATCGGCGAAGCTGATCCAGCTGCGCCCGGACTCATCGAACAGCAAGTGATCCTCGCCGATACGGAACCGGCCGGTACGCTCGGTTTCGACGAACTCCGCAGAAGGCGAAAGGAAGGTCCAGTCCAGGTCTTGTTCATTGCGCAGCACGTCGAGAAATAACGCGCCGGCCGTGGCTTCGGCAAGGTATTGCTCCGGGAAGCCATCGCTGTCGATCACCCGGCTGTTATCCGGCAGCAGCAACGAACCGGCCCCGCCCACCACCAGCAAGCGCTTGACTCCAGCCGCCTTCACCGGCGCAATGACCTTGTCGGCCGGCACGGTGGCGAAGTGGGCGGCGCTGATCACCACATCATGCCCTGTCACCGCGGCGGTCAACGCCTCGCTATCGAGCACGTCCAGTTGTTTGCTGGTCACTCCGGCCCGCTGGCCGATCTTTGTCGTATTGCGGGCAATGGCCGTGACGCTGTGACCACGACGCAGCGCTTCTTCCAACAGCTGGCTGCCCGCACGCCCGGTGGCGCCGATGATTGCGATCTTGCTCATGATGTTCTCCAGTGATTCGCGATGTTGAATACCTGCTCTTGCGGCGAGGGGGGTTATGCTCTCGACACGACGGTGCTCCGATCACCGATCGGGATTCACCACTTCATTTCTCCCTTGGCGACCTTGGCACTGAGATCCAGGGAGCTGGCTTCGCCCAGCTCCGGATAACGCTGCTTCATGGCGGCGACCAGCGCGGTGGAGTCCTTGGCCCGGACGGTTTCCTCGTCGAAGGCCTTGATGTAACCGGCGGTGAATGCCACCGGCGCCAGGGAACGGACGCTTTCGCCCAGGTAATGGCCCGGGATCACGGTGTTCGGCTGCAGTTTTTCAATGCCTGCGAGCGTCGCCAGCCAGTCCTGGTGGGACTGCGGCGTCTGGGTGTCCGCCATCCAGACGTGAATGTTCTCGGCCACCACCACACCGCCGACCACGGCCTTGATCGAGGGGATCCACACGAAGCTGCGGTCCGGCTGCGGGCCCTCCAGGCCAACGATCTGCAGACGCTTGCCTTCCAGGCTCAGGCTGTGGCCCTTGAGTACCTGGGGCACGATGGCCTTGGCCGGTGCGTCGGCCTTCAGGATCGGCCCCCAATACTTCAGCTTGCCCTCGACGGTCTGCCGGATGTGCTCGACGGTCGGCGCGGAGGCCAGCACCTTGGCCTCAGGGAACGCGGCGGTCAGGGTTTGCAGACCAAAATAGTAGTCCGGATCGCCGTGGCTGATGTAGATGGTGGTCAGTCGCTTGCCGCTGGCGCGGATTTTTTCCACCACCTGGGCCGCCTGGGACTGGCCGAACTGGGCATCCACCAAGATGGCCTCCTTCTCGCCGCTGACCAGCACCGAGGTCACGGGAAAGATCGCCGCCGTGCCGGGGTTGTAGACATCGAGCGTCAGGTCGGCCGCCCAGGCGTGGGCGGCGAATGCCATCGATGCGCCTACCAGGAACAGGCGTTTGAGTGGGGTGAATGCGATCATGGATGCTCCAGTGTCCAAAAGCCCGGAAGGGAATGAGACGGAGCTTAGTGACGTGATTGATTTCAAAAAATGCGATGATCGAACATAGTTTGTTTCTGAAATCGGGCAAATCATGGATCGTCTACAAGCAATGCGGGTGTTCGTCACGGTGGTGGACCTGGGCAGCCAGTCGGCAGCGGCGGATCACCTGGAGCTGTCGCGCCCGGTGGTGTCGCGCTACCTGGCGGAACTGGAGGACTGGGTGGGTGCCCGCTTGATGCACCGCACCACCCGCAAGCTCAGCCTGACGGCCGCGGGGACGGAGATCCTGCCGCGCTGTCGGCAGATGCTGGAACTCTCTGGCGACATGCAAGCGGCGGTCAGCACACCCGACGACGTGCCCCGGGGCATGCTGCGCATCAGCGCCAGCCCCTCGTTCGGCCAGGCCCAACTGGCCGGGGCCCTGGTCGAATACGTCAAGCGATACCCTGGCGTGAAAGTCGACCTGCAATTGCTCGATCGCACCGTGAACCTGGTGGACGAGCGTATCGACCTGGCCATCCGCATGAGCAACGACCTGGACCGGAACCTGATCGCCCGGCGCCTCACGGTCTGTCGCTCGGTGATCTGCGCCTCGCCCGCCTACCTGCGCGACCACCCGGCACCGCAGCGGGTCGAAGACTTGAGCGGGCACAACTGCCTGACCCACTCCTATGTGGGCAAGAGCCTCTGGCATTTCGAGCAGGACGGCGAGCAGGTTTCGGTACCGGTGCAAGGCAACATCTGCACCAACGAAGCCAGCACGCTGCTGCGGGTCACCATGGCAGGCGCCGGCGTGGCCATGCTGCCCAGCTACCAGGCCGGCACTCATATCCGCAGCGGCGAGCTGATCCGCCTGCTGCCTCACGCCGAACCTCGTCAGATGGCCATGTATGCGGTGTATGCCTCACGCAAGCACATGCCGTCGGCGCTGCGCAGCCTGGTGGATTTCCTGGTACTGAAGTTTCCCGAGGATCCAGAGTGGGATGTAGGGTTGTAACCATCATCCGCGGGAGCCTTTGTGGGAGCGAGCTTGCTCGCGATGGCGGCGTGTCAGCCACCCCTTTGTTAACTGGCTGACAGCCATCGCGAGCAAGCTCGCTCCCAGAGGGAATCGCTGTACAGCTTCAAGCCTCGCACCAGGATTTCACCAATAGCCCGCCCCAAGGCATACTTGCCACCCTTCGTCGTCCAGAACCCGAAACCGCCCCATGCGCATCCACGTCAGCTTCATCGACCGCGTCGGCATCACCCAGGAAGTCCTGGCGTTGCTCGGTGGGCGCAATCTCAATCTGGATGCGGTGGAGATGGTGCCGCCCAACGTCTACATCGATGCGCCGACCCTCAGCCCGCAAGTGCTGGATGAATTGCGCGAGGCGCTGTTTGCCGTGCGGGGCGTGCAGTCGGTCACCGTGGTGGATATCCTGCCCGGCCAGCGCCGGCACCTGCAGCTCGACGCCCTGCTGGCCGCCATGACCGACCCGGTGCTGGCACTGGACAGCGCCGGCAATGTATTGCTGGCCAACCCGGCATTGATCGCCCTGTACGGACGTGACCCCACCGGCAAGAGCGTGGCCGGGCTGTTCGGCGATGAAGCGCTGCTGGGCGCCCTGTTGGAAAACGGGTTCCGCCTGCCACTGCGGGAAGTCACCCTCAACGGCCAGACGCTGCTGCTGGACGCCACGCCCATCACCGACGCGGGGGCGCTGCTGACGCTGTATCAGCCCAATCGCATCGGTGAACGCCTGTCGGCGCTGCACCACGACCATGCCGAAGGCTTCGATGCGCTGCTGGGCGAATCCCCGGCGATCCGGACCCTCAAGGCCCGGGCCCAGCGGGTGGCGGCCCTGGATGCACCGCTGCTGATCCAGGGCGAAACCGGTACCGGCAAAGAGCTGGTGGCCCGGGCCTGCCACGCCATCAGTGCCCGCCACAGCGCGCCGTTCCTGGCCTTGAACTGCGCCGCCCTGCCGGAAAACCTGGCTGAAAGCGAACTGTTCGGCTATGCCCCCGGCGCCTTCACCGGTGCGCAACGGGGCGGCAAGCCCGGGCTGATGGAATTGGCGAACCAGGGCACGGTATTCCTGGATGAAATCGGCGAAATGTCACCGTACCTGCAAGCCAAGTTGCTGCGATTCCTGAACGACGGCAGCTTCCGCCGGGTCGGAGGCGACCGGGAAATCAAGGTCAACGTACGCATCCTCAGCGCCACCCATCGCAACCTGGAGAAGATGGTCAGCGAAGGCTCGTTCCGCGAAGACCTGTTCTATCGCCTGAACGTGCTCAACGTCGAAGTCCCGCCCCTGCGCGAACGTGGCCAGGACATCCTGCTGCTGGCGCGCTATTTCATGCAGCAGGCCTGTGCGCAGATCCAGCGTCCGGTCTGTCGCCTGGCTCCGGGGACGTACCCGGCGCTGCTGGGCAACCGCTGGCCGGGCAACGTCCGGCAACTGCAGAACGTGATTTTCCGCGCCGCGGCTATCTGCGAAAGCAGCCTGGTGGACATCGGCGACCTGGACATCGCCGGCACCTCCGTCGCGCGTCAGGGCGACGTGGAAGTCGAAAGTCTGGAACAGGCCGTGGAAACCTTCGAAAAACAGTTGCTCGAAAGCCTCTACGTCAACTACCCCTCCACCCGCCAACTCGCCAGCCGCTTGCAAACCTCCCATACCGCGATTGCCCATCGGTTGCGCAAGTACGGGATTTCCAACAAGCCGTAGACCCTGGGGGAGCGAGCTTGCTCGCGATGGGGACTGCCAGTCACTGCTGTGCAAACCGATCCGCCGCTATCGCGAGCAAGCTCGCTTCCACAAGGTGACGGCCCCCCGAGAAGGTGGACAACCACCTGACTTTTTGGGTGTTCCATGGGCCAGCGTTGCGTTCAGAATCAAGCCAAAAACGACCTCCATCTGTACTGAAAGCGCTACAGCGGAACGATATCGCTACACCCTTCGCTAATCTGCGCTGCGCAAGGCTTTGATCCCACAACGTTTTTATTGCACCTCATAGCTGTAGCGATTTCGCTACAGACGAGGGGATTCCCGTTCTGAAAGATCCGATCAAACCATTGATTTACAAGCACTTATCCATATTGGCCGCATTCTTGCTAAGGGTATAGCCATTCGGCCGGGCCAAGCCCCGCGCCTTCCTTCGCGTCCACCAGACGAATCTGGCCCCAGGAGTTTCCATGAGCGAGTTGCGTTTCACTGAAGATCACGAATGGCTGCGTGCCGAAGCCGATGGCAGCGTTACCGTCGGCATTACCGCTTTCGCGCAGAACGCATTGGGGGACGTGGTTTTTGTGCAACTGCCTGAATTGCAGTCCTATGAAAAGGGCGCCGAGGCCTCCACGGTAGAATCGGTCAAGGCCGCCAGTGGTGTGTACATGCCTCTGGACGGTGAAGTGCTGGAAGTGAACGACAAACTCGACGCCAGCCCGGAACTGGTCAACGAAGACCCGATGGGCGAAGGCTGGTTCTTCCGCTTTAAACCGACCGACGCCGACGCAATGGCTAAGCTGTTGGATCAGGATGCGTACGACCGCCTGATCAAAGCCAACGCCCAAGCCTGAGGAACCACGACATGACCATCCATCTGGGCACCGCCAACGAATTCATCGCTCGCCACATCGGCCCGCGAGCCAGCGACGAAAAAGCCATGCTCGAGCGCCTGGGCTACGACTCCCTGGAAGCCCTGAGCGCCAGTGTCATCCCTGAAAGCATCAAGGGCACCAGCGTGCTGGACATGGGCGACGGCCAGAGCGAAGCCGAGGCACTGGCTTCGATCAAGGCCATTGCCGGCAAGAATCAGTTGTTCAAGACCTACATCGGCCAGGGCTACTACAACTGCCACACGCCGGCGCCGATCCTGCGCAACCTGCTGGAAAACCCCGCCTGGTACACCGCCTACACCCCATACCAGCCGGAAATTTCCCAAGGCCGTCTCGAAGCGCTGCTGAACTTCCAGACCCTGATCAGCGACCTCACCGGCCTGCCTATCGCCAACGCCTCCCTGCTGGACGAAGCCACCGCCGCCGCCGAGGCCATGACTTTCTGCAAGCGCCTGAGCAAGAACAAGGGCAGCAACGCTTTCTTCGCCTCGCGCCATTGCCACCCGCAGACCCTCGACGTGCTGCGTACCCGTGCCGAGCCCCTGGGCATCGACGTGGTGGTAGGCGATGAGCACGAACTGACCGACGTCAGCCCGTTCTTCGGTGCGCTGCTGCAATACCCGGCCAGCAACGGTGACCTGTTCGACTACCGCGAACTGACCGAACGCTTCCACGCCGCCAATGCCCTGGTGGCGGTTGCGGCCGACCTGCTGGCCCTGACCCTGCTGGCCGCCCCGGGCGAGTTCGGCGCCGACGTGGCCATCGGCAGCGCCCAGCGCTTCGGCGTGCCGCTGGGCTTCGGCGGCCCGCACGCGGCCTACTTCTCCACCAAGGATGCCTTCAAGCGCGACATGCCGGGCCGCCTGGTAGGCGTTTCCGTGGACCGTTTCGGCAAGCCGGCCCTGCGCCTGGCCATGCAGACCCGCGAGCAACATATCCGCCGCGAAAAAGCCACCAGCAACATCTGCACCGCCCAGGTCCTGCTGGCCAACATCGCCAGCATGTACGCCGTTTACCACGGCCCCAAGGGCCTGACGCAAATCGCCAACCGCATCCATCACCTCACCGCGATCCTCGCCAAGGGCCTGGGCGCGCTGGGCTTGAGCGTGGAGCAAGAGAGCTTCTTCGACACCCTGACCCTGCACACCGGCGCACAGACCGCCGCCCTGCACGACAAGGCCCGCGCCCAACGCATCAACCTGCGCGTGGTGGACGCGCAGCGCCTGGGTCTGTCCCTGGACGAGACCACCAGCCAGGCTGATGTCGAAGCGCTGTGGAGCCTGCTGGCCGACGGCAAGGCCCTGCCGGACTTCGCGGCCCTGGCCGCCACCGTGCAAAGCCGTATCCCGGCCGAGCTGGTGCGCCAATCGGCAATCCTCAGCCACCCGGTGTTCAACCGCTACCATTCCGAAACCGAGCTGATGCGTTACCTGCGCAAGCTCGCCGACAAGGACCTGGCCCTGGATCGCACCATGATCCCGTTGGGTTCCTGCACCATGAAGCTCAACGCCGCCAGCGAGATGATCCCGGTGACCTGGGCCGAGTTCGGCGCCCTGCATCCGTTCGCCCCGGCCGAGCAGAGCGCCGGCTACCAGCAGCTGACGTCCGAACTGGAAGCCATGCTCTGCGCCGCCACCGGCTACGACGCCGTGTCGCTGCAACCCAACGCCGGTTCCCAGGGTGAATACGCCGGCCTGCTGGCGATCCGTGCCTATCACCAGAGCCGCGGCGAAGAACGTCGCGACATCTGCCTGATCCCATCCTCGGCCCACGGCACCAACCCGGCCACCGCCAACATGGCCGGCATGCGCGTCGTGGTCACCGCCTGCGATGCCCGCGGCAACGTCGACATTGAAGACCTGCGGGCCAAGGCCATCGAGCACCGCGAACACCTCGCCGCGCTGATGATCACCTACCCGTCCACCCACGGTGTGTTCGAAGAAGGCATCCGCGAAATCTGCGGGATCATCCATGACAACGGCGGCCAGGTATACATCGATGGAGCCAACATGAACGCCATGGTCGGCCTCTGCGCCCCGGGCAAGTTCGGCGGCGACGTGTCGCACCTGAACCTGCACAAGACCTTCTGCATCCCTCACGGCGGTGGCGGCCCGGGCGTCGGCCCGATCGGCGTCAAGTCGCACCTGGCACCGTTCCTGCCGGGCCATGCCAACATGGAGCGCAAGGAAGGCGCGGTGTGCGCGGCGCCGTTCGGCAGCGCGAGCATCCTGCCGATCACCTGGATGTACATCCGCATGATGGGTGGCGCCGGCCTCAAGCGCGCGTCGCAACTGGCGATCCTCAACGCCAACTACATCGCTCGTCGCCTGGAAGAGCATTACCCGGTGCTCTACTCCGGCAGCAACGGCCTGGTGGCCCACGAATGCATCCTTGACCTGCGTCCGCTCAAGGACAGCAGCGGCATCAGTGTCGATGACGTGGCCAAGCGCCTGATCGACTTCGGTTTCCACGCCCCGACCATGTCCTTCCCGGTGGCCGGCACCTTGATGATCGAGCCGACCGAAAGCGAATCCAAGGAAGAACTGGACCGCTTCTGCGACGCCATGATCTGCATCCGCGAAGAAATCCGCGCGGTGGAAAACGGCAGCCTGGACAAGGACGACAACCCGCTGAAGAACGCCCCGCACACCGCGGCGGAGCTGGTCGGCGAATGGACCCACCCCTACAGCCGCGAACAGGCGGTCTACCCGGTGGCCTCGTTGATCGAAGGCAAATACTGGCCGCCGGTAGGCCGGGTCGACAACGTCTTCGGCGACCGCAACCTGGTTTGCGCCTGCCCGTCGATCGAAAGCTACGCTTGACCTGGGGGGCGGGTTTGCTCGCCCCTCTCGAGAACACCGCGAACCTTGTGGAAGGTCACTTTCTCAAGGAAACCACATCTGCTTTGTGGGAGCGAGCTTGCTCGCTTTCACAAAGGAGCCTGTGCCCCCATTCATAACCGTCGATCCTCATAAAAAGAAACCGGAGAAACACCATGTCGTTAAGCGTGTTCGACCTGTTCAAGATCGGTATCGGCCCTTCCAGTTCCCATACGGTCGGCCCGATGCGTGCCGCTGCCCGTTTCGTCGAGGGGTTGCGCCGTGATGACCTGCTCGAGACCATCACCAGCGTCAAGGTGGAGCTGTACGGATCCCTCGGTGCCACCGGCAAGGGCCACGGCAGCGACAAGGCCGTGCTGCTGGGCCTGGAGGGTGAACATCCGGATACGGTGGATACCGAAACCGTGACTGCCCGTCTGCAGGAGATCCGCAGCAACGGGCGCTTGAACCTGCTGGGCCAGCACCCCATCGATTTCAATGAAAAACTGCACCTGGCGATGATTCGCAAGCCCTTGGCGTACCACCCCAACGGCATGATCTTCCGCGCCTTCGATGCCGCGGGCCTGCAAGTGCGCAGCCGCGAATATTACTCGGTGGGGGGTGGTTTCGTCGTGGACGAGGACGCCGCCGGCGCCGACCGTATCGTCGAAGATGCCACGCCACTGACGTTTGCGTTCAAGAGCGCGAAGGACCTGCTGGGCCATTGCATCACCTATGGCCTGTCCATCAGCCAGGTGATGCTGACCAACGAAAGCGCCTGGCGCCCCGAAGCCGAGACCCGCGCCGGTCTGCTGAAGATCTGGCAGGTGATGCAGGATTGCGTGGCGGCCGGGTGCCGCAACGAAGGGATCCTGCCGGGGGGGCTGAAGGTCAAGCGCCGGGCCGCGGCGTTGCACCGCCAGTTGTGCAAGAACCCCGAAGCCGCCCTGCGCGACCCGCTGTCGGTGCTGGACTGGGTCAACCTCTATGCCCTGGCGGTCAACGAGGAGAACGCCTATGGCGGACGCGTCGTCACCGCCCCGACCAACGGGGCGGCAGGGATCATCCCGGCCGTGCTGCATTACTACATGCGCTTCATTCCCGGGGCCAACGAGGATGGCGTGGTGCGGTTCCTGTTGACTGCAGCCGCCATCGGCATCCTCTACAAGGAGAACGCGTCCATCTCCGGTGCCGAGGTCGGCTGCCAGGGTGAAGTCGGCGTGGCCTGCTCCATGGCGGCCGGCGCCCTGTGCGAAGTGCTGGGCGGTACCGTACAGCAAGTGGAGAATGCCGCCGAAATCGGCATGGAACACAACCTCGGGCTGACTTGCGACCCCATCGGAGGCCTGGTGCAGGTGCCCTGCATCGAGCGCAACGCCATGGGCTCGGTGAAAGCCATCAACGCCGTACGCATGGCGATGCGCGGCGACGGCCATCACTTCGTCTCTCTCGATAAAGTCATCCGCACCATGCGCCAGACCGGCGCCGACATGAAAAGCAAATACAAGGAGACCGCCCGCGGCGGTCTGGCGGTCAACATCATCGAATGCTGATGCGTGTTGCGCGCCCCTCTTCATTTTTTCCAGGAGCCGATATGTCCACCGAACCACTGTTGAAAACCCCGCTGCATGCCCTGCACCTCGAACTCGGCGCCCGCATGGTGCCGTTCGCCGGCTACGACATGCCGGTGCAGTACCCACTGGGCGTGATGAAGGAACACCAGCACACCCGAGACCAGGCCGGGTTGTTCGACGTGTCCCACATGGGCCAGATCCGCCTGACCGGCGCGGGTGCCGCCCAGGCCCTGGAAACCCTGGTGCCGGTGGACATCGTCGACCTGCCGGTGGGCATGCAGCGCTATGCCATGTTCACCAACGAGAACGGCGGCATCCTCGACGACCTGATGGTCGCCAACCTGGGCAACGACGAACTGTTCCTGGTGGTCAATGCCGCCTGCAAGGACCAGGACCTGGCCCACCTGCGTGCCCACATCGGCGACCAGTGCAGCATCGAACCGCTGTTCGAAGCCCGTGCCCTGCTCGCCCTGCAAGGCCCAGCCGCCGTAACCGTGCTCGCCCGCCTGGCGCCGGAAGTGGCAAAGATGACCTTCATGCAGTTCCAGCGTGTCACGCTGCTGGGCGTGGAGTGCTTTGTCAGCCGTTCGGGCTACACCGGCGAGGACGGGTTTGAGATCTCCGTACCCGCCGCCGAATCGGAAAAACTGGCCCGCGCCCTGCTGGCCGAACCGGAAGTGGCCGCCATCGGCCTCGGTGCCCGCGACTCCCTGCGCCTGGAAGCTGGTCTGTGCCTCTATGGCCATGACATGGACACCCAGACCACACCGGTAGAGGCCAGCCTGCTCTGGGCCATTTCCAAGGTCCGGCGTGCCGATGGCGCTCGCGCGGGAGGCTTCCCGGGCGCTGACACCGTGTTCGCCCAGCAACGCAATGGCGTAAGCCGCAAACGTGTCGGCCTGTTGCCCCAGGAACGCACACCGGTGCGCGAAGGCGCGGAGATCGTCAACGAGGCCGGCGAGATCATCGGTACCGTCTGCAGCGGCGGTTTCGGCCCTACCCTGGGTGGTCCGTTGGCAATGGGTTATCTGGACAGCGCCTATGTCGCACTGGACACGCCGGTCTGGGCCATCGTGCGCGGTAAAAAGGTGCCTTTGCTTGTAAGCAAAATGCCATTCGTTCCACAACGCTACTACCGTGGCTGATTGACTGTTTCTATAAGTAACGCGGTTGCGTTATCCGTGCACTAATGTGTAACGCAACCGCCATAAAAAGGTGCATTTATTACTTACTGGGCAAGCGTTATAACAGCGACAAACAATTGAACCAGACTATCGACTAAGCCCAGGCTGGCGAAGCGCGCAAATAGCGCAAGACTCAGGAAATCCGTGCCTTTGAGAGGGGGTTGTTTTTTTGTCGGTAGTTGGCGTAGAGTTTGGTCACTGTGTTTGCATGGGTCGCTTGGAATCGTGACCTGGGCAGTAGCCTATGAAGTTCGCTACATCCCGTTCGACGTCTCTTACTTTCCTGCAACCCAGCCCCAGTACTCTTTCATGTGAAAGAGGCTGTCATTAATTTAGCGTCAAAGGAAATAAGAAAATGTCTCAGCGTCAGAGCGGTACCGTCAAGTGGTTCAACGACGAAAAGGGTTTTGGTTTTATCACTCCTGAGAGCGGTCCGGATCTGTTCGTACATTTCCGCGCCATCCAGGGCAACGGCTTCAAGAGCCTGAAAGAAGGCCAGAAGGTCACCTTCGTTGCCGTGCAAGGCCAGAAAGGCATGCAAGCTGACGAGGTTATTGCCGAGGCCTGAGGCTTTCGCAAACCAAAAAGCCCCTGATTGATATCAGGGGCTTTTTTATGGACGTAAATCCGTAGAATGGCTTCTTTTTCGGTTCGAGGCCGTCATGTCGAAACACCTGCTCACCCCTCAGGGTGACTTCCCTCCCGTCGGCCTGGGTCGTCGCCTGGCCGCGATGTTCTATGACTTCCTGTTGTGCACGGCCCTGCTGATCGTCACCAGCGGCATCTACAAGATGATCCAGATGAGCATCATCGGCGAAGAAAAAATGCGCGCCCTTACCGAGGCCGGCGCGCTGGACGGCGACCCGCTGCTGTCCACCGTGCTGCTGTTCGCGCTGTTCGGCTTCTTCGCCAAATTCTGGACCCATAACGGCCAGACCCTGGGCATGCAGGTCTGGGGCATCCGAGTACAGAACGCCGATGGCACAGCCATCAGCCTGTGGCAGGCATTGCTGCGGTTCGTGGTGTCGATTGCTTCGTTGTTGCTGGTGGGGCTGGGCTTCATCTGGTCGTTGTTCGACAAGCACAAGCGCAGCTGGCATGACATCTACTCGGATACGCAATTGGTGCGGATTCCCAAGAAGACGAAGTAAAAAAACACCGTGTCAGCGGATTGAAATACATTGCGGCAAGGGGATTTATCCCCGCTGGGTCGCGAAGCGGCCCAATTTGTTCATCCTGATACGCCGTGGTGTCAGGCTGTAGGGCTGCTTCGCAGCCCTACAGGGGTAACTCCCCTCGCCACAAAAAACCTCGCAAGTCTCAAAATACTCTTCAGTGCCTCAAGCATTCCCCGCCAGTTTCATCCGCGCTGCCTGGGTGAAATCCAGCATGCGCTTGAGCGGGCGAATGGCCTGGGGGATCAACGCCGGGTCGACGAAGATCTCGTTGGTGCCTTCCTGCAGGCTCTTGAGGGTACGCTCCAGGGTGTTCATCGCCATCCATGGGCAATGCGCACAACTGCGGCAGGCCGCGCCGTTCCCGGCGGTAGGGGCCTCGATGAAGACCTTGTCCGGGCACAACTGCTGCATCTTGTAGAAGATACCCCGGTCGGTCGCGACGATCAGTGTCTTGTTCGGCAGGCTCTGGGCCGCCGCGATCAACTGGCTGGTGGAGCCCACGGCGTCCGCCAACTCGATGACCGAAGTCGGCGACTCCGGATGCACCAGGATCGCGGCGTCCGGATAAAGGGCCTTCATGTCCTCCAGTTGCTTGGACTTGAATTCCTCGTGGACGATGCAGGCCCCGTCCCAGAGCAGCATATCGGCGCCGGTCTTGCGCTGGATATAGGTCCCCAGGTGCTTGTCCGGCCCCCAGATGATCGTCTCGCCGTTGTCCATCAGGCTCTCGACGATTTCCAGGGCACAGCTGGAAGTCACGACCCAGTCGGCACGCGCCTTGACCGCCGCCGAGGTGTTGGCATACACCACCACGGTACGCTCCGGGTGCTGGTCGCAGAACGCCGAGAATTCCTCCACCGGGCAGCCCAGGTCCAGGGAACAGGTGGCCTCCAGCGTCGGCATCAATACGCGTTTTTCGGGGTTGAGGATCTTGGCGGTTTCCCCCATGAACTTGACCCCGGCCACCACCACAGTCTTGGCCGGGTGGGCGTTGCCGAAGCGGGCCATTTCCAGGGAGTCGGATACGCAGCCCCCGGTCTCCTCGGCCAGGGCCTGGATGATCGGGTCGCAGTAGAAGTGGGCAACCAGCACCGCGTCCTGAGCCTTGAGCTCGGCGGCGATGGCGGCGCGGTACCAGGCCTCTTGCTCGGCGCTCAGCGGCTTGGGCTGTTTGGCATCGAGATGGGCCTGGACTAGAAGGCGTTCGGAAATTTGCGTCATGTTCGCAAGACCTGCAAGCGCGTTCGCGCGAAAGTCGAGTATACACCCGGCTCCGGACCACTCGGGTACCGCCGGGAAAGTGGGTATCAATCAGGCACGGGACAGCGTGAAGCCGGCAAGGCTACAGAATATCCGGTCGATGCAAAAGATCATTCTGATCGACGTCCGGCCGGTACGCTCCGGCGCGTCCTCGACGCCCTGCCGCAGGCGAACGAGGGCCGCGTCAACCTGACTGAAATGTAATCACTCGCCCCGCTCGCCTGTGTCATCGTTGCCTTCAGATCTGCACGGGGAAATGCTCCTCGGGCACGTTGCGAATCGACGGACGGACATTTATCGATGCAAACGAACACCTCCCGACGAACCTTCGTAAAGGGCTTGACCGCTGGCGGCATCCTCGGTGGCCTGGGCCTGTGGCGCGCGCCTGTCTGGGCACTGACCGGCCCTGACCAACCCAATGTACTGAGCGGCACCGAATTCGACCTGTTCATTGGCGAAAGCCCGGTCAATTTCACCGGCCACCCTCGTACCGCCCAGACCATCAACGGCGGCATCCCCGGCCCGCTGCTGCGCTGGCGCGAAGGCGACACCGTGACCCTGCGGGTACGCAACCGCTTGAAGGACACCACATCCATTCACTGGCACGGCATCATCCTGCCGGCCAACATGGACGGTGTTCCAGGGTTGAGCTTCAAGGGCATCGAACCCGACGGCCAGTACGTCTACCAATTCAAGGTCCGTCAGAACGGCACCTACTGGTACCACAGTCATTCCGGCTTCCAGGAACAGTCCGGGGTCTATGGCCCGCTGGTCATCGATGCCCGGGAACCCGAGCCCTTCCAGTACGAGCGCGACTACGTGGTAATGCTCAGCGACTGGACCGATGAAGACCCCGCCGACGTCATTCGCAAGCTCAAGAAGCAGTCGGACTATTACAACTACAACAAACGCACCGTGGGCGACTTTATCGACGATGTCGCCAGCAAAGGCTGGGGCGCCACCGTGGCCGATCGCAAGATGTGGGCTGAAATGAAAATGAACCCCACCGACCTGGCGGACGTCAGTGGCGCCACCTACACCTACCTGATGAACGGCCAGGCGCCGGACATGAACTGGACCGGTCTGTTCAAGCCCGGCGAGCGGATTCGCCTGCGCTTGATCAATGGTTCGTCCATGACCTACTTCGACGTACGCATCCCTGGCCTGAAAATGACGGTGGTCGCTTCCGACGGCCAGTACGTCAACCCGGTGCAAGTCGACGAATTCCGGATTGCCGTGGCCGAGACCTATGACGTCATCATCGAGCCGACCGAACAGGCCTATACGCTATTCGCCCAATCGATGGACCGCACCGGGTATGCCCGTGGCACCCTGGCGGCCCGACCCGGACTCGCGGCCCCGGTGCCGCCGCTGGACCCTCGGCCGCTGGTCACCATGGACGACATGGGCATGGGCGGCATGGATCATGGCAGCATGGGCGACATGGGCGCCATGGACCATGGATCGATGCAAGGCATGGATCACAGCCAGATGCCAGCAATGGACCACGGCTCCATGCAAGGCATGGATCACAGTGAAATGCCCATGATGGATCACGGCGCCATGCCAGGCATGGGCGATATGCCCACCCATCCTGCGTCGGAAAAAGACAACCCGCTGGTGGACATGCAGGCCATGAGCGTCAAGCCCAAGCTCGACGACCCCGGCATGGGCCTGCGCAACAACGGCCGCAGGGTACTGACCTATGCGGACCTTCGCAGTACCTTCCCCGATCCGGACGGTCGCGAACCGGGCCGCACCATTGAATTGCACCTGACCGGCCACATGGAGAAATTCGTCTGGTCATTCAACGGCGTGAAGTTCTCGGACGCTGCGCCGTTGCTGTTCAAGTACGGCGAGCGACTGCGCATCGTACTGGTCAACGACACCATGATGACTCACCCCATCCACCTGCATGGCATGTGGAGCGACCTGGAGGATGAAGACGGCCAGTTCATGGTGCGTAAACACACCCTCGACGTGCCACCGGGCTCCAGGCGCAGTTATCGGGTCACCGCCGATGCCCTCGGACGCTGGGCGTATCACTGCCACCTGCTCTTTCACATGGAAATGGGCATGTTCCGTGAAATCCGGGTACAGGAATGAGGAGCCGAATCATGACCACCCACATTCATTACCCCCTTGTGTCGATGATGTTCATGGCCAGCCTGGCACAGGGCATCGCCACGCCCGCCTGGGCGGCGAGCCACGACATGCAAGGCATGGATCACAGCCAGATGCAGGGCATGGATTCGATGCAGGGCATGCAGTCGATGGATTCGCCCACCACCAGCCGTACGCCGATCCCCGAACCGAGCGCGGCCGACCGTGCGGCGGTCTATGAAGATCACGGCGGTCATGCGGTGCATGACAGTGCACTCAACTCGTTCTTCCTGGTCAACCAGCTGGAATGGCAGGACGCCGACGAGGGCAGCGCCGTGAGCTGGGACGCCTCCGGCTGGATCGGCGGCGATATCGACCGGTTGTGGCTGCGCTCCGAAGGCGAACGCACCAATGGCAAGACCGAGGAAGCCGAGCTCCAGGCCCTCTGGGGCCATGCCATCAGCCCCTGGTGGGACGTGGTGGCGGGCGTGCGCCAGGACTTCAAGCCGGGCGAGCCGCAGACCTGGGCCGCCCTGGGCCTACAGGGCATGGCACTGTACAACTTCGAAACCCAGGCCACGGCATACCTCGGCGAAAACGGCCAGAGCGGGCTACGCCTGGAAGGCGACTACGACATTCTGTTGACCAACCGCCTGATCCTGCAGCCTACCGCCGAAGCCAACTTCCATGGCAAGGACGATCCGGCCCGCGCGGTAGGCTCAGGCTTGTCGAACACCGAACTGGGGCTGCGGCTGCGCTATGAGATCCGCCGCGAATTCGCCCCCTACATCGGCGTCACCTGGAACCGCGCCTACGGCAACACCGCGGACTACGCCCGGGAAGAAGGCGACGACCGCAGCGAAGCGCGCCTGGTCCTGGGTGTGCGCCTGTGGTTCTGATCGGTTGACCTCATTCGATCCCCCAAAAAACCAGAAAAAACCGTTGTAGGAGTCCTTGCATGTCATTGATCAAAACCGCTGTCATCACCGTCGCATTGTCCGCTGGCCTGTTGGGCAGCGGCCTGGCCCAGGCCCATCCCAAGCTGCTGTCCTCCAACCCCGCCGATGGCGCGCAGGGGCCGGCGCCAGCGAAAATCGAACTGCATTTTTCCGAAAACCTGATGACGAAGTTCTCCGGCGCCAAGCTGTTGATGACCGAGATGCCCGGCATGTCGGCCCATTCGCCGATGGCGATGCCGGCCAAGGTATCTGGCAGCGATGATCCCAAGACGATGGTCATCACCCCGAACACCCCGCTCACGGCGGGCACCTACCAGGTCCAATGGCGCGCCGTGTCGTCCGACACTCACCCGATCACCGGCAACGTCACATTCAAGGTGAAGTGATCTTGAGCGACTCGATCAATCTCGAACTGATCAACATCGCTCTGCGCCTGGCCCTGTATCTGGACCTGATGCTGTTATTCGGGCTCGCGGCATTCGGCCTTTATGGCCTGCGGGGCCGGGAGCGCAGGTCTGGCGAGGTGTTGCCTTTCGCGGGGCTCCTGGCGACGACGGCACTGGTGGGCGTGTTGCTTTCCATGGCCGGCATGTTATGCATGGCCTGGAGCATGAGCGGCGTTTCGGACTGGGCGGAGCTGCGCCCGCATGTCGAAATGATGGTGCTGGAGACTGACGTGGGCACGAGCTGGAGCCTGCGGGTCCTGGCGCTGATACTGGCCACTGTCGCCGCGACGCAAAGCAAGCGCTGGCCGACCGCCAGCCTGTGGCTGGTCACACTGGCCGCGGGTGCTGCCGTTGCGACACTGGCCTGGGCCGGTCATGGGGCCATGGATGAAGGTGAACGACGGACCTGGCATCTGATCACCGACTTCCTGCATCTCTGGGCCGCCGGGGCCTGGGTCGGCGCCTTGGCCGCGTTCGTCCTGCTGCTGCGCCAGGCCGAACATCGGCTGTCGGTGCTGGCTCGAACGCTCACCGGCTTCGAAACCGCCGGGGCCGTGATCGTGCTGGTCATCAGCATGACCGGTGCGGTGAATTACCTGTTCATCGTAGGCCCGACGCTGGATATCCTTCCGGACAGCCTCTATGGCCAGTTGATGGCGCTCAAGCTCGGCCTGTTCATGGCCATGCTGACATTCGCCGCGCTGAACCGCTTTCATCTGAGCCCACTGCTGGAGCAGGCCAGGCAAACCGGCGAGCATCGTGTGGCGGTGAATGCCCTGAGGCGCAGCATGGCCCTGGAGTTATCGGTGGCAGTGATCATCCTGGGGCTGGTCGCCTGGCTGGGCACGCTGAGCCCGGGAATAGACGCCTAGGCTCTGTATGAAAAGTCTTGATTCGAAGGTCGGGCAAGGCGAAATCAGCCGAGCAAGCGCAGTGTACTGGCGCGCATGAGCATGCCGAGGCTGTTTTCAACGCAGCCTGAACGAATATCAAGGCTTTTCGTACAGAGCCCAGGCCGATCAGAGGCCGGCGATGCGTCAGCAGCGCTGGCCCCCGTACTCAGCCCCACCTTCGGACGCATCTAATTTTTCGATACCGCCCGCCAGTTTTCAGTTTGCCCCCGCCGCCGCTCCCCAGCCCTAATGATGCTTTGCTCAGTCAAGGCTCTGTTATGGAAAACGTTCGAACTTCAAGTACTCACGCCGTCTGGCTGATGGTCAGCGTGGTATTGGTAGCCCTGAACCTGCGACCCTCGATGGCCGCGGTCGGGCCATTGTTGTCAGCCATTCGCGGCGAGGTACCGTTGAGTTTCAGCGCCGCCTCGCTGCTGACCATGTTGCCGGTCATGGCCATGGGCCTGGCGATGTTCCTGGGCATGCGCATTGCCCTGCGCATCGGCGAACACCGCACGATCGTACTGTCGTTGTTGATCATCGGCCTGGCCACCGCGTCGCGCCTGTACCTGGACAGCGCCGTCGAACTGATCGTCAGCGCCGTGGTGGCCGGGTTGGGGATCGCCCTGATCCAGGCGGTGATGCCGGCCCTGATCAAGTCACGCTACAGCGACAATGTCTCGCTGTTCATGGGGCTGTACGTCACCTCGATCATGGGCGGGGCGGCACTTGCAGCGTCATTTTCACCCTTCGTCCTGTCGCAGACCGGTAGCTGGCGCATCGGCCTGGCCATCTGGGCGATCCTGGCGCTGGTGGCCCTGGGCTGCTGGTATGCCCAGCGCTCGTCCGTGACTCCATTGCCCGAAGCACCGAGCCGCAACCAGGAGTCGTTTTTCAGCAACGGCCGGGCCTGGTTGCTGGCGATTTTCTTCGGTTTGGGCACCGCCTCCTACACCTGTGTGCTGGCCTGGCTGGCGCCTTACTACGTGGAAAAAGGCTGGAGCGAGCAGCATGCCGGCCTGTTACTGGGGTTCCTCACGGCGATGGAAGTCCTGTCGGGCCTCGTCACCCCGGCCATCGCCAACCGCAGCCAGGATAAGCGCCTGGTGCTGGCCGTCCTGCTGGCCCTGATCATGGCGGGTTTCTGTGGCCTGATCCTCAGCCCGGAACGCTTCAGCCTGCTGTGGCCTTGCCTGTTGGGGCTGGGTATCGGCGGCCTGTTCCCGATGAGCCTGATCGTCTCCCTCGACCATCTGGACAATCCGCGCCGGGCCGGCGGCCTGACGGCCTTCGTGCAAGGCATCGGCTATCTGATCGCCGGGCTTTCACCGCTGATCGCCGGGATGATCCGGGATCAGCTGGGCAGCTTCGAATGGGCCTGGTGGTCGCTCACCGCGGTGATGGCACTGATGATCCTGATGGTGTTGCGCTTCAATCCCAAGCAGTACGCGCGGCATATCAGCTAGGCGGCCGATTCCTCTCGTCTCAACGAACAAGGGCCGCAATGAATGCGGCCCTGTCTTTGTCGAACCTTACCCATGACCGGCCGACGGACTTGCCCATCATGACATTCCAGTACGCACACACAGGAATAAGACCTTGATGAAAAACGTCGGTTTTGCGGCCGCTCACTGGGGCATGCTCATTTGGGCGATGCTGATCGCCTCGTCCTTCTTCGCGGCGGCCCAGGTCAGCCAGACCATCGATCCGATTCTGCTTACCGGCCTGCGGCTGCTGTTTTCCGCCCTGATGTTCCTGCCGCCGCTGCTGTTGAAAAACACCTCGCCCATCACCGCCAGGGGATTGCTGGCCCATGCCGTGCTCGGCCTGCTACTGGCGACCTACTTCGGTTCGCTCTTCGAGGCATTGCGCTATACCTCAGCGGTCAACACGGCGACGTTGTACACGCTGGTGCCGTTGATGACGTTGTTCTTCGAAGTTTTCCTGTTGCCCAGCCCGAGCCTCAAGAGCCGTTTGCTACCCATGCTGATCGCGGCGGCCGGGGCGGTGTTGCTGACACTCAAGGGGTCCGCGCCGGGGCAGATGCCCGCGCTCTACCCGGTGCTGGTCTTTGGTGCCGGTTGCCTGGCGATGGCGTTGTACTCGCCCCTCAGCCAGCGGTTCAAGGCCAATGCACTGCAAGGGCGGGATCCGGTGGCGATGACGTTCTGGAACATGCTGTTCGGCTCGCTGTTTCTCTTGGTGTTCTGCCTGTTCAGTGGCGGCTGGCGCAGCGGCTTGCAACTGTCGACGCTGGATATTGGCTGGCTGGTCTACCTGGCGCTGTTCGGCACTCTCGCCACGTTCTGGCTGTTGCACCGGGCCATCGGGGTGATCGCACCGTCAACGGTGATTTCCTACGTGTACCTCAACACGCTGTTCGTGACGCTGCTCAACTGGTTCTGGTTCAGGCAGCAACCGATGGCCCTGGAGATCATCGGCGCTGCGCTGGTGGGTGCGGGGATGCTGGCGCTGGTGATTTCAAGCCGTAACACGAGAACCGTTACGGCCTGAAATCGTCCCAGGCCGGTACGATCATACCGAGCCTGTAGGTGAAACCGGGCTCCAGCGCTCCAGCTCCCGTTCAAGGAAAGCCGCGACCGCCAACAACCGCTCTTCCTGCCAGTGGGGCCCGACGATCTGGATGCCGATGGGCATTGCGGTGACGGGATCGGTGCCGGCGCGGATCACCACCGCCGGCGAACCGCTGAGGCTGAACGGGAAGACGAAGGCGTAGCGATCGCGGTCCTGCAGGGACTCCCCATGCCGGAACGCGACGTCCGGGAATACCGGGCAGATGAACAGGTCATGCTGCTTGAAGAACTTCGCCAGCTGATAGCGGAACGTGTCGATCGCGATCCAGTCGCGCTTGACTTCATCCACGGTCAGTTCCACGGTTTCGCTCATGTCCAGCAACTGGGCGATGGCCGGTGTGAAGCGACGCTTGCTCATCGAGTCGAACAATTGCCGCCAGCCGCGCCCGGCGTCGGCGCCGGTGATGAACACCCGCCACAGCACATCGCAGGCCTCCTCGAGCATCGGCGGAGCCACCGGGCTCACTTGCGCCACCACCGTGCCCAGGCACCGCTCGACCTGTCGCAGCACCTGGCTTACCGCCGCGCTGACCGGGGTCCGGCTGGACTCCGAGAACAGCGCGACGCGCAGGCTGGCCAGCGGCTCGCTTTCGGCGAACGGTACATCGACGGTGTCCGGATCATGTCCGTCGGCGCCGCTGATCAACGGCCCGAGCAGGGCAAGGTCATCCACATAACGCCCCATCACGCCAAAGGCCGAAGTCATGTGGAACAGCCCGGAGCGGTCGTTGGGGAACTGGCCGGTCAGCGGAACCCGGCCCTGGGTCAGCTTCAGGCCGCAGATGCCATTGAAATGGGCCGGAATGCGCACACTGCCGCAAGCATCGGATGCCAGGCCGGCCGGCGAGCAGCCGGCGGCGATGGCTGCCGCCTCCCCTCCACTGCTGCCGCCGGCGGAGCGTTGCAGGTCGTGGGGGTTGAGGGTGCGGCCATAGATCAGGTTCTCGGTTTCGAAGGCCATGCACAGCTCGGGCACGTTGCTGATGCCCAGGATGATCGCGCCGGCCTGCCGAAGCCGGGCCACGGCCGTCGCGTCCTGCTGGCTGGGCTCGCCCAGCAGTTCCTCCAGCCCGCGGGACATCTTGAACCCGCGGACATGAAGGACATCCTTGATGGTGATGGGAATGCCGTGCAGCGGGCCGCTGATCTGCCCGACGCGGGCCATTTCGTCAGCCTCCCGCGCCTGGCGGCGCAGTTCCTCCACCGGAGCCAGCTGGATCAATGCATTGATCTGCCGGTTACGCTCGGCGATGCGCTGCAGGTAGAACTCCAGCAACGTGACGCTGGTCAGCACGCCCCGTCGCAGCAGGCCGGCCATTTCCCTCAAGGTCAGCGTATCGGGGTTGAACATGCTCACGACGCCTCCTTGCTGCGCAGCCACTTGTTGGGCAACTGATACATGTTGCGCACCACCAGGGAGAACGCCTTGACCGCCAGCGCCGGGCGTCGGTCAATGGCGGCCAGGGCTTCTTCGACCATCGTCAGGACATGACGCAATGCGTCGGAGGAAATGTTCAGCGGCGGATAGAAGCGCAACACCGGGCGCTCGGCCTTCTCGTTCATCGAATGCCCGGCATGAATACCGCGCTTGCCCAGTTCCATGCTCATCAGGGCTTCATAGACCGAGCCGCGCAGACGCAGGCCAGTCATCAGGCCCACACCCGGCACGTCCTCGACGATGTGCGGATAACGCAGCGCCAGGCGCTGCAGGCCATGACGCAGCAAGCCGCCGTTGACCCGCGACTGCTCCACCAGGTTGTGCTGTTCAATGTAATCGATGGCCGCGAGCGCCGAAGCGCATGCCACCGGGTGCCCGCCATTGGTACGCGTATCGGGCTCGATCTCGCTGAGCGGGTACTGAGTGGCCAGGCGCTGGCTGTACATGGCACAGGCGAAAGAGGTGTAGCCGCCGGTTAGGCCCTTGGAGAGGATCATGATGTCAGGCACCACGTCGTCATACTGCACGGCGAACCATTTGCCGCAGCGACCGAAACCGGTCTGGATTTCATCCGCCACCAGCAGGGTGCCGGTGGCATCGCACAAGGCCCGCAGGTTGGCCATATAGCCCACCGGAGGTACCTGCAGGTGTGCGCCGCCCAGGATCGGCTCGACGTACACGGCGCACACGCCCTCGCCCACGGCTTTTTGCAGGGCGGCGAAATCGCCATAGGGCACGCAGGTGACCTCCGGGGAGTCGATGCCATAGCTGCTGTGGTTCTGGCGCTGGCCGAGAATGCTCATCGCCGCCAGCGTCTTGCCGTGGTAGGAGCCACTCATCACCACGATCCCGCGCCGATGCGGCTGGATCCGCATCGCATAGCGCAGGCTCTGTTCCACCGCTTCGGCGCCGGACACCATGTACTGCACGTCGCCCCACTCCCCCGGCACCAACTGGCACAGGCGCTCGGACAATTTGTCCTGCAGCGGATGGCGCCGGCCTTCCGGCACCCAGGCCAGTTGGTTCAACTGCGCCTGCACCTGCTCGCGCACCATCGGGTTGCGGTGCCCGACGATGAACACCCCATAGCTGCATGCGCAGTCGATGAAGCGCTTGCCGTTGTGGTCGGTGACATGGATGCCATCGGTTTCCTGTTCGACCGTGGTCTTGCCCAGGCGATACAGCTTGGCTGCCGATGCGCTCCAGTGCCGCTGGCAATCGTCCAGCAGTTGTTCATGCGGCCTGAGTAAGGACATGGCTCAGCGTCTCCTTGATGATGTTTGCGGCACGTTGGATATGTTCGGGACGAGCGGTGATCGGGCAACGCAGGATCAACTCGCGACCGCGAGGAACGCTGACATAGACGCCTTTTTCATAGAGCGCCTCGCACACCGCGCTCGGTTGCAGGTCGTCGGTCAGCGGCAGGCTGACCCAGGCGCCTTCGGCCACGGCACCGAATGACGCCAGGGTCTGTGCCAGTCGCTGACCGTTCTCCTGGCATTGCCGGGGCGAGTCGTGGCTTTGCACGTAGTCGAGTGCGGTCAGGGCCGCCACGCAGGCCATTGGGTTACCGGCCGTGGTGCTGCCGTGCTTGGCTGGGCTGCTGCGGCCGTAGACCTGCCAGGCCATGCGCTCGCTGCAGGTATAGGTGCCGATGGGGATCGCACTGCCGCCCAGGGCACCGCCTAGCACGACGATGTCCGGCACGGCGCGATAGCGCTGGAAACCGAACAGCGTACCCAGGCTGCCAAGGCAGCTCTGGGTATCGACGGCGATGACCGGTACCGTTGCCTGCGCCGCGCGGGCGTGCAAGCGCTCGACCAGCGCCGGCTCGAGCATCTGCAGTCGACCGTTCGCATCGAGACGGGTGTTGCTGTGGCATACCGCGAAGCAATCGCTCCAATCCACCGTGTCCAGATCGGCAAGGTGACGAATGGCCACCCGCTTGAAGCCCAGGAAACCCTGCGCCGGCAGATCGCCCTGCGTGGCATTGAGGCAACGCCCGTAAGTCAGCGAGCCGTAATCGCCGCCCTGGACGAACACGATGGTGTTGCCCTTGGGCTTGAGGCCCTTGCACAGCTTCAGAGCGCCTTCGAAGGCTTCGTCACCGGAGCTGCACACATAGGAACTGACCAACGGCTCCGGCAGCAACTCCGCCAGGCGGCGGCACAAGGCAATCAGCGGTTCGGACATCAGCACCCGATTGGACAGGCCCATGACCTGCGCCTGACCAGTCACCGCCTCGATCACCGCCGGCACCTGGAAACCGAACCCGCCGGTCAGGTCGATGATCTGCCGGCCCTCGCCATCCAGGTAGGTCTCGTACTGCCCGCCAATAATATAGTTATCGTTTTTCATGGGACCTCTCAGCGATAGCTCAGGGCGTTGAAAATGCGCCGACGGTCGTCGACGATGGTTTCACGGCCGTGCATGACCCGACGGTTATCGATCATCACCACGTCATGGTCGCGCCAGCCCACCGCAACGGTGTACTGGGCCGATACTTCGGCGATCTCGGCCAGGAACTGGGCAGGAATCGCCTGCCCGCTCACCGTGTCGATCACCGGCGCTTCGTAATTGAACGACGGTCCCAGGATGCTGTTGGCAAAGGCCGGGCGCTGGCTGAAGGCGGAAGTGAGGATCGCCGAGGTGCTGAAGGCGTAGTGGATCGAATCGTCGGAGGGGTTGAAGGAAATCAGGGTTTGCGGATCATCGCCGATGATCTGCAGCAGATCATCGATGACCACGGCCGCCGGGTCCGACAAGGTCGGCGAGTAATGGCAGACCAGACGGCGCCACTTTTCCCCCGCCACGGTGCGGCTGTAGCGAATCGGGTTTTCTTCGAAAAAGCTGCGGCAGGCCGGGGACAGTTTCGCCAGTACCTTCTCACCGTCGCATATCGTGGTTTGCGAGCCCTTGCGCGGCGCTTCCTGGCAATAGAACCAGGTCATGTCCGGCCAGAACGGCGAGTTGCCATTTTCGCAGTGCAGCCCTACAGCCTGGCGCCCGGCATCCACCAACTGTGCCGCACCGCCAACCATGACCCGGGCCGGATCCAGGCTCAAACGGGAGCTGTTGCGCTTGACGTAGGCGCTGAAGTCCTCGGCGCTGTGGATGCAGTTGCGAAACAGCACGACACCGTAGTGCCCCAGCAGCTCGTACAGCTCAGCCTTGCCCAGGCTGGCGAAGTGATGGGCGTCGACGATGGAGACGTCCGGGTTTTCAAAGTGAAAGGCAGGTGTGCTCATTGGATGCGTTCCCTTGCAGAGTGGAAAAAACAGTGGCGATATCGGCGCGTTTCGGCCGGCCGGTAACGGTGTAGAGCTGCTCGATCAGCGGATCGTCCTTGGTCAACAACCAGAGCCGGTTCGGCCGCTCGATATCGGAAAAACGCCCGCTCGACCAGGCCACCAGCTCATCGCTGGGCGGTGCCGACTCGACGCACAACAACGCCACCAGACCGTGCTGCTCGTCGAAAAACACTGCGGCATCGTGCACGCCCGGGTATTTGCGGTACTCCAGCTCGACCTGTTCTGGGCTGACGTTGCGGCCGTTGGGCAGGCAGATCACGTTCTTCTTGCGTCCGTGTACATAGAGATAGCCGTCTTCGTCGAGCATCCCCAAGTCACCGGTGTCCATCCAGCCGTCGCCAGACATGGAGCATGCGCTGGGGTCGGTCCCCGAATAACCGCTGAACAGCGAGCTGCTCTTGACCTCGATGGTCTGGTCGGCGCCGATGCGCACCTGGACATGGGGAAGCGGCTTGCCGACGCTGCCCAGGCGTTGCTGTTCGCGGGTGTTCACACTGACCACCGAAGCGTTCTCGGACAGCCCATAGCCCTGGTACACCTCGATACCCTGCTCGGCCAGGTCGCGCAGTGCATCGATGCTCACCGCCGCGCCACCGCAGGTGATATGTGCACCGGACTTGAGGTAACGCCCCAGCCGCTCGCCCGGCTCGCCGCCGTCGTTCAGTTGCTCGAGGAAACGATTGACCATGACCGGCGGCACCGTCAGGGCCGTTGGCTGGACTTGCAGGATCCAGTCGACCAGACGTTGTGGCGAAGCGCCGGGTTCGCCGAGCAATGCTTCGCTCGGGGGCAGGAAATGCACGGTTCCACCGGCCAGCAGCGGCAGGTAGGCGGCGGTGACCTGTTCAAGCAGCAGACTCAGCGGCACCAGCGATAGGTAACGACGATGGGCACCGACCGGCATGCGCTCGCGCAGCGACGCCAGTACCGCACCGACAGCCTGGGTGCTCAAGCGCACGCCTTTAGGCCGGCTGGTGGTGCCCGACGTATGAATGATCTTGCAGATCCAGTCGCGATCACCCTCCGGCGCATGCAGCAATGGCTGCTCGATCACCGGCTCGTTCAGGCGCCGCAGGCGGCTGTCGGGAAAATTCAGCTTCCAGCGTTGCGCCAATGTCCGCTGCCCGGCAGCGTCCACCAGAAAGCCGTCACAGCGCTCGGCCAGGTGTTCGGCCTGGGATTGACTGAACGCCAGGGGCAGCGGCAGCGCGGTGATCCCGGCGAACAGACAGGCCAGGTCGGCTACCAGCCAATCGCTGCTGTTACGGGTCGCGATCCCCAATACCACGTGGTCGCCATGGGCCGGGCTGGCGAAGCGCAGTTGCAGCTCAGCCGCCAGGTTCAGCGCCCGGTGCTCCAGCTCGCCATAGGTCAGTTCCACCCGTTCGGTGGCCGACGTCCAGTCGACCGCGCAAATGGCCTGGGGATCGCTGTGCAACGCCTGCTTCAATTGATCGATGAATCCGCCACTCATGGTTGCGCCCTCGCCAGGGAGTCGCTGGGCAGTTGAGTGAACGAGGTATTGAGGGTCATGGCCGCGAAACGGGAACGCTTCGGATCGACCCGGATGAAACCGGTCACCGGCAGCTTGGAATAATAGGTTCCCCAGTTCTTGCCGCCGTCGTCGGCCAGACGGTTGGGATCTGCGGTCAGCAACGGCTCGAAATCGATCTGGCAACTTTCCATCATTTGCCGAACGCGGGGCGTAACCGTGCACAACAGGTAATGCCCACCCATGCACCAGGACAACAGCGGAATCATATTAACGAGAATCATTCCTGCCGTAAGGTGATGGGAAATCAGGTTACCGATCTCGACAATATTCGAACGCTCGATCGTTTTTTCGAAACGCTCGGACAGGATTTCATCGATCGGTTGTGTCAGGTATTGCTCGGAAAACAGAATGCGGTGGTCCGCAAACGTAATACCGGCACATGCAAGAATGCGATCAGCCTGATCCTGAGTGACCGCAAAGTATTGTGGGTTCGGTTCAACGGATGCCGAATAAGAACTTCGAAACTTCTCTTTTACTACTTCAGTGGCTTGCACCCATAACGGTGTTTGAGTTTCAGCGACACGTATTTGCATTTCGTCCTCCTCCGTCCTTGTGCAGGATTTCTAAAAAAAGCGAGGCGAGCATATTTAAGAAAATTCCTACAAGCCATTTAAAAAATAAATTGCTTCCGCTAATATATAAATAAATGCCTTTGTCATAAAAACAAAGCACGCTAGCCCATGGATTGTGTCGAGAAGGACCTTATGCTCAATAGCAATTTGCTTAGAAAGCTGGACATGCAGGACTTGATGGTGTTCGTCGCGGTGTATGAGCAGAGCAGCGTTACCGAAGTCTCCGAAGCCCTGTGTGTCAGCCAGTCCACCGTGAGTTACTGCCTGAAGAAGCTGCGTACCAGCTTCGAAGATGAGTTGTTCATTAATACCCGTAGTGGCATGCGGCCAACAAACAAAGCCAATGCCATGTACAGCCATATCGTCAAGATTCTGCAGACGATAAATACCTGCCACTCAGGCCTGCAAACCTTCGACCCCATGCAGAATGAAATAACTTTCAATATTTGTGCGCCGGAATACTTCGAGTTATTGATTCTACCCAAACTGGTCAAGCGTTTTATTGGCAGCCACTTTCCCATAATTATCAATATAACGAAATTCCATAAAGATATTCCCGCCGAGGAACTAATGGATGGTCGTTTCGATCTGGTCGTTTGTTTCGGCCCCAACTTTCATCGCGGTGCCAAGGGGCTGCGCTCGCAAGTATTACTGGAAGATGAACTGGTCTGCGTGATCGATAAGAATTTTGACTTCCCGCAGGAGGCGTTCAGCCTGGAAGCGTTCGTCGCTTGCCAACACGTCTTTCCGACGCCCTGGACCTCCGACACCAACATGATCGATGGCTGGCTCGCCCGACAGGGCTATAGCCGACAGATCGTCGCTCGGGCCAACAGCTATGTGGCGGCGTTGAACATGATCACCGGGACCGAATTCGTACTGACCCTGCCCCGACGCATCCAGGCCCTGACCTGCGACGAAGACAGGTTCAGCCATCGCAAGGCACCGACCGGCTTGCCGAATTTCACGCTGGATATGATGTGGAGCGAGAAACCAGGCCAGGACAGCGCCAACGTCTGGTTTCGCGAGCAGATCGTGAAAATCTGCGCAGAGGATGGCCTGCTCTGATTCCAGCCCGGAGCCGCGGTTCGTCTCGCGGCTCCGGGCCAGTGAGTTTTCTACAGGCAAAAAAAAATCCGGAAATCCTCACTTTCGTGGGCCTTCCAGACTTTTAAAACTGCTGAATATGGTGGGTCGTGTAGGATTCGAACCTACGACCAATTGGTTAAAAGCCAACTGCTCTACCAACTGAGCTAACGACCCGCTTCGTGGTGGCGCGTATAATACTGATTTCTAAGGACTATTCAACACCTAATTTGAAAAAAATCAAAAATAAGGGGTTGGATCGCTCACGCCCGCCGCTGCGAAGCCTTCGGCGCGCAAGCGGCAGCTGTCGCATTTACCACAGGCACGGCCCTGATCGTCCGCCTGATAGCAGGAAACGGTCAGTCCATAATCCACGCCCAGCTTCACACCTGCCTGGACAATTTGCGCCTTGCTCAGATTTTGCAGTGGCGCCTGGATGCGAAAGCCCTGGCCTTCCACACCGGCTTTGGTCGCCAGGTTGGCCATGCGCTCAAAAGCCTCGACGAATTCCGGGCGGCAATCCGGGTATCCGGAATAATCCACCGCGTTGACGCCGATGAAAATGTCCCGCGCCCCCAGCACTTCAGCCCAACCCAACGCCAGCGACAGGAATACCGTGTTGCGTGCAGGTACGTACGTCACCGGTATGCCTTCGCTCGGGGCTTCAGGGACATCGATAGAACTGTCGGTCAACGCCGAGCCGCCAATGCCGTTGAGGTTCAGGCCGATCACCTTGTGTTCCACCACGCCCAGATCACGGGCTACCCGCTCGGCGGCTAGCAGTTCAGCACGATGGCGCTGACCGTAGTCGAAGCTCATGGTATAGCAACGGTAGCCTTCGGCGCGGGCCATCGCCACGACCGTTGCCGAATCCAGGCCGCCGGACAACAGGATGACCGCACGTTTTTCCACTGTGTTCGATTGCTCTGTCATATCAGCGCCCCGGCTCGTCGTTCCAAAGATATTTATGCAGCTGCAATTGCAGGCGCACCGGCAGGTTATCTGCCACTACCCAATCCGCCAGATCGCGAGCGTTCAAGTCGTGATGGCTGGGGGAAAACAATACCTCCCCCGCTCGCTGGTCGAGCCCGTACTGAATGAGCTTGGACACAGCCCAGTCGTAATCCTCACGCGAGCAGATCACGAACTTGACCTGATCGTTGCGTGTCAGCAGCTCGATGTTTTCGTAACGGTTGCGATGCGCCTCCTTGGAGCCTGGGGTTTTCAGGTCCAGGACGCGACTGACCCGCGTATCGACCGCCGAGATATCCAAAGCGCCGCTGGTTTCCAGCGAGACCTCGTAACCGGCATCACACAGCCGTTTGATCAAGGGAATGGCATTGGGTTGCGCCAGCGGCTCGCCGCCCGTAACGCAGACATAGCGCGGACGATAACCGGCCACTTGCTCAAGGATATCGTCGAGGGTTCGCAGAGTGCCGCCGCTGAAAGCGTAGGCACTGTCGCAGTATTGGCAGCGCAACGGACAACCGGTGAGCCGCACGAATACAGTGGGCAGCCCGGCCGTTCGCGTTTCACCCTGCAACGAGTAAAAAACTTCGGTGATTCTCAATGTGTCTTGCATAGTCGCCACGGGCGTAACAGCTAAACAGGCCGTCCGCCTCCGTCAGGCACTTCAAGGAACCCCGCCAACGCGCGGGCCCCAAAAAGCGTGTTTCATGAAAAGGGCGTGAATTCTAACGAAAAAACCCGCGACAGGCGCGGGTTTCTTCAAAAGCTGGCAGGTCTACATCCGCTGCAAGTCACGCTGAGCCAACTGAGCGGCGGATGTGCCCGGGTACTGGGCCACCACCTGTTGCAGGATCCCCTTGACCTTGTCGGTATGGCCGAGGCGACGTTCAACATCAGCAAGCTTGTATAGCGAATCCGGGACCTTGGCATGCTTTGGGTACAACTGGGAGACCTTGGCGAACGCCTGTCCGGCGCCTTGCAGGTCACCCTTTGCCAAGTTCACTTCACCCAGCCAGTACTGGGCGTTGCCCGCGTATTGGCTGTTGGGGTATTTGCGCAGGAAAGCGCCGAAGGCCTGGCTGGCCTTGTCGAAATCCTTGGCCTTGATCAGGTCGAAGGCAGCGTCGTAATAGAGCTTTTCCTTCGCCGGATCAGCCGGCTCACCGCCGGCGGCAGGTGCTGGAGCGGTTGCCCCCGCGCCTGCAGCTGCACCGGGGGCATTCAAGTCGCCACCGGCTGGAGAATTCTCAGGAGTCGCGGCAGGTGCAACACCGGTTCCTATGCGCCGATCAAGATCCTGGTAACGTTCCAGGTTTTCCTGCTTCATGCGCGATACTTCGTTTTGCAGCACTTCAATCGCGCCTTGCTGGCGTGATATCTGATCCTGCATTTGCTGCAGTTGGTTGAACAGCTCGCCCTGTGCCGAGACAGGGGCCGAAACCCCTCCCCCGGCATAGGCGCCGTTCGTACCGTAACCCGCAGGCGGATAACTGCTCCCGCTATTGTTATAGCCGGAATCGTTATCGACCACAGGAACCGCAGCCCACGCCGCAAGCGGCGCGAGGCTGAGAGCCAGAACAGTTACAGCACGACGGCACGTTCGCATGACGAATTACTTACGCAGTTCGACGCGACGGTTTTGAGCCCAGGACTGCTCGTCGTTGCCGGTAGCAACTGGACGCTCTTCGCCGTAGGAAACCAGTTCCAGCTGAGCTGGGGAAACACCTTGCAGTACCAGGTAGCGCTGAACGGCTTTCGCACGACGCTCGCCCAGAGCCATGTTGTACTCACGAGTACCACGTTCGTCGGTGTTGCCTTCCAGGGTAACGCGGTTGCCGTTGGCTTTCAGGTCCTTGGCGTGAACGTCCAGAGCGCGCATGGCTTCTGGCTTCAGGTCCGAGCTGTCGTATTCGAAGTAGAAGGTGGTGATTGCGCGCAGAGCAGCTTCTTCGCTCAGGGAGCCGTCAACTGCACCAGTGTTTGCGCCGTAACCAGCGTTTGGATCAACAGCACCTTCACCGGCGTTGTCGCCGCCTTTGGACGAGCAACCTACAGCTACAGCCATGGCCAGAGCCAGCGCAGCAAATTTACCAAACTTCAGCATTTCCATCGTGAAACTCCTAATGAACCCCAGTGTGTTAAGTAAAACGTATTGCGCCGCGTCAGTTCAGGTAAGGGGACCAGGACGGTTCTCTGACTTCGCCTTGAGCGGTAGGAAGCGGGAGCCTCACGCGTCCGTTAATGGACACGAGCATCAGGACTCCCCGGCCCTGCTGGCGGGTGGCGTAGATTACCATGGTGCCGTTGGGCGCAACAGTAGGCGACTCGTCCAGAGTGCTATCAGTGAGGATTTTTACGCTACCGCGCTGCAAATCCTGAGCCGCCACCTTGAAATTGGTGAAGCCATCCTGGCGATGGATCATCACCAGGGTCTTTTCATCCGCCGACAGTTTAGGGTTGGCGTTGTAGTTACCCACGAACGTCACGCGTTCTGCACCGCCGCCACCGGCGCTGGTCTTGTAGATCTGTGGCTTGCCGCCGCGGTCGGAGGTGAAGTAGATGGTCGAACCATCCTTGCCCCAGAACGGCTCGGTATTGATGCCCGGGCCACTGGTGACGCGGGAGATCGATCGCGAAGCCAGGTTCATCACGTAGATGTCCGGGTTGCCGTCCTTGGACAGCACGAACGCCAGGCGGCTGCCATCCGGCGACCAGGCCGGCGCCCCGTTCAGGCCTTCGAAATTGGTGATCTGCTCACGACGACCGGTGTCGATGTGCTGGATGAAGATGCGCGGACGCTTCTGCTCGAACGACACATAGGCGATGCGCTTGCCATCGGGCGCGAAACGCGGAGACAGGATCGGCTCGCGCGATTGCAGCAGGGTCACGGCGCGAGCGCCATCGTAGTCGGAACGCTGCAGGGTGTAGCGGGTGTTCTTCTCGGAAAAGCGCTCGGCCGTCACGTAGAGCATGCGGGTAGAGAACGCACCCTTGATGCCGGTGAGTTTCTCGAACGACTGATCGGAGATGTAGTGCGCCATGTCGCGCAGTTGATCGACACTGCCCGACACGCTGCCGGTCAGCACTTGCTGCTCGGTGGCGACGTTGAACAGGGCGTACTGCACTTGCAGTCGGCCACCGGCCGGCACAATGCTGCCAACCATGATGTACTGGGCGCCCAGGGCCTTCCAGTCACGGTAGATGACTTCGCTGGCCTGGGTCGGCAGGCTGATCATGTTCTGTTTCGGAATCGGCGCGTAGTAACCCGAGTTACGCAGGTCATTGCCGATGATTTCCGCCATGTCGTCTGGCAGGACGCTACCGCCCTGCCAGCCGAACGGTACGACGGCGATCGGGGTGGCCCGATCGCTGCCGCTGGTGACCAGAATGTTCTTTTCCTCTGCCACCGCTATCCCTGCCAGGCAGCAGATAACGACAAGCATTCCTCGAAGAAGGTTTCTCACAAGGCTAGATCCTCAGGTGTGAATGTCATCTTGAATGAACGATACGGAGCGAAATCGCTCGGCTTCATTCCTTGCATTTCCGTCAATCGTCCAATGTTCTTGACCGCTGCAACCGCCGAAGCATCGAAAGGCCCGTCACCGCTGGACTTGGCCACGCTGACCGAGGCCACCGTGCCATCAGGCAACATGCCAATCTGCAATACCACCGTCATGCCTTGACGCGCCGAAGGTGGACGAGCCCAGCCTTCCGCCGCCCGGGCACGAATCAGATCATCGAAACTGCCGGCGACTTCATCGCCCTGCTCATCGGCCAAGGCCTGCTGGCGCTCCGGCGTGTCGGAAAGCAAATCTGCCAGGGCCTGGGCCTTTTTCTCTTCGGCGGATTTACGCGCTGCGTCCTGGGCCTTTTTCTTGGCGGCGTCGGCGGCGGCTTTCTTCTTCGCGTCTTCGGCGATTTTCTTTTTCGCCTCTTCAGCTTCAGCTTTCTTCTTGGCGTCTTCGGCCGCTTTCTTCTTCGCGTCCTCGACGATCTTCTTCTTCGCCTCTTCAGCGGCCGCTTTCTTGGCCTCTTCTTCCGCGGCTTTCTTGGCTTCTTCTTCGGCTTTCTTCTTGGCTATATCAGCCAATTGTTTCTCTTCTGCCTTCTTGGCCTCGGCGGCTTTCTTCGCCTCGTCGGCTTTCCTGGCCTCGTCAGCTTTCTTGGCCTCGTCGGCCTTCTTCGCTTCTTCGGCCTTTTGAGCAGCTTCCTCTTTCTTTTGTTCCGCGGCCCTTATCGCTTCCTGCTCGACCTTTTTCTGCTCCATCTGCTCGACTTCGGTCTGGCGCGCGGCAGACTTCTTCGCCTCGCCGGCAATCTTCTGGTTGGTCTGCGTGGTGGCCTGGCTCTTGGACTTGAGCTGGTACAGGGTCGCCTGCACGATCGGCTTGGCCGGCGGCAGCTCCGGGGTCATGGAGAAACTGACGAACAGCATGCCGAACACCAGCACATGCAGGCCAATCGCCCAGACGCTGGGCCAGAAGTAGCTTTCCGAGGCGGATGGCTCTCGCTGTTGCTGCATCAGGGCGCCTCAGTGATTAAGCCAACATTACCGACTCCGGCTTTCTGCAGACCACCCATGGCGCCCATCACGGCACCATAGTCGACGGTCTTGTCGCCGCGAATGAAGACCTGGGTACGCTTGCCGGCATCGTTGCCGACGCGAATGATCTTGGTCACCGCATCGGTCATCTGCGGCAAGGTCATGGCCCGGTCCTGCTGCTTCTCGGTGTCGACTTCGCTGCCAAGGTTCCAGTAGTAGGTCTTGTCAGCCTTGATCGAAATGGTCAGCACCTGGGTGTTGTTGTCCTGCGGCAAGGCTTCGCTGGAAACCTTGGGCAGATCGACCTTCACCCCCTGGTTGAGCATCGGCGCGGTCACCATGAAGATGACCAGCAGCACCAGCATCACGTCGATGTAGGGCACCACGTTCATCTCGGCGACCGGCTTGCGCTTGTTTCGGGCTCGAGCGATTAAAGCCATTGGGAAATACCTGCTTATTCTTCGCTGGTGTGCACTTTACGGTGCAGGATCGCCTGGAACTCATCGGCGAACGTGTAGTAACGGCTGGTCAGCGTTTCGCTGCGGGCAGCGAAGCGGTTGTAGGCGATAACGGCGGGGATGGCCGCGAACAGGCCAATGGCCGTGGCGATCAGCGCTTCGGCGATACCCGGGGCTACGGTGGCCAGGGTCGCCTGCTGGGCGGTGGCCAGGCCGCGGAAGGAGTTCATGATCCCCCACACGGTACCGAACAGGCCGATGTACGGGCTGACCGAGCCGACGGTGGCCAGGAACGGCAGGCCCTGCTCGAGCTTCTCTTCCTCACGGGAAATGGCGACGCGCATGGCACGGGCCACACCTTCCATCACCGCTTCAGGGTCGACGCCAGGCTGCTGGCGCAGGCGGGAGAATTCCTTGAAACCGGCGCGGAAGATCTGCTCGACGCCCGAGTCAGGGTCCGGGTTGCTGCCGGCCTGGCGATAGAGCTTGGACAGGTCGATGCCGGACCAGAAGCGCTCTTCGAAGCTCTCCAGGGCACGGCGACCGGCGCGCAGCATGTTGCTACGCTGAAATATCATGATCCATGAAGTCACCGATGCGGCTACCAGGGTCAGCATTACCAACTGCACTACAACGCTGGCATTGCTGACCAGGCTCCACATGGAGGAATGGTCGACGACGTTAGCTTCCACGCTTTATCTCCTGCTCTGAGTGTGTACCCGCGCCGCTCACGCCGGCAAAGGCCGCGCGTAGAGCTTCGGGAATGGCCCGGGGTTTCAAACTATGGGTGCGCACACAGGCCACCAAAAACTGCCCTTCGCAGAGCAGCGCGTTATCCGTTGCCCGCCTCACCTGCTGCTTGAAGCGCAGGCTGGCACGGTTCAATTCGATGACATCGGCACTTACCAGAAGCTCGTCGTCCAGTCGCGCCGGCGCGTGGTAGCGCGCTTCGCTGGAATGCACGACGAATAACAGGTCCTCCCCTGCCAGCGCGGATTGGGCGAAACCCAGTTCCCGCAGCCGTTCGGTTCGAGCCCGTTCCATAAACTTGAGGTAATTGACGTAGTAGACGATGCCGCCGGCATCGGTGTCCTCGTAATAAACGCGACAGCGATGTGCGAACGACTCCAGCCCGTTTTGCGCGCGCATACTCTAGTGCTTACTCCTCAGGTTGCCAATCCGGCCAGGCAACTGTTTTTTCATTCTCGAGTGCATTGACGCTCCGGGCGTTGTCTGGGACAGCACGAACCGGAAAAAAGTCGCCGCAAAGAGGTCGGTCAATCGTCCACGGCATCGAGGAATTCGTCTACCACTGGCATCTCCCCCATTCGTGTCGGAATGTTTAAGCCAAAGTGCAGATAGGCATGCCGCGTCACCACGCGCCCGCGAGGGGTGCGCATGATATAGCCTTGCTGGATCAGGTAAGGCTCCAGCACATCTTCGATGGTATGGCGCTCTTCGCTGATGGCCGCCGCCAGGCTGTCCACGCCCACCGGCCCGCCATCGAACTTCTCGATCATGGTCAGCAGCAGACGGCGGTCCTGATGGTCGAAGCCACGCTCGTCGATGTCCAGCAGGTTCAACGCCAGGTCGGCAATCGGCTTGGTAATGTGCCCCTTGGCCCGGACCTCGGCGAAGTCCCGGACCCGGCGCAGCAGGCGGTTGGCGATACGCGGCGTGCCCCGGGCCCGACGGGCCACTTCGTAGGCACCCTCCGGATCCAGCGGCAGCCCGAGGATACCTGCCGAGCGACTGACGATCGTCGCCAGGTCCGCGTTGCTGTAGAACTCCAGGCGCTGGACAATGCCGAACCGGTCGCGCAAGGGATTGGTCAGCATGCCGGCGCGGGTGGTGGCCCCCACCAGGGTGAACGGTGGCAGGTCCAGCTTGATGGAGCGCGCCGCCGGCCCTTCGCCGATCATGATGTCCAGCTGGAAATCCTCCATGGCCGGGTACAGCACCTCCTCGACGATGGGCGACAGCCGATGGATCTCGTCGATGAACAGCACGTCATGAGGCTCGAGGTTGGTCAACAGCGCCGCCAGGTCTCCCGGCCGCTCAAGAACCGGCCCCGACGTGCTTTTGATCGACACGCCCATTTCCTGGGCGATGATGTTGGCCAGGGTGGTCTTGCCCAGCCCCGGCGGCCCGAAGATCAAGGTGTGGTCCAGGGACTCGCTGCGCCCGCGGGCGGCCTGGATGAACAACTCCATCTGCTCGCGCACGGTCGGTTGGCCGATGTAGTCGGCCAGGCTGACCGGGCGAATCGCACGGTCCTGGATTTCCTCGCGGTCACGGGGCGCGCCCGTGGCGGCGATCAGACGATCGGCTTCAATCACTTAAATCATTCCCTTCAGGGCACGGCGGATCATATCTTCGGTACTCAGGCCTTTTTCCTTGATGGCGGAAATCGCCTTGCTGGCTTCCTGCGGCTTGTAGCCCAGGGAGATCAGCGCCGTGACCGCATCGTTTTCGGCGCTGGCCGCCGGCATCGGCGCGTCCGGCTGGTTCGGCACCAGGGCGAACATGGCCGGCACCGTTTCCCAGGCCTTGAACCGGTCCTTGAGCTCGACCAGCAGGCGTTCGGCGGTTTTCTTGCCCACGCCTGGCACCTTGGTCAGTGCGGAAGTGTCCTGGGACTGCACGCAACGAATCAGCTCGTCGACTTCCAGGCTCGACATCAAGGCCAGGGCCAGTTTCGGACCGACGCCATTGAGGCGGATCAACTCGCGGAAGAAATCCCGCTCGCGCTTGCCGACAAAGCCATAGAGTAACTGCGCGTCCTCGCGCACGACCAAATGGGTATGCAATGTCAGGGGCTCGCCGACCGACGGCAAGCGATACAGCGTGGTCATGGGCACTTCCAGCTCATAGCCCAGGCCATTTACATCCAGAATCAGGTGCGGTGGCTGTTTTTCAGCCAGGGTGCCGCGCAAGCGTCCAATCACGTTTCAGATCCTTGGGCGTTGGCCAGCCGCTGGCTGGCAGGTAACAACCGGGGCATGAGGCCGACGACACAGGCACTCGATGCTCAGGCTCATGAATGATTGCGCAGATGCTATCAGAGACGCAGGCGGCCGCCACGACTGCGTGCGGTTCCCAGCCCATGAGGCAAGAGACTGGAACGGGTATGGGCATGACAGATGGCTATGGCCAGGGCATCGGAGGCGTCGATCTGCGGCTTGCTGACCAACTTCAGCAAATGCATCACCATCATCTGCACCTGCTCCTTGTTCGCCGCCCCCGTTCCGACCACGGCCTGCTTGACCTGGGTCGCCGTGTATTCGGCGATCTCCAGGCTTTCCTCGGCCCCGGCAACGATCGCCGCGCCCCGGGCCTGTCCCAGCTTCAATGCAGAATCGGCATTGCGCGCCATGAACACCTTTTCGATCCCCATGGTGACCGGGCCGTAGGTCTGGATGACCTCGCGCACCCCGCGATAAACGATCTGCAGACGCTCATGCAGCTCGCCCGCCCCGGTACGGATGCAGCCGGAAGCCACATACACGCAGCCACGCCCGGTGTCGCGAACCACACCGTAGCCGGTGATACGCGAACCAGGGTCGATACCAAGGATTAAAGTCATAACGCCTGCGGTTCGAAGAGAATTTGACCAGACCTATGGGAGCGAGCTTGCTCGCGATGGCGTCGGGTCAGCAAGCACAGTGCTGACTGAAGTATCGCTATCGCGAGCAAGCTCGCTCCCACATCGGCATTCGTGCAGTTAAAAGGAAGCCATCAGCCCAGCTGTTCAGCCACCGACTCCGGAATGTCGGCGTTGGAGTAGACGTTCTGCACGTCATCCAGGTCTTCGAGCATGTCGATCAGCTTGAGGACTTTCTCGGCGCCCTCCAGGTCGAGCTCGGCGCTGGTGGTCGGTTGCATGACGATTTCCGCGTCGGCTGGCTTGAAACCGGCAGCCTCCAAGGCGTTGCGCACCGCGTAGAAGCTGGAGAACGACGTGAACACGTCGAACGAGCCGTCATCATGGCCGACCACGTCGTCGGCATCGGCTTCCAGCGCCGCCTCCGTCAGGGCGTCCTCATCGAGCCCCGGCGCAAAGCTGATCTGGCCCTTGCGCTCGAACAGATAGGCCACCGAACCATCGGTTCCCAGGTTGCCACCGCACTTGCTGAAGGCGTGGCGCACGGCAGCGGCGGTACGATTGCGGTTGTCGGTCATGCACTCGACCATCACCGCCACGCCGCCCGGACCGTAACCTTCATAGGTCAGCTCTTCGACGTTATCGGCCTCGGTCGCACCGGCGCCGCGGGCGATCGCCCGATCGATGATGTCGCGGCTCATGTTCGCACCCAGTGCCTTGTCCAGGGCCAGGCGCAAACGCGGGTTGGAACCTGGATCACCGCCACCCTGGCGGGCCGCGACCGTCAGTTCACGGATCCACTTGGTGAAGATCTTGCCTCTCTTGGCATCCTGACGTTCTTTGCGGTGCTTGATGTTCGCCCACTTGGAATGACCTGCCATAACTCGCTCCGGTTTCTCTCTTGAAACATCGCCCGCCCTGCACGGATGCAGCCGCCGGCAATCAGAAATATCGACACCAACGAAAAGGCGCATCCGAAGATGCGCCCTCAGGTGCCAGCCTTACTCAGCCTTTGGCTGTTCGCGCAGACGGATATGCAGTTCGCGCAGAGCCTTGGCATCCACTTCCCCAGGCGCCTGGGTCATGACGTCGGCCGCGCTCTGGGTTTTCGGGAACGCGATCACTTCACGGATCGACTGGGCGCCGGTCATCAGCATCACCAGGCGATCCAGGCCGAAAGCCAGGCCGCCATGGGGTGGTGCACCATACTTCAGGGCGTCCAGCAGGAAGCCGAACTTCTCTTCCTGTTCCGCTTCGTCGATGCCCAGCAGGCGGAAGACCGACTGCTGCATTTCCTTGCGATGGATACGGATGGAACCGCCACCCAGTTCAGTGCCGTTGAGCACCATGTCATAGGCACGGGACAGCGCGGTCGCCGGGCTGGCTTCCAGCTCCTGCGGCGTGCACTTGGGTGCGGTGAACGGGTGGTGCAGCGCGGTGAAGCTGCCGTCATCGTTCTCCTCGAACATCGGGAAGTCGACCACCCACATCGGCGCCCACTCACAGGTAAGCAGTTCCAGGTCGTGACCTACCTTGATCCGCAGCGCGCCCAGGGCCTCGCTGACGATCTTGGCCTTGTCGGCACCAAAGAACACGATGTCGCCATCGACCGCGCCGACGCGATCGAGGATCACGTTCAGGTTGGCTTCGGGGATGTTCTTGACGATCGGCGACTGCAGGCCCTCGACGCCTTTGGCGCGCTCGTTGACCTTGATATACGCCAGGCCCTTGGCACCGTAGATGCCGACGAACTTGGTGTAGTCATCGATCTTGCTGCGCGGCATGCTCGCCCCGCCCGGTACGCGCAAGGCGGCTACGCGGCTCTTCGGATCGTTGGCCGGGCCACTGAAGACCTTGAACTCCACTTCCTTGAGCTGGTCGGCAACGTCCACCAGTTCCAGCGGGATACGCAGGTCCGGCTTGTCGGAGCCATAGCGGCGCATGGCCTCTTCGAAGGTCATGTGCGGGAACTCACCGAATTCCAGGCCCAGCACTTCCTTGAACAGGTTGCGGATCATGCCCTCGGTCAGGCCCATGATGTCTTTTTCGTCGAGGAAGCTGGTCTCGATGTCGATCTGAGTGAACTCAGGCTGACGATCGGCACGCAGGTCTTCGTCGCGGAAGCATTTGGCGATCTGATAGTAACGGTCGAACCCGGCCACCATCAGCAGTTGCTTGAACAGCTGTGGCGATTGCGGCAAGGCGAAGAAGCTACCGGGGTGGGTACGGCTCGGCACCAGGTAGTCGCGAGCGCCCTCGGGGGTGGCACGGGTCAGGATCGGCGTCTCGACGTCGATGAAGCCGTTCTCGTCCAGGTAGCGACGGATGCTGGTGGTCATGCGCGAACGCAGACGCAGCTTCTCGGCCATCTCGGGACGACGCAGGTCGATGAAGCGATAGCGCAGACGGGTTTCTTCGCCCACATCGGAGTATTCGTTGAGCGGGAACGGCGGGGTTTCCGCTTCGTTGAGCACTTCCAGCTCATAGCCCAGCACTTCGATCATGCCAGACGCCATGTTGGCGTTGCCGGCGCCAGCCGGACGCAGGCGCACCTTGCCGGTGAGCTTGACGACGTACTCACTGCGCACGCGGTCGGCCGTGGCGAAGGTTTCAGCGCGGTCCGGGTCGAACACTACCTGGGCCAGGCCTTCACGATCACGGATATCGAGGAAAATCACCCCGCCATGGTCACGGCGACGATGGACCCATCCGCAAAGAGTAACTTCCTGACCTTCCAGGCTTTCGTTCAGTTGGCCGCAATAATGGCTGCGCATCATGGTAGTGGTTTCACTTCTCGTAATTCGACATTCGGTTGGGGACCCTGCCCGTGCAGGAACCCGCGCGTATTCAACTCAGTCAGCTTTGTCGCCACCGGCCAGGTTCTTCTTGGCGCCGGTCTTGAAGTCGGTTTCATACCAGCCTGTGCCACCAAGGCGGAATCCCGGCATGGACAGCATCTTTTTCAGTTCCGGCGCCTGGCAGGCAGGGCAGTCGACCAGCGGTGCCTCGCTGATCTTTTGAATGACTTCCATCTGATGACCACAGGAAGCACATTGATAGTCGTACATCGGCATGGGAGGTTGTCTCGGCGATCAGGTTACTCACGCAAAAGCTGGGCTTTGCGGCAAAGAGCGGGATTATATCCATTAAATGCTGCCTGTGCAGCCGTAGGGACCGTTCCCGACTCGTTTTCCCGGAAAGGGCAAACGAATCGGGAACACCCCGGGAGCATCCACCTGCGGTCCCGCTCAATCACCACCACGCGGCGTACCACGCCAGTGGCGTTCCACAACTTCCATGCCGGCCTCCTTCAGGCTATGCACCACGCAGACCACACGCACCAGCCCGCTGAAGTTGCGCACCCCGCCATGGCGCAGGTGCACCTCCCTGTCCACATGGGACAACAGGGTGCTGATGGAACAATTGTTGAGCTGCGCCATGTCGCCGAGGATGTCCCAGTAGACCTGTTCCAGCCGCAGGCAGGTGGCGAACCCGTTCAGGCGGATGGAGCGGGACAGGGGCCGGGCCAACTGCATGTCGAACCCACTGACGAACGGGTCCACGGGGATGACCTGATAGCGCCCCTGCGCACCCTCCCTGGCTTCTTTTCCTTGAATCATACCGTTGACACTCCTTTGCCATACGAACCTCTCAGTCAGGACAACCAATCTGTGACCCCATGGAAGCTCAACGGGGGTGCCCAGATCCAGATGACTTTATGACCATCAACGTAGGACAAGCCAACAGCAAGCCGGCGACGAATTACGCCGTCCTACACACGATGGGTTATCCCAGAGGAAGCCTGTGGACTGATCGAAAAGGCCGATACAAAGAGCAGCAACGGTAACCCCAAACGGACGGCGATGTCGGGCAACACATCACCGCCCGCCCCGGCCTTACCGTTCGTCCAGCAGTGAACGCAGCATCCAGGCGGTCTTTTCGTGCACCTGCATGCGCTGGGTCAGCAGATCGGCGGTGGGCTCGTCGCTGACCTTGTCCAGCAGCGGGAAAATACCACGCGCCGTGCGTGTCACCGCCTCCTGGCCATCCACCAGTTGCCGGATCATGTCCTCGGCACTGGGCACACCCTCTTCCTCCTTGATGGAGGACAGGCGCGCATACACCGAGTAGGCACCCGGCGCGGGAAAGCCAAGGGCACGGATGCGCTCGGCGATCAGATCCACCGCGAGCGCCAGCTCGTTGTACTGCTCCTCGAACATCAGGTGCAGGGTCCGGAACATGGGACCGGTGACATTCCAGTGGAAATTGTGGGTCTTGAGGTACAACACATAGGTGTCCGACAGCAGACGTGACAGCCCATCGACGATGGACTTGCGATCTTCTTCACTGATACCGATATCTATTGCCATGTTGGTGGGTCTCCTGACGGTGATGAATTCAACGGCGGTCCTTTCACTCTAGCGGGTGTTACCGCTCGCACCCTGCGACAAATCGCCTGCACTCCCTGAACTGACAAGGCAGGGCGCCAGGAAATTCAACGCCCTTTGGTGAAGACCTTCAAGGACCCGCCCGGTTTTCCCGCCGACGAACAGCGCGGCACTCGCCCGTAACCCGTTTGAGAAGGCCCGGGCTTTACTGTTAAATAGACAGTGTGTCGCTACGCTTATTTTCCGGGCGTGGCGCATAGGCTGATTCGAGTACGTGTCCAACGCCTCTCATCGTTCCGAAGCGAACCGTCCTCGAGCAGCTCTTCCTTGTGATCTGTCTTAACCGTGAGCCAATCAAAATGTTGAAAATCGTCCACTTGCTAATGGGCGCAGCTGCCCTGCTGCTGTCCTTCATCCCTAGCCTGGGTTCCGAAGCCACACCTTACCTGCAACATCCCGATGCGCTGTACCTGGCCTTTTTCGGCCTGCTCAACCTGATCCTCGCGCCTGTCATCCCTTACTGGCACAAAGGTCCACGTCATCAACTGCAAAACCTGGTCAGCGCACTGCTGGTCCTGGCCGTTGCCCTGCAAACCCTCAGCCTGCTGGCTCCCCTGCCGGAAATCGCCGGTCATCCGGCCGTTCTGTTCAGCCTGACCGCTGCGCTGCTCGCCGTAGCCCTGCACCTGGCCGTCAGCTTCTACAACAAGAAGTCCTCGCCGGCCGCGGCACCGCAGAACTACGACATGTCCAACCGTGATACCGGCACGGTGAAATGGTTCAACACCTCCAAGGGGTTCGGCTTCATCTCCCGCGACTCCGGCGATGATATCTTCGTGCACTTCCGAGCCATTCGTGGCGAAGGCCACCGTGTACTGGTCGAAGGCCAGCGGGTGGAGTTCTCCGTGATGCACCGCGACAAGGGCCTGCAGGCCGAAGATGTGATCGCAGCGCTACCGCGCCGCTGACTTCAGCGTAAAAAAACCGCGATGCAGCCAGGCTGCTCGCGGTTTTTTTATGGCCTGCCGTACGGGCGTATCAATAGTGGGGAGGCGGCGCCTCTTCTTCGACGGACTCGAATTGCCCGGCCATTTCCTCCTGTCGCTTGAGCAAGGCCGCCATTTGCAACTGCAGCCGCTCGACCACCCGCTGCTGCTCCACCAACACATCGTTCAATGCCTGGATGGTGTCATCCTGAAACGCCAGGCGCGTTTCCAGATCGGTCACACGCTCTTCAAGATTCATGGTTCAGCCCTCCATAAACTTGAAATCATCGGTCAAGGCTACCCGCAAGCGCTCACGAATAGCCCTTACCTGTTCTGCAGTATAGGGCCGGGCCGGGTGTTTGCCCCAGACCGGTGCCGGCCAGGCCGCATCGTCCTGTTTTCGCACGATGACATGCATATGCAATTGACTGACGACATTACCCAGGGTCGCGACATTCAGTTTATCGGCATCAAAGCAATCCTTGAGGACTTCAGCCAGCATCGTGGTCTCTTTCCATAACCGATGTTGATCCGTGTCATCCAACTGAAACAATTCACTGATATTTTCCCGTCGCGGCACGAGGATGAACCACGGGTAATTCGAATCGTTGGACAAGAGCAGCCGACACAGTGGGAAATCGCCAATGGGCAACGTGTCTTGTTGCAGTCGTGGATCTAAGGCAAACACTGCGGTACTCCTCGTTCGTGATGAAAACAGCCGGTTCAAGCCATCCAGGGGCATGACTCGGACATAGACCGGCAGCATACTCGCGAATGACTGAACGTTCACGGCGTGACATCCATAGTTGGACGCCCACGTCATTTTTCAGAGCAGATCGACCCCGAGCCGGAACCGATCGCACCAACACAGCGCACCCGAATACAGAAACGGGCAGGAGGAGCGCGTCGGAAAACGGCGGTAGATCGGGCCCCAGTGTTTTTCTCGAAGTTTTTTGCACCAAAACCGCACAATGCGTCTACGCTCAGAGCACGTAACATCCGGGATTTACTCACTCGACAGGGTGAACCGGTAACGTTTTTGGTTGTCTCGCGGCATTTCCATGCTTCAAACACGAGAGCGCCCCGACAGTCAACCCTATTTAAAACAAGGCCTTTGGAGCCCGGTTTCATGAGGTTTCACCGCACCCGAAGGCAGAATGTGAAAAAAACGTGAACGAAAATTCGAATTTGTGCATGCTTGTTGCATTCATTCTGACATCGCCTACAGGGCACCGCCGGACGCGAAACCTGCAGGCCTATAAATAAAGTGGCAAGGTTGCCCTCAGGGAGCTTCAGGCGCAGTAATAAAGGACTCTTTACACCGACGCTGAAAAAAAATAAGCAGCATTCAAGTTGCAAGTCCGATTGCGTCGGAACAGCCTCATTGCGACATGGATCGAGCCATTGGCGACATGGTCGTAAAGAAGCTGCAAGGTTGAATGGGCAAGTATCGCCAATAGGGTCAGCGTGATATAAGTTTGCGCCGACACAAAAAAGAAAGAGCCGCCCAGATAAAAAAACAGGTGGGACGGCAGTACTCTTCTAAAACCAAAGGAGCAAATCACGATGCGCGTGATGAAGTGGAGCATGATCGCACTGGCCGTTGCTGCAGCAGCCAGTACACAAATGGCTACGGCCGCACCGTTCGTAAGTGACCAGGCTGAAGCCAAGGGCTTTGTTGAAGACGCCAAGCTCGATTTACTGCTGCGCAACTATTACTTCAACCGCGATCGGAAAGATGGTGCAACCGATCAGAAAGACTGGACCCAAGGTATCTGGGGCAACTTCAGCTCCGGTTACACCCAGGGTACTGTAGGTGTCGGCGTTGATGCGTTCGGTTACCTGGCACTCAAGCTGGACGGCGGCGACGGTACTGGCGGCACAGGCAACATGAGCCGCGACGCCGATGGCGAAGTCAACGACAGCCAAGGTAAAGCCGGCGCGGCCATCAAGTTCCGTGTTTCCAAAACCGAGCTGAAAGTCGGCGACATGCAGCCAAGCACTGCTCCAGTGTTTGCAATTGGCGGCTCCCGCGTCCTGCCTCAAACTGCCAGCGGTTTCCAACTGCAGAGCAGCGAAGTCAAGAATCTTGACCTCGAAGCCGGTCACTTCTATTCGGGCACCAGCCAGGACCGTAACGCTCGCGACGGCGGCCTGTGGGCGACCTACGCCGGCGTCGAAGCCAACACCATCGACTACGCTGGTGGCAAATACGCGTTCACTGACAACCTGAGCGCATCGGTCTACGGCGCCAAGCTGGAAGACATCTGGAACCAGTACTACGGTAACCTGAACTACACCATTCCAATGGGTGGCGATCAGTCCCTGAACCTGGACGGTAACATCTACCGCACCACCGACGCAGGTAGCGCCAAAGCCGGCGACATCAGCAACACCGCCTTCTCCCTGGCTGCTGCTTACTCGTTCCTGAAAGCACACACCGTTACGGTCGCCTTCCAGAAGATCAACGGTGATACTCCGTTCGACTACATCGGCGTGGGTACCAACAACCGCGGCGGCGACTCGATCTTCCTCGCCAACTCCATCCAGTACTCCGACTTCAACGGTCCTAACGAGAAATCTGCCCAGATCCGTTACGACCTGAAGATGGCCGAGTATGGCGTTCCTGGTCTGAGCTTCATGACCCGTTACGTGAAAGGCTGGGACATCGACGGCACCAACACTCCAACTGGCAGCGCCTACGCTGGTCTGTATGGCGAAGACGGCAAGCACAACGAAACCAACCTGGAAGCCAAGTACGTTGTTCAGTCTGGCCCAGCCAAGGATCTCTCCTTCCGCGTTCGTCAAGCCTGGCACCACGCCAACGCCGACGAAGGTGAAGGCGATATCAAAGAGTTCCGCCTGATCGTCGACTACCCGATTTCGGTTCTGTAATTGCCGAAAGTCTGTTCGCGGTAATCAAAAAAGAGGCCCATCTTCGGATGGGCCTTTTTTATTGCTTATATCCAGGGCACTTACCAACGAGTCACTCAAACGGAAGCATCGTTGGCAAGCCAGCCTACCTTCAGGAAAATCTACGCCTGCGCGCCTTCCTGAACCACCCGGATCACCCGCTGTGGGAACGGAATATCGATGCCCGCATCCTTCAGACGATCCCGGGCCTGCTCATTGAGCATGAACATCACGTTCCAGTAGTCCGCGGTCTTGACCCAAATCCGCAACGACACGGTGATGGAACTGTCACCCAGGGTGGAAATCACCGCTTCAGGCGCCGGATCGCTCAGCACGCGTTCATCCTTGGCCAGCTCCAGCAATACTTCCCGAGCCTTTTGCAGATCAGCCTGGTAGTCCACGCCGACATCGAACACGACCTTGCGGGTCGGCTGACGGTTGGTGTTGGTGATGATGCCGTTAGACAGGTTGCCGTTGGGCACGATCACCGTCTTGTTGTCACCGGTACGCAGCACGGTGTGGAAGATCTGGATGCTGTCGACCGTACCGGCGACGCCCTGGGCCTCGATCCAGTCGCCAATGCGAAACGGACGGAACAGCAGGATCAGCACGCCACCGGCGAAGTTCGCCAGGCTGCCCTGCAATGCCAGGCCAATCGCCAGGCTCGCGGCACCGATGGCGGCGACGAACGAGGTGGTTTCCACACCGATCATCGAAGCGACGCTGATGGCCAGCAGTATCTTCAGGATGATGTTCGCCAGGGTACTGATGAACCCCTGCAGTGCCAGGTCAGCATTACGCAGGGCCAGCAGCGCACCGAGTTTCTGCGTGACCTTGTTGATCAGCCACCAGCCTATGGCCAGGGTCACGATCGCCAGCAGCACGCGGCTGCCGTACTCCATGATCATCGGAATCCAGGCCTGGGAAGCCTTGATCAAGTGGTCCACTTCTGCGTTCAAGTCCATCGTGTTCTCCTTTTTCCCGTTCGTGGCGAGGGGACAAGCGCCCTCGCCACCGTCATGCGAACAACCTGATATCAGTCGCGGAAGTTGTTGAATTGCAGCGGCATGTCGAATGACTTGGCGCGCAGGGCCGCGATGGCTTCCTGCAAGTCGTCACGCTTCTTGCCGGTCACGCGCACCTGCTCGCCCTGGATGGCGGCCTGCACCTTGAGCTTGGCGTCCTTGATATGGGCGACAATCTTCTTCGCCAGCTCCTTGTCGATGCCTTCCTTGAGCACGGCCTCCTGCTTCATCAGCTTGCCCGAAGCGTAGGCGTCCTTGACCTCCAGGCACTGCACATCGATCTTGCGCTTGACCAGCGCAAGCTTGAGGATCTCGATCATCGCCTCGAGCTGGAAGTCGGCTTCGGCGGTAAGGTTGACGGTCAGTTCCTTTTCCTTGAACTCGAAGCTGCCCTTGCCCTTGAGGTCATAACGACGGTCGAGTTCCTTGACGGCATTTTCAACCGCGTTGGTGACTTCATGTTTGTCGAGTTCGGATACCACGTCGAATGACGGCATGTAGTGTTCTCCAATAAAAAAGACGCGCCAGTAACGAAGGCGCGCGCTTGGCTTGTGGTTAAAATCGCGCTCATTATAACGAGTCTTTCCACCCCATACCGCGAGCCCCCAAGATGCCTGCGCCAAACCGAGTGAAAAACTGATGTCCACCACCTGGCATGTCCTGGGGGCCGGCAGTCTCGGCACATTATGGGCGACGCGCCTGGCCCGGGCCGGCCTGCCGGTGCGACTGATCCTGCGCAACGAAGAACGGTTGCAGGCATACCAGGCTGCCGGCGGCCTGACGCTGGTGGAGCAGGGCCATTCGCAGTGCTACAAGGTGGCGGGCGAAACGGCGAACAGTCCCGAACCGATCAAACGCCTGTTGCTGGCCTGCAAGGCCTATGACGCAGAGGCGGCCGTGGCCTCGGTGGCCCGGCGCCTCGGCGCCGACTCGGAGCTGATCCTGCTGCAGAACGGCCTCGGTAGCCAGGATGCGGTGGCGAACCGCGTTCCCCAGGCCCGCTGTATCAGCGCCTCCAGCACCGAGGGCGCCTTTCGCGATGGCGATTGGCGCGTGGTGTTCGCCGGTCACGGCTATACGTGGCTGGGTGACCCCGCCCACCCCGTGGCGCCGATCTGGCTGGATGACCTGAGCGCCGCCGGCATTCCCCACGAATGGAGCGCCGACATCCTCACCCGGCTCTGGCGCAAACTGGCGCTCAACTGTGCGATCAACCCGCTCACCGTGCTGCATCAATGCAGCAATGGCGGCTTGCAAGACCATCGCTGCGAAGTCGCGACCCTGTGCGCGGAACTCACCGATCTGCTCGAACGCTGCGGACAGCCGGCCGCTGCCGAGGATCTGCATTCGGAAGTCGAACGGGTGATCCAGGCCACCGCCGCCAACTACTCCTCCATGCACCAGGACGTAGCCCATCGGCGTCGCACCGAAATCAGCTACCTGCTCGGCCATGCCTGCAAGGTCGCCCAACGCCATGAGCTGGCAGTCCCGCACCTGGAGCAACTGCGCCAGCGGCTGATCGCTTACCTGGACAACCTCGGATTGCCCAGCGACTGAGCAGCGGCTACGCTGGCCTCGTGTTCCCTTTTTGCGACGAGTCTGATGCCATTGCGCCAGCGCCTTGAAAACCTGCCGGTCGGCCAGAAGCTGCTGGCCGCCCTGTTGGTGTTATTGACCACCGTCCTGCTGGTGGCCAACCTGACCTTTATCAGTGCCGCCTACTACATTTCCCAGGAGAGCATGGCCCCCCAGGCCCTGCAGACCATCGGCCGGCTGATCGCCAACCCGAGCCTGATCTCCGATGCCCTGAAATCGCCGCAAAACGCCAGGCGCCTGCTCGATGAGCTCAACAATTATGCGCCCCTGCGAGCGGCGGCCCTGTATGACGGCGACGGGGAGCGCCTGGCGCAGTTGCAGCAGGGCGAGAAGCTCAAGCTGCCAGAGCATTTCCGCACCATGCAGGCCTGGCAGGCTGGCGAATTCCGCAGCAACCAGGTCATCACCCTGCCCCGCCCCGGCCAGTCCCCGGGACACCTGCTACTGGTCGCCAGCAGCGAACTGCCCACCGCGTTCTACACCGGCACTCTGACGGCAAGCCTCGGCATCCTGATTTTCAGCGTGTTGCTGTGGCTCGTCATCGCCCAACAGATCAAGCGCCTGATCACCCAGCCGATTCATCAGCTCGAAGAACTGTCGCGCCAGGTCACTCGCGAGGAGAACTACTCCCTGCGGGCCGCCCGGGGCAACCACGATGAAATCGGCAGCCTGGCCGAAGCGTTCAACACCATGCTGTCACGCATCGAGGCCCGGGAGCAGCAACTCAAGCGCGCCCGGGACGACTCCCAGGCCGCCTATGACCAGGCCCAGGGCCTGGCGGAAGAAACCCGGCACACCAATCGCAAGCTGGAGCTGGAAGTCCAGGTTCGCAGCAAGATCGAGAAAAAGCTCACGGGCTTCCAGAACTACCTCAACAGCATCATCGACTCCATGCCGTCGGCACTGATCGCCCTGGATGAACAACTTTACGTGACCCAATGGAACCAGGAGGCCAGCGCCCTCTCCGGGACCCGGCTGGACGAAGCCCTGAACCAGCCGATCTTCCTCGCCTTCGAGCCCCTCAAGCCCTACCTGCCGCAACTCAAGCAGACGGTCGAACAGCATACGGTTGCCAAGATCGAACGCGTCACCTGGACCAAGGACGATGAAGCGCGGCACTACGCCCTGACCTTCTACCCGCTGATGGGTGGCGCCGGGCGAGGAGTGGTGATCCGGATCGATGACATCACCCAGCGCCTGTCGCTGGAAGAGATGATGGTGCAATCGGAAAAAATGCTCTCCGTTGGCGGCCTCGCCGCTGGCATGGCCCATGAGATCAACAACCCCCTGGGGGCGATCCTGCACAACGTGCAGAACATTCGCCGGCGCCTGTCGCCGGAACTGCCCAAGAATCTCGAACAGGCCGAACAACTGGGCATCGAGCTGCAGGTGGTCAACCGCTACCTCGAAGGGCGGGATATCCCGCAGCTGCTGGACGGCATCCAGCAGGCCGGTGCCCGGGCGGCGAAGATCGTCACCCACATGCTCAGTTTCAGCCGGCGCAGCACCCGGCAGATGGCACCCTGCGACCTGCCGGCGCTGATCGACCAGGCGGTGGAGATCGCCGGTAACGACTTCGACCTGGCAATCGGCTTCGACTTCAAGGGCCAGGCGATCATCCGCCAGTTCGACCCCAACCTGGGCCCGGTACCCGGCACCGCCAACGAACTCGAACAGGTACTGCTCAACCTGTTGAAGAATGCTGCCCAAGCGATCCACCAACGCCAGGACAACAGCGAACCGGGGCGCATCATCCTGCGCACCCGGCTCAATCCGCCCTGGGCGGAAATCCAGGTCGAGGACAACGGGATCGGCATGAGCGAAAACGTACGCAAACGTACCTTCGAGCCCTTCTTCACCACCAAGGAAGTCGGCCAGGGCACAGGCCTGGGCCTGTCCGTGTCGTATTTCATCATCACCAACAACCACAAGGGCCAGATGGAAGTGCAGTCGGCGCCAGGCCAGGGCACTTGCTTCACCCTGCGCCTGCCTTTGGCGGGCGCTTCGATGGCGCCGCAGGAAAACAAGCAATTGGAGCGTTGAACATGGGCTTTCGCCTGTCGAAGATTTACACCCGCACCGGCGACAAGGGTGAAACCGGGCTGGGAGACGGTCGCCGCGTGGCCAAGGACCATCCACGGATCGAGGCCATCGGCGAAGTGGATACGCTCAACAGCCAGTTGGGGTTATTGCTGGCCGGTCTCGCTGCTGAAACCTCGCGACACCCGCAGCTGGCAGGGGTGATCGAGGTACTGGCGCCTTGTCAGCACCGCTTGTTCGACCTGGGCGGTGAACTGGCCATGCCGGCCTACCAGGCCCTGAACATTGCGCAAATCCAGCGACTGGAAGCCGCGATCGACGAATGGAATGAGGAATTGGGGCCGCTGGAGAACTTCATCCTGCCCGGTGGCTCGACCCTGGTGGCCCAGGCCCATGTCTGCCGCAGCCTGGCACGTAGTGCCGAGCGTCGCTGCCAGCATTTGAACGCCGTGGAACCGTTGACCGGGCCAGGGCTGGCCTACATCAATCGGTTATCGGACCTGTTGTTCGTGGCAGCCAGGGTGATCGCCCGGCGCCAGGGGGTTGCCGAAGTGCTTTGGGAGGCGGCGGCCAAGCCTGGGGGCTGAATCGTTCTTGAGGCCGCCATCGCGAGCTTGCTCGCGATGGCGTCAGCAGCCACACCACAGAATCATGTCCCAGGCCAGAACGCCCGGATCCCCGCCACACCCTGCGCCCCGGCTGCCCAGGCTTGTTGCCGTTCGCCAGGGCCGACCCCACCCAACAGATAAACCGGCCGGTCGAAGCCCTCGATCAACCGCGCGGCCTCTTCCCATCCCAACGGCTGGGCCTCGGGATGGGTCTGGGTCGGTCGAACAGGCGAGAGCGTCACAAAATCCACGTCCATCTGCTGCGCCAGGGACAACTCCTCGGCGTTATGACAGGAGGCCGCCAGCCAGCGGTCCTTGCCGAACGGTCGACCCGCCGCCGCATGCTTGCGCAACTGTGCGGCAGTGATGTGCCAGCCAGCGGAAGGGAAATCCCCCAGCCATTCGAACGGCCCCTTGAGCATCAGTTGGGCCTTGCCGGCGCACAGCCCCGCCGCATCCACCGCCAGGTCGCGGTATTGCGGGTCATAGCCATTGGGGGCGCGTAGCTGGAGCAACCTGATCCCGCCGGCGATAGCCTTCTGCATGCCGCGCAGCAAGGCCGGTGTTTCGAGGCCTTCGGGCGTGATCAGGTATTCGCCCGGCAGACGCGCCGCCGCGACGATCGGCTGATTGGCCGCCGGAAACTCGTAATCCGACAACTCGCGGGCCGTGACCCAGGCCAACGGCTGCCCCTCGGCGCCATGGGGCTCGCCGGTAAACGCCGAAACCTCCCAGACATCCAGCAGAACCTGCTTGTCCGGGTAGTCGTGGCGCACCTTGATCAAGGGCCGGGCGGCACCGACGACAATGCCCAGCTCTTCGTGAAGTTCCCGGGCCAGGGCCGCTTCGACAGACTCATCAGCCTCGACCTTGCCTCCGGGAAACTCCCACAGGCCACCCTGGTGCTGGGTATCGGCCCGGCGGGCGATCAGGATTTTGCCGGCGGCGTCTCGAATGACGGCCGCGGCGACGTGGATTCGTTTCACCGTACTGTTTCCTCTTGGCCGGCGGGATGCGACTTTACAGTGCCGGCCATTGGTGGATGCCCTGGACATGGACCACAGACCAGCGGCTTCTTGCTATCTGCCATGCCGCTCTCGCAAGCACGAAGATCGCCTCGACGGCGGGAGCGAGCCACTCGCGGCAGGAGCGGCTCGACCCCAGCCCTTGTCAGGTCCGATATTCGGCGTTGATCTTCACGTATTCGTGGGACAGGTCGGTGGTCCAGATGGTTTCACTGCACTCGCCACGTCCCAGTTCGATACGGATGGTGATTTCTTCCTGCTGCATCACCGCCGCCCCCTGGGCCTCGGTGTAGGTGGCGGCACGGGCACCCTGGCTGGCGATGCAGACGTCACCCAGGAACACGTCGATCTTGCTCACGTCCAGGTCCGGCACGCCGGCACGCCCGACAGCCGCGAGGATCCGGCCCCAGTTCGGGTCGGAGGCGAACAGCGCAGTCTTGATCAGCGGCGAATGCGCCACGGTGTAGCCGACGTCCAGGCATTCCTGGTGGTTGCCACCGCCGTTGACCTGTACGGTCACGAACTTGGTCGCGCCTTCACCGTCGCGCACGATGGCCTGGGCCACTTCCATGCATACCTCGAACACGGCCTGCTTCAGGGCCGTGAACAGTGGGCCGCTGGCTTCGGTGATTTCTGGCAGGTTGGCCTTGCCGGTGGCGATCAGCATGCAGCAGTCGTTGGTGGAGGTATCACCGTCGATGGTGATGCGGTTGAACGACTTGTTGGCGCCATCGAGCATCAGGTCCTGCAGTACCTGGCGGGACACCTTGGCGTCGGTGGCGATGTAGCCGAGCATGGTCGCCATGTTCGGGCGGATCATGCCCGCCCCCTTGCTGATGCCCGTGACGGTAACGGTCACGCCATCGTGCTGGAACTGGCGGCTCGCACCCTTGGGCAGGGTGTCGGTGGTCATGATGCCGGTGGCGGCGGCAGCCCAGTTGTTTTCCGACAGGTCATCGAGGGCCGCCTGCAACGCGCCTTCGATTTTTTCTACCGGCAGCGGCTCGCCGATCACACCGGTGGAGTACGGCAGCACCTGGGCAGCGTCGACGCCGGTCAGTTCGGCGAGCCTGGCGCAGGTACGCTCGGCGGCGGCCAGGCCCGGCGCGCCGGTACCGGCGTTGGCGTTACCGGTATTGGTCAACAGATAACGCACCGGCCCTTGCACGCGCTGCCTGGCCAGGATGACCGGAGCGGCACAGAAGGCGTTGAGGGTGAAGACGCCGGCCACCGTCGAGCCTTCGGCGCAACGCATGACCACCACGTCCTTGCGCCCCGGACGCTTGATGCCCGCCGAGGCGATACCGAGTTCGAAACCGGCGACCGGGTGCAACGTTGGCAACGGACCAAGACCAACAGCCATGAATGCGCTCCTTAAAAAATGTAAATCAGCACCGCCCCCAGCGGAGCGATGGATCAAATGGCAAAACGCCGCGATGGTGAGTCGCGGCGCGGGTGGTTCAGCGTTGAGACGGGGTTACTGGATCTGCCCGTGGCAATGCTTGTATTTCTTGCCCGAACCGCAGTAGCACAGCTCGTTACGGCCCAGTTTCTGCTCGTTGCGTACCGGCGCGGTCGCTACCGCGACGTCCACGTCGACACCTTCTTCATGGGCCTGGGTCGCGCCCAGTCCCGGTGCCTCGGCATGCTCGAACTGCATGCGCGCGGCCAGAGCCTCGGCTTCCTGACGCAGACGGGCCTCTTCCTCGGCCGGGTCTTCGCGGCGAACCTGGACGTGGGACAGCACACGGATCGAATCGCGCTTGATGGAATCCAGCAGTTCGGAGAACAGCGTGTAGGACTCGCGCTTGTACTCCTGCTTGGGGTTCTTCTGGGCATAACCACGCAGGTGGATACCGTGACGCAGGTGATCCATGGTGGACAGGTGATCTTTCCAGAGATCGTCCAGCACCCGCAGCACGATCTGCTTCTCGAAGGAACGCAGTGCTTCGGCGCCCGCCTGGTCTTCCTTCTCGTTGTACGCGGCGATCAGTTCGGCCAGCAGTTTCTCGCGCAGGGTCTCTTCGTACAGGTGGTCGTCTTCGTCGAGCCACTGCTGGATCGGCAGCGACACGCCGAAGTCGCTGCGCAAGGCCGCTTCGAGGCCGGCGATGTCCCACTGCTCGGGCAACGACTGCGGTGGAATGTGCGCACTGACGGTGGCGTTGAGCACTTCCTGGCGGAAATCGGCGATGGTTTCACCGATGTCGTCGGCCGCCAACAAGCTGTTGCGCATGTGATAGATCACTTTACGCTGTTCGTTGTTGACGTCGTCGAACTCCAGCAGTTGCTTGCGGATATCGAAGTTGCGGCCTTCGACCTTGCGCTGCGCTTTCTCGATGGCATTGGTCACCATGCGGTGCTCGATCGCCTCGCCGGGTTGCATGCCCAAGGCTTTCATGAAGTTCTTCACCCGGTCGGAGGCGAAGATGCGCATCAGGCTGTCTTCCAGCGACAGGTAGAAACGGCTGGAACCGGCGTCGCCCTGGCGACCGGCACGGCCACGCAGCTGGTTGTCGATACGGCGCGACTCGTGACGCTCGGAGGCGATCACCTGCAGACCACCGGACTCCAGCACCTGCTGGTGACGCTTCTGCCAGTCGGCCTTGATCTGCGCGATCTGCTCGGGGGTCGGGTTTTCCAGGGAAGCCACTTCCACTTCCCAGTTGCCGCCCAGCAGGATGTCGGTACCCCGGCCGGCCATGTTGGTGGCAATGGTCAGCGCCCCCGGGCGACCGGCCTGGGCGATGATCTCGGCTTCCTTCTCGTGGAACTTGGCGTTGAGGACCTTGTGCTCGATGCCTTCCTTGGTCAACAAGGCAGACATGTGCTCGGAAGTCTCGATGGTGGCGGTACCCACCAGGATCGGACGGCCCTGGGCCATGCCTTCCTTGATGTCATTGATGATCGCCGCGTATTTCTCCTCGGCGGTCAGGAACACCAGGTCGTTGTAGTCTTTACGCGCCAGGGGCTTGTTGGTCGGGATCACCACCACTTGCAGGCCGTAGATCTGATGGAACTCGAAGGCCTCGGTGTCGGCGGTACCGGTCATGCCGGACAGCTTGTTGTACAAGCGGAAATAGTTCTGGAAGGTGGTCGAGGCCAGCGTCTGGCTCTCGGCCTGGATGTTCAGGCCTTCCTTGGCTTCGATGGCCTGGTGCAGGCCCTCGGACAAGCGACGGCCCGGCATGGTACGGCCGGTGTGCTCGTCCACCAGCACGACCTGGCCGTCCTGGACGATGTATTCGACGTTGCGATGGAACAGCTTGTGGGCACGCAGGCCGGCGTAGACGTGGGTCAGCAGGCCCAGGTTATGGGCCGAGTACAGGCTCTCGCCTTCGGCCAGCAGGCCGACACGGGTGAGCATTTCCTCGATGAACTGGTGACCGGCTTCGTTGAGTTCGACCTGGCGGGTCTTCTCGTCGACCGTGTAGTGACCGGCCTGGGTCACTTCGCCCTCGACTTCCTCGACGTGCAACTTGAGCTGCGGGATCAGTTTGTTGATCTCGGTATACAGCTTCGAGCTGTCCTCGGCCTGGCCGGAAATGATCAGGGGCGTACGGGCTTCGTCGATGAGGATGGAGTCGACTTCGTCGATCACGGCGAAATTGAGTTCACGCTGGAATTTTTCATCCAGGCTGAACGCCATGTTGTCGCGCAGGTAGTCGAAACCGAATTCGTTGTTGGTGCCGTAGGTGATATCGGCGGCGTAGGAAGCGCGCTTCTCTTCCGGCGGCTGGAACGGCGTGACCACGCCGACGCTCAGCCCGAGGAATTCATAAAGCGGGCGCATCCAGTTGGCGTCGCGGCGGGCCAGGTAGTCGTTGACCGTCACCACATGCACGCCCTTGCCGGACAGCGCGTTGAGGTAGACCGCCAGGGTCGCCACGAGGGTCTTGCCCTCGCCGGTGCGCATTTCGGCGATCTTGCCTTCGTGCAAGGTCATGCCGCCAATCAATTGGACGTCGAAGTGACGCATGCCCATGACCCGCTTGCCGGCTTCGCGAGCGACCGCGAAGGCTTCGGGCAGGAGCTGGTCGAGGGTTTCCCCCTTGGCGATGCGGTCCTTGAATTCGGCAGTCTTGGCGCGTAACTGATCGTCCGAAAGGGCCACCATCTGCTCTTCGAAGGCATTGACGATCTGTACCGTCTTGAGCATGCGCTTGACTTCACGCTCGTTCTTGCTTCCAAAGAGTTTCTTTAACAAAGGCGCAAACATATCGGCAGGATCTTCCACACTAAAGGGATGGAGGGCGGCCCCGTGAGTCGCCCGTGCAGCCCTCATGGCCGCATGCGAACGAGCATTCTACCCGGAAACGATGGTGAGGAAAGTGGCGTTATTCCACGATGCTGGCACAGCGCTGTGACGGGGCTTTCCTAAAATAAGGGCTTTTACGCGAAGTTCAACCCGAAAAACGCAGAAGTTACCAGGGTTTGTGCCTGTAGGGGCCTCGGGCGACAGGGTCGCGGCGCGGCGCACGCTTTCTGCTACCATGGCGCCTCTGTCATTTGCGGTAATTGCATCCATGGCCTTTCGCCCTCTTCCAGCCAAGGCTCCCGCCGTTCTGCTGCGCGAAGCCAAGCCGCTGAAAGCCATCTTTGGCCACGCCAGGCGCCTGGGTCACCTGCAGCGGCTGCTGGACAGCCAGTTGCAGCCGGCCGCACGGGAACATTGCCATGTGGCGTCCTGGCGCGAAGGCTGCCTGCTGCTGATCGTCACCGACGGCCACTGGGCCACGCGCCTGCGCTACCAGCAAAAGCGCCTGCTGCGCCAATTGCAGGCATTCGAGGAGTTTGCCGGCCTGACGCGGGTACTGTTCAAGGTCCAGCCACCCACGGTACAGGCCATCGCCAAGGGGCATACGCTGGACCTGTCCAGCGATGCAGCCGCGACGATCCAGGCCACGGCGGACGGCATCAGCGATCCCAAGCTGCGTGCCGCGCTGGAGCGGTTGGCGGCGCATGCCAGGACCAAGCCCTGAGATTGCCGTTGCCTGTTGCATCGCCATCGCGAGCAGGCTCGTCCCCACAGCGATCGCGTTGCATCCCAGGCACGCAACCTCTTGTGGGAACGAGCCTGCTCGTGATGGCGACGACTCGGTCCCCCGGCTAGCGGCGCTTACTGCCCCCCAGCAGCGACCCCATCAACCCGCGCACCAATTGCCGTCCCAACTGGTTGGCCGCCTGGCGCATCGCCGACCTCAACGCCTGGCCGGCCGCGGTGCCGAGAAATTCCCCGGCCTGTTCGGTGAAGCTCGGCTGTTCGGCCGCCGGCTTGCCTGGGGCCTCCTGGACCTGCGGCTCAAGCCCCTTGCGTCCCATCAGCACCTCGTAGGCCGACTCGCGGTCGATGGGCTTGTCGTAGCGCCCCTGCAAGGGTGAAGCGGCGATCAGGCTGGCGCGTTCGGCTTCCGTCAACGGTCCGATACGCGACTGCGGCGGCGCCACCAACACACGCCGCACCATTTCCGGCGTGCCTTTCTCCTGCAAGGTGCCCACCAGCGCTTCACCGATACCCAGTTCGGTGAGCACCGTCAGGGCATCGAATTGCGGGTTCGGCCGGAAACCGTCCGCCACCGCCCGCAGGGATTTCTGCTCCTTGGCGGTAAAGGCCCGCAGGCCATGCTGGATACGCAACCCCAACTGCGCCAGTACGTCGTCCGGCAAGTCCCCCGGCGACTGGGTCACGAAGTACACCCCCACGCCTTTGGAACGGATCAGCCGCACCACCTGTTCCAATCGTTCCTGCAACGCCTTGGGCGTGCCGGCGAACAGCAGGTGCGCTTCATCGAAGAACAGGGCCAGCAGCGGCTTGTCCGCGTCGCCGCGCTCGGGCAGTTGCTCGAACAGCTCGGCCAGCAGCCACAGCAGGAATGTGGCGTAGACCTTGGGGGCTTCGTGTACCAGGCGACTGGCGTCCAGCAGATGGATGCGGCCACGGCCATCGCTGCCCGGTTGCAGGATGTCCTCGAGTTGCAAGGCCGGCTCGCCGAACAACGCATCCGCGCCCTGCTGCTCCAGCGTCGACAGGCGCCGCAACAGTGCCTGGCTGGAACCGGTGGTCATCAGGGCCGCATCGTCCCCCAGCAGTTCGGGGTTGTCCTTGAGGTGATTGAGCAGTGCCTTGAGGTCCTTGAGATCCAGCAGCAACAGGCCTTCACGGTCGGCTACCTTGAACGCCGCGTACAACGCCGATTGCTGGCTGTCCGTCAGCTCCAGCAGGCTGCCGAGCAACAACGGCCCCATTTCGCTCAGGGTGGTACGCAACGGATGACCGGACTGGCCATGGATGTCCCACAAGGTCACCGGATAAGCCTGGGGCTTATGCTCGAGCCACGGCATCCCGGCAATGCGCTCGGCAATCTTGCCCTGGGGCATGCCGGCGGCACCGAGGCCGCACAGGTCGCCCTTGATGTCCGCGGCGAACACCGCGACCCCGGCATCGCTGAACGCTTCGGCCAGGCGTTGCAAGGTGACCGTCTTGCCAGTGCCGGTGGCGCCTGCGACCAAGCCGTGACGGTTGGCCAGACGCATGGCCTGGGCGATGGGCTGGCCGGCAAGGTCGGCCCCGATTACGAGTTGCGATGAGTCAGGCATTTGGTCACCTGTGATTAATCCTTGGCCTTGTATGGCCGATAAATAAAGCGACAGACCAGACTGAAAACAAGGTCGGATAATTCCCTAGGGAAAGTTGGAAATATCGTCTTTTTTTCAAGATGACGCCATTTTGCTCGCTTATATCAAAGCACGCTCAGAGCATTAAGACCTTAGCGGACCCTACTCCATGAATAAAACCCTGCGTTTCAGCCACAAGATCCTGATTGCCGCCGCCCTTATCGTGATGGCTGCCTTCGCTTCGTTCACGGCCTATAACGATTACTTGCAACGCAACGCCATTCGCGACGACCTCGACAGCTACCTGCATGAGATGAGCGATGTCACCGCGAGCAATATCCAGACCTGGCTGAGCGGCCGGATCCTGCTCATCGAGAACCTGGCCCAGAACATCGCCGGCACCCCGGACCCGGCCAGCGTCGCCCGCCTGCTGGAGCAGAAAGCCCTGACCTCCACCTTCATGGCGTCCTACCTGGGCGATGCCCAGGGCAGTTTCGTCATTCGCCCCGATGCGAAGATGCCCGAAGGTTTCGACCCTCGCGTGCGGCCCTGGTACAAAGGCGCCCAGAGCAGCAGCACCTCGACGCTGACCGAACCCTATATCGATGCCGCCAGCGGCGGGCTGATCATTTCCATCGCCAGCGCCTCCCGCAACGGCGGGCAAAGTGTCGGCGTGGTAGGAGGCGACCTCAGCCTGCAGGCCATCGTGGACAACCTCAAGACCGTGGACTTCGACGGCATGGGCTACGCCTACCTGGTCAGCGCCGATGGCAAGATCCTGGTGCACCCCGACAAGAACCTGGTCATGAAGACCCTGGCCGAGGCCTTCCCGAAAAACACCCCGGCGATCAGCGACCGGATCAGCGAAGTCGAAGTGGATGGCCACACGCGCATCGTCACCTTCACCCCCATCAAGGGCCTGCCGTCGGTGAACTGGTATGTCGGGGTATCGGTGGACAAGGACATGGCCTATTCCATGCTCAGCGATTTCCGTACCTCGGCCGTGGTGGCGACGGTCATCGCCGTGGTGTTCATCATCGCGCTGCTGAGCATGCTGATCCGCCTGCTGATCCAGCCATTGCACGTCATGACCCGGGCCATGGAAGACATCGCCGACGGCGAAGGCGACCTGACCAAGCGCCTGGCGATCCACAACCAGGATGAATTCGGCATCCTGGGCACCGCGTTCAACCGTTTCGTGGAGCGGATCCATGGTTCGATCCGCGAAGTGTCCTCCGCCACCGAGCATGTCAACGAAGTCGCCCTGCGGGTGGTGAGCGCATCGAATTCGTCGATGGTCAATTCCGACGAGCAATCCAGCCGCACCAACAGCGTCGCCGCGGCCATCAACCAATTGGGCGCCGCCGCCCAGGAAATCGCCCGCAACGCTGCCCAGGCGTCCCACCAGGCCAGCGACGCCCGTGGCCTGGCCGAGGACGGCCAGCAAGTGGTGGAGCGCAGCATTGCCGCGATGAATCGCTTGTCCGACCTGTTGAGCGCTTCGAGTACCAACGTCGAAACGCTCAACAGCAAGACCGTGAACATCGGGCAGATCCTGGAAGTGATCACCAGTATCTCCCAGCAGACCAACCTGCTCGCCCTGAACGCGGCCATCGAGGCCGCCCGGGCCGGCGAGGCCGGGCGCGGGTTCGCCGTGGTGGCCGATGAAGTGCGCAACCTGGCCCATCGCACCCAGGAATCGGCGCAGCAGGTGCAGACCATGATCGAGGAACTGCAGGTCGGTGCCCGGGACTCGGTCACCACCATGAACGACAGCCAGCGTCATAGCCAGGAAAGCGTGGAAATCGCCAACCTGGCCGGCGAGCGCCTGAACAGCGTGACCCAACGCATTGGCGAGATCGACGGCATGAACCAGTCGGTGGCCACGGCCACGGAGGAACAGACCGCCGTGGTGGAATCCATCAACGTGGACATCAACGAGATCAACACCCTGAACCAGGAAGGCGTGGAAAACCTGCAAGCCACCTTGCGGGCCTGTTCCGACCTGGAGCGGCAGGCGTCGCGGCTCAAGCAATTGGTGGGCAGTTTCCGCATCTAGTGGCCGGTACGGTTAGCCGAACGACCACTAGCGCCTGTACGGCCCCCTTTGCGAGCAGGCTCGCAAAGGGGGCCTGTCACACAAGCAACAGCCAAGACACGCCATCCACCACACAACCCCAACCGAACATCTATTCTTCATAAAGGTCAACACAGGAGAACTCAGACCGGAGGGATGTTCATCGTGCATATAGCGGACATAACCATGTTCTACGCCCCCGCCAGCGGCGGCGTGCGCACTTACCTGGATGCCAAGCACCGGCGGCTGGCGAACCGGCCCGGAATTCGCCACAGCCTGTTGATACCCGGTGCGCACTTGAGCGAGCAGGACGGGATCTACAAGGTACCGGCCCCTCCTCTCCCTTTTGGCAAGGGCTACCGCTTTCCCCTTCGCCTGGCGCCCTGGCGCAATGCGCTGCGCGATCTGCAACCGGACCTGATCGAGGTCGGCGACCCCTACCTCACCGCCTGGGCCGCCCTGGATGCGCGGCGCCAGCTGGACGTGCCCGTCATCGGCTTCTATCACTCCGACCTGCCACTGCTGGTGAGCAACCGCATGGGCAACTGGTTCACCCCCAATATCGAAGCCTATGTCAGCAAGTTGTATGGCAATTTCGACCGGGTCCTGGCGCCCAGCCAGGTCATGGCCGACAAGCTGACCGGCCTGGGTGTCAGGAATGTCTTCGTGCAACCCCTGGGGGTCGACCTGCAAACCTTCAACCCCGCCGCCAGGGACCCGGAACTGCGCGCCGAACTGGGGATTGCCGAAGACGCACGCCTGTTGATCTTCGCCGGCCGCGGTTCCAAGGAAAAGAACCTGCCGGTGCTGCTCAAGTGCATGAAGCGCCTGGGCGAGCGCTACCACCTATTGCTGGTGGGCTCATCGATGCCCGCCGCCGTGCCGGAGAACGTCACCGTCATCGATGAGTTCTGCCCGGCGCCGCAGGTGGCACGGCTGATGGCCAGCGCCGATGCCCTGCTCCATGCCGGCGACCAGGAGACCTTCGGCCTGGTGATCCTCGAAGCCATGGCCAGCGGTATCCCGGTCGTGGCGGTAGCGGCCGGGGCCTTCACCGAAATCGTCCACGAAGACTGTGGCCTGCTGTGCATGCCCAACAATCCACAAGCGATGGCCAATGCCGTACGGCAGCTTTTCAGCGAAGGCTGCCAGCGCCGCGGCGCGCTGGCGCGGCGTCATGTGGAGCGTCACTACGCCTGGGATTGCGTGGTCGATAGCTTGCTGGGGCATTACTACGCCGTGCTGGGCGAGCAGATGCCGTTGCTGGCCAATGGCTGAGGCGAGGTTGTGTCCATGAATCAAACTCCCAGCCTGCTGCTGGTCCTGCACGACGTGGCGCCGCAAACCTGGCCCGATTACAAACCCTTCGTCGAAGCCGTCGACGCCCTCGGCCAGGTGCCGATGACCTGGCTGGTGGTGCCGGATTTCCATCACACCAATGCCCTGGACCATCATCCAGCGTTCAGGCGCCTGCTCGACAGACGGGTCGAGCGCGGCGACGAACTGGTGCTGCACGGTTACTACCATTGCGACGACGGACCGCCGGCCCTTCATCCCAAGGACTGGTTCATGCGCCGGGTCTATACCCATGAAGGCGAGTTCTACCAATTGTCCGAGGAGGCGGCCCTTGCCCGGCTGCGAGCCGGCATCGAGCTCTTCGAACGCCATCAATGGCCCCTGGAAGGTTTTGTCGCCCCGGCCTGGCTGATGAGCGAAGGCACCCGCCAGGCCCTGCGCCAGTTGCCCCTGAGCTACACCAGCGATACCCGTCATCTCTACCGCCTGCCGGACTTTTCGGCCATCGACGCCCCTGGACTGGTCTGGAGTGCCCGCAGCGCCTGGCGCCGAGGGTTGTCGAAGATCGTCAGCGATCAACGGGAACAGCGCTGGCGCCAGGCGCCGGTGATCCGCCTGGGCCTGCATCCGGTGGACATGCGCCACGGCTACTCCCGGGATTACTGGCTGCGGACCTTGCAACGCCTGCTCGACGAGGGTCGCGTGCCGATGACCAAGGCTGGCTGGCTGGCGACCCAAGGGCTGCGGGTCAGCAGCGCCGCATGAAAAAGTTGATCTGGCTGGGCGCCGCGCTCGTCACGGCATTGCTGGTGCCGTTGCTGGTGGGCGGCGGGGAGATGTGGTCGCGGGTGCAGCGTTTCCCCTTGTCGCTGCTGCTGGCCATGCTCGGCATGATCGGGCTTTGCTGGTGCCTGAACGCCCTGCGCCTGCGTCTGCTGCTGGGTGAACACCGTGCCCGCCTGGGCGGGCTGAACAGCATTGGCGTAGTGATGTCCACCGAGTTCGCCATGTGCGCCACGCCTGGCGGCAGTGGCGGGCCGCTGACATTGATGGCCTTGCTGGCACGCAACGGCGTGCGTCCGGCCCATGCCAGCGCGGTGTTTGCCATGGATCAGTTGAGCGACCTGCTGTTCTTTCTCTGCGCCTTGGTGGGCATCCTGCTGTACGCCCTGTTCCAGAACCTCAGCCAGCGCATGGAATGGATGCTGGCGTTGAGTGCGATCTCCCTGCTTGGCGGGCTGTTCGGCTGTGTCCTGGTGGCTCGCTACCATCGTCGGCTGATCCTGCTGGGTGCCCGATTGCTGCGCCACCTGCGGGTCAAGGCGCATACCCGTCGACGTTGGGGACGCAAGATCCTGAATTTTCTCGCGGCGTTTACCGACACCCTGAAGTTGCCGCGACAAACGCTCCTTCAGGTCTTCGGCCTGACCTGCCTGCACTGGGGGCTGCGCTACAGCGTCCTGTACCTGGCATTGAAAGGGCTGGGGGCGGACCTGCAATGGGCATGGAGCTTCCTGATCCAGATGCTGTCCTTGAGCGCGGGGCAATTCAGCCTGCTGCCGGGCGGCGCCGGGGCGGCAGAGCTGACCTCGGCGGCGCTGCTGGCCCCCATGGTGGGCAAATCCACAGCGGCGGCGGCCATCCTGATCTGGCGAGCGGTGACTTACTACTTCTATCTGGTCGCCGGCGGGCCGGTGTTCTTCCTGATGGTGGGGCGGCCGCTGATCAAGAAACTGATGAGGCTGCGGCAGGCCTGAGCCAGACGGCCCAGGGCCCAGGCTCTGTACGAAAAGTCTTGAGACGAGTCTAGGAGGCTTCGGGAGTGTCCTGCGGGTGCAGTTGCTCCCACAGCTGGGCGGCATCGGGAAATTCCGTGCCATCCTCCGGGCCCAACTCCTCGGGATCGTAGCGGCTCAGGCAGCCCTCTCCCAGGGTCGCTGGCGCCCTGGAGGTGGCTTTGTCCAATGGATCGGTCATCAGGGCAACCTCATGAAAAAAGGCCTGGCGATTACTCGTGCAGGCCTTTGGATTCAGAACACCACGGTCTTGTTGCCGTGCACCAGCACCCGGTCCTCGAGGTGATAGCGCAAGCCTCGGGCCAGCACCATTTTCTCCACATCACGGCCGAAGCGCACCATGTCTTCGATGCTGTCGCTGTGGCTGACGCGCACCACGTCCTGCTCGATGATCGGGCCGGCGTCCAGCTCTTCGGTCACGTAGTGGCAAGTGGCGCCAATCAGCTTCACGCCGCGCATCGAGGCCTGGTGGTACGGCTTGGCCCCGACGAACGATGGCAGGAAACTGTGATGGATATTGATGACCTTGTGGGCATATTCGCTGCACAGGGCCGGCGGCAGGATCTGCATGTAGCGAGCCAGCACCACCACCTCGGCGTCGTGCTGCTTGACCAGCCGCGAGACTTCGGCGAACGCCGGTTGCTTGTCCTGCGGATTGACCGGTACGTGGTAGTACGGGATGCCGTGCCACTCCACCATGCTGCGCAGATCGTCATGGTTGGAAATGACACAGGCGATGTCGCAGTCGAGCTCATCGCTGTGCCAGCGATGCAACAGGTCAGCCAGGCAATGGGACTCACGGCTGGCCATCAGCACCACGCGTTTTTTCTGCGCAGTGTCGGTGATGCGCCAGTCCATCGAGAACTCTTCGGCAATCGGTGCAAAGGCCTCGCGAAAGGCTTCGATGCCGAAGGGCAGCGAGTCGGCACGGATCTCATGACGCATGAAGAACCAACCGCTCTGATTGTCCGAATGATGGCTTGCTTCAGTGATCCAGCCGTTATGGGACGCCAGAAAGTTACTGACTTTAGCAACGATACCGACGCGGTCCGGGCAAGCGATCACCAGCCGAAAAGTGCGCATTAGGGAAACTCCAGAACTTCGCAAAGGCGGCTATTCTAGCCATTGCGCAGCAAAACTGCAGTATCGATGACGCGCCGGGCCTCTCTAACCTCATGCCGGCAGCGCTGAGGCTGGCCCGGGACTGCTTGCTATAAATGTGAACAGATGTGAAGAGCCTCTCACAGTATTTAACTGCAATCCCCTTTTTTGTGGCGCGGCACTAATTAATTAAATAAAAGCCGGCTTAAATGTTTACTTGATGAAACTGTCTGATTACTATTGCCACACTGTCTCCTTGTCATCAGCGTCCTACATAAGGTAGTCCCCATGTCCTTGATCAATGAATACCGCGCTACTGAAGAAGCTATCAAAGAGCTGCAAGAGCGCCTGAAAAATCTGTCCCAGGACGACAAACTGCAAAAAGAACTGGAATTCGAAGGCAAATTGCGCACTCTGATGGGCGAATATTCCAAGTCCCTGCGCGACATCATTGCCCTGTTGGATCCAGAAGCCAAGTCGGGCAAAGCCCCCCGTGGCGCCGTCAAAACTACCGGCACCAAACGCGCTCGCAAAGTTAAGCAATACAAAAACCCGCACAACGGTGAAGTCATCGAAACCAAAGGTGGCAACCACAAGACCCTGAAAGAGTGGAAAGCCAAGTGGGGCGGTGACGTGGTTGAAAGCTGGGCCAAGCTGCTGGGCTGAATCCTGCCGCTTCGAGCCGCTCTTCACGAGCAAAAACAACGCCAGCGATCGCTGGCGTTTTTTTATGCGGTCAACTTTTCACTTATCGACGTTCACAGGCTTAAACGCTGGCGCAATTGCTGGCTGTAACCCTGCCATTGCACAAGGACCTCTCGCTGCATGGGTGTAGCCAGGGCCATCCACTCTTGCATCGCCTCATCAAAAGTTTCCAGGGTATTCGGTGCGCCCCATTGTGGGGATGACAGGCGCTGCTGACAGAACAGTCTCCAGCGCTCCTGTTCTTCAGCACTCAACGTATCCGGGAAGTTGCGTGCACGATATCGAAACAGTAATTCCGGCAGACGCTCATCATCGAACAGCCAGCGTTCCCGTGCCAGTTGCGCCGGGTCCGCCAAACGGACTTGTTCGCATAAGCGACGATCACGATCACCGAGAAAACCTGCGTACAACTGTTGTTCGGGATCTTCACTGGCGGCGAAGTCCTCACCACCGTAAATAGCCTGAAGTTTCTCCTGCCAGACCTGCTGTGCGTCACTTAGCCGCAGCGCCCGTTGCTGCAGGCCATCCATATCCAGTTGCAGTCGCTCCAGGTCTTCGGCACGCAGCACCGAAAGTGGCGCGACCACCGGGCACTTGTTGATATGGATAAGTTTGAGAGGCACCGGTAACTCACCTTCAAGCAACTCTTCGCGACGGGTATACAAGCGCTGGCGCAGGATTTGCGCGTCATGCTCCAGCAACCCCTGGGGGTCCAGGTGCAGGTCGCAGACGATCAAGGCATTGCGGTTTTTCGGATGCCAGGCCAGCGGCAGGACGACGCCGATATAGTTTCGCGCAGCGGAAAAACGCCCGGAAACATGTACCAATGGTTGTAACAGACGGACCTGATCCAGGACCTTCTGTTTGCCTCGCAGCTGGAACAGCCAATCGTAGAGCCGCGGCTGCTTCTGCCGGATCAGGCGAGCCAGGGCAATGGTCGCACGCACATCCGACAACGCGTCATGGGCCTGGCCATGGTCGATGCCATTGGCGGCGGTGAGGCGCTCGAGCTTGAGGCTGACGCGACCATCCTCCTGCGGCCAGACGATGCCTTGCGGGCGCAACGCATAGGCGGCGCGTACCAGGTCGATGAGATCCCAGCGACTGTTACCGCCCTGCCACTCGCGGGCGTAGGGGTCGAAGAAATTCCGATACAGGCTGTAGCGAGTCATCTCGTCATCGAAACGCAGCGTGTTATAGCCGGCGCCACAGGTACCCGGCGCGGCAAGTTGCGCGTGGACACGGGTCATGAAATCGGCTTCGCTCAGCCCTTGCTCGACCAGGCGCGCCGGCGTGATGCCGGTGATCGCACACGCAGCGGGATGCGGCAGGATGTCATCACTGGGCCGGCAATACAGGTTCACCGGTTCGTCGATTTCATTGAGTTCGAAATCGGTACGGATACCCGCCATCTGCAAGGGGCGATCGCTCCTGGGGTCGATGCCGGTGGTTTCGTAGTCGTACCAGAAGATGGAAGTCACGGCCTGTTCCTGAGTTGAAGACTGGCGAAGTCTAGGCGCTGGACCCCGGCTGCGGCCAGTGTTGTCTGGATTCAATCCTGTTGCGAGCTATTGAATGACACAAAGTCTGGTATCGCCTCGTATCGTTTGCGCGCACGAACACTGTTAGCATCTGTGGCCAGATCGAATGTTCGAACCGGCCTATCATTCAGGTTGCCCATGCTCGAGAGACCAGCACTGCAAAGGAACGCGCCGCTGCCCCCGCCACTGGACACGCGGTATCAGGTCGAAACGCCAGAAGGCATCGACCTGCCACTGCGGCCGGCGGGGTTGATGCCCCGCGCACTGGCCTTCGCCATCGACCTGGGCATACGGGGCCTGGTCCTGGGTGTCCTCTTCTTCATCCTGGCGTTCTTCGGCGAACTGGGGATCGGCCTGGGTTCTATCCTGCTGTTCGTGGTCAGCTGGTGGTACATGGTGCTGTTCGAGGTGCTGAGGCAGGGGCGCTCCCCCGGCAAGCAGATGATGGGGTTGCGCGTGGTGCAGGACGACGGCCGGCCCGTCGGCTGGTCGGCCTCGCTGATCCGCAATCTGTTGCGCTTCGTCGACATGCTGCCCTTTGGCTATGCCTTCGGCGCAGTCTGTTGCCTGCAGCATCCGGCCTTCAAGCGCCTGGGGGACCTGGCGGCCGGCACCCTGGTGGTGTATCGCGAACAGCCGGTCAAGCGCCCCGCCCTGCCCCAGGCGCCCCCCTTGCGACCTCCGTTTGCCCTGAGCCTCAACGAACAGCGCGCCGTGCTCGGTTTCGCCGAACGCCAGGCCGAACTTTCCCAGGCCAGGGTCAACGAACTGGCAACCATCCTTGCCGCACCGCTGAACGTGCAACCTCCCCGCGCCGTGGCCGAACTCAATGGCATCGCCCGCGGCCTGTTGGGGCCGACATGAAGCAAAGCCTATTCGAAAACCGTCACCAGCAGGAATGGGAGCAGCTGTCCCGGCTGCTCGATCAACTGGAGCGCAGCCGCAACGTGCCCCAGAGCAACGAGTTTCCCCACGCCTACCGCCGGCTCTGCCAACACCTGGCACTGGCCCAGGCGCGAGGCTACAGCAGCCTGCTGGTCGACACGCTGCAACAACTGGCACTGCGTGGTCACCAGCAACTCTACCGGGACCGCGGCAGGCCTTCGGGCCTTACGGCATTCATCCTGGTGGGTTTCCCTCGACTGGTTCGTGAGCAATGGCGGTTCGTGCTGGCTGCCTGCGTGATGTTCCTCGGCAGCCTGGCCGGCATCGGGCTGCTGGTCTATCTGTTCCCGGAGCTGGTCTACAGCGTGCTGGGCGCCGAGGAAGTCAGCCAGATACGCAGCATGTACGACCCCGCCGCCGGTCACCTGGGGCGCTCGGTGGAACGGGCGGCCAGCGAGGACTGGGTCATGTTCGGCTACTACATCATGCACAACATCGGCATCGCCTTTCAGACCTTCGCCAGCGGCATGATGTTCGGCCTGGGCAGCGCGTTCTTCCTGTTCTTCAACGGCCTGACCATCGGGGCGGTGGCCGGGCACCTGACCCAGATCGGCTCAGGCGGGACATTCTGGTCGTTCGTGATCGGTCACGGCGCCTTCGAACTCACCGCCATCACCCTGGCCGGTGCCGCCGGCTTGCAGCTGGGCTGGGCGTTGATTGCGCCGGGACGCCTCACCCGGGGCGAAGCCTTGCGGCTCGCCGCTCGCAAAAGCGTGTCGATGATCGCCGGGGTGATACTGTTGCTGCTCATCGCCGCCTTCATCGAAGCCTACTGGTCCTCCAGCGCCGTGACGCCCGCCACCAAGTACACGGTCGGCGCCCTGTTGTGGCTGCTGGTGTTGAGCTACCTGCTGTTGGCCGGACGGGTACGCCATGCGGCTGAGTGACGCCAGCGTAGCCATCCGCCCGCGCACCACCTGGGAAGCCATGGACCTGGGCATCCTGATGAGCCAGCGGCATCGCCGCCTGCTGATGACCAGCTGGGCCATCATCACGCTTCCGGTCTATGCGCTGTTGTCGCTGTTGCTATGGGATTCGCCGTCCCTGGTGATAGTGGTGTTCTGGTGGTTGAAGCCGGCCTTCGACCGCTTGCCGCTGTATATCCTGTCCAAGGCATTGTTTGGCGAAACACCCACCTTGAAGCAGGCCTTGCGCCAGTGGCCCGCCCTGCTCAAGCCCCAACTGCTCGCCAGCCTGACCTGGCGCCGGCTGAGCCTGAGCCGCAGCTTCCTGATGCCGGTGGTGCAGCTCGAAGGCCTTTGCGGGCAAGCACGGGAACAGCGCTTGCGGGTTCTGCTGCAACGCAACGGCGGCGCAGCGCAGTGGCTGACCGTGATCGGCGTGCACCTGGAGACGGTCCTGTGGTTCGGCCTGATGGCCCTGTTCTACCTGTTCGTGCCGCAGCAGGTTGAGCTGGAATGGGACTGGCAGGCCTTGATCGCCGTCGCCGAGAACGACTGGTTGTGGTTCGAACACCTGATCAACTTCCTGTATCCCCTGTTGCTGATCCTCTGGGAGCCGGTATATGTCGCCTGCGGTTTCAGCCTCTACCTGAATCGACGCACGATCCTGGAGGCCTGGGACCTCGAGCTGGTGTTCCGGCGCCTGCGCCAACGCCTGAGCGGCGTAGCGCCCGTCCTCATGCTGCTGGCCCTGGTGCTGTTGCCCCTGGGGCCCAAGACCTGGGCCGCCGAAGACAACACCGCGCCTGACAGCCCCCGGCTGCTCAATCAGCCCCTCACCAGCGAGGCATCCCGGGACAGCATCGAAGCGATCCTCCAGGCCCCGCCATTCAAGAACACCGAGACCGTGACCCGTTATCGCTTTGGCGAGGAAACCGAAGAACCCGACGAGGACGGCGAACCCTCGGGTTGGCTCAAGGCGTTGTTCCAGTGGCTCGGCGGCCAGCGCTTCGAGACCGCCGCCGCGCTGATCCAGGTCCTGCTCTGGGCTTGCCTGGCCGGGGCGATCGTCTGGCTGGTCTGGCACTACCGTGATCGCTTCCAGGCCCTGCCCAGTCGCCGGGCGACGAAACGCCCGCCACCAGAACGACCGGCACCGGTTCAAATGTTCGGCCTGGATATCCGTGAAGAAAGCCTGCCCGAAGATGTGGCGGCCAGCGCCGAGCAGCTCTGGAGCACAGCCCCCCGTGAGGCCCTGGGCCTGCTGTACCGGGCCTTGCTCAGTCGCTTGCATCACGAGTTCGGCGTTGCCCTGAAAGCGGCCGATACCGAGGGCCAGGTGCTGCATCGCGTCGAACAGCTGCAGCAGGAACACCTGCTGGCGTTCAGCAGGCTCCTGACCCTGCACTGGCAGAACGTCGCCTATGGGCACCGCCCGCCATCGCCCGACCTGCAACAGGAACTGTGCGACGGCTGGCGCGGGCTGTTCGGTCCGGGAAGGGCGCGATGAGCCGGCGCGCGGGGTTGCTGCTCGCCGTCCTGGCGATCGTCCTGCTGGGGGCAATGGTCGCCTACCTGGGCTCCAAGGCGGTGCCTTACCAGGAAATCCTCGACCACGGCCCTTCGCCCGAGGCCCAGGCCAACCCTTACCTGGCCGCCGAGCATTTCCTGCGCCAGCACGGCATCAAGGTCGAACACGCCAATGACCTGAACATGCTGCCGACTCTGGAGCCACGCCAACGCAGCCTGCTGTTGCTGGGAGAGCGAAGCGACATGACACCGCGGGAAGTCGACCAGTTGATGAACTGGACCCGGGCCGGCGGGCGCCTGCTCTTCGTCGCCGAGGCGCTGTGGGACGACAGCACCGGCAGCAGCGGCGACCTGCTGCTGGACCGCGTGCGCCTGCGCCAGTTCTTGAGCGAGGACCTCAAGGAGCCGGCGCCGGAGCTCATCAAGGACCGCTACCCCGAATTGACCAAGTTGTACCTGGAAGACGAGGAAGCACCGGCCTATGTCGGCTTCGACACCGACTTCCACCTCGAAGACCCGCACAACCTGGCCCAGTCCTGGGCCAACAGCGCCCAGGCCACCCACATGATGCAGCTGAACCACGGCCAGGGTTCCATCACCGTGATCACCGACGCCGAGCTGTGGAAGAACGACCAGATCGATCAGTACGACAACGCCTGGCTGCTCTGGTACCTGAGCGCCGACTCGGACGTCACGCTGCTGTACAACATCGACCACGACAGCCTGCTGACCCTGCTGCTGCGCTACTTTCCCCAGGCACTCGTCGCACTGGCGGCCTTGATCGCCCTCTGGCTGTGGCACTCGGCCGTGCGTCATGGCCCGCTGCAGCCGCCGGCCCCCAAGGCACGGCGCCAGCTGGAGGAGCATGTGCAGGCCAGCGCCGTGTTCCATCTGCGCCATAATGGCCGGCAGCACTTGCTGCGCGGCTTGCAGCAGGACGTACTGCGCCGGGCCCGCCATCGTCACCCAGGCTTCGAACAACTGGCCGTGGCCGAGCAATGGCAAGTGCTTTCCCGCTTGACCCGCCAACCCACCAAGGCCATCAGCCAGGCCCTCAGCCCCCGGCCGAAACAGCGCCTGTCCAGCGCTGAGTTCTGCCGCCAGGTCGCCCATCTGCAAACCCTCAGGAATGCCTTATGACTGAACAGAACGAACCTGTCGACGGCCAGGCCCACGCCGCCCAACAGCGCCAGCGCGCCAGTCAGCTGGCCCAGGCCATCCGTACCGAGCTGCACAAGGCGGTGGTCGGCCAGGCCGCGGTGATCGATGACGTGCTGACGGCATTGATCGCCGGCGGCCACGTGCTGCTCGAGGGCGTTCCCGGGCTGGGCAAGACGCTGCTGGTGCGCGCCATGGCCCGTTGCTTCAACGGCGAGTTCGCCCGCATCCAGTTCACGCCCGACCTGATGCCCAGCGATGTCACCGGGCATGCGGTGTACGACCTGCAGACCGAGCAGTTCAAGCTGCGCAAGGGGCCGGTATTCACCAACCTGCTGCTGGCCGACGAGATCAACCGCGCCCCGGCCAAGACCCAGGCCGCGCTGCTCGAAGCCATGCAGGAACGCCAGGTCACCCTCGAAGGCCGCGCCTTGCCCATCGCCCAGCCATTCATGGTGCTCGCCACCCAGAACCCCATCGAACAGGAAGGCACCTACCCGCTGCCGGAAGCCGAGCTCGACCGCTTCATGCTCAAGGTGCGCATGGACTACCCGGACGCCGACCAGGAATTGAACATGGTGCGTCAGGTCAGCCGCTCCACGCGGGCCGACATGCTCGATGTCCAGCCCTTGCGCACCGTGCTGCAGGCCAAGGACGTGCAAGCGCTGCAACGCATCGCCAGCGACCTGCCGATGGACGACCAGGTGCTCGACTACGCCGTACGCCTGGCCCGTACCACCCGCAGCTGGCCGGGCCTGACCCTGGGGGCCGGCCCCCGTGCCTCCATCGCCCTGGTGCGCTGCGCCCGGGCGCGGGCCTTGTTGCGCGGCGGTGAGTTCGTGGTGCCGGACGACATCAAGGGCTGCGCCCTGGCCGTGCTGCGCCACCGGGTACGACTGGCGCCGGAGCTGGATATCGAGGGGCTGTCGGTGGACCAGGTACTGGGACAACTGCTCGACCAAGTGCCGGCGCCACGGTTGTGAGCAGTACCAATATGCCGAGGATACCTTGCGTGGCGAGGGGATTTATCCCCGTGGGCCGCGCAGCGACCCCTTGCGGTGTTTCAGTCATATCCGGGGGGCCGCTGCGCGGCCCGGCGGGGATAAATCCCCTCGCCAGAAAAGCTCGCTCTGCATCTCTTCCAAGGGGAATGCATCGATGAAACCCTCGCGCCTGCTCTTGATCTGGCTCGCGGTACTGCTGGCCCTTGGTATCGTGCTGGGTGCGCTGCGAGCCCTGGGGATTGCGTTGCCGCCGTCGGCGCAGTCGATCAACTGGGGCTTGCTGCTGGCCTTGCTGGCCCTGGCGACTCTCGATGCGGTGCGCCTCAAGGGCTTGCCCTCGCCCCGGGTGCAACGGCAGATGCCCGGGAGTCTGGCGCTGGGTCGCTGGAGCGAAGTCCACCTGGGCATCACCCACGATTTCCCCCAGCCGCTGGACATCCTGGTCTTCGATCATGTCCCCGACGGCCTGGCCTTCGAACACCTTCCGCTGACAGTGGCGCTTCAACCGGGCCAACCCAGCCAGGCCGGCTATCGCCTGCGCCCGCTCAAGCGCGGCCACTTCATCTTCCAATACTGCGAGGTCAACCTGCCAAGCCCCTTGGGCCTGTGGTCCGACAAGCGCCTGCTGGCCGCGGCCGACGAGATCCGGGTCTATCCCGACTTCGCCAGGCTCTACGACGGCCAGTTGCTGGCGGTGGACAACTGGCTCAGCCAGCTTGGCGTGCGTCAGCGCCAGCGACGGGGCCAGGGGCAGGAATTCCATCAGTTGCGTGAGTTTCGCGAAGGCGACAGCCTGCGTCAGATCGACTGGAAGGCCACCGCCCGCCACCGCACGCCGATAGCCCGGGATTACGAAGACGAGCGCGACCAGCAGATCATCTTCATGCTCGATTGCGGCCGGCGCATGCGCAGCCAGGACGGCGAGCTGTCGCATTTCGATCACGCCCTCAACGCCTGCCTGCTGCTCAGCTACACCGCGCTGCGCCAGGGCGACGCCGTGGGCCTGAGCGCATTCGCCAGCGAACAGCCGCGCTACCTCGCCCCGGTCAAGGGCGCCGGCCAGCTCAATGTACTGCTCAATACCGTGTACGACCTCGACAGCACCTCGCGCCCCGCCGACTACCAGGCCGCCGCCAACGAACTGCTGGTCCGGCAGAAACGCCGGGCCCTGGTGGTGCTGGTGACCAACCTGCGGGATGAAGACGACGAGGACCTGCTGGCCGCCGTCAAGCGGCTCGGCCAACAGCATCGGGTACTGGTGGCCAGCCTGCGGGAAGAAGCGCTGGACCGCCTGCGGGAAACCCCGGTGCAGTCCTTGCCCGAGGCCCTGGCCTATTGCGGGGCCGTCGAGTATTTGAATGCACGCAACGAACTGCACGAGCGCCTGAACGCCCATGGCGTGGTGGTGTTGCAAGCCCGGCCCGGGGAGCTGGGGGCCGAGCTGGTGACGTTGTACCTGGGGTGGAAAAAAGCCGGGAATCTATAGGATCAATGCTCCACCTTGAACGGTAGCCAGCGAGGCGGCAGGTCAGGGCTTCGAAACTCCAGCTCGAATTCGCCGAAAGCGCCTTCCCGTGGAATGATCGACCAGGACAAGGGCACCGTGGTGACGGGCCGCAGGACACGCAACTGCGGGTCAAACCGCAGCCCGAGGGCTTCCGGAGGGAAGCCATACAACGAAACACTGGTTTCGTGAATCAGGTTACTGTCTTTCCTGACCTTCAATTCCAGCGTACTGGGCAGCGTATCCTTGAGGATCATTTTCCAGTTGACCAGATCGTCCATGTCGATCGGCCGCTCGTTCAGCCGAAGCGTGAATTCCCGCACCCAGGAATCCTGTGTCCCCGTGACCCTGGACTCCAACCGGGCTGCCTCCCACCCCAGCACGCCCCTGACGGATGCACTCAGGACATAACGCCCTATCCTCGGCGGTAATTCGAATGTGATCCGCGCCTTGCCAGCCGCATCGGTGACGACCGGCTCGAGCACAACGCCCTTGTAGAACCAGTGCACCCGTACCCCCCCTACCGGCTCGCCGCTGGCGGCACTGACCACCGTGGCCTCGGCGCTGATTTCTTCGCCCGGCGCGTTCTCCAGGCCCGAACCGGTCAGCTCCTGTATCACACAGGCTTCATGTACGAAATAGGTAAACTCAACGACCTCGATGCCACCGACGGCACGGGCAGTCACGGTGCCCGGCCCGGACGCCGTCGCCGTGAAACTGAAACGCGCGACGCCATAGAAATCGGTGAATGTCGCGACGTCCTCCATGGCCTGGTCAGTACCGCTCCAGGACACCTGAACATTTCGGGCAGGTTGTCCGGACAATGAATTGGTCAAGGTGATCTCAAAAAACAACGTCTCGCCCCAGTCAACCACTGTCGGCTCCTGGTTCGTTGCGGCCATGACATCCACAGGCAGGTGGCTGCCCAGGGAAAACGCATTCAGTGGTGAGCGGGCCAACAATCTCGAGGCGGACAGTTGCAGGTAAAACGCCGCATCGGTCCGGTCAGCGGCCAACATACTGAGCGGCAGGCCGGCAGTGCCCAGGGGACGCGACACGCCCAGCCCTACCGGTCCGAAAGACAAGCCCGTGTCCAATTCATAGGCGCCTTCGAGTCCCAGCGTCAGCGCCTGGTTGAGTAAAGGACTGTCCGGCCGGGCGGTGAGCGTCAAGTCCAACCGCCCTTCGCGTCGAGGGAAAAAAGTACCTTCGCCCCACCGCTGTTCTGCGCCGGACCCGACACTGACGCGCAGGTCGAGCCAGGGGTCTTCCTGATACGCGTAAACGTAAAACGCATGCTCGACCTGGGTCGCATCATAGGGGTTGCTGACGCAAGCCAGGACCTCCTGGCTTCCCGCGCTGGTCGGCTGGTAACTGCGCTGGGCGATACCGTCTGCGGCGCTCAACGACACTTGCCCGTCGCCCCACTCGACGCTGACATCGTTTGCCGGCCTGCCCGTGAATGCCGACAGGTACCGTACGGCCAACCGTGCGCTTTCGCCCTTGCTCAGCACCGGGTCGGTCGCCACGTCGTACGGGGTACCGATCACTACCTTATTGTGGGCCAGCTTGAATCCGAAAGCGGCTGGTTGGGTAAAACCGTCGATACCCAGAACAGTGGCACTGCATCGACGCTCCGCTGTTTCAGTCGTGGCTGTCAGGTCACAACGATAACGAATGCCACCGGCGGTCATGGGAGCCGGTTGCGCCAAGGACGGGACGATGACCCACCCCGGCGGCAGGTCCGGTGCCATGGCGGTCTCTAGCAGCAGGCCATGCAGGCCGCCCAGGTTATTCGTCGGCTGGACGGTCAGTTCGTGCGTGGCGCCGATGCACGGGTACAAGTCGACGTCGTCCGTCCAGGTCTTCGGCACTTGATCGAAGACCAGCCCGACCTCGGTGGACAGGTCCCGGGGAAGCGAGCGAAACGCCAGGTCGCGTGCCTCCATCCCGTTCGAGATCACTTGCAGGTCGAACACGCCGCTGGTGTCGACCACCAACGCATCGACGCTCCATTGCACGCCGCTGGCGGTGACGGTGACCGGAGCTTCCATATTGGCGATGACGATTGAACGGACGGCAGCCGGATCGCGCCAGCGCAGGGAAATCTCCTTGCCGATCAGCGGGCTGCCGGACTCCACCGCGAGGCGAAACGCATACGTCTGCCCCATGCGGCACACCGCCCCCGCCCCCACCCGGTCGACCGCAGTCTCATCCAGAGTGAAACTGGCCGTCTTCCAGGCGCTGGTGGCCAAGGTCTGGATCTCGAAGTCGTGCTTGAGCGCCGGCGCGCCTTCTCGGGGGTTGACCCGCGCTGCCAGGGTGTAGGCCCTATGCACCGCGGGCCGATCGATCACGCTGGCCCAGCCGTCGACGCCGGTGAAGGTGCGCTGGAGTCCCCCGGAGGCGTCCCACTCCACCGCAACCCCGGCAACCGGCTGGTCACCTGCCTGGGTCACCACCCGCAACATACACCAGGCATAATCCCCCTCGTCCACCACCGGAGCCCGGTTGGGCCCGCGCACCTCGCCAATCTTCAGGCTGTGCCGGGCCAGCGACATGGGGTTTACCACGGTCGGCCTCAACAGGTCGGCGCTGCCCAACCGCAAGTTGAACTGGCCATCGTTCAGGTCCTGACAATCAAGGCGCCAGACCAGAGGGGTGCTGGTGACCGGAACCGGCTGCATCAAGGCCGGCTGAACCGTCACGCCCAAGTCCTCGGGGGGCTTGCCCTCCCAGGCCAACCAGACATGACGGTTGAGCAGCGGGCTGTCGGCGGCAAAGGAGACTTCCAAGCGATACGACGCACCGCGGTCGGGGTAGCCGGTTTTCTCCCCCCAGGGCGCGGCGTCCATATTCGGGAACTTGACTTGCACAGTCTTCAGCGGGTCCGTGGCATGGGCCTGGACGTTGAAGGTGTGTGCCGTGTTGCCCTGTGCATAAAAGGGGCTCTCGACCCGGGCTTTCACGGCGAGCGCGCCGTCGCGGGCAGGGGTGAAATCAAGCCACGCCTCGCCACCGTCATCGGTCGTGCCGACTGAAATCATGTCATTGCCCAGCAGCCAGGTGACTTCATAACCGCGCATCGGCAGGTCCAGGTAATAGGACTTCACCCGAACGCCCAGCTTGACCGATTGAGCATATTCGATCACCGGTTGATAGGCCGGGTCCAGGATAGTCTCGACCACCAGCCGATGATGCCCGAGCGAAACGGCAATCGGGTAGATATCGGCGTGGTACTTGCTGTAGATGGACAGGTTGAACCGTTGAGTGTCATCCGAGACCGGTTCAGGACAATCCACCTGCCAGGCCGTTTCGATCGTTTGGTTCTCCCCCCATTCGGGCGAGATCACCACCGCCTCCAGGGGGTTGTCCTGGCTCCACAGCAAGGCTTCGGTGCCGGCCCAGGGGCTGTCCGGCGCCGGCTGGAAGGTGACCTGGTGGCGCTTGCTGCCGGTGGCACCGTGACACAGGTAGAGCAAGGGCTCCCCGGTCGGGGTGAACGCCTGGCCATCATTGACGATGCGCGCCAGCACCAGCGGCTCAAGCTCAAGGTGCAAATCGATCCGGGCGACGATGAGGTCCACGGTCGTCGAGGCTTGAGCCGGGCTGAGGATGACGAACTCGAAAAGATCCTCGCCCTCGACATCGAACTCGATCGACGCCGTGATGGGTGTCAGGCTCAATGCCAGGGTTTCAGGGGCGTCCCCCCTGTTCCCCGTTGCAGGCAACGGTATTTCCAGCTGGTCTTCGGTGCCACGCCGGCGCAGGATGAAAACCCCCGGATCTGCATGGCGGTTGTCGTAGAGGAAACTCAAACGGTAGCGCCCCCCGGCTGATTGCGGTGCCGGCGCAGGCACTGTCTGGGTAATCCCCGTACCTTTGTAAAGAGACATGTAGAAGATGGGCAGCCCTTCCCATGTGCCTTCCTTGCGGGCGTAGTTGTATCCTGGCGCACCGGCGCTTTCCCAGTGGGCAAAGCCCAGGTCGAAATGCCCGTTGAGGAGGATATTGGTCCGGGTGTTGACAGGTTCTCTGTTCATCGTTGCGACCCCTTGAGCGCTGTGCTGCCGGCTGTTCGCACTTTGTCCTGGACATACCGGGAAAACGCCGGGCCTCCCACCTTGGCCGTGTAGCGCACCTTCACGATGACGTCGTTCAGGGCCTCCAGTTGCTTCTTCTGACGGTGCTGCTCGCTATCGAACCAGGGGAAGGACAGGGTCCAACGAGACACCGCGCCAGTGTTCTCGAAGGTATTTCGCAAGCCTTCATCAGGTTTCAGCGCCGCCACGCCAAAATCGTCCAGGCCGATGGAAATGGCCATCTGTTCACCGCTGCTGATATTGAGCAGCACATCGGCCGGTGGCAGGGAACTGGCCCCGTACAGGTAGTCCAGCGACTCGAGGGAGGGCTTGATCGCGGTGGCACTGCCGACCTGCGTCAATGTTGCGCAGACGTTTTCAAAAGGGCCAAGCAACGTCGGCAAGGTGACATCCACGGCGCTGATCTGCCGGCAGTAGTGGTCGTGGTAGTCACGGTCGAACAGCAATTGGGAAAGTCGAAAATTCAGGACGCCGTTTTTTGTCAAATAGTTTCGCGCTTCATCCCAGCTTGCGTAGTCCGGCTCTGGATCGATGCCGTCATCGAACAACTGACGCAGGGATACGGTCTTGACGATCTCCAGTCGTCGCTCGTACCGCAGCAGGTAATCGGCTTCCATGCGCAGCAGATCGAGCCGCAACGCGTCTCCGGCGGTCAGGCCGTAATAATTGTCGAGCCACGCATCGGTGCGTATGTGAGAGAGACCGAACTCGGCGGTTTCCAGCTGCAATGCGCTCTGGGCGCTCAGGCACAGGCTGACGACCTGGTCGTAGGCCTGGTAATGCAAGGTCTTGCACTGCCCCAGGTACCAGCGGTACAGCTCGACGCGGGTGGCGCGGGTCAGCAGGAAATCATAGAGTGCCTGGGTCTGTGCATTCATCTTGAGAATCTGCTCCAGACTGGCCTCGGCGGCGTAGACCGCGTGCTCCTGGGCCTTGATCTGCTCATTGATCATCGCCAGCTCCGCCGTGGCCTGATCCCGTGCCAGCCCCCAGTCCTGACGCCGCCGCCGATAGCTTTCGGAGGTGGCATCCTTCTCGGCATCGGTGCGCACCACCTCGGCCGCAACCTGGAATCCATAGCCGACGGCTCTTGGCAGGCTACCCGGCTGGTGCCCGCCGTTGGCCAGGCCGAACACATTGGGGAAGGCGTCGATGACAGCACCGGCCACTTGCATCGACGTGCTCAGCGACGTCAGCCATTTAGCGGTGTCGAACGCCCCCATGACCTTGTATTCGCTATTGGAAATGTGCTCGACATACAGCCTCGCGTAATGGGTTTGCCGCTCCTCGGTCAAGGTACGGCTGCTGTGCAGGGCCGCCAGCGTCTCTCGCAGCTGGGCGAGGTTTTCTTCCTGCACCGTCCTGACGAAGGTACTCAGCTCGGTCAGATGGCGCTGCTGCAACAGTTCCTGCTCGCCTTGGTCCTGCTGCTCCAACAGGCGCATCACCTGGTTGCCGCAATCCTGCAGATACTGGGCGGCCCGGATGGCGGTATCGAACAGCGGGCGCCAGCGAAACGCCGCGACCCGCAAGGGACCGCCCATGGGACGTACGGGCCCGCCAACGCCGGCCGCCAGATTGTTGAGCAGATCCGAAGGGTTGATCGTGCTGAACAGTTCGATGGAGAGGGGTTTGCCGTCGATGGTCAGGTTGTTGCGCAGGTTGTACATGCGCTGGGCCGGTAATTCATAAAGCTGCATCACTCGCTGGCTCACCGGCAGCCGGAAACGACCGGCCCCGATGACGCCGGGGTCTTCGAAAAAACGGGTCCTGACCGGCAACGAACCCGAATCCAGCAGCAACGCCTGCTCGAATGCCTTGAGCTCGGCACTGTCCTCCAGCTCCTCGACCAGCTCCGCCAGCGTGGCGGGCGTCCACTGGCTGAGGGTCTGCACGTCCGGGGCAGCGCCCATCAGGTTCTTGGCTCGCAGGTATTGCAGCTTGGCCGCCGCCAGGCTGTCACGGGTCAATTGCCGATACAGCCAGTCCCCCCACGCCACCAGGTTGGCGACGTAGTCGAGGAAAATCAGCATCTGGTAATGCCGCGGCGTCGAGTAAGCAATCGCGTCGGGATCGGTGGGGTTGTCGGCTTCGCAGCCCACGTCACCCTCGGCGCTGGGCACATTCAACGGTCGGCAACGCCAATAGCGCGGTTTCGGATTCGCTCGAGCGGCGTCGGCGGGCGCCTGGGGATCGAAAATGTAATGCAGCCATTGCTGGGCTTCGACAAAACGCTCTTCGTCCTTGAGCCGCGTTGCCACCAAGTGGGGCAGATGAAAAAACAGTTCCCAGAAAAACAGCCCGTTGGCCCCGTCGAACGGCCCGTTGGGCTCGGCTGCCCCGTCGGGCAGCGCGGGCTCGTCGGGAAACTGGGTATCCCAATCGAGCACGGCATCGGTCGACACGTTGGCGCGCGTCACCAGTTCCGCACCGATCAGGGTATTCAGGCGCGCGTACTTGAGCGTCAGGGCCGGGTCGTTGAGGTGCAGGAATTGGGCTCCGCGCGCATTGCTCTTGTGCAGGGAGGGCAGGCGAGGTTCGACAGGCAGGCCCTTGAGCTCCAGCACGAAGGTCTTGCTGCCAAAGTTACCCGGCCCCTCCAGGATGAATGTGGCGGTCAAACCGGCAAAGCTATCGCGCTCATATTTATTCCAAGCGAATGACCAGCCGCCATTGTCGGAATGCGATTCGGTAGCGGACGGCGGGTCACCGCCCGAGGGAAATTGCACCGATATCGTGAAAGCCTTCGATTCGCCTTCCCTCCCGGGCACCAGAAGGGCACAGTGCGGTTGGAAACGCAGTTGTTGTTTGCCTGCGCTCGTTGTCACCACTGTTTTGAGCGTGAATTTTTCTACCAGCGAATTCGCGCCCACCGATACCGTTTCTGTCATTCTGGAAAATTGCGCAGTCCCGACTCGCTGCTGAAGCGTCGATGGATTGGAGAAGCGAACCATGGCCAAGTGATCCATGATCGGCTTTTCGTCGCCCACTTTGCGAAACAGCGCGTCGCGCGTTTCATAGATGTCCACCGGACCGGATCGTGACCCCAAGAACACCGGTGGGGTCACCGCATTGGTCAAATGCACCGCCAGTCGCCCTTTGGGATACAACGGGTCCACATCGTCGCGCAGCATCACCGCCACCAGCCGGCAGTTCGGGCTGACGTCCTTATCGAACTCCGACAGGTTCAGCCGTATCGGCGGCGACCACTTGCCGTCCAGCGTGATGAACGCCACCTTCAGCTCAAGCTCATAGGGCTTTTGCAAGCCGCCGTCGCCATCGAACAACGCCTGGCGCCATTCGGCCCAGACCAGGCACAAGCGCCCTCCCCAAAAGACCAGCCGGCTGTCGAGCACCTGCACATCGCTGGGAATGTCGACCGGTTGCCATTCGCTCCAGGCCGCCGGGTTGATCGCCCGGCTGTCGACATCCAGCTGGACGTCGGCCTTGCGCCAGAAATAGCGATAGGGCGCGATTCGCTCCCGGCCCACCAGGTAATAGTCGGCACGGCGGGCATCGGCGCCGTCGACATAGCCGTTGAGCACATCCAGGTTGCACACCTCTTCAAAGGCGCGCAGATATTGCTGGACGCCCGACTGCACCGAATCGGTCGTCAGCCGGGTCTGGTTGAGATTGCTTTCCAGCGCCCTGAACAGGCTGGTCTTACGAATGCGCGCATATGGAGTGATGTAGTCCTCGGGCATGCATTTGAGCAATTGGCTGGCGGCCCACAGTGGGTATTGGCTGGCGATGTCCCAATCCTTCAGGTCCTTGCTGTCGAATTCCCGTTGGGTATAGCCCGGTTCGAGCTTCTGATAGACGGCATGGATGTACTGCTGCAAACAACTGACCGCCTCGGCGACCCAGGTCGTCTTGACCTGATGGTTATCCAGGGGATCGGTGCGCAGCCACTCCAGCAGGTCGTCCGCCGTTTGGATCGTCGGGTATCCCTTGTTGTCATCCTTGTCTTCGATCTGCTTGATGCCCAAGGCACATTCGATCAACGCGTCTCGGCGCAGGGCGGTCGCCCGGGTGATGTCTTGCGTGGCCATTGCCCTCTCCTGTGAGTGGGGGGCACTCGTCAAGGCGACGAGTACCGTGGTGCTGGAGAAGCGTGCTTCATGAGATGAATTCGACGGGCATAAACAGCAGGCTCAGGTCATCCCTCCTGATTATCGGTTCGTCAACTTTAAGCGGTGCCGTGCTGGTGAACGTCACGTCGGCCATGCCCTCGGCGTTGGTGGTACCCAGGACAGGGATGTTGTAAAGCGGTTTGAGCTCCCAACTCACCGGCTCATGGGCAACCGGGTTGCCGTAGCGGTCGTGCAAGTGCGCCCGCAAGGTAACGTCGGTGCCGGCTTTTTCCTTGGTGACAACGAAATCGCCCTCCACGCGGGCAAACTCGAACGTAGAAGGATCGTTCCCCAGGGTGATCGTCACCGCCGGCTGTGGCTCGCGGGCATCGAGCCGATAGCTGATCAGGTCACGCCCCATCGTCGTACCGGCATGCACGGTGGCCGTGACCTTGCCATATTGGTTGGTGACGGACTTTGGCGGATCGATACGGCACGACTTGGACGTCCAGTACACGTTGACGTTTTTCTGCGGCTCCCCTGCGAGGGTAACCGTGAGGGTCAGTTCCGCCGTTTGATTGCTGTTGGCGATCATTTCGCTGCGATCTACCGTGCTTTGGACCTCCACCCGATCACCGCCGGCATGAAGACCGTACAAGGGTGAAGTCCTGTGGGGGTCCGCCAATTGGGCCGTGACCTGATCGGCCACGGCCTGGTAGGCACTGAAGGACGCATCGGGCGGCAACATGCCCAGTTTCAGCGTGGTCGATGCATCCAGCGTGCTCTGGAGCGAAAACCCACGCAGGCGCGTGAACAGATCCAGGTGCCCCAGGCTACGGATGTAGCCCTGGCCGGGATTGACCCGGTCGGCGCAGGCGCGCACTTCCTCGGCGCTCCAGTCGAAGAGTTCGGCCAGCAGCTCGGCGGCATGGGCCTGCACCAGTCTCAGCCCGTCTCCGGACAGGTCGTTGGGCAGCCCGTTGACCAGTTCCAGGTAATCGAGCAGTGGTGATTCGGGTTTCTGGCTGAGCGTTACGGCACGGTTGTAGACCGTCAGGTAATACAGCGCGCGTGGGGTGAAGGGGGCCGTGGCGGGTGCGGGCTCGACACCGTCACCGACGCGGAGGTAAAGCGCCAGGAACGCCTCGCTCAGCTTGAGGGTTTTCACGACGTCGCTGCGGTGCGTAAACCCCACCAGCATGCCCAGGAAAGGGTCGCCAGGTTCGTCATCGCGCCGATGGTTGCGCGACGACACGCCCGCGGCCGGACGTCCCGATACGTAGGAAAGCACCTCATATACCGTACTTCCCGCCCAGGCCAGCACCGGCAATGCCAGGGACGCGGACAGTTCGCCATACACCCCGAGGCTCTCCTGGACCACGCTGCGCTGGCCGGCTCGGCTGCTCAGCAACACGCCGACGATCTGCTCGACGGTCTGGGGATCGTCCCGGCCGAGCACTTGGCGCACGATGCGCTCGACCATCGCCCGGGCATAGTCCTCGTAAGGCAGGTCGGCGGACTCGCTGCGATGGATCACCAGCCCGTGCGTGTCGGCCAGTTCGAGCAACTGCTGAGTCCATTGCCGGTCGTTGGACAACGGCGGGACACCAGCCATGCGCAACGCGGCCTCGGTGAACAACGCAGGCGCGAGCTGCGAGCGGAGCAGATCGAAGAGCCGGTTCTGTGCCGGCGAAGGCTCGGTGGGAGCGGCCACGGGTTGGACGCGCTCCACGGTCCAGGCCACGTCCAGGTTATTGTCGGCGCACCAGCGGACCCACCCCTCCAGGCGCTGGATCGACGCCAAGACATCCGCTGCCTGGCCGTCCGCGCCGATGACCGGCCGACCGAGCAACGCAACGAGCCCGGACTCTCCACTCAACCGCCTGAGAATCTCCACCGCCACATTCGGCGCGATTCCCAGTAGCTGCGCTAACCTGGCTATGCGGTAGAAACTGGACAGTACCGGCAGGCTGCGTTGCAGCGCGGTAAGGCCCAGGGCATCGGCGATCAATGGAGCCAGGTTGAAATAGGTAGCCAGGTCGATGTTCAGCCCGCCGCAAATCTGCGCGACCGTCAATGCATCGGCTTCCGTTTCCGGTATCAACTCGAACGTACCGTCGTCCATCAACAACGCGGGTGTCGACAGCGTGTCCCGGTTGAAGACACGGTCGAATTGCGACAGCTCGCTGCCACGACCGAAAACAGAGATATCCCCCACGAATACCGCAAATTCTTGCGCCGAACACCGATAGTCCTCCTGGAGCATCCGGAACAACCCCAATGCCCGGACGGTACTGCTCGTCATCCAGTAATCGGGCGGTTGCGCCTGCGACGAGGCGTTCGCCGTTGCAGCGGAATTCGATTCAGCGCCGATGATCGCGCTCAGCAGCGCATCGGTTTCATGGCTGGGCAACTCAAGGGCGTTGTCCAGACGGATCTTGCGATTGAGACGGTCGATCCTGTCGGTCGTGAAGATACCGTCTTCGGAAATAAGCTCGATGATCTTGTTGGTCTTTTCGTCGCCGCCATATCTGATGAACATCGACGGCTCTGCCAGCCCGTTGTTGACGAACACCGAGCCCGAATGCCCGGGCGTGACCCGGGCATCGAGCATCAACGCATGCTCGGACAGCGTCGGGGCAAACAATTCAACCGAGAGCAGGGCTTCAAGTCCGGATTGAGTCAGCTGGGTCCGCTGGTTGAAAAAGAACGTCTGGTTCAGGTTCTGCGATTCGATGTTCGAGCGCGCCGCGAAGTTTTCCTTGAAATAGCTGTCTTGATCCCCGTCGGGGAAAGGCGACGCCTCCAGCATGAGCTGTCGTAAGGCCGGACTCAGCCGGGCCGCTTGGGTGAGTGCATGACCGCTGGTGTCTCCCCAGGGCAGCGCACGCAGGAAATAAGGAAACGCCGGATCGCACCAGCGCACCACAGTGCCCACGGAAAGCCCCAGGTCCCGGGTCAGTTCGTCCAGCGTGGTCCAGGGATGATGGTAAGGCAGCCCGTTGGGGTAGCGTCGCCGGCTCAGTTTCTCGTCCAGGTTGCCGCCCCCGCCCAAGGAATCCGCGATGGACTTCTCCAGCACGGCGCTGATCACCTCGACCGATGACACCACGCGATGGGTCGTTACCGGATCGATGCGCAGCAGGTCCAAGTCCTTGCGTCGCAAGGTCAGCGCATAAGCGTCGCTGGCTTCGGAAGGCACGAGGCGCCGTTGCGACCAGTGCTTGAGCCACACCGCATAGGCCACGGGTGAATGAATGGCTTCGATTGCATCCGATGGGCATTTATTACCGAAATTGGGTTTGAACAGCCCTTCGTAAGTGGGGCCGTCGACCAACGCCAACAAGCCTTGACGCAGGTGCGAGGGCAGCGACTCGTGGCGGGTCAACTGGTCCTCGATGAAGCCCCTGAGCACCCTCGTCGCCAGCCCGTTGAGACGAAATGCAAGCGCCTGGGCATCCTCGCTTTCCAACCCGTACTCGTTCACCAGCCCGGCCACTCCTTTGCGTGCCAACGCACACACCGAGCCGCCCGCAGCAAAATACTGCTCAAGGTCGGACAGTTGTTCGGACTGTCGCTCAGCCAAGAGTTGTTCGCAAAAACGGCTGGCGATTCGAGCCGGAGAATCTTTCATCGCAGAGCTCCGCTTTAATGATTGAGGACGGCGCGAGCCGTGGGGTTTTCCTCTACCTGAGCCACTTCAAAACGCGGGCTATCACCCCAGTCCGTTCCACTCTGCCGCGCCTTCGCCCAGTGCGAGCCGGGGGCCAACGGTGCTTCGGGCGAGCCCGTCCAGGCACCGTCGGCCACCGGGCGATCCTGGGCGATCAACTGCCGGGCATCGAACCAGTACGACACATCGACGCCCTGGCCGGCCGCGCCGGTGCCTTCGAAAAACACCTGCCCGGCAAACCAGTGACCGGCCTCGGGCGAGGTGAACGTCGGGGCCGGGGATAACAGCAGTACCTCGTGCGCCGCGCTCCAGCCGGAGCGATAACCTTCGCATTCCTGCTGCACCATCAATGAATGAGTGCCGGCCGCACACGTGATAGCGAGGGGAATCGACCAGGTGCGGTTCGCCTGCACCTGCGCCCTGCCCAACAGCGTGTCGGGCGCGTCGCTCCAGGCCACTTCCACCCAATCGCCGACATAGCCATGGCCGGAAATCGTCGCTGTCGCGCCGAGGTGCTGTTGCAGCGCCGGGGACTCGATGAGCGGGATGGCCGGCACGGCGGTGAATTCATGTTCAGGACCGAAATCGGAGGGTTTGCCCTGAAAAAACTGTTTGGCCCGCAGCGTGTAAGTGCCCACCGGCAAATGGGTTTCATAGGACCAGTAGCCATCGACACCTCTGGCCCGCACCGTGGCCAGCGGTTCATCCGCGCCGTCGAGCCACAACTCGACCGTCGCCGTGTCCACCCCGGACGCCTTGCGGGCATAGCCGTCGATGATCGAGACGCGGGCCATGGCATCCCCCGGCTGGGGATACTCGATGGTGGGCGGGAACAGGATCACCGTGAAGGACACCGGCTCGCTCTTCTCCGATGGCCAGCGATCGTACTGCTGGACGGCGTAGACCTGGTGATCGCCGAACGAAAGGTCTTCCAGAATGGGAACCGACCATTCGTTTCCCGTGACTGGGGTTTCGTCGAGAAGCCCTTCCGAGACGAACTCATGCACCCGCATCGTCGCCCCCGGAATGCCACCGGTGCCCCGGATGACCGGGTTGTGATCCACCTCTTCATCGATGGGTGAAGTGATGACCGGTTTCAACACGACGATATCGAACGGCTGGGGCACCTCGTCGGAAGTCTGGCCGCCGAAGGACTGTTTCACCCTGGCGGTATACGCGCCGGGCATGAAAGGTTCGTCTCGGGTGAAGCTCCAGGTGGTACCGCTCACCACTGCGTCATAGGGCGAATCCGGGTCGCCGTCGAACCACAGCTGCACCTGCCCACCGGCCAGGCAGGTGCCGGAAAAACGCGGCGTCAGGCCGTCGTGGCGAAACTCCACGGTGGGCACCGGGGCCCTGATGGTGAATTCCCGCGAGGGGGTCGGCTCAGACCGCAGGTCACTGCTCTCCCCGGCCGGCTTGAATAATTGCCTGGCTTCGACGAAGTAGGTCCCTGGGTTCCAGGCTTCGGCGGCGATGCTGGACCAGGCGTTAATCGCCACGTTGGCAATCGGCGCGGCAGGCGTCGACTCCCCGACCCGCCGCACCTCGACCCGCGCGGCGGGCTGGCCCGTCCAGCTATGGCCGGTGCCGGAGAACACCGGTTTGCGGTCGGCGCCTACGCTAACCGTGAGGGTCGGGACCGGGACCGGCACAGTGATACTGAGCCCATATTCGAAGTCGGAGTAAATCCAGCCGCCAGCCCCATCGGACACACCTTGCCGGGCATTCATCTGATGAGGTGAGGAAGGAGGCCGATCGTTCCAATCCACTCTCCAACTGCGGTCTGTATTCACATTGGTATATATCTGAAGATCACCCTCTATATTGAAAATCTCTACCCTTGCACCGCTGCTGTAGCCAACACCTGAAAACCTCACGGTATTGGGACTGGGGTAGGACACCTGGGAATCTATCAATTTCGGCGGTTTTATTTTGAAAGCCCGGGAGACGCTTCGCCCAGACCCCTTCCCACTCAATGTTTGCATCGCCACAAGTGAAACAGGCCCAGCGGCTGTTGTAACGCTCGCACTCCAGACACCATTGGCGCCTACGGAACCTGTTCCGACCATAGTTGACGACCATTCGATATAAACCTGCACGGAGGCCCCTTCCAGACCCTGGTTACCTGAAAGGGTGAATGTTTGCATCTGATGGCTATTAGCGGAGGGGGAAGTAATAGCCAGAATTCCCAGGACTCGGTAGGTGACAGCAGCGGTTTTACCTGATGGATAACCAGCCAGACTGAACTGTGCCACCACAGGTACGGAACCGCTCGGTAGGGTGGCATTGAAAGTCGTTGACCAAATGCCGCCCGTTGCGGTTACCTCAGGCGCCAGAGCAAAGAGACTGTCGTTAGCCTTCACCACCCTAATCAACGTTCCAGGAGCAGCGGCTCCACTAAAACCCACACCAGTTTCCAGAAAAGAATTAGAAGCAGGCGCTGCCAAGGTCACCAAGTATATTCTCGATGTGCTAGCAGACTTTAAGGAATATATATCGCCAACTTTCTGCTTGGCGTAAATGGAAATCGAACCAGATGTCGGGCTCAGTTCTACACTGGCAGCCCACTTTCCATTCGACTGCATTGTTGCTGGCCCCAACGTAGCGTCGTTGTCTTCGTTGTACAGAATAACCGTACCACTGCCAGGCACCCCTCCTGCCCCCGAGACAGTAAATGTCCTGCTATTAACGTTTCGAATGGGGTCAATGGTTGGGGTGGGCGGGAGAGGTCGATAATAATATTTTTGACTTGCATATAGAAAAGGGTCATCTTCAAGGTAAATATCGTACGTATATTTATAGTACACCTCGACAAAATCAGAATTCCCTCGCACCGCAATCGTTTGATTTATTTCGTGCCAGTTCCCATCCTGAATCCCATCATCATCTGTAAGCTCCTGATATCCAGTCTCTACGGCCGATTTAAGACTTATGTAAACATTTCCGCTTCTTCGCCCATTACTCTTTGCACTGTATTTCGGCCTTCTCAACTCAAATGACTTTCCATCCGAAGACCATGCATATAAAGCCGTGAAATTTGCCCAAAGAGAACCGTTGACCGCTTGTAAAAAAACTTCCCCGGTTAAAGAGTTTGGATTAGATTCCGGCTCTTGGCCAAGCGTATCACTATCACCCTCAGTGACATGAGCAATCTCGCTCGCCGCCCCCGGTGAGGAGGCGAACTTATTTTTCTCAGGATCATCGCCAGTTTCCATGACTTACCCCTTAATCGTCACTCGTGCATAGAGGCTCATTGCGGCCGACGTATCACCGGAAGTCCGCTTGGGCTCAGTGAATGACAAAACAGCTTGCTTGATCACCTGTTAGTTCTGACAGTGCTGACGAGCGGCAGGGATCGGCGGTGTAGGCCTAATGCCCAACTGGCTACACCGCCTTGCGCAACGGACTACATATCCGCCAGAATCCGCCGGCTTGTGCGCCTTGGCCTTGCCCCGTAACTTGATTCGCGTCGCTGATAATCAGCGTCCGGGTTTAGTCGCCCGGTGTGAAGAACGATGTGCACAAGTGTCATCAAGCCGGGTAACCCTATCCCCGCACTTGATGGTGGCTGTTCGCAGGGCGCCCTCGGGCGCGCCGGGTTTCGTTTTTCCACCGGTCGACTAACCTGCGTCCAGCCGCCACCCCTCGTTTAGTCGCGAACCGGGTGGCAGCCCAATCATGGAAAAACGATGATGATCAAACCCACACCCAATCCCCCGAAAACCAACCCGCCGTCCGCCCCCCTCGACGCAAGAAAACTCGACAAAGCCGCCAAAAAGGCCCTGGACCATTACCTCAAGCCCGACACGCCGGCCAAACCCGAAAGGCACCTGGACTACTTCATCGTCGCGCCCGATGCCGACCCCGAAGGGCTACTGGTGCACAGTTATGAAACCTTCTGCTCGGTGAGCACGTTGATTCTGGATTTGTCCGAAGATCTGGAAGGTGCCACGCGCAACCTGGCGCTGGCGATTCATCAGATGGGCGAGATGGGGGTGTTGTTGCTGGAGCGGTTGCTGGATAACGAAGCGAAGGTCCAGCGCTGAAGGTCGAACGACCTCTAGAAGTAAAGAATGTATGAAGACCCTGTGGGAGCGAGCTTGCTCGCGATGACGGTGGATCAGCTGGCATCAATGCTGAATGTGCCGACGCCTTCGCGAGCAAGCCCACTCCCACAGAAGGCCTGGCCCTATGGAAGCATTCTCAAGCCGATTCCGACATCGAGCGAAAACTGAAGTACTGCTGCAGCGCACTGACCAGTTGCCCGTACTCCGGTGGAATCACCTGCAGACTGAAGCCAGCGTCGAAGTGCTGCGGCGTCACGTCCTCGTGGCACCACAGGCAAGTGGCCTTCAGCTTGATGTTCATCTGCGGCCCTTCATCGGCGGGAATCTTGAGGTGCAGGTCGAAATCCGCACCGACCATCAACGGCAACTGGCTGATCAGCATCAGCCCGTCTGCGGAAACATTGCCCAGGTAGCCGATGAGCTTGTCATTGACACCATTGAACACTTTCAGGAAGTACGGCAAGTCCTGCCGCTCTATCCGACGCTTTTTGTACATGTCCTGTATCGCTTTTCCCAGCCACCCAACAGGGTGCCTACCGAATACTTCGGAACGGGCCAAAGCCTGCCCGCTCTCCCCGATCCCGGTGCCAGACGCTTCCAAGCCTCTTGGCCATAATTCTGCCAGTCACAGGTGACGCCTCGAAATTAGAGACCCGGCTCTAATCACGACTTGTACAAATATAGCTGACGATTCAGCGACGACCAGCCAGGTGTCGTAAGTTTCATCTGGCGCAATGGTATAGACGAAGAATGGCCATGCGTTTCACATGGCCATTTCTGTTGACGAACGGTCAGAATGCCGTCGGGCGGATTGCGGAGGCGCTGCGGGTCGGGTAATGCCCCAGGCTCTGCAGGGTTTCCAGGCGGGCGCGGGCGCGGAAAGCGTATTCGCTGGTGGGGTATTGAGTGATGATGAACTGGTAGGTCTGTGCCGCATCGATGAACAGTTTCTGCCGCTCCAGGCACTGGCCACGCAGCATCGAGACCTCCGGCTGCATGTAGCGGCGGGCCCGGCTGGCGCGGTCGACCTGGGACAGTTCGAGCATCACCTGCTCGCAGTTGCCACGGTCATAGGCCTTGTAGGCCAGGTTCATATGATGGTTCATCGACCAACGGGTGCAGCCCGTGATGCTCAGGGCCAGGGCAACAAAAAGCACGAATCGCATGGGAGGTTCTCCTGTCTTGAGTCCTGTATCGACCTGGCCGGCAAAATCTTCAGCCTGAAAATGGAGCCGGGCTTGCGCTTGTGGCGAGGGGATTTATCCCCTAGCCACAAAAGCGATGTTCGGCTTTCGGGCTTAACAGGTGTGAAAATATTCGGGAATGTTCATTTCGAAAAAGAAACGAATAAGTAGTGCACATGAACAATGACTACACCCAAAGACCATAGTAGCCTTCGCTGGCGCTTGAACTTGAGGAGTCTTGCATGTCCGTCCGTCGCACCAAAATCGTCGCTACCCTAGGCCCGGCCAGTCACTCGCCGGAAGTTCTTGAACAGCTGATTCTGGCTGGCCTGGACGTCGCCCGCCTGAACTTTTCCCATGGCACGCCAGAAGAACACAAGGCCCGCGCCAAGCTGGTGCGCGACCTCGCGGCCAAGCATGGTCGCTTCGTCGCCTTGCTGGGCGACCTGCAAGGCCCGAAGATCCGTATCGCCAAATTCGCCAACAAGCGCATCGAACTGAAGATCGGTGACACCTTCACCTTCTCCACCAGTCATCCGCTGACCGAAGGCAACCAGCAGGTGGTGGGCATCGATTACCCGGACCTGGTCAAGGACTGCGGCGTGGGCGACGAGCTGCTGCTGGACGACGGCCGCGTGGTGATGCGCGTCGACACCGCCACCGCCACCGAACTGGTGTGCACCGTGACCATCGGCGGCCCGCTGTCGGACCACAAAGGCATCAACCGCCGCGGCGGCGGCCTCACGGCACCGGCCCTGACCGACAAGGACAAGGCCGACATCAAGCTGGCCGCGGAAATGGAAGTCGATTACCTGGCCGTGTCTTTCCCCCGTGACGCCGCCGACATGGAATACGCCCGCCAACTGCGCGACGAGGCTGGCGGCACCGCCTGGCTGGTGGCCAAGATCGAGCGCGCCGAAGCCGTGGCGGACGACGAGACCCTCGACGGCCTCATCAAGGCCTCCGACGCCGTGATGGTGGCCCGTGGCGACCTGGGCGTGGAAATCGGCGATGCCGAGCTGGTGGGTATCCAGAAGAAGATCATCCTGCACGCACGCCGTCATAACAAAGCGGTGATCGTCGCGACCCAGATGATGGAGTCGATGATCCAGAACCCGATGCCGACCCGCGCCGAGGTGTCCGACGTAGCCAACGCCGTGCTCGACTACACCGACGCCGTGATGCTCTCGGCCGAAAGCGCCGCCGGCCTCTACCCGCTCGAAGCGGTGCAGGCCATGGCGCGCATTTGCATCGGCGCTGAAAAGCACCCGACCAGCAAGACCTCCAGCCACCGCATCGGCAAGACCTTCGAGCGTTGCGACGAGAGCATCGCCCTGGCAACGATGTACACCGCCAACCATTTCCCCGGTGTGAAGGCGATCATCGCCCTGACCGAGAGTGGCTACACGCCTCTGATCATGTCGCGCATTCGTTCCTCGGTGCCGATCTACGCGTTCTCCCCGCACCGCGAAACCCAGGCCCGCGCGGCGCTGTTCCGCGGCGTCTACACCGTGCCGTTCGACCCGGCCGCCCTGCAACCGGGCGAAGTCAGCCAGGCGGCGGTGGATGAGCTGGTCAAGCGCGGCGTGGTGCAGACCGGTGACTGGGTCATCCTGACCAAAGGTGACAGCTACCACACCATCGGTGGCACCAACGGCATGAAGATCCTGCATGTGGGCGACCCGATGGTCTGAGTGACCGGCCGCTGAAAAAAGCCCTGCCATGTGAATGGCGGGGCTTTTTGCTTTCTGCCTGGAGGTGGGTGAGCACAGACTCAAGCCCGGGGAAGGAACACATCCACCAGCAGTTGATTACGCGGCAACCCCGCCAGGTACAAGCGCTTGGCGAAGGCCTCGACCCGCTCGGGATGACCACAGGCCAGGGCCTGGGTCTGCCGCGAGGGCAGCCGCAGCCGCGCCAGCGCCGCGGGGGCGTCGGACGAGGCCAGCAGCTCCACCGTGAGGTTCGGGTGCTTGGCCGCCAGCGCGGCCAGGGGTTTGTCCAGATAATGACCGCCAGCGTCATGGGCCACATGGATGAGGTGGATGCTGCCTCGATGTTGCTGGCGCAGGGCCTCGCGCAGGATGCCGAACAGCGGTGCCAGCCCGGTGCCAGCGGCCAGCAGCCACAGCGGTTTGTCGCGCCACTCGGGGTCGTAATGCAGGGCACCACCGCGCAGTTCACCGAGGCGGATGGGGTCGCCAGCCGTCATGGATCGGGCCGCATCGACGAACTGACCGGGCTGGCGACAGTCGAGGTGAAACTCCAGGAAGCGGTCTTCGCCGGGCAGGCTCGCCAGGGAATAAGGCCGGGCTATGTCACCGAGCCACAGCACCATGTGCTGGCCGGCCTGATAACGCAGCGCCCGCTCAGGCGTGATACGGATGCGCAGCACGTCGGCCCCCAGCCAATCCACCGCCGCCACCCGGGCAGCCTGACCGTCGCGATGCGGATCGAAGGCGTGGATCTGCACGTCCTGCACCACCTGGCATTGACATGCCAGGCGCCAGCCCTGGTCGCGCTGCGTCGGGCTCAAGGCATCGGGCCGGCTGTCGCGCACGTCGCCGTCCACACATTGCACCAGGCACGCATGGCAACTGCCGGCGCGGCAACTGTAGGGCACGGCCACGCCGGACTGATTCAACGCGTCCAGCAGGTTGCTTCCCGCCGCCACCGTCCAGTGTCGGCCGGCAACCGTCAATTCAGGCATCGACATTCTCCCAGGCCGCCGCGCATCGGTTTCGCCCGTCGCGCTTGGCACGGTACAAGGCCTGGTCGGCGCGCTGCAAGGCGCCGTCCAGGTCGTCGTCGATTTCCAGCAGGGTCATGCCCACCGACAGGCTGAGGGTCCCCAGTCGCAAACCGCTCAACTCGACTTCGCTGAACGCTCGCCGCAGTCGTTCGCAGCAGGCAGTCAGGCGCGCGGGATCACAGGCAGGCAGCAGCATCACGAACTCTTCACCGCCATAGCGGGCCAGCACGTCACCTTCGCGCAGGCAGGCCGTGGCGACGCCGGCGAATGCCTGGAGCACCTGATCGCCCGCGGCATGGCCATGCAGGTCGTTGATGCGTTTGAAATGGTCCAGGTCGATCAAGGCCAGGCCATGGGCGACACCAGGCCTGAGGGAGTTGAGTTCACGAGTGGCCAGGCGCAGGAAGTGCCGGCGGTTGAACAGCCCGGTCAACTCGTCGGTGGCCACCAGGTCTTCGAGCTGGCGCATCATCCCGCGCAGGGTGTCCTGGTGCGCCTGCAAGGCAAAGCGTCGCTGGCGCATGCGTTGGCGCGAGGTCTGGACATATCGGGCGTACAACACCAGCCACACCAGCACGATAAACAGCACGCACACCTGCAACCCGGCCAGGGTCGGGTCGGGCAGCCGGAAGAAGTAGGCATCCCACAGGGTAATGCCGGTGAAACTGATGAAGACCAGCGTCGCGCAACGCACGAAAGCCCGTCGGGACAAGTGAAACAGCCCGAACAGCAGGATCAGCACGTAGAACACCAGGAACACGCCCCGGGCCTGGTCCAGGTGCATCATCATCCAGGTCTGCCAGCCCAGGCCGATCAGGACCTGCGCCTCGGTGAGGCTTGGGTCGGCGAAACGCAGGTTGCGATCCGTGACAAACAGGACGAACAGAGCCCCCTGGCACAACACCACCAACCCACTGCCGATGATCACATCGCGCAACGAGTCTTGGTAATGACCACTGAAATATGCCAGCCACAACAACACCAGTGCCAGCGCGTAGGTTGCGGCCGCCAGGGCGAAGCGTTTGAGCAGGAGACGTTGAATGGCGTTATGGGTCAATCGTTGACTCACCGTTGGAAATGAGACTGAAAAATCAGTCCTACACTACAGGCCAGACGCCACTTTAGTGGCGTGCAGGGCAAATGACCATTCAATTCTGGAGCAGAAAAATGGCGTCAAAGCAATGGCCCAGATTGACGCATTATTCGATGCGGGCGGACCCCGGTTTGGGCCATGGATATGGTTCCCTGTGTGGAGGGATTTCATCCCCGCAGGGCTGCACAGCAGCCCCAAAAAGCTCGAACGAGATCAGCCTGATACACCGAATTGTCTGGTTAAGGGGATGGCGCGCAGCCCAGCGGGGATAAATCCCCTCGCCCAAAGGCAGCTCGCTCCCACAGGATGCCCGCCTGCGATATACTGCCGCGCCTTTTTAGCGTCGCGCCAGCATGCCCGGCGTGTCTTAAGAGGTGCCGTTCGTCGACCGATGCACCCAAACGAGCGACACCTTATTGAATGTTCCCGTCTTTGAGAGGAGCGCGACTCATGACCGTGATCAAGCAAGACGACCTGATTCAGAGCGTTGCCGACGCCCTGCAGTTCATTTCCTATTACCACCCCGTGGATTTCATCCAGGCGATGCACGAGGCCTACCTGCGCGAAGAATCGCCGGCGGCCCGTGATTCCATGGCGCAGATCCTGATCAACTCGCGCATGTGCGCCACCGGTCATCGGCCGATCTGCCAGGACACCGGCATCGTGACCGTGTTCGTGCGCGTGGGCATGGACGTGCGTTGGGATGGCGCGACCATGAGCCTGGACGACATGATCAACGAGGGCGTGCGTCGCGCCTACAACCTGCCGGAGAACGTGCTGCGTGCATCGATCCTCGCCGACCCGGCGGGCGCGCGCAAGAACACCAAGGACAACACCCCGGCGGTCATCCACTACTCCATCGTCCCGGGCAACACCGTGGAAGTGGACGTGGCGGCCAAGGGCGGCGGTTCCGAGAACAAGTCGAAGATGGCGATGCTCAACCCGTCCGACTCCATCGTCGACTGGGTACTCAAGACCGTGCCGACCATGGGTGCCGGCTGGTGTCCACCGGGCATGCTCGGCATCGGTATCGGCGGCACCGCCGAGAAGGCCGCCGTCATGGCCAAGGAAGTGTTGATGGAGTCCATCGACATCCATGAACTGAAGGCACGCGGCCCCCGGAACCGTATCGAAGAGATGCGCCTGGAGCTGTTCGAGAAGGTCAACCAGCTGGGCATCGGTGCCCAGGGCCTGGGTGGCCTGACCACCGTGCTCGACGTGAAGATCATGGACTACCCGACCCACGCCGCCTCCCTGCCGGTGTGCATGATCCCCAACTGTGCCGCCACCCGTCACGCCCATTTCGTGCTGGACGGCACCGGCCCGGCCTCCCTGGAAGCGCCACCCCTGGACGCCTACCCGGAAATCGTCTGGGAAGCCGGCCCGTCGGCCCGTCGCGTGAACCTCGATACCCTGACCCCGGAAGAAGTCCAGAGCTGGAAGCCGGGCGAAACCGTGTTGCTCAACGGCAAGATGCTTACCGGCCGTGACGCGGCGCACAAGCGCATGGTCGAGATGCTGAACAAGGGTGAAACCTTGCCGGTGGACCTCAAGGGCCGCTTCATCTACTACGTCGGCCCGGTCGATCCGGTCGGTGACGAAGTCGTGGGCCCGGCCGGTCCGACCACCGCCACGCGAATGGACAAGTTCACCCGCCAGATCCTGGAACAGACCGGCCTGCTGGGCATGATCGGCAAATCCGAGCGCGGCCCGACCGCAATCGAAGCGATCAAGGACAACAAGGCCGTCTACCTGATGGCCGTCGGTGGCGCCGCTTACCTGGTGGCTCAGGCGATTCGCAAATCCAAGGTCCTGGCATTCGCCGAACTGGGCATGGAAGCGATCTACGAGTTCGAGGTCAAGGACATGCCGGTGACCGTGGCGGTCGACAGCAAAGGCGAGTCGGTGCACATCACCGGCCCGGCGATCTGGCAGAAGAAGATCAGCGAAAACCTGGCGATCGAAGTGCAATAACCGTACGTCGAACCCGAAAAGGCCGGCAGGTGGCTCACCTGCCGGCCTTTTTTCATGTCCGCCGGGACTGCCGCACAGCGCTTTTCACCCGGGGCAACGGTGTCCCTGTCCGGGTACCTACCACTTATCGACCTGCTTGCGCACCTGTCGGATCTGACAGGTTACCCATCGCCCATCTCTTGGCATCCTCATGTTTTGCCGGGTATGGCCCTGGCGTTGCCGAACGAGATGATCACGATGGCAGAACAGACGCCCCTCCAGATTGTGCCCCCCACCCTCTCCACCAGTGCATCCATTGCCACGATCGGCAACCGGATCGGCCCTGTCGGCACCCGGGGAGCCGCCTCGTTCGAGTTGCCATTACCCTTGTCCGGAGCCCGTCACCTGACCCCCGCGCTGGCACTGCTCTATGGCAGCCAGGGCGGCAATGGCACCTTTGGTATCGGCATGCGGCTACCCATTCCCAGCATCGCCCGCCGGAGCAGCGAGGGCGTTCCGCACTATGCCGACGACGATGTGATGATCGATGCCGACGGCGTCGAGCGTTGGCCCGAATTACTGGAGCCGCCGATCATTCGACCCCAGGCAGGCCCCGGCGGCACTACCTGCGCGGTGGTGCGGTATTACCCCAGGGTCGAAAGCGCCTTCGACGTCTACGAACTCTGGACGCCCACGGACGGCGGCGCGCCGTTCTGGCGTGTCCAGGGCAGCAACGGCCACCTGTATTGCTACGGCAGCACTGAAGCCTCGCGCATCGCCGAACCCATCGACCCCGAGGCAGATCCTCCCGCGCCGATACGCATCGCCGAATGGCTGCTGCTGGAGGAGGTCAGCCCCTCGGGCGAGCACATCTATTATGAATACGCGGCCGATCCCGGCCCGTTCGACGGCCCCCACGACTATCGCACCCAGCGTTACCTGCGCCGGGTGTGCTACGGCAACGCCACGGCCAGTGAAACCTTTTACTGTTTCGAAGACCAAGACCCGGCAGACCGGGACTGGCATTTCCACCTGCTCCTGGACTACGGCCAGCGCACCCTCGACCTTGCGCAGAAACCTTCCTGGCTGACCAAGGAAGAGGCACCGTGGCACCTGCGCAGCGACCCGATCCACGCATACCGGTACGGGTTCGAAGTCGGCACGCGGCGCCTGTGCCATCAAGTCCTGATGTTCCATCACTTTCCCATCGAGACCGGCACCGAGCCCGCCCTGGTACAACGACTGCTGCTGGAATACACCTCGACGGCACTGGGCTACAGTCTGCTGACCGCCGCCCATTACCAGGCCTGGGACGCCGAGGGTCGGGTCGAATACCGGCCGCCCGTGGAACTGCAATACAGCGGTTTCGAGCTCAACCTCATCCCCGAAACCTTCCTCGAGTTCGAGACGATGCCGGCCATCGAGGACGGTCGGCATTATCAATGCGTCGACCTCTACGGCGAGGGTGTTCCGGGTTTCCTCTGCCGGTACACCGACGGCTGGTATTACCGCGAACCCGAGCGCGCCGAGGCCGGTGGCGACACGATCGCCTACGGCCCGTGGTCACGCCTGGAGAGCCTGCCGGTCGCCAGCGACAACCCGGCGGTACTGCAAGTGTTGACCGACCTGACCGGCAGTGGCCGACTCAACTGGGTCATCGCCCAGCCCGGCATGAACGGCTTCTACACCCTCAACCCGGACCGCAGCTGGTCAGGTTTCCAGAGCTTGCAGCGCTTGCCGACCGAATTCCTGCACCCGGCCGCGCAACTGGGTGACCTTGTCGGCGACGGCTTGCGTTCCCTGGCCATGATCGGGCCCAAAAGCGTGCGGCTGTATGCCAACCTGCGCGAACAAGGATTCGCCCCTGGCGTGAATGTGCCCCACGAACCGGACAGCGAATTGCCCCTGTTCAGCAACGTACGCAGCGAGCTGGTGTTGTTCGGCAACCTGCTGGGCAGCGACAGCACTGAGCTGTGTCGCATCCGCTTCGATGAGATCAAGTGCTGGCCGAACCTGGGGCACGGGCGTTTCGGCGAAGGATTCGTCATGAGCGCCCTGCCCTTTCATTATGGTGAGTTCGACGCCGACCGGGTACGGATCGCCGACCTGGACGGCTCCGGCGCCCCCGCGCTGATCTACCTCGACAGCGACGGCTTCGACATCTACCTCAACCGCGGCGGCAATGGCCTGGAGCAGACACCGGTCCGGGTGCCCTGGCCCACCGGTGTGCGGTACGACAATCTGTGCCAGGTCACCCTGGCCGACCTGCAGGGCCTGGGTTGCGCCAGCCTGATCCTCAGCACGCCCCACATGACCGATATCGGCAAGCCCAGACACTGGCGCTATGATTTCGTCACGGCCCGCCCCTATCTGCTGGAGGGCACGAACAACAACATGGGCTGCAGCACCCGCCTCGCCTACCGCAGCAGCGCCCAATACTGGCTGGATGAAAAGCAGCAGCACGTGGCCCAGGACAAACTCCCCGTGTGCTATCTGCCGCTGGCCCTGCTGCTGGTGGCGCGTCAACAGCAGCGGGACGAGATCACCGGCAATTGCCTGACCCAACGCTTCACTTATTTCGAAGGCGACTACGACAGCCGTCACCGTGAGTTGCGTGGTTTCGGCCGGTTGTACCAGCTCGACAGCGAAGTCTGCGAAGACGAGGCGCAAGAGGGCTTCACCGCACCGGTACTGGTCAAGACCTGGTTCCACACCGGTCGCACCGTCGACCAGCCCCTGAGGGACTGTTTCGCAGGCGACGCCGACGCGGTGCCATTGGGGCCGACGCTGCTGGCCCGCTTCCATGAAAGCGACGAGGCCAACGAGATCATCGTTCCCGACCCGGACACCGCTCGGGAAATGGCCTATGCCTTGGGCGGCTACGTCCTGCGCAGTGAAACCCATCCCGTCGATCCGGACGGCCCCCCCAGGCCCTATACCGTGACGCAACAGCGCTACCTGCTGCGCCATCCCCACGCCCATCAGAAAAGCCTGCTGGTGCTGGAGCTGGAGACCCTCACCCATCAATACGACGGCTTCCCCCACGATCCGCAAGTGCGGCACGACATCAACCTGAAATGGAACCTCTTCGGCCAGCTCATCCACGGGTTCGCCGTTCACTATGCCCGTCGTCTCACCGTCCTGGACTCACCGCCCTTCGAAGACGAACTGGAAAACACCTGGTGGCGCGATGCCCATGACGAGCAGCAGCAGCTGTTCCATATCATCGAGAAACGGGCCGAGCACCTGCACCTGATCGACGACACCGGGCTGCGCCAGCGTCTGGGCCTGCCATGGCGCTCCAGGGCCAACGGGTTGCAACGTCCGAAAGGCGAACTGCCCCAGGGACTCAACCCCAGGCAGATCAGCTACGAAACGTTCCTCGAACACCAGGATTCCGCGCCCTGGGTCGCCGCCCGGCAACTGATCGCACTGCAGGAACAGAATTACCTGCTGGACGAGCACGATGACATCGCCTTCCAAGCCCTGCGTGGCCCTCTGGAAGTGGCTGAATTCGACAAACAGGCTCTGGACGCCTACGACACCGTGCCGCCCCCTTTCGATATTCGCGAGGAACTGGAAACCATAGGCTACGAGCCCATGAAACTGTTCCTGCCGGAAGATCCCGACGAGGACATGGCTGAAAACCTCTGGTCGAAAAAGCTCGGCTTTGCCATCTACCAGCCTCTGGAGGGTTTTTTCCAGGTCAGTGCCCTGCAAGAGACCCAAAGCCATGGCATCACGACGGTCGAATATGACCCTTACCACCTGATGAGCATCGCCATAACCCTGCCGGACGGCTGCAAGACCCGTGTCCGATACGATTACCACTCGCTGTTGCCGCAGCAGATCGTCGATGCCAACGACAACATCCAGCAAGCCTTGTATGGCCCCGGCGGGGTGCCATTGGGGATCACCTTCCATGGCACCGAAAACGGCGTTCCGGCCGGCTTCGATGACATCGCCCGTTACCGTCCGCCCGAGGACCTGACGCCGGGTCATGCCATCGCCTATCCGGAAGAAACCCTGGGCAATATCGCCAGCGCGGTGCGCACCGACGCGCTCAGCTGGATGGGCTCGCTCGACGTCACGCTGGTGCTCTCGACGCAGCGCGACGAGTGGATCCGCGAGCGTTACCTGCTGCCCGATGGCCATGTCCGTGCCTCAGGCCGAACCCGCCTGGCGCAACTGAAACAACGCAGCGCCGCCGAGGAACTGCTTTGGGTGCTGGTCAATGCCGCACCCCGGGAACCGGCCCACAGCGTGGTGCTGAGCGCCGATCGCTACCCGGACGATCCGTTACGGCAGGTCCGCATCGCCGTCAGCGCCGTCGACGGTTTCGGTCGTGCCCTGCAAACCAAGCAACGGGTCGAGGCCGGCCAGGCCTACGCCGTGGCCGAGGACGGTTCGCTGGTGCTGGAAAACGGGCAGCCGCTGCAACACCTGGCCGAACAACGCTGGCGCGTGAGCCAGCGTGTCGAGTACGACAACAAAGGGCTGGTCACCCGAGTCTATCGCCCTTATTTCGCCGATGCCTGGCGCTACATCAACGACGCCTCGCTGCGTGCCCACGGCTACCACGACCAGCAGTTCTACGACCCGCCGGGACGCCTGGTCAAGGTCATCAATGCCAAGGGACACGAGGCCTGGCATGTCTATCATCCCTGGTATCAATGCGACCATGACTACAACGATACGGATCCCGGGGCCTGACAGGTGAACAGCCAGCCCCACGCAAACACGCCAGTGCTGGCGGTGTTCGACGGACGCGCCGGCCCGGTGCGGCGCGTGGACTACCTGCGCGACTCCAGCGGCGATCAGACACAGCGGCTGATCACTGCCCAGGCGCATGACGTGGCCGGCCGCATCATTTTCCAGTGGGACCCTCGCCTGCACGGTACGGAAACGGCCAACCTGCATAGCGTCTATAGCCTGTCGGGAACCCCGTTGCTCACCCACAGTGTCGACGGCGGAATGCGTCGGGAGCTCTTCGGCGTGGCAGGACAGAAACTGCGGGGCTGGGACGGGCGCGGCAGCGAGCAACACATCGATTACGACTCGCGACTACGCCCCGTGGCGATCCGGGAACGAGGCCGGGACCAGGCCTGGGTCGCCGTCGAATACCTGCACTATGGCGACAGCTCGAGCGACAGTGCCCGGCGCAATCGATGCGGTCGGCTGGTGGAGCATTACGACACTGCCGGGCGTCTATCGATGATCGATTATTCAATGGCCGGTGCCTCGCTCCATCAGTCCCGGCGCTTTCTCGTCACGCTGGACTCGCCACACTGGCCCCGGAACGAAACCGAGCGCGATGCGCTGCTCGAACCCACTGCCTACGACACACACTGGTTCTACAGCGCCCTGACTGAAATCCTGGGCCACAGGGATGCCAAGGGCCATGCCCAACGCCGGGAATTCGACATCGCCGGACAGCTCGCGGCCACTCACTTGCAATGGGCCGACAGCCCCATCGCGCAGGTGATTGTCCAACGCATGCAATACAACGCCGACGGTAGACTGAACGCATATGTCGCCGGTAACGGGGTCATGACCACCTACAGCCATGACCCTGCCAATGGACGCCTGCTTGAACAAAAGGCTGTCAAAGACAGCGACGTCCTTCAACACTTCAGCTACCGGTACGACCCCGTGGGGAATATGACGTCCCTGACCGACCACACCCATGTCACCCGTTATCACGCCAACCAGCGCATCGAGGGCGTCCGCCGGTTCACCTACGACAGCCTGTATCGCCTGGAAAGCGCCACGGGCCTGGAGGCTGGCGGCGCCGGCACTCAACCGCAACTGCCGGCGCTGATCCCGCCGATGGACCTGTCACTGCGCACGCCCTACACCCAGCATTATCGCTACGACCCAGGCGGCAATCTGCAGACACTGGTCCACAACAGCGCGGCCCCGGGCCAGGCGCATACGCTGCACCTGACCATGGACCCGTCGAGCAATCGTTGCGTGCAGTGGCGCAAGGGCGATGTTCCCGGCGATGACCTGAGCTTCGATGCCGACGGCAACCCGTTGACACTGCCCGGAACCGGCAGGCAACTGACCTGGAACCTGCGCAACCAGTTGCACGGCGTGACACAGGTGCATCGCCTGGCCAGCGGCGACGATGAGGAGCGCTACGTCTACGACGCCCAGGGCTTGCGTGTGCGCAAGCGGCAAAGCAGCCAGGCGGCCGCTACGCGCCATGTGCGCGAGGTGCGCTACTTGCCCGGCCTCGAGATCCGCACCCTGGACGACAGCCAGGCGCTGCATGTCTGCACCTTGCAAGGCCTGGGCTTCAACGTGCGGGGACTCTACTGGGAAAAAGGCCGGCCGGAAGAAATCGACCAGGGCCAGTTGCGCTACAGCCTGGAAGACCACCTGGGCTCACTGGTCAAGGAACTGGATCAGGACGCCCGGCTCATCAGCCATGAAGGGTATTACCCTTTCGGCGGCACCGCATGGTGGGCAGCGGACTGCGAGGTACAGGCCAGCCAGAAAACCATCCGCTACAGCGGCAAGGAACGGGACGCCAGCGGGCTTTACTGCTATGGATTGCGTTACTACGCGCCGTGGACGATGCGCTGGGTCAACCCGGACCCGGCGGGGCCGGTGGATGGGTTGAACCTGTATGCGATGGTGGGGAACAACCCTATGCGCTATTCGGACAACCTGGGCCTGAACAAGGACAGCAAGACGCTCCAGGGGGGCAACGAGCTGCTCACGCTCATGAGCGAGCGTACCCAGCTCATTCTGCAAGGCGGGGCCAACCCGCTGCCCGCTATTACCGGCTCACCGGCCAAAGTGAAAAAAATGCGCGAGATCCATTTCAGCGACAACCCGGAAGCCGAGCTGTTTCTCAAGAAGAACAGGGACGACAACCTGGTCGCCCATGCGGGCTTTGAAATACCCGGCGCGACACCTGACGAAACGATTCGACTGACGGATTTCTTCAATATCCCGTTGCCTCCCCAGTTAACGGTGGAACGCCACGGCGTCGTGGAATATCGTCCCGCCGAACAAGGCCTGGAGAGAGACGATCCGGTCTCGGGGGGCATCTTCAAGTTCGGCGATATCGACCGTTACGAGACATTCCTGGAGAAGAAGCTCATCGAGACGTACCAGGACACCCAACGTCCCATCAAGGTCTACAAAGGCACGAACCCCGACCCGATCAACCTGGCGGGCCTGGAGTACGAAACCCCCACGTTTCAACCCCTGCTCCAGAGGCGGTTGAAGGCCCATATCGTCGCGGGGGGAAGTTACCTGCCCAAATCCGCCGGGCTTCCAGGCATGCATGCCGAGAGCGTCGGCGGACACGTTGCGCTGGCTTTTCAGAAGGCCATGACGGGTGAAGCCGATCCGTCGCAGATTCTGGTCGTGACGCAGAAACTCAAGGGTGCCAAGACCGCCTCGGCCTTCCCCGCCTGTTTCAACTGCGCCAACATCCTGATGGAGTCCCAGGATGGCTCTGCCCCGTTCAATGTCCTGACCGACAGGGTGAACATGACTCATCAACAATGGAACCGCGCACTGCAGCCGTACATTTGAGCGCCTGGCCGGCACGCGCGTGATCTTGGCCCTGGCTACGGTCAGCATGCTATGGTGCGCGCCCGACTTTCTACCGGTTCGCGCCAGCATGCTGCCGACTTCCCGTACCTTGCGTCTGTCGTTGTATACCCTGCTGATCCTGGCGGGCGCCGTCGGCGCCGCGGCCCTGGCCGTGCGCCACGCCGAACGCGCGGCCTTGGAGGGAGACGCCAGCCGTGCGAACCAGCAACTGGCGTTGTACGCCAATTCCCTGCACACCCTGATCGACCGTTACCGTGCCCTGCCCGCCGTGCTGGCCCTGGACCCGGAGTTGCGCGCGGCCCTCCACGGTCCCGTCAGCGCAGCGCAGCAGGATGCGCTGAATCGCAAACTGGAAAAGATCAACGGTGCCGCGCAATCGTCCACCCTGGAATTGCTCGACCGTACCGGTCTGGCGGTGGCGGCCAGCAACTGGCGGTTGCCCAGCAGCTACGTCGGGCACAACTATGGGTTCCGGCCTTATTTTCTCCAGACCCGTACCCAGGGCACCGGGCGGTTTTATGCGGTGGGCGTGACCAGCGGCATCCCGGGATACTTCCTGTCCAGCGCGGTGACCGGCGACGACGGCGGCTTCCTCGGGGCGATGGTGGTGAAGCTGGAATTTCCCGAGCTCGAACGAGAATGGCGCCAGGGCAGCGACACCCTGCTGGTCAGCGATGCCCGAGGCATCATCTTCATTGCCAACCGACCGGGTTGGCGCTATCGCCACCTGCGCCCCCTGACCGACAGCGATCGCGCCGAGCTCAAGGCCACCCGCCAATACGACAAGCAGCCGCTGCAAGCGCTGTCCTTCGAGCCGTTGCGGCGCTTTGACGACAACAGCCATCTGAGCCGGGTCGAGGCTCCCGAGGGCGCTGCGGATTACTTGTGGGAGTCCCTGCCGCTGCCTGCCGAAGGCTGGACGCTGCACCTGCTGCGCCCTCCTCAGATCGCCTTCGAGGACCTGCGCAACGCCGGGCTCGCCGCTGCCGGCTCATGGCTGGCTCTGGTGTTCCTGTTGCTGTTTCTCAACCAGCGCTGGCGCCTGGCGAAACTGCGTCAGCGCAGCCGCGCCGAACTCGAACGCCTGGTGCAAGAGCGCACCCGGGAGCTGCGCACGGCCCAGGAAGGGCTGGTGCAATCGGCCAAGCTGGCGGCCCTGGGGCAGATGTCGGCGGCCCTGGCCCATGAAATCAACCAGCCGCTGACCGCCCAGCGCACGCAACTGGCGACCCTGCGCCTGCTGTTGGATCACGGCCGGGTCGATGATGCCTACAAGGCCCTCAAGCCGGTGGACGACATGCTCACCCGCATGGCCGCCCTCACCGGCCACCTGAAGACCTTCGCCCGCAAAAGCCCCAGCGGCCTGCGCGAACGCCTGGACCTGGCGGCGGTGGTGGACCAGGCCCTGCAACTGCTGGAGACACGCCTGCGCGATGAGCAGATCGACACCGTGCTGCACCTGGCCCGCCCGGCGTGGGTACGTGGCGACGCGATCCGCCTCGAACAGGTGTTGATCAATCTGTTGCGCAATGCCCTCGACGCCATGGCCGGACAACCGCTCAAACGCCTGGAAATACGCCTGGAGGCCGATGATCAGTTGTGGCGCCTGACGGTCAGCGACAGTGGTAGCGGCATCGCCGAGGAACACCTGGCGCAGGTCTTCGATCCGTTCTTCACCACCAAGGCCGTGGGCGACGGCCTGGGCCTGGGGCTGGCGGTTTCGTTCGCCATCATCCATGAGTCCGGCGGACGACTGACGGCGGACAACCATGAAAACGGCGCGGTATTCTGCGTGACCTTGCCCATCGACCAGGAGGCGCAGTTGCATGCCTAGCGAGTCCCTGTTGCAAAACGTGATGGTGGTGGACGACGAAGCCAGCATTCGCAGCGCCGTCGAGCAATGGCTGAGTCTCTCGGGGTTCCAGGTGCAATTGTTCGGCCGCGCCGAGGAGTGCCTGGCGAGCTTGCCTGAGCATTTTGCCGGGGTGATCCTCAGCGATGTACGCATGCCTGGGCTCAGCGGCCTGGAACTGCTGGCCGAAGTACGGCGGCGCGACCCGGATCTGCCGGTGATTCTGCTGACCGGCCACGGCGACGTGCCCATGGCCGTCGAAGCCATGCGTGACGGCGCCTACGACTTCCTGGAAAAACCCTTCAGCCCCGAAGCCCTGCTCGGCAGCCTGCGCCGTGCCCTGGACAAGCGCGCCCTGGTCCTGGAGAACCGGCGGCTGCACGAACAGGCCGACGCCAGGGCCCGACTCGATGGGACATTGCTGGGTGTTTCCCGGGCGCTGCAGAACCTGCGGCGCCAGGTACTGGACCTGGCGACGTTGCCGGTCAACGTGCTGATCCGCGGCGAAACCGGCAGCGGCAAGGAATTGGTCGCCCGTTGCCTGCATGACTTCGGCCCGCGGGCGAGCAAGCCCTTCGTGGCCTTGAACTGCGCGGCCATTCCCGAGCCGCTGTTCGAGGCGGAACTGTTCGGCCATGAAAGCGGCGCGTTCACCGGCGCCCAGGGCAAGCGCATCGGCAAGCTCGAATACGCCGACGGAGGCACGCTGTTTCTCGATGAGATCGAAAGCATGCCTCTGGCCCAGCAGGTCAAGCTGCTGAGGGTATTGCAGGAACAGAAGCTCGAACGCCTGGGCTCGAACCAGAGCATTGCCGTGGACCTGCGCATCGTCGCCGCCACCAAGCCGGACTTGCTGGAAGAAGCCCGGGCCGGACGCTTTCGCGAAGACCTGGCTTATCGCCTGAACATCGCCGAGCTGCGCCTGCCGCCGTTGCGTGAGCGGCGCGAAGACATTCCCCTGCTGTTCGAACACTTCACCCACAGCGCCGCCGAACGCCTCGGCCGCCGCGCCGCGCCCCTGAGCGGCCCGCAACTGAGCCATCTGCTGAGCCACGACTGGCCGGGCAACGTGCGCGAACTGGCGAATGTCGCCGAACGCCAGTTACTGGGGCTGGACCAGCCGCACCTACTGGAAAGCGAGCCAGGCCAATCCCTCGCGGCCCGGCAGGAAGCGTTCGAAGCCCAATGCCTGCGCGCCGCCCTGGCCCGACACAAGGGTGACGTGAAAGCGGTGCTCGAAGAACTGCAGCTACCACGCCGCACCTTCAACGAAAAGATGCAGCGCCATGGGCTGAGTCGAGAAATGTTCCTGCAGGACAGCTGATGCCGCAAGGCCTGGATCGGCCATCGTTCGGACCGCTGCGGTGTCGGCCCCCCATACCGCAGACACCCGCCATTCCATATGGACGCGAGCCTGCTCGCGGTGGACGCAGCGCCTAGCTTGAGACCAGGCTGGCGAGCATCCTTTTCTTGCCGGCCACATCCAGGGCGCGGTAACTCTCCAATAGCATTTCCTCATCAGGCGCCAATGATGGCTTCACGGCTTGCCCGCGTTCGCCGATCAGGACGTACTGCGCATCCACGCCGATCACCGCCAGTTTCGCCACCAGGTCGGCCGGGCATTTCTGCCGCCCGGACACCACTTCCTTCAAGCGTTGCGGGCTGGACTCCCCGGCGGCCCGGGAGGCGGCCGCCAACGAAAAACCGCAACGGTCAATCTCTTCGCGCAAGCGAACGTGGATATATCCCACCAAATCTATTGACATGGTGTAACTATCCCACCAAAATAATTCGGACAAACAACACTCATCTTTGCCTCACAGGAATCCACCATGCCCGTGCCAATGCCGCGCGTCCGAGAAGTCACCTCATTGACGGCAGCCAGCGTGTTCAGGTGCGTTGGGTCTGAATCTACTTTGGAAATTTCCTACATGAAATAGGGATGCATCTGTAGCACAAAAGGAAGTAACACAAATATAGCTCGCCCCCGAGACGAGAGATTTCTCTTCACCGCTACGGACCCGGGGTCAAGGGCAGGATCCTCCACCAAGCGTATTGAAAACCTTGATGTTTTCTCACCCACTTGAGGTCAGACATGCATTTGTATCAAACATTTACCGTTCGATGGGCTGTCTCGAGCAAGCTGGCACTCCTGACGCTGGTGCTCGGTTTGTCGATGCCGGCGGCCGCCAACATGGTGGTCTACCCGATGACCAGCACCATCGGCGCCGAGCAGGACGGTATCGGCCAGATCCAACTGCACTCCAAATCGGACAAGGTGCAATACATCAAGGTCAGCGTGACCCGGATCCAGCGCCCCGGTACACCGGACGAACATGAAAGCCCGCTGTCTCCCGCCGATACCCAGGGCATCGTCGTGTCGCCACAACGCACGGTGCTCGCCCCGGGCGCCAGTCGTACGGTACGTATTATCGCGCAAGCGATCCCCAGCGAGGAAACCGTCTACCGCGTTTATTTCGAGCCGGTGGCCGCGCCGGACCTGGCGGATGAAGTCACCTCCGAGCAAGGCGTCCAGCCCAGGATCGGGGTCAACCTGATCTGGGGCGCCCTGGTACGCCTGCTGCCCGACGAACGCCGCACCAGCATCAGCCTGCAGCAGAACGGCGGCGCCCTGCGCAACGACGGCACCCTGCGCGTCGGCGTATTGCAAGTCGGCCGCTGCGCCGACACCAAGGGCGAGAAAGACTGCATCTGGAACGACGTCAATCGCAGCCTGTACCCGGGAAGCACACTCCCCGTCTCGCCGCCCGGCGTGAACGGCAACGTGCTGATGCGCTTCGTGACCAGCGACGACAAGCAGCCCCGCACCCTGGCCGTGCTGCCTTAAAGCCCCACCCCACTACCCCCTTTTTCACCTGAGCTACGTGCCTTGCACGTGGTCTGGCCCTGTTCATCCATAGCAAAGAGGCAACACCCCATGAAACTGTTCCAAATCGCTCCGTTGGCACTGGCTGCCCTGGTTTCACTGCCCGCCCTGGCGGTGGAAAAAAGCATCCTGGTCTACGCCGATGTCGATCCGACGATCGAACTGCTCCAGTCCGATGGCAGCCCGCTGCCGGCTTCCATGGAGATGGCCTACCTGCCAGGCGCGGGTCTGCAGCCTACCCGCCTGGGAACGCGGATCTTCAGCAATGACACCGACAAAGACATGACCCTGCGGCTGATCACCAACCCGGTGCTGGCGAACATGACCAATCCCGCCGCCACGGGCGTTCCCCTGTCCGTCAGCTTCGGTGGACGCGCACTGAACACCACCGGTGTCTCCCTGTCGGCTGCCGACCTGTTCCCTGGCGGCGACCCGACCAGCGGCTCGATCGAGCAGATGCTGGACATCCGCCAGACCACCGTCGGCGCCATCGCCAACGCCGGCCGCTATGAAGGCATCGTCAGCCTGGTCCTGACCCAGCAGCCGTAACGACCGTCGGTCCTCCCCAGAGGGGGGGTACGGCACCGTCGTACCTCCCCTTTTTCTTCGCCAAGGCCCCGTATGAAACTCCATTTCACCGCACTCTCCATTTCCCTTTCATGGGCGCTGGCCGATGCCGTAGCGGCCACGTCCGACGACCTGACTCGGGTACCGGCTGGCTTCGAAGCCCTGGTCGAGGGTCAGGTGGAACAACTCGAGCTGCAACTGTTCAATCGCAACCTCGGCCTGCATCCAGTGCTGGTCCGGCCCGGCCGGATCGAATTCCAGCAACCGGAACGCATCGCGGCCCTGCTGGTGGAGGCCGGCGCGCTGGCCACGCCCCAGGAACTGTTGCCACTGCTGTCACAGCCCTTGCCCAGCAACAGCCAACTGGCCTGCTCCTACGGTCTGGCCAGCGAGGCGAGTTGCGGCTATCTGGAAACCGAGGCAGTGGCCGTGATCCTCGACGAGGCCGGCGCCCGGCTCCAGATGCTCCTGCGCAAGGACTGGCTGCCCACCAACGAGGCCTCGACCCTGCGGTTGCATACACCGAGCGAGGCGCAGAACGCCCTCGTCCACCGGCAGAACATCAATATCGCCCAGTCCGACAGTTACCGTGCCCTTGGCGCCAGCGGCCTCGGTGCACTGGGCCTGGGTGAAAACAGCCACCTGGGATTCACCTGGATCTACCAGGCCAACCAGAACAAGCGTGGCAGCGACAGCAACCTGGAATTCAACAACGCCTATTACCGGCGCGATTTCGACCGCGAACACTATGCACAGGCAGGTCGCATGGACATGAGCAACCTGTCCAGCGCCGAAGGCGGCAACTTCAATTTCAGCCTGCTGCCCCTGGGCCGGATCGACGGTGCCCGGGTCGGCACCACCCTGGCCTACCTCAATCGCGATGTCGTCGGGCAGGGCACGCCTATCTCCCTGATCCTGACCCAGCGCGCCCGCGTCGACGCCTTTCGCGGCGAGGAATTGCTTTCGACGTCTTACCTGGATGCCGGCGTGCAGAACGTCGACACCCGCACCTTCCCCAACGGCAGTTATCCGGTGACCCTGCGGGTGATCGAAAACGGCCAGGTGACCCGTACCGAAACCGTGCCCTTCAGCCGCACCGACGGCAACGGCCTGGGGGATGACACCGTGCAATGGTTCTTGCAGGGCGGGCGCACGGCCGAGCACTCCCTGTACGAACAGGACCCCGCCGCCGTGGTCCAGACCGGCCTGCGGGTGCCGTTGCTGGACAACCTGGCGCTCACCAGCGGCATCACCTGGCTGGACACGGCCTTCTACAACGAAAGCCGCCTGGACTGGGCCGGTACGCTGGGCGCCAGCAGTTGGTCATTGTCGGCCGCTATCCTGGAGGGCAATGACGGGGCGAGCGGCAACAGCCAGCAATTGACGTTCAACCATGGCCTGTCCTGGAATCTCTATCGCTACTCGCTGCGCAGCCCGTCCTGCGAGCACAACCGGCGTACCTACCAGCAGAGTGGCTGCAACGAATCGCTGACGGCCAGCGCCTCGCTGCCCCTGGCCGGCGGCGCCCTCAGTGCCGGCTACAGCTACAACCGTTATGCCCAGGTGAACCCTTCCTATTACTGGAACACGTTGCCCGGCGAGCCGGACCTGACCGACGAACTGACCACCGCGACCTGGGCCCGCACCCTGCAGGTGGGCTTCTCCCGCGGTCATCCCCTGGGGCAGTTCCACCTCACCCACCGGGTGGGCGCGTTTCGCAACCAGAGCGGCAACCGGCCCACCGACCACGGCGTGTACCTGAGCCTCAGCCTGTCCCATAACGAGCGCTCCACCTCCGGCGGCTTCCGGCATAGCAGTGTCGGCATGGACGCGCGCCGCGAACGGGCCGCCAGCGACAGCGTGCGGACCAGCCTGGCCCACACCCGGGTCTGGGACGGCGAACAAGGTCGCAACGAACTGAACACCGGGCTGGGTTACGACGACCTCGGCCGCTGGGACGCCGAACTGGCCGGGCGCCTCGAGCGCAGCTGGGGCGAAACGAGCCTGGCGGTGTCGCAGCGTGGCGGCGACCGGAACGATTCACGCCCCGGCCTCAGCGGCAACCACTCCTCTTCCCTGGCACTGGGGCGCGAGGGTTTCTTCTGGGGCCACGGCCAAGGCGGTACGGGCCCCGGAGCCGCCGTCGGCATCGTCGCGGCGCCGGCGGACAATGCAAACGGTGCCGCGGCCAAGGTCAGTGGCGGCTACGGCTCACAGACCAGCATCGGCTTCGGTGAAAAACGGCTGATTCCGATCAATGGCTTCCAGGTTTCCCAGACTCGCATCAGCGATGCCGATGCCTCGCGCCAGAACCTGAGCACGGTGAACGTCGGCAACGGCAGCCGCGACTGGTTCCTGCCACCCGGCAAGCTGGCGGTGCAGTACATCGAATCCAGCCTCAGCTACACCTACGTCGGACGCCTGGTGGATGCCCAGGGCCAACCGCTGGCACAGGCCGCCATCCTCAACGCGGCGATGATGGAAACCGCCGAGGACGGCAGCTTCGTCGTCGACCTGGCCAAACACCCGCAACCGTTGTTCGCCCTGGACCTGAACGGGGTGCACGCCTGTGCCGTGCAGTCGGCGACCGCGCGCAGCAGCTTGCGGCAGGTCGGCACGCTCACCTGCCATAGCACCACCCTGGACGCATTGCCGAAGGACCTGAACGACCCCGATCGACTGGGACGCTGGACGGCACGCCGCAGCGCCGCGTTATCGCCAGACAAGAGAAACCTGCCATGACTTCGACCTTTCAACGTTGGGCGCGTCGCCTGGGCGCACTGATCGGCGCGTTCGCTGCGCTGCCGGTGCTGGGGGACATCCATCCCGGCAACCACTATCAATCCGAGATGCTGCAGTTCGACCGCTCGACTCCGCCCGCCGATCATTACATCTGGACGCGAATGATCCATGGCTGGCACGAACAGCCTGTGGAACATTCGAGCTACAGAACGATGCACTTTGTCTGCCTGTCCAACACCAATCCCGCGACAGGCCAGTGCCTGACCACCGCCGGAGGAAGGTGGGGCACCACTGATATACTGCTGCGTTTCACGGAAAAACGCAGTCGACTCTCCACGGTTTTGACTGTCAAGGGCAACATCATACGCAGACACCCGCTCAACAGTCCCTGTGGTACGTGGGGAGAAAGCATCTGGATGCTGACATCAACCTCATCCGGGAACTGCGAGGGCGTAGATGTGACGGGCACGGCCTCCACCCTGTGGATTCCTCGCTCGGAACTCGCCAAATTGCCCTCCGGTGGCATCTGGACGGCGCAGTTGGTCATGAAGCTCAGGAGGTTCTACTCGCAGCCTATCGGAAGCGCCCATACCTACACCGTCGACTTCAAACTGGACGTCACCGACCACAATAACGTGCAGATCTACCTGCCCGCCTACGGCATCAGCACCCCGCAGGTGGACCTGAACCTGCGCACCCGGCCATTGAGCAGCGGGCCGGGCGGCGTGGTATCCGGCCAGGCGGTGGTCGATGCGTGCCTCTACGACGGCTATAACGCCAACAGCCACCGTTACGAGGTGCGCATCACCGGCGCCAACCCCGTGCCCGGCATGGAGGGCCGCTTCTTCGTGCACCATGCCTCCGGCGGCACGGGTGAGCGAAACCGGATCGAATACCGGGTTCGCACCCGCACCGCCAACCTGGGGGAGACACAGCACGTGTCGGGACAAACGGTGGCCCATACCGGTATCGACAATGCCGATATCCGCGCCGTGCGCTTGCCCAACGTGCCCTTCCCGGTCGTGTGCACCCCATGGCCCATCACCCTGGATACACCGCCCTTCAACCAGATCGACAAGAACACCGGGCAATACCGGGGCGAGTTGAAACTGGAGTTCACACCGTCGACGACTTCACCCTGAGGCTGGCACTGGACAGAAGCTGCGCCAAGGCGCTTCTGTCAGGTCGTTCTTCTTGCAGTGACTGGCCTGGCCTCATCGCGAGCGAGCTTGCTCGCGATGAGGCCGGCCACAACAACACAGCCCCTCCTAGTAAGCGGATTCCCGCTCACCCTCACGACACCGATAGGCGGTTTTCCGCTCATTATCCAACGCCAGCCGCTCTAGACCGGCCCTTCGTCTCCTGGCACAGCTCCTGCTATAGCCCTGTCAGGCTGCGTTTCCGCGCGCTCCACAAAAACAATTAAACGAAGGATCCTTCAATGGATAACTCCAACGCCCTGCCCCTTGGGTCGGCTGCCGTGCCCGCCCGTGAAAGAACCACCGCCAGCCGGATCAAATCGATCTTCAGCGGCTCGGTCGGCAACATGGTCGAGTGGTATGACTGGTACGTCTATGCCGCTTTCTCGTTGTACTTCGCCAAAGTCTTCTTCCCCAAGGGCGACACCACCGCCCAGTTGCTCAACACCGCCGCCATCTTCGCCGTAGGTTTCCTGATGCGTCCTATCGGTGGATGGCTGATGGGCCTGTACGCTGACCGTGCCGGCCGCAAACGGGCATTAATGGCGTCGGTGTACCTGATGTGCTTCGGCTCGCTGATCATCGCCCTGAGCCCCGGCTACGAAACCATCGGCGTCGGCGCGCCGATCCTGCTGGTGTTCGCCCGCTTGCTCCAGGGCCTGTCGGTGGGAGGCGAATACGGCACCTCGGCCACCTACCTGAGCGAAATGGCGACCAAGGAACGTCGCGGCTTCTTTTCCAGTTTCCAGTACGTGACCCTGATTTCCGGCCAGCTCATCGCCCTCGGCGTGCTGATCGTGCTGCAGCAGTTCCTCACCAGCGAACAGTTGTACGCCTGGGGGTGGCGTATTCCTTTCGCCATCGGCGCGTTGTGCGCGATCGTGGCGCTGTACCTGCGTCGCGGCATGGAAGAAACCGAGTCGTTCACCAAGAAGGAAAAGTCCAAGGAAAGCGCCATGCGCACCTTGCTGCGCCATCCCAAGGAACTGCTCACCGTGGTCGGCCTGACCATGGGCGGCACCCTGGCGTTCTACACCTACACCACCTATATGCAGAAATACCTGGTGAACACCGTCGGCATGAGCATCTCCGACTCCACCACGATTTCCGCTGCCACGCTGTTCCTGTTCATGTGCCTGCAGCCGGTGATCGGCGGCCTGTCGGACAAGATCGGGCGCCGGCCGATCCTGATCGCCTTCGGCATCCTCGGCACACTGTTCACCGTGCCGATCCTGACCACCCTGCACACCATCCAGACCTGGTGGGGCGCGTTCTTCCTGATCATGGCCGCGCTGATCATTGTCAGTGGCTACACCTCGATCAACGCCGTGGTGAAAGCCGAACTGTTCCCCACTGAAATCCGCGCCCTGGGTGTCGGCCTGCCTTACGCCCTGACCGTGTCGATCTTCGGCGGTACCGCCGAATACATTGCCCTGTGGTTCAAGAGCATCGGCATGGAGACCGGCTACTACTGGTACGTCACGGCGTGCATCGCCGTGTCGCTGCTGGTGTACATCACCATGAAGGACACCCGCAAACACTCGCGGATCGTGACCGACTGATCACCGAGGTGCACAAAACGAAGGGGCGAACCTACTGGGTTCGCCCCTTTTTCGTTCGGTATCGAAAGATTTATCCGACATTAATCTCTGGTTAATGCCTGCCTCTCATTCTCATCCTCAACAGAACGCCGTTGACCTTGCCGGTGATGAGTTTTATCGACCGCTGGGCCTCTGCCGCCCACATATCTATTTAACCGATTGTTTTAAGCATTTTTTTGCGCTTTTTAATCGATTTAACAAGCGTAACATGAGTTTCAACCCCAAGGCGTCCAACGCCAACCACTTCGGAGTACTGACATGAAAACCAAACTGATGATCGCCCTGACCCTGTCGATGCTGGCTGCCAACACCTTCGCCGCCGATGGTTATGACAAGACCGGTTCCGCCGCCTTCGGCTCAGAGGCCAGCGCCGCCATCGAACGTAGCCACGTCGGTAGCTATGCCGCCGATGGCTTTGACAAGACCGGCACCGCAGACGCCATTGCCGCCGACGGTTTCGACAAGACCGGCACCGCAGACGCCATTGCCGCCGACGGTTTCGACAAGACCGGCACTGCTGACGCCATTGCCGCCGACGGTTTCGACAAGACCGGCACTGCTGAAGCGATTGGTTGATGAGTGGGTATCAAGAGATCGCCGCCTCTGGCAGCGACGGCAGGACGGTTAAGATCCCGTCGGCGTTGCCAAAGGCTGCGATCTTTCTTGCAACCACCGGAACTGGAAATAAATGCCCTGGCCTTGCACTATTGGCCCCTTTCGAAAGCGCTTCCAGGGATCACCCGCCATGCCCGATGACATCCATTTCTATGAACCCGCCAACGGCCACGGCCTGCCCCATGACCCGTTCAATGCCATCGTCGGCCCGCGCCCCATCGGTTGGATTTCTTCCCAGGATGCCGAAGGCCGCCTGAACCTGGCGCCCTACAGTTTTTTCAATGCGTTCAACTACATCCCGCCGATCATTGGCTTTTCCAGCGTCGGGCGCAAAGACAGCCTCAACAACATCGAACAGACCGGTGAGTTCGCCTGGAACCTGGCCACGCGGCCGCTGGCCGAGCAGATGAACCAGAGCTGCGCGATGGTTGCACCCGAGGTCGACGAGTTCGAACTGGCGGGTTTGACGACGGCCGCGTCGCGGGTGATACAGGTGCCGCGCGTCGCCGAAAGCCCGGTGTCCTTCGAATGCAAGGTCACGCAGATCATTCAGTTGCAGCGGGCGGACAAAGGCTTGGTGCCGAGTTGGCTGATCCTCGGCGAAGTCGTCGCCGTGCACATCGCCAAGTGGCTGTTGAAGGACGGGATCTACGACACCGCTGCCGCCGAACCGATCCTGCGCGGCGGCGGCCCGGCGGATTACTTCCAGCTGGGCCCCGAGGCGTTGTTCAAGATGCATCGCCCGAAGTAGAGGGTCGCCACAGGTGCAGACCCGTTCCCGAGCCCAACAGGCGACGCGGGTTTACCAGAGCAATCCGCCATCCTCGCTGACGCCCTTGAGGTGGGTCAGTTGCACGGCTGCGGCCTCATCGGCCTTGGCGGCGGTATCGAAGGTCTGCTCTTCGAGCACCTTGTTGAAACGCGGCGCACCGGCCCCACCGATGGCCTTGGTGGCGATGGCGGCATGGTAGCCGCCCCCTTCTTTGGGGATGACGGCGGAGACAGCTTCGAAGGTTTCAAAGGCTTTACGTGCCATGTGTACGCATCCTGGCGGTGGAAATGACCGCCATTAAACCTTCAACCGGCCAGTTTGTGTACCGCCGCCAGGCACCCTTCGGTCGCCTGGGTGGCAGACACTTCCCGGAACGTATGGAAGTCCAGGCTGCTGACCACCAGGTCCTGCACCAGTTCGGCGAAAATGCCCATGGCCGGGGAATTGAAGTAGGCGTCCATCGATTGCTGATCGGTCCAGAGCCCCGACACCAGCCACAAGTCGGCGTCGCATTGCGATTGTTGCAGGGCAAAGTGGATGCAACCGGGGGCCTGGCGCGAGGGCGCGATCAGCGTGCTCAGGCGTGCACCCAGTGCCCGGGAGCAACCGGACCGGGCCCGCACGAAAGCCATGTGACTGACGGGGATCTGCTTAGACATGTTCAACCCTCCCAGGTAATCCGTTGTGCAGCCGGGGACAGGCTGCGACAGGATCAAAGGTTAAGCGCCACGCCACCAGGTTCGTTAGTCGATTTCTGCCGACCCCTTGCACAATCCTGCGTATTGCTGGCGCCAGATACGGCGATGGCATCACAGGGACCCGGGAAATTGAGACAAAAGGTTTCAAGCAATTTTCAGGGATATTCCCGGGCGACGACACGGCGAGCCGTGCAGGATCAGGCAAGCTTTCAACAGGATGTGGCTACCGCTGCGCCTTGCACAAACATAAGCTTTGCCCATCGCCCCTGACATTCGAGGATCCCGGCATGTCGCCGCTCGACCACGCCCACGCCCCCCTGGACTCGCATCAGGAACAACAGCGCGCCGAACTGGCGTCGATCATCGATCGCAATACCAGCGAAGACGGCAGCTACGCGACCGCCATCGGTTCGCTGCACCTGGGACGCCACAGTCGGCCCCATGACTTTGCGACGGCGCTGGCACAACCGGCGCTGTGCATCATGGCCCAGGGCAGGAAACAGGTGTACCTGGCGGATGAACTGTTCAGCTACGATCCGCTCCACTACCTGGTGGTTTCCGTGTCGGTGCCGTTGAGCGGGCGCATTGCCGAAGTGTCCCCCGAACACCCGATCCTGGCCCTGCGCCTGGACATCGATCCAGCGGAAATCACCGCCCTGATCGCCGACGCCGGACCGTTGGGAGTGCCGACCCGGCCTGCCGGACGCGGGCTGTATGTGGAGCGCCTGGACACGCCGATGCTCGACGCCGTGCTGCGGCTGGCGCGGCTGCTGGACACGCCGAAAGACATCGCCATGCTCGCGCCACTGGTGCGCAGGGAAATTCTCTACCGCCTGCTGCGCAGCCCACAGGGCTACCGGCTGTACGAGATCGCCATCGCCAACAGCCAGAGCCATCGCATCAGCCAGGCGATCAAATGGCTCAACGGTCATTTCGAACAACCGCTGCGCATCGATGACCTGGCCCGGGAAGTGAACCTCAGCGTCTCGACCCTGCATCATCGCTTCAAGGCCATGACGGCCATGAGCCCGTTGCAGTATCAGAAACAACTGCGCTTGCAGGAAGCCCGCCGGCTGATGCTGGCCGAGGGGCTGGAAGCCTCGGCGGCCGGTTATCGGGTGGGCTACGAAAGCCCTTCGCAGTTCAGCCGCGAATACAGCCGGTTGTTCGGAGCCCCGCCGTTGCGGGACCTGGCGCGGTTGCGCCTGACGGTCTGACGTGACTTGCCGCTGCCTGGCTCGGCCTCATCGCGACACCTGAGCCATCCAGAGCGCCTGGTCGATCTCGATCAGCGTCGGGCCTTGGCGGTCGCGGGCCGCCAGCAATGCCGCGCGCAAATGCTCCACGCCATCGATGGCTTGCGCAAAGCAGCCCAGGGCCCTGGCGACGCCGACAAAGTCCGGGGTGTAGATGTCTACGCCGACCGGCTCGATGGCGCGCCTGACCATGTATTTCTTGATTTCTTCGTAGCCCTGGTTGTTCCACAGCAGCACGATCACCGGTGTGCACGCCTCCACGGCGCTGGCCAGTTCCGCCAGGGTGAACTGCAAGCCGCCATCGCCGATCAGGCACACCACCGCCGGACGCCCCTGGCCCTGGTCCGTGCCGCCGAGCCAGGCACCGATGGCTGCCGGCAACGCGTAGCCGAGGGTGCCATAGCCGGTGGACGCGTTGAACCAGCGGCGTGGCTGTTCGAGGTTGAAGGTCAGGTTGCCGGTATACACCGGTTGCGTGGAGTCGCCGACAAAAACCGCATCGGGCAGCGTCTGGAGAAGGGTATCGAGCAACAGCGTCTGGGCACGGGTCGGGGCATCCCAATCCTGCTCCAGGGCGACGCGCAAGCGCGCCACGCGAGCCGCGCCCCAATCGGTGTCGCGCTCAGGCAGCGGCAGGCGGCCCAGTTCGTCCAGCAAGGCCTGGGCGGCGGTACGGGAATCCGCTACCAGCGCCAGGTGCGGCGGATAATTGCGCACGGTCTGGTCCGGGTCGATGTCGATGCGCAGCAGCGCACCGGGAATCTGGAAGCCGCCAGCGAAGGTAACGTCATAGTCGGTCTCGGCCAGTTCAGTGCCGACGGCCAGCACCACGTCCGCCTCGGCCACCAGCGCACGAGTGGCCACCAGGCTTTGGGTGGAGCCTATCAGCAAGGGGTGACGGGACGGCAACAGGCCCTTGGCGTTGATGGTCAAGGCCACTGGCGCACCGAGGCGCTCGGCCAGTTCGGTCAGCTGGGCCGCGGCATCGATGGCTCCGCCTCCGGCCAGGATCAACGGTCGCCTGGCGTTCGCCAGCAGGGCCGTCATGGAAGCCACGGCGGCCGGCGCGGCACCGGCACGGCTGATATTGACCGGCGTACTGGTCAGCAAGGCATCCGCTTCTTCAACCAGGACGTCCAGCGGAATCTCGATATGCACCGGCCGCGGCCGTCCAGCCTGGAACAGCGCGAAAGCCCTGGCCAGCACCCCTGGCAACTCGGCGGCGGACATCAAGGTGTGGGAAAACGCCGCGACACCACCCACCAGCGCACTCTGGTTCGGCAGCTCGTGCAGCTTGCCACGGCCGCCCCCCAGCTGACTGCGGGACTGGACGCTGGAAATCACCAGCATCGGAATCGAATCGGCATAGGCCTGACCCATGGCCGTGGCGATGTTGGTCATGCCCGGGCCGGTGATGATGAAACACACGCCGGGCTTGCCGCTGACCCGAGCATATCCGTCGGCCATGAAACCGGCGCCCTGCTCATGGCGCGGTGTCACGTGGCGAATGCTGGAGCCGGCCAGCCCACGGTACAACTCCACCGTGTGCACTCCGGGAATGCCGAATACCTGCTCGACGCCATAGCCTTCCAGTAACTTGACCAACACTTCGCCGCACGTTGCCATTGCCCCTGCCCTTTTCCAGTCTTGACGAGCCCCCGGCAGCCGCTGGCATAGAGCCTGTCTGCCTTGGGGATGGGGTTATTGGAACGGGCAGGCCATAGCGGCAACAATGGATAAAAAGTCATACTAGCCATGTCCTCACGTCATGACTCGGCTCTCTATGAAACGACTTCCTCCGTTGCCGGCATTGCATACCTTCCTGGTCACGGCCCAGTGCTGCAATTTCACCCGGGCGGCCGAACAGCTGCACATCACCCAGGGCGCAGTGAGTCGACAGATCGCAGGCCTGGAGGATCACTTGGGGTATGCGTTGTTCCAGCGCCACGCGCGCGGCCTGAGCCTGACCGCCGAGGGCCAGGCATGGCTGCCCAGGGTCCAGGAAGTGTTCGGCCTGATCAGCGATGCCGTGGAGCAGATCGGCGAGAAACGCCAGACCCTGCAGCTCAAGGCACCGACCTGTGTGATGCGCTGGCTGCTGCCGCGCCTGCTGCAATGGCAGAAGGAACGTCCGGACCTGCCGGTGAAACTGACCAGCACCGCTCGGCACGGTGTCGATTTCCAGCGCGAACCCTTCGACGCCGCGGTGATCTACGGTCAGCCGCCGGACACCTCGCTGGCCTGCCTGCACCTGTTCGACGAGCAACTGACGCCGGTGTGTTCCCGGTCGCAGCTCGAAGGCCCCGTGCCGCTGCGCACCCCCGCCGACCTGCAGCACCACCTGCTGCTGCACCCCACCGATGATGAGCGCGACTGGAATGCCTGGCTGGAAGCCGCCGGTGTGAAACTGGCCCGGATCGCCCACGGCCAGCATTTCGAGACACTGGACCTGGCCATGTCCATGGCCTCCCAGGGCACCGGGGTGGCCATCGGCGACTGGGCGCTGATCGGCGACGATCTCAAGGCTGGAAGACTGACGACACCGTTCGACCTGAAAGTCAGGACCGGCCTGGGCTACTACCTGGTCTGTCCACGCAGCGCCCAGGCTTCGCCAGCGTTGCAGGCGCTGATGGCCTGGCTGGTGGAACAGGCCCGCACTAGAGCAGATTAGGCGCCTGGGCCGGTTCCAGCTGGGCCCAGTGGGAGGTGTCTTCGCGGTGCTGCCGCAGATAGGGCAACACCGCCCCCAGCAACGGCTCCCTGAACGCCTCCTGGAAGCGATGGGCCAGACCCGGTATCAGTTTCAACTGGCTGCCCCGGATATGGGCCGCCAGGTGCACCCCGTGCATGACCGGCAACAGGGGATCGGCCGTGCCGTGGACCACCAGGGTCGGCACCTGCAGCTGGTTGAGCAGCGCTACCCGGCTGGGCTCCGCCATGATTGCCATGATCTGGCGCTTGACGCCCTCGGGATTGAAGGCCCGGTCGTAGGCCTGCGCGGCCTGGTGCAGCAACGCCTGGCGATCATCCACCACCATGGGACTGCCCAAGGCGGCCAGCAGGTCGGCCTGCTGCTCCAGGGCCATCTCTCGGTTCGGCGCACCGCGTCGCGACAGCAGCTGCACCAGCGCTTCGCTGGGCGCCGGCAGACCCTGGGCGCTGGAGCTGGTCATGATCAGGGTCAGGCTTTCGACCCGCTGTGGCGCCATGGCCGCCATGTGCTGGGCGATCATGCCGCCCATGCTCGCGCCCAGTATGTGAAAACGCTGCACTTGCAACGCGTCCATCAAGCCCAGCCCGTCGCTGGCCATATCGGTCAAGGTATAGGGCGCCGCCACCGGCAAGCCCAGCTTGTAGCGCAAGGCTTCGAACGTGAGGTTGGCGCTGCCGGGAGCCTGGCGCCAGGTGGACAGGCCCACGTCCCGGTTGTCGTAGCGAATCACCCGGAAGCCTTGCTCGCACAGGGCTGTCACCACTTCATCCGGCCAATGGATCAATTGCCCGCCCAACCCCATCACCAGCAGCAACGCCGGATCGGACGCACGGCCAATACTCTGGTACGCCAGGCTGACCTGGTCCAGATCGACCCGTTGGGTCGCGACATTGACATCACAACGAGACGCCGCCAACGACGGCAAGCCGAACATCAGGACGGTCAGGAAAATGAACACACGCATGAAGAAACACCAAAACGCAGAACCCCAGTAGAGCGCGAGTCTGATGAAATTCGTTCAAGCGCGCTGCCACAGTTGCGTGACAGTTTGATGAAGATTGCCGAGCGGTCGAATGCCCGCCCCGCTCCCGGGCGGGCATGCCGCCAGGGACGCGCCGCGTTCCGCTTCTGCATGGTGACGCGCAGCGTCACGAGGGCATTCCCACACGGAGCATGGGAACGATCAACATTCCTTATTGGGGTGTGAACAGACCTCCCCCTGTGGCGAGGGAATTCAAGCCAGCTGGCTGCGCAACTGCCGTGCCGCCGCCACCATGTTCACCAGCGCCGCCTCGGTCTCGGGCCATGCGCGGGTCTTCAGGCCACAGTCGGGGTTGATCCACAGCTGTTCGGCGGGGATCCGCTCGACCGCCTTGCTCACCAACGCAACCATCTCGGCGGTGTCCGGTACCCGTGGCGAATGGATGTCGTAGACACCCGGGCCAATGTCGTTCGGGTAGTCGAACGCTTCGAAGGCATCGAGCAGTTCCATGTCCGAGCGGGAGGTTTCGATGGTGATGACATCGGCATCCATGTCGGCGATGGCCTGGATCACGTCATTGAACTCGCTGTAGCACATGTGGGTGTGGATCTGGGTTTCATCCCGTACTCCCGACGCGCTCAAGCGAAACGCCTCCACGGCCCAGTCCAGGTACTCCTGCCATTGCCCGCGACGCAGCGGCAACCCCTCGCGGAACGCCGCCTCGTCGATCTGCACGATGCGGATCCCGGCAGCCTCCAGGTCCAGCACTTCGTCACGCAGGGCCAGTGCCAGTTGTTGCGCCTGGGTTTGGCGCGACACGTCTTCGCGCGGAAAGGACCACATCAGCATGGTCACCGGGCCGGTGAGCATGCCTTTCATGACCTTGTCGGTCAGGCTTTGGGCGTAGCGGATCCAGTCGACAGTCATGGCCTTGGGGCGGCTGATGTCACCATAAATGATGGCCGGCTTGACGCAGCGCGAGCCGTAACTCTGCACCCAACCGAAACGGGTGAAGGCGTAGCCGTCCAGTTGTTCGGCGAAGTATTCCACCATGTCGTTGCGCTCGGCTTCGCCATGGACCAGCACGTCCAGGCCCAGGCGTTCCTGGATCTGCACGGCGTGGCGGATCTCGGTGTGCATGGCGTCCTGATAATCGTTGGCCGACAGCTTGCCCTGCCGGTATGCCTGGCGTGCCAGGCGAATGGCCGGGGTCTGCGGGAACGAGCCGATGGTGGTCGTGGGGAAGGCCGGCAACTTCAGCCGCGCGCGCTGCTGCTCGATCCGTTGCGCGAAAGGCGAACGGCGCTGGCTGTCCTGCGGGCCGATCGCAGCGAGGCGGGCCTGGACCTCGGGTTTGTGAATGCGCGTCGAGGCGGCGCGGCGGGCCTGCGCGTCGCGGCTTTCGGCCAGGGCCTGGCGAGCGCCGGGGGCAAGTGGATCGTTCAGCGCATCGCGCAGCACGGCCACTTCGCCACACTTCTGCACGGCGAAGGCCAGCCAGCCCTTGAGTTCGGGATCGAGCCGGTCTTCGCGTTCCAGATCCACCGGGCTGTGCAGCAACGAGCACGACGTGCTCACCCAGAGGTTGTCGCCGAAACGCTCCTGGGCCGGCTGCAGTTGCGCCAGCGCCTGTTCCAGTTCGCAACGCCAGACATTGCGGCCATTGACCAGGCCCACCGACAGGATCTTGTAGCTGGGCAGGCGATCCAGGACCTGGCCCAGTTGCTCCGGCGCCCGGACTGCATCGATGTGCAAGCCGTCCACCGGCAGGCCCACGGCCAGGCCCAGGTTGTCCTGCAAGCCGCTGAAATAGGTCGCCACCAGTTTCTTCAGGGGTGAATACTGAAGAATGTGATAAGCCCGCTCGAAGGCGTTTTTCCAGGCCTGGGGCAGGTCTAGGGTGAGGATCGGCTCGTCGATCTGCACCCATTCCACACCCTGGGCTTTCAGGCGATTGAGGATCTCGCCGTAGACCGGCAACAACCGCTCCAGCAACTCGAGCCTGTCGAAATCCTGCCCCTTGGCCTTGCCCAGCCACAGGTACGTGAGGGGGCCGATGATCACCGGTTTGACCCGATGTCCCAGGGCGTGGGCTTCGTCCACCTCATCGAACAGCTGCGACCAGCTCAGGCTGAAGGTCTGTCCGGCGCAAAACTCCGGGACCAGATAGTGGTAATTGGTGTCGAACCATTTGGTCAGTTCCTGGGCGTGCTGCGTCTGGCCATGCTCGGCACTGCAGCAAGACACCGTGGCGCCACGGGCCATGGCGAACAAGGTGTCCAGGCTCGGTTGGCCATGGGCGTCGAGGGTCGCGTGGAATCGCTCCGGCACGGCTCCCAGGGTCAAGGTGTGGCTGAGCACCTGGTCGTACCAGGCGAAATCCCCCACCGGCAGCAGGTCTATCCCGGCGTCTTTCTGCAATTGCCAGTGCCGGGCCCGCAATTCACGGCCCACCGCCTGCAACCCGGCCGTGTCCAGGTCGCCCTTCCAGTAGGCTTCAAGCGCTTTTTTCAGTTCTCGGTCGGCGCCGATGCGGGGAAATCCCAAGGTGTGGGCCAGGGCCATGGTGTGCGTCCTCCTGTAAAAGATGCCGCCATTGTCGACAGCCAGCCCCACATGAGACAAACTCAACCTTTTCGTGTTGATCACAAGTTTTCTTCATGGAGCCTCCGGTGCTTGAACTCCGTCACCTCAAGACCCTGCACGCATTGCGCGAAGCCGACAGCCTGGTGGAGGCCGCCGAACGCCTGCACCTGACCCAGTCCGCGCTGTCCCACCAGTTCAAGGAACTGGAGGAGCGCCTGGGCATGCAGTTGTTCGTACGCAAGACCAAACCGGTACGGTTCACCAGCGCCGGCCTGCGCCTGTTGCAACTGGCCGATGCGACCCTGCCCTTGCTGCGCAGCGCCGAGCGGGACATTGCCCGGCTGGCCGGGGGGACCGCCGGACGCTTGCACATGGCGATCGAGTGCCACAGTTGCTTCCAGTGGCTGATGCCCACCATCGACCAGTTTCGCGATGCCTGGCCGGAAGTCGAACTGGACCTGGCCTCCGGCTTCGCCTTCGCCCCGCTGCCAGCCCTGGCCCGGGGCGACCTGGACCTGGTGGTGACCTCCGATCCCCTGGAGCTGGCGGGCATTACCTACGTGCCGCTGTTCACCTACGAAGCCATGCTGGCCGTCGCCAACCAGCATCGGCTGGCGGGCAAACCCTACATCGTGCCCGAGGACCTGGTCAGCGAAACCCTGATCACCTATCCGGTGGAGCGGGATCGACTGGACATCTTCACCCGCTTCCTGGAACCGGCCGACATCGAACCGGCCCAGGTCCGCACGTCCGAACTGACGGTGATGATGATGCAACTGGTGGCCAGCGGCCGCGGCGTGTGCGGCATGCCCCACTGGGCGCTGCATGAATACAGTTCACGGGGTTATGTGAAAGCCAAGCGGCTGGGAGAAAAGGGCCTGTTCGCCACGTTGTACGCCGCGGTACGGACCGACATGCTCGATGCTCCCTATATGCGCGACTTCCTGCTGACGGCCAAGGACACCTCGTTTTCCACGCTGGACGGGGTCAGCGCCGTTCGGTGAAGCGCGTTGTGGCAAGGGGACGAATCCCCTTGCCAGAAAAGAGCTCGACCCTCATGGCCGGTTGGCCTACAGCTCGAGCCACATGTGAATCTTGTCGAAGTACTCGTCGCCCACGCGGATCGCCATCGGCTCGAGGCCGTACAGCACGAAGCCGCAACGCTGGTAGAGCTTGATGGCCGGGTCGTTGCCGGCGGTGACGGTCAGTTGCACCAGGCGCAGGAAGTCATGCCGACGGGCCTCGGCCAGGGCAGCCTCCAGCAGGCGCTGACCGAGGCCCCGATGACGATGGGCATCGACGACATACATGCCGAACAGCGTTGCCTTGTGCCGGGCCTTTTGCCGATGGTCCAGGGCCAGGCCGACGATTGCGGCCAGCTCGTCGGCCACGAACGCCCCCAGGACCACATCGAACCGGCCGGTCAGGCGTGACTCCCACCAGTTCATGGGCATGGCCGCCCGCTCGCTGACGCTGGAGGTAAAGGCCTGCGGATGACGCTCGTAGGCCTGCAGCATCAACTCGCGATACGCCTGGGCATCGCCAGCGCGCAGCCGTCGAATGCTCACGCGGTCCGCCGTTGCTCGAACATCAGCCGCAGCGCCAGCCCGCCCAGGACAAACCCCATGAAATAGCGCTGTGCCGCCAGCCAGGTGGGGTTATGGACGAACCACGAGGCGATGCCCGCGGCAAACAGCGCAATCAGCAGGTTGACGCTGAAACTGACGCTGATCTGGGTCAGCCCGAGGATGATGCTCTGGGTAAACAGCGAACCGTGTTCCGGGCTGATGAACTGCGGGAACACCGACAGGTAGAACATCGCGATCTTCGGATTCAGGGCGCTGGTGAGAAACCCCATGGTGATCAGCTTGCGCGTCGAATCCGCCGGCAGCTGCCGGGCTTCGAACGGCGAGCGCGCCCCGGGCCTGAGTGCCTGCCAGGCCAGCCACAACAGGTACAGCGCACCGGCCCATTTCAAGACTTCATAGGCCATGGGCACCGCCATGAACACCGCCGTCAGCCCCGCGGCCGCGGCGAACATGTGCACGAAGAAACCCGCGACCACCCCCAGCAGGGACGTGACCCCGGCCTTGCGGCCCTGGCAGATCGAGCGGGAAATCAGGTAGATCATGTTCGGCCCGGGCGTGAGCACCATCAGCAACGCGGCGGCGGCGAAGATCAGCAGGTCCGGCAGAGGAATCATGGGCATCGATCCTTGAGTCAGCAGGTCGCAAGACAGGTGGTTCGATAAAACGGCAGGATCGCCTCGCCTGTCAACGGCGCCAGCAAAAGCCCTCCGTCGCCGGCCGGATCGATCCAGCGCACTTCCTCGATTTCGGCGGCGGGCGACACCGGGGCATCGATGCTCAAGAGGAACACTTGCGCCTCTACGACAAACCCCGGCTCGTTGGCCGCCGGCGCGCTGAACGCCCCCAGGTAGCGGGCCTGCGTCGGATCGATGGCCAGGCCTAGCTCTTCGTCCAGCTCACGGGCCAGGGCCTGCACCGGTTGTTCATGGGCCTCGATCTTGCCGCCCGGCTGCATGAAGGCCCGGGTGCCACGCTTGCGCACCAGCAGGGTACGACCGTCCGGCCCGATCAACAGGGCGGCGGCGATGCGAATAACGGAAGTGCTCATGAATGCTCGGCCTCGACGCAAAAAATGCCGCCAAGGTTACAGACCGAAGTGGCGGGGAGCAAAGCCGGATGCCCGTTTCAGGATCCGCAGATCCCGCCCGATGCAAGGCAATGCAATTGATTAAAGCAGAGCATCGTGGCGAGGGAGCAAGCTCCCTCGCCACGATGCCTCTGCACAACGCTCGAATGAACAGCAGCCCAGGCCCCCGTCAGACTCCGTTTACCCCAGCATCGGCTTCGGCGCGGCAGGGTCCGCTTCCTCGGGAATCTTGACAAATACGCTGTACCGGGCCCCTTCCATCGCTTCGAAGGCGATGAGCTTATCCACCAGCGGGGCACTCAGGACCTTGCCGGCGTTGAGCAACAACATGCCGTTATCCGCATTCAGGTTACGGGCCAGGACCATGCCCGCCGTCAGTTCACGGGTGTTCATCACCTTCACCGTCGGGTCGGACAGGGTCACGTCTTCCAGGTATTCGCCACAGGCCTTGATGAAGTCTTCCACCATGTCCGGGTCGTACAGCTTGCCGGCATATTTGCGGATGTAAACCAGCGCTTCGTCGCTGTTCATCTGTCGCTCGAGAATCAGCCCGCGCTGCAGCTCGATGAAGTCCACCGCCAGCTTCAACAGCCGCGAACCGAAGGGAATGGCCTCGCCCTTGAGATGGTCGGGAAAGCCGCTGCCGTCCCAGCGCTCCTGGTGATGCAGGATGATGCGCGCCGCGTCCTTCATCGGGTCCAGGGTCATCAGCAGCGATTCGCTCTGCTTGGGATAGGCGCGATACAGCTCCAGCTCGTTGTGGTGCAGCAGGTCGGCCGGCGTGGTCATCATGTTGTCGGTCCAGCTCAGCTTGCCGATGTTGTACAGTGCCGCGGCCATGGTCAGGTCGCGGTCGGTGGACTCGTCGAGAAAATGCAGCCGGCTATAGACCCGGATCAGCTCGATGATCTGCCGGTTGGTCTGCTTGGCCTTGGGCAGGCGCAGGTTGGCGATCAGCGAGAACACCTCGGTACCGGTCACGTAACTGCGCTTGAGCTCTTCATAGGCCAGGTCGAGCATGTCGGCGGTCTGCTGCAGCTCGGCGGTGCGTGACGCCACGCGCTTTTCCAGGGTCGCGTTGAGGGTCTTGAGCTGCTGGTTCTGCTCGCGGTTCAACGCTTCGAGGCGCTGGCGCTCGTTTTCCGAATGCTGGTGGGCCAGGGCCTGGCGTAGCGCCTGCACCAGTTCCTCGTCGTTCCAGGGCTTGCTGAGGTAGCGATAGAGCTGCCCCTCGTTGATGGCCTTGGTCATCATGTCGACGTCGGCGTAGCCGGTGAGCAGGATGCGCAACGTCGACGGATACAGCTTGCGAATGTGCGCCAGCAGCGTGGCGCCATCCATGTTGGGCATGCGTGCATCGGTCATCACCAGATCGACCGGCCGCTCCTTGAGGATTTCCAGGGCCTTGGCACCGCTGTCGGCCAGCAGGATCTCATAAGGCTGGCTACGCAATAAACGCCGCAGGCTATTGAGAATCGACTCCTCGTCATCCACCAGCAGCACCGTCGGCTTCGTGACCGGAACGTCCGGCGATTGATCTTCCATAGCTACCCCCTCCTGTAAACGACAACAGTTCTACCCACCCCCGCATAAGAACAGGCTAGTAGATCGCGAAGATTTAGGCACGATTTGCCATCACTGGCCGAGCGCATCCCGATCGGACGACTATGCTGTACCCCATGAAGGGCCAAGTACAGGCCAGATTACTCATGCCAGTGAAAGGGATATCCGATGTGCCCACGGTTCAATCGTCAGCATCTCCCCGGTGCACGGCCATGAGCCTGCCCCTGGACAAGGCCAACCGGCGGATTCTGATCGTCGACGACACCCAGACGATCCATGAGGATTTCCGCAAGATCCTCAGCCCCCAGGAGGCCCCCGAAGACAGCCTGAGCAGTGCCGAGGAGGCTTTGTTCGGCGCTCCGGTGGCGGCGGCCAGCCACAGTTTCCTCCTCGATTCGGCCTTCCAGGGCATGGAAGCCCTGAACAAGGTGGAAACGGCGCTGGAACAGGGCCAGCCCTACGCCATGGCCTTCATCGACATGCGCATGCCCCCTGGCTGGGATGGCCTGGAAACCATCGAGCGGCTGTGGCGCGTCGATCCCAAGCTGCAAGTGGCACTGTGCACCGCCTATTCGGACTATTCCTGGGAGGACATCGCCGATCGTCTCGAACTGGGCGACCGCCTGCTGATCCTGAAAAAACCCTTCGACGCCATCGAGATCCGCCAGATGGCCAGCACCCTGACCGTCAAATGGCAGATGACCGAAGACGCCGCGCTGAAAATGGACATGCTCGAACAGGCGGTGCAAGAACGCACCCGGGAGCTGGCGGACGCCAACATCATCGTGCAGAACAGCCCCACCATCCTCTATCGCCTGCGCGGCGAACCGCCGTTTCCCTTGATGTACATCTCCCACAACATCACCAAGTTCGGTCATGTGGCGGCGCAACTGGTCAACTCGCCTGAATGGGCACAGATGCTGATCCATCCGGACGACCAGGCCAAGATCGACCAGGCCATGGTGCGCGTGCTGGATCGTGACTCGACGGGGGCCTCCATCGAGTTTCGCATGCGCACCGGCGACGGCTCGTTCCGCTGGGTGGAAAACCGCTACATTCCGGTGCGTAACGAACAGGGTCTGCTCCTGGAGGTGGAAGGGATCATCCTGGACATCACCGAACGCAAGCTGGCCGAGGAAAAGATCGCCCTGCTGGCCCGCACCGACAGCCTGACCGGCCTGGCCAACCGCGCCACGGTGATCGAGCGCCTGCACCAGGCCTTCGCCGCCGCGCGTCGGGGCGCCGCGCCGTTTGCGATGTTCTACCTGGACCTGGACCACTTCAAGCGGATCAACGACACCCTGGGCCACCCCATCGGCGACCTGCTGTTGCAGGAGGTCGCCAAGCGCCTGAAAGACTGTACCCGGGAGAACGATGTGGTGGCGCGCCTGGGCGGCGACGAGTTCGCCATCCTGCAACTGGACGTCCACGAGCCGACCCATTGTGCGGCCCTGGCGGCCAAGATCCGCGATACCCTGGTGGCGCCCTACTCCCTGGACGGCAACGATGTGCGGATTTCCGTGAGCATCGGCATCGCCCTGTACACCCCCCAGAGCCCGAGCGCCGACAGCCTGATGGCGCAGTCCGACATGGCCCTGTACCGCTCCAAGGAAAAAGGCCGGAACCAGTACCACTTCCACAATGAAGAGATCAACCAGGAGGTTACCGACCGGGTCACCCTGACCAACGAGCTGCGCCAGGCCATCGAGAACAACGAGTTGCAGTTGCACTACCTGCCGGAGGTCGACCTCGGCACCGGCAAGATCCTGGGCATGGGTGTCCAGGTGCGCTGGAAGCATCCCGAACGGGGCTGGCTGGAACCTTCGGCGTTCATGCCGGCGGCCGAGAAGAGCGGGATCATCGTCGCCCTCGGCCATTGGGTGCTCGACCAGGCCTGCCAGCAGATGCGCCAGTGGCGCGACCAGGGCATGGCGCCCCCGGTCATCGCCATCGACCTGTCCCTGACCCAGCTCAAGACCGGCCCGGAGCTGATCTACGATGTCCTGCGCACCACCGCACGTTGGGAACTGGCGCCCTGGGACCTGCGCTTCGACGTGACCGAAGCCACCCTGGCCCAGACCAAGTGGACCCACAACGACGTGCTGCCGCGGCTGTGCGAGTTGGGCGTGCAGATCGCCATCGACGACTTCGGCACCGAGTATTCCTCCTTCGATTACCTCAAGACCTATCGGGTCAACCACCTCAAGCTCGCCCAGAGGTTTCTCGACAGCGCCAACGCCGACCCCGAGAACGCCACGACCCTGCGGGCGATCATCAATTTCGCCCGGGACGTGGGCATCGGGATCATCGCCGAAGGCGTCGAGACCCAGGAGCAACGCACCACGCTGATGTCCAGCGGCAGCGGCGGGCCGATCCTGGCCCAGGGTCACTACTTCAGCACGGTGGTGGACAGCGGCCAGGCCGGAGAACTGCTCAAGGCCGGTACCATCGTTCCCGTGACGGATCATTGGACACGGCCCGCGAGCCAGCTGTCGGAGAGCAATCCATGAACCCTATGTCGGTACCTGCCAACCGGCGAATCCTGGTGGTGGACGATACGCCGGCGATCCACCAGGACTTTCGCAAGATCCTCAGCCCCAGCGCCGGCAGCGACGACTCGCTGGACGACACCGAGAGCCTGCTGTTCGGCACACCCCAGGTGAGCCGGCTGCAGTTCCAGATCGACTCGGCCTATCAGGGCGAAGAAGCCCTGGAACTGGTCAAGCGCGCCCAGGCCGAAGGCCAGCCTTATGCGCTGGTGTTCGCCGACATGCGCATGCCGCCGGGCTGGGACGGCCTGCAGACCATCGAGCGTCTCTGGGAAGCCGACCCGCGGCTGCAGATCGCCCTGTGTACGGCGTTTTCGGATTACACCTGGGAAACCATGTCGGAGCGCATCGAATTCGACGACCAGCTGCTGATCCTCAAGAAACCGTTCGACACCCTGGAAATCCGCCAGATGGCCAGTGCCATGACCTGGAAATGGCAACTGGCCCAGGATGCGGCGCGCAAGATGCGCAGCCTGGAGCGCACCATCGAGGAGCGGGTCCAGGAATTGCTCAAGGTGTCGCACCTGCTGCAATACGACGTGCTCACCGAGCTGCCCAACAGCATGTTGCTGGGCGATCGCCTGACCCAGGCCATGGCCCAGTGCCGCCGGCATGACCGGCAACTGGCGGTCATGTTCATCGGACTGGACCGCTTCAAGCGCATCAACAACGCCCTGGGGCATCCGGTGGGCGATGAAATGCTCAAGCGTGTGGCCAGGACCCTGGCTACCGTGGTGCGCGAATCCGATTCGGTGTTTCGCTACGGCTCCGACGAGTTCGTGGTGGTGCTGGGTGACGTCACGGATCCGCAGCAGATCAAGGGTGTGGCGGAAAAACTGCTGACGGCCATCAGCACGCCCCACCCCATCGATGGACATGACCTGACCGTCACCGCGAGCCTGGGGGTCAGCCTGTACCCGGCCGACGGTTTCGATGCGGTGGCGTTGATCAAGAAAGCCGAGACGGCGATGCGCAACGTCAAGGAGACCGGGCCCAACGACTACCGTTTCTTCACCGAAGACATGAACCGCCGGGCCCGCCAGCAACAGACCATCGAGTCCGGCTTGCGCCTGGCCCTGCAACGCAAGGAGTTCGTGCTGCATTACCAGCCCAAGCTGGACCTGCACACTGGCAAGGTGGTCGGCGTCGAGGCGCTGGTGCGCTGGGACCGGCCCGGCCACGGGCTGATCTACCCGTCGGATTTCATCCCGGTGGCCGAGGACAGCGGCCTGATCGTGCCCCTGAGCCAGTGGGTGCTCCAGGAAGCCTGCCAGCAGGCCTGCCGCTGGCAGGCCCAGGGCATGAAGCCGCTGTACCTGTCGGTGAACGTCTCGGCCATCGATTTCCGGCAACGAGGCTTCGTCGAAGGCATCGCCCACACCCTCAAGGAAACCGGGCTGGACCCGACACAGTTAGAACTGGAGATCACCGAAAGCGTGTTGATGCAGAACATCGACACCACCGTCGCCGTCCTCAAGGCCATCAAGCAACTGGGGATACGCCTGGCCATCGACGACTTCGGTACTGGCTATTCGAGCCTGAGCTACCTGCAGAAATTTCCGGTGGATGTGCTGAAGATCGACCAGTCGTTCGTGGGCGACCTGAGCATCGACAGCAACGACGCCAAGCTGGTGAGCACCATCATCAGCCTGGGCAGGAGCCTGAACCTGCACATCATCGCCGAAGGCGTGGAAACCCTTGAGCAACTGGAATTCCTCAAGGCCCACCAGTGCGAGGAAGCCCAGGGGTACTACTTCAGCAGGGCAGTGGAGCCGCAAGCCTTTGTCCAGTGGGTAGCCGAGTGGGAACAACGTCCGAACCCGTTTTCATGAATCCCCAGGATTCATCCACCCAGAGATTCAAGGAAGCATCCGATGGCGTCATCTGTATCGTTATTGGCTCTCGGCCTGCTCATGGGCTTGGGCCTGACCGCCCATGCCGCCCCCCTGGACGAACCGCTCAAACCGTTGCCTCCCATTCCTGCCCTGGACCCCAAGCGTGTCCAGCTCGGCCAGCGCCTGTTCCATGATCCACGGCTATCGGTCAACAACACCCTGTCCTGCGCCAGTTGCCATCGCCTGGACAAGGGCGGCGCCGACGACAAACCGTTTTCCCTGGGCTTCGACGGCAAGCCGGTGGAGGTCAATACCCCCACCGTGTTCAACGCCAGCCTGAACTTCCACCAGTTCTGGGACGGTCGCGTCGACACCCTGGAAGAACAGGTGCATGTGGTCGTGACCAGCCCCGCGGAAATGGGCAGTACCTGGGAAACCGTGGTCAAGCGCATCGCCGACGACCCGGGCTACGCCAAGGACTTTGCCGACGCCTACCCCGACGGGGTCACCCAACCGAACATCAAGCATGCCCTGGCCGACTTCGAACGCACCCTGCTGACCCCCAACTCGCGCTTCGACAAATATCTGCTGGGCGACACCGATATCCTCACGCCCAGGGAAAAGTTCGGCTACCAGCGTTTCAAGGAATACGGCTGCATCGCCTGCCACCAGGGGGTGAACATCGGCGGCAACATGTTCCAGAAATTCGGCGTCATGGGTGATTACATCCAGGACCGGGGCCACCCTGCCCGGGCCGACGAAGGTCGGTTCAACGTCACTGGCGACGAAGCCGACCGCCAGGTCTTCAAGGTCCCCAGCCTGCGCAACGTCGCCGTCACCGCCCCGTATTTCCATGACGGTTCCGCGTCGACCCTGGAACAGGCGGTTCAGGTGATGTTCAAGTACCAGCTAGGGCGTGAGCCCTTGAAGAACGACACGGAGCTGATCGTCGAATTCCTCAAGACCCTGACCGGTGAATGGGAGGGCAAGCCCCTATGAGCCCTCTTCGTCGCATCAGCCTGTTGCTTGTCGGCCTCCTGCTCGCTTCGATCCTGCTGTTCATGTATGTCAATTCCAGTGCGCAGCAGGCCGCCTCGTACATCGAGTCCCGGGACCTGATCCGCCTGCTCAAGCAGCAGGACGCCATCTGGGACAACGAAGTGCTCAAGTCACGGATCGCCCTGAGCCACAACTACGACCCGCTGGTCTCGCCGCTGCACGAGATGACGCGCCTGTGGCAGCGCCTGGACGCCATCGAGTCGGAGCCGGGCCGCCACACACCCTCGCGGTGGGAGGGGCTGCGGGACGAATACCTCAAGGCCGTCAAGGAAAAGACCCGCCTGGTGGAACAGTTCAAGTCCCACAATGCGGTGCTGCGCAACTCCCTGGCCTTCCTGCCGACCGCCGAAGATGACATCCAGGCCCAGTTCGCCCAACTGCCCGATACGGAAAAACTGCAACTGCAGAGCGTCACCATCGATACCTACGACCTGCTGCTCAGCAGCATGGAGTTTTCCCATCTCACCACCCCTGAAGTCGCCGCCGAAGTGCTGCTGGGCCTGAACCGGCTCGACATCAACAAAGAGCGCCTGCCGGTGGGACTGGGGGGTTCGGTCGATATCCTGAGCCGGCACATCGCCCTGATCCTGCGCGAACAACCTCGGGTCAACGAATTGTTGCAGGGTATCGAAGCCGTCCCCGTTTCCGATCACCTGGACGCCATCACCCACCTGCTGGAGAAAGACCAGGAGACAGCGGCCAGCAAGCACCAGCGCAACCATGTGTACCTGCTGGTGTTCGCCACGTTCCTGGTGCTGATCCTGATCTGGCTGGCGATCCGGCTGGTGCGCAGCTTCGCCGAGATCAAGCGGGTCAACAGCGCCCTGCAAAGCGCCAACGACGAGCTGGAGCAACGGGTCGAGGAGCGCACCCGCCAGCTCAAGGACACCCAGAGCGAACTGATGGATACCGCCCGCCAGGCCGGCATGGCGGAGATCGCCACCAACGTCCTGCACAACGTGGGCAACGTGCTCAACAGCGTGAATATCTCCGCCGATCTGGTCAGCCGCAAACTGCGCGGCAGCAAAGCCCAGGGGCTGGGCAAGGCGATGCAATTGATCAACGAGCACCCCCACGACCTGGGGCATTTCCTCACCGAAGACGAAAAGGGCAAGCTGCTGCCCGGCTACCTCAACCAGCTGGTGGAGGCCATGGCGGTCGAACAGCAGGGCCTGCTCGATGAACTGGCGCAGTTGAGCAAGAGCGTGGACCACATCAAGGACATCGTCTCCACCCAGCAATCCTACGCCGGTGCCAACAGCCTGATGGAGCCGCTGGTGGTCAGCGAACTGCTCGAAGACGCCCTGCGCATGAATTCCGGTGCCCTGACCCGCCACCATGTAACCGTGATCAAGGAGTACGGCGACGTACCCCGGATCATGGGCGACAAGCACCGCCTGCTGCTGATCCTGATCAACCTGATCAGCAACGCCAAGTACGCCATGGCCGGGGTGTCCAATCATGCGCGGAACATGACCCTGAGCGCCCAAGTGGTGGATGGCGAGACCCTGCAGATCAGCGTCAAGGACGAAGGCGAAGGCATCCCGGCGCAAAACATGACCCGCATCTTCGCCCACGGTTTCACCACCCGCAAGGAAGGCCACGGTTTCGGCCTGCACAGCTGCGCACTGGCGGCCATTGAAATGAACGGCCATCTCACCGCCCACAGTGACGGGCCAGGCACGGGGGCGACGTTCGTGTTGCAAGTGCCCCTGAAACTCGCGGAAGGTGAGCCATGAACAGCCTGAGCAACCGGCGCATCCTGCTGATCGACGATACGCCTGCCATTCATGACGATTTCCGCAAGATCCTCACGCCCCAGGACGACAGCAACACGGACCTGCAAGACATGGAGAACGCCCTGTTCGGCGAGGCACCGAAACCTGTCGGCCCGGTCTTCGAACTCGACTCGGCCTATGGCGGGCAGGAAGGCTTGAACAAGCTGCTGCAGGCGCTGGAACAGGATCGTCCGTACGCCCTGGCCTTCGTTGACATGCGCATGCCCGAGGGCTGGGACGGCGCCAGGACCATCGAGGAACTCTGGAAACGCGACCCGCAATTGCAGGTGGTGGTCTGCACCGCTTATTCGGATTACTCCTGGGATGAACTACTGGACCGCTTGAACGGCCATGACCGGCTGCTGATCCTGAAGAAGCCCTTCGACAACATCGAAGTCCAGCAGATGGCCAACACCCTGACCACCAAGTGGGAAATGACCTCCCGCGCACAGTTGAAGATGAACAAGCTCGAAGAGCTGGTGGAACAACGGACCCAGGCGTTCAAGCAGGCCAGCTCCTTGCTGCAGATGGAAATCGACGAACGCAAGATGCTGGAAACCCAACTGGTGCAATCGGAAAAGCTCGCCTCCCTGGGCCAGTTGGCCGCCGGGGTCGCCCATGAGATCAACAACCCGATCGGCTTCATTTCCTCCAACCTGGGGGCGCTGGACGGTTACTTCGGCAAACTGGAGGAAATGCTCCTGGCTTATGGCAGCGCCGAACAGGCCATCGCCTCGCCGGAGACGGTGGTGCGCCTGGCGAAGCTGCGCGAACAGGTGGAACTGGACTTTCTCGTCGAAGACATACCGCTGCTGATCAAGGAGTCCAAGGATGGCATCGCCCGGGTCGGACAGATCGTCAAGGACCTCAAGGACTTCTCCCGGGTCGACTCCAACCAGGAATGGCAGATGGCGAATCTGCAACAGGGCATGGATTCGACCCTGAACATCGTGGCCAACGAGATCAAGTACAAGGCCGACGTGGTCAAGGAGTACACCCCTCTACCGGAAGTCGAGTGCCTGCCGTCGCAGATCAACCAGGTGATCATGAACCTGATCGTCAACGCCGCCCAGGCCATCGGCCCGGAGCGCGGCACCATCACCCTGCGCAACGGCGTGGAGGGTGATCGCGTCTGGATCGAAGTCGCCGACAACGGCTCGGGCATCCCGCCGGAAACCCTGCAAAAGATCTTCGACCCGTTCTTCACCACCAAGCCCATCGGCCAGGGCACGGGGCTTGGTCTGTCGCTGTCCTATGGGATCGTGAAGAAACACAATGGGGAGATTACGGTCAGCAGCGAGGTCGGCGTGGGCACCACGTTCCGCGTGGAGTTGCCGGTTCGGCAGATGAAGCAGGTGGGGTAAGCGATCCGGATGCAGTCGCCTGTTCCGTGACGAGGCATACCTGCAGCCACTGGATAATCGACTCCAACCTTCGGATGCCTACCCATACCTGTCAGGTTTGACAGTAGACGAGCATTGCCTGTCGATTGAACATCCCTGCATCAAATGTTCACTCTCAGGGAAGGCTCCCATGTTGAATCGGCGAGATCTGCTCAGGTTCACATCGCTTTGCGCAACATTTGCCTCATTGAAGCTTCCCCTGACGGCTGTCGGTGACACCGCGCAAATCGATGACACCAATCGTTTCACTTACGAAAAGCTGATCACGCTCGCCGAAAAAATGGCGATGAAACCGTACGTACGGCCCGCCACTCCTGCGCAATCCTCTCTATCGAAAATCGATTACAACGCGCGAGGTCTTATCCGCTTCGACACCACTCGTGCACTGTTCGCGAAGGGACCCGGCAAATATCCGCTCACGTTTTTCCATCTGGGCGACCTTTTCCGCGTCCCGGTCAAGATGCATGTCATCGCCAACGGCATCTCCCAACCTATCGATTACGACAAGACGCTATTCAGCATGCCTGCCGACAGCCCCGCTCAGGCACTTGGAGCCGACAGCGGTTTTGCCGGTTTTCGATTCCAGGAAAGTCGCCTGGGAAACCAGAAGAAACTTGATTGGAAACAAAACGACTGGGTGGCTTTTCTGGGGGCCTCGTATTTTCGAGCCATTGGCGAACAGTATCAGTATGGAATTTCAGCCCGGGGTATAGCACTGGACGTTGCTTCGGCGAGCAAGGCTGAAGAATTTCCGGACTTCACCCACTTCTGGTTCGAGACGCCAACCCATGACCAACAGTCGGCCATGACGGTCTACGCATTGCTCGATAGCAGCAGTCTGTGTGGCGCTTATCGTTTTGTGATCAGCCGCACCGAAGGGGTACTGATGGACATCGAGGCCGAGCTGTTCCTGCGCCAGGATATCGATCGCTTCGGCATCGCCCCGCTGACGTCCATGTTTTGGTTCGGTGAACCGGCCAAGCTGACGGCTATCGACTGGCGCCCCGAGGTCCACGACTCCGATGGACTGGCGCTTTGGACGGGAACGGGCGAGCACATCTGGCGCCCACTGAACAATCCTGCACGTACCATGGCTTCGGCATTTTCAGACAACAATCCCCGCGGATTCGGACTGCTTCAACGTGACCGATCTTTCGCCAATTATCTGGACAGGGTCCAGTATCAGCGCCGCCCCAGCGTATGGGTAGAACCTCTGGAGGACTGGGGCGAAGGAAGCGTACAACTGGTGGAAATCCCGACCGACGACGAAATCCACGACAACATCGTCGCGATGTGGGTCCCCAAGGAGCCCGCCGAAGCCGGCAATCACTACCGCTTGAAATATCGTTTGCATTGGCTTTCCGATGAGCCGTATCCCAGCAATCTGGCACGCTGCGTAGCCACACGCCTGGGGACTGGGGGCATTCCAGGCTCCCCGCGTCCCAAGGGAGTACGCAAATTCGTTGTGGAGTTCATGGGAGCGCCGCTTGAAACGCTGACCTGCGACACGAAGCCACAAGCCGTGCTATGGGCGTCCAGAGGATCGTTCTCTAACGTTTTGACCGCATCCATGCCAGGCAGCGGGCTGCCGGGGCACTGGCACGCTCAATTCGATCTGACTGCCGAGGGCAGCGAGCCGGTCGAGATGCGCCTGTATTTGCGCCTTGGGAAAGAAACGCTTTCCGAAACCTGGCTCTTCCAGTACCACCCCTTCAACTCAAAACCCCAGGCACTGGCGCAGCAAGCGTCCCTTCGCTCATCCCCCGTCACCCCCAAGGCCTAGTCCCATGACGAGCATACGCGTGACCACGATGACCCTGATGGTTGTCTTGATCGTCATGATCGGTGTTCATCCCGCGCCCCGGGCCGGCGAGCGAGCCGGGAAACCGCAGGAAGACGCGGTTTTTATCGAACACTTGATCAACCAGATGACCCTTGAGGAAAAGGCCGGTCAACTGACCCAACTGGCCGTTCACATCACCCCGATGAGAGCCACTGTCGACGTCAAGGATGGACCCACCATCGGTATCACTGAGGCAGGTTCCCTGATAGGTGCTTATGGCGCCGAGCACACGGCGGCGCTACAACGCGAAGCCATCCAGAATGCGCGTCTGCACATTCCGCTGCTGTTCGCCTTCGATGTGATTCACGGCTTCCGTACTGTATTCCCCGTACCGCTGGCCGAGGCGTCGGCCTGGGACCCGGAGCTGTCTCGACGAACCGCCCGGGCAGCAGCCGTCGAAGCCACGGCGAGCGGCTTGCATTGGACGTATGCGCCGATGGTGGATATCGCACGGGACCCACGTTGGGGAAGAGTCGTCGAAGGAGCCGGCGAAGATCCTTTCCTGGGCGCAGCCTTGGCAGCCTCTCGAGTGGGCGGTTTCCGCGGCCAGGGCGTTCCCGATACATCGGCCATCCTGAGCACCGCAAAGCATTTTGTCGGCTACGGCGCCGCCGAGGGGGGGCGTGACTACAACACCTCGGATATGTCCGAGCGAACGCTCGAGGAAGTCTACCTCCCACCGTTTCGTGCCGCCGTACAGGCCGGCGTCGATTCGATCATGCCCGGCTACAACGATATGGACAGCACGCCGATGCACGCCAGTCAAAGACTGATCAATGACAAGCTGCGCGGTGAATGGGGATTCAAAGGGATAGTCGTCAGTGATTACCAGGCCATCGGTGACCTGATACAGCATGGCGTCGCCTCGACAAAGCAAGAGGCAGCCCGACTGGCGCTGGGCGCTACAGTGGACATTGCCATGGTCAGCGGCAACTATGCCACGGAGCTCCCTGCTCTGGTACGTAGCGGTCGACTCCCCACCCCCTTGGTCGATGATGCGGTGCGACGCGTGCTTGAGGCCAAACAACGGCTGGGCCTGTTCGACGACCCTTATCGATACAGCGACCCGGCTCGCGAAAAAGCGCTGACAATGACACCCCACGCGCGCGCGCTGGCACGAGAGGCCGCACAGAAATCCATTGTGCTGCTAAAAAATGACGGGGACTTGCTACCGCTGTCGAAAAGCCTGCGAAAGATTCTCGTGGTCGGCGCCTTGGCAAATGATGCCCAGTCCACCCTGGGCCCCTGGTTCGGCGTCGGTCGTGCCGAAGAGTCGATAACGGTACTAGAGGGCATAAGACGTGCGGTATCGCCCACAACTGACGTTGTCCATATGGCTGGCGCCTCTCCCGACAGCCTCGATATTTCCGGTCTCGAAGAGGCTCGGGACGCCGCCAGCGACGCCGATGTGATTGTTGCGGTGCTCGGCGAGACGGCCAACATGAGTGGAGAGGCGCGCAGCCGCACCTCCCTTGATTTACCCGGGGCGCAAGACACGCTTTGGGCGCAATTGCAAAGCACTGGCAAACCCATGGTCGTGGTTCTCATGAACGGCCGCCCGTTGGCCATACAGGCCATGGACAGACAAGTGCCCGCCATCATCGAGGCCTGGTTCCTGGGATCCGAAATGGGAAATGCCGTGGCCGATGTGCTGTTTGGCGATGTAAATCCCAGCGGCAAACTTCCTGTCACGTTTCCGCGCACCGTCGGCCAGATTCCTCTTTACCATGCGCATAAAAACACCGGACGACCGCCGGACAAAGCCAATCTCTTCACTTCCAGATACACGGATGAAGAATGGACCCCTCTTTACCCCTTCGGTCACGGCTTGAGCTACACCACGTTCAGCTACGGATCACCTGAGCTCAGCAAACGGCAACTGACCTTCGATGAGACGCTCGGCGTGCAGGTTGATGTGCGCAATAGCGGCCAACGAGCCGGTGAGGAAATCGTCCAGTTGTACCTACGGCAGAACATCGCCAGCTACACGCGCCCGGTGCGTACGTTGCGTGGCTTTACCAAGGTCCGACTGGCCCCGGGTGAAACGAAGACCGTCGAGTTCCTGCTGGATCAGGACGACTTCGCGTTACTGGGCCCGGACCTGCTGCGGTTCGTCGAAATGGGGACTTTCCAGGTGTTCGTCGGAGGCAGCTCCACCACCACCAATGGGGCAAGCTTCGACGTCACGACCAGTGCCCGACTGCCGGTCCAGCACTCCGCAATTCCACGCCTGCCGCGGGAAAATGTCTCGCGTTGAACCCACTCTCACCCAGACCAGACGACCAGACCCGCTCCTGGGCGAGCCTAGGGCCTTTTGCGCACACGACACTTATGAAAAAGCCCCGATCAATCGATCGGGGCTTGCGGTTTCATCCAGGGCGGCTACGAAGCCGCTCCAACCGAACCTTGGGCAACGCCCCTCGGTTGCAACTTGAAGACATGGAACAGCACCGTCAGCAATACCAGGAACGCCGGCCCCACATACAGCGCCACGCGGGTATCCGGGAAATACGCCATAAGGCCCACCACCAGCACCAGGAATGCCAGCGCCAGGTACGAACTGACCGGGTACAGCCACATACGGTATTTCAGCGCGGCACGCTCGGAAGTGCTCAGGCCCCTGCGGAATCTGAGCTGGGCCAGCAGGATCATCACCCAGGTCCAGATCGCGCCGAAGGTGGCGATGGACGTCACCCAGACGAAGACTTTCTCAGGCACCAGGTAATTGAGCAGCACACCCACCAGCAACGCGGCGATGGACAGCAGCAATGCACGACGCGGTACACCGTTGGCCGAAGTGGTGGCGAAACCGGCCGGGGCCTGGCCGTTCTGCGCCAGGCTGTAGAGCATCCGCCCGGTACTGAAGATGCCGCCGTTGCAGGACGACAGCGCGGCGGTGATCACCACGAAGTTGATGATGCCGGCGGCGGTCTTGATGCCCAGGCGTTCGAAGGTCATCACGAACGGGCTGCCCTGGGTACCGATCTCGTTCCACGGGTAGATCGACAGGATCACGAACAGCGCGCCGACGTAGAACAGCAGGATCCGCCAGAACACCGAGCCGATGGCGTTGGGGATGGTTTTCTGCGGGTTCTTCGCCTCACCGGCGGTCAGGCCGATCATCTCCACGCCCAGGTACGCGAACATCACCATCTGCAGGGACATCAGCACGCCGGACACGCCGTTGGGCATGAAGCCGCCGTGGGCCCAGAGGTTGGAAATGCCCAGGGCCACGCCATCGTTGCCGAGCCCGAAGGCGATGATGCCGACGCCGCCGATGACCATGGCGATGATGGTCACGATCTTGATCAGGGCGAACCAGAACTCGAACTCACCGAAGGCCTTGACCGCGATCAGGTTGATCGAGCCCATGCTGACCAGTGCGGCCAGGGCCCAGATCCAGCGTGGTACGTCGGGAAACCAGATACCCATGTACACCGCCACCGCCGTGATCTCGGCGACGCAAGTCACCAGCCACAGGAACCAGTAGTTCCAACCGGTCAGGAAACCTGCCAGCGGCCCGAGGTAATCCTGGGCATAGCGGCTGAACGAACCGGCCACCGGGTTGTGCACGGCCATCTCGCCGAGAGCGCGCATGATTACAAGGATCGCCAGGCCGCCAATGATGTAGGACAGCATGATCGCCGGGCCAGCCATCTCGATGGCCTTGGCCGAACCGAGGAACAGCCCGACACCGATGCAGGCGCCGAGCGCCATGAGGCGGATGTGGCGCTCGCCGAGCTCACGTTTGAGCGGACCACCCTGAGCGGTCTCGCCATGGGGCAGATGATTGCCGACAGGCATAGGGATACAACCTCGTTTTGTTATTGGATTGACCACCAGGTTTCCAAGACCACGGGCCGATAAGCCTGCCGCCTTGCCGAAACCGGGTCTGTTTCGTGGACAGACCGTCCTGGAGACCAGAGCCTCAAGACCGATGGGTCGTGCAGTATAAAAAGCCGGGGATAGAGAGATTCACTGTAAAACCAGGGAAATTCAGGGATAAGCCTCAGGGAAAACCGTGTTTTTGGAGATGTATTATCTGGATGAGAGACGTTTCCAAAAGCGCCGCGCAGTATTGCACAGAGAGGATTCAGCGTCATGCCTGGGGCCAGGGCGATGGCTCTGGCACAAGGCTTTCAGGCGCCTGTGACCGTCGGGGCGGGAGGATTATCTGTGGCGAGGGGATCGGACATCGCCTTGGTTGACCGGACGCCTTCTCGTATCATCAGTCCACCACACGCGGAATGACGTTAGTGAACCAGTCACCTGAAAGCGCCTCGCCAAAAACCACTGACGCCACTGGCCCGAAATGGGATGTCGGCGAAGCGGTCAGCCAGCTATCCTGGGACGACTTGCGGATCATCAAAATCCTGAGTGACTGTGGCAACCGCGCCGCTACGGCGAAGAAGCTCGGCATCAACGTCTCCACCGTCTCGCGCCGGGTCGCGCAGGTGGAGAAAACGCTGGGGGTCGCGCTGTTCGATCATCGCAAGGCGGGGTATCTGCTGACTGCCGAAGGTGTAGAGCTGCGTGCACTGGCAGAGCGAGTCGAACTGGACATTGTCAGTGTGACTCGCAGGGTTTCCCGTGTCGGCCAGGGCCCGCTGGGAAAACTGAGGATTACCACCAGCGACTCGCTTCTGCTGTACTTCCTTACACCGATCATCGCGGACTTCAAAACCCTCAATGAGGGGATCACCATTGAAGTGTTGGTCGGCAACCAGACGCTGAGCCTTGCGAGAGACGAGTCAGACATTGCGGTGCGCGCGACGAAGAAGCCGGCTGATACTCTGGTAGGTCGCAAGCTCGCCAACATTGCCTGGGCCCCGTATGGCAGCGCCAAGCAGGCAGCGATTGCCGATCCATTCGCCGATGGACAGTCGTGGGTTTCCTACTCGGGAGGCCTGTGCGGCTTGAAGGCAACCCGTTATGTCGAATGTCGGGTTCCCCCCGAGTACATTGCCTACCGCACTGATTCCGTGGCTGCAGCGAGCGCCGCGATTGCGGCGGGCCTGGGTTTTGGTTTCCTTCCCTGCATGCTGGGCGACATTACTCCAGGACTGCTTCGGGCCGGCCCAGTGGTGCAGGAGCTTCAGGATGAGCTATGGCTGCTTACCCATCAGGACATCAGGAAGTCCTGGCGAGTGAAAGCTTTCATGACATTCTGCGCGGCTGCCGTGGCCGACCTCAAACCGCTGGTCGAAGGTCGGCAGGCCATCCCGGCTTCTTGGTAGAAACCGGGAACGTCGGTCATTTGGCCTGGGCGCCAATCACGGCACGGCACACAATCTCGATGAGCTGTGGACGCTGTGCAAGCCGCGACACACCGATAATATTACTGGCCGCCTGCGGGCGCTCAGTGCCATAGGCCGCCTTGCGCACCTTGCCGACAACGGCAAAGGCCGCGTCCATGTCCAACACATACAGCGTCTCTTCAACGACATCCTGCATCGTGGCGCCATACAGGGCCAGCAACTTGGCAATGTTGTCGTAGGAAACCCGCATCTGTTCGCCCATCGACGAGAAATCGCTCGGGCGACCGTCAGCATCCAGCCGGGCCGGCGCTACCAGATTACCCTCTTCGTCATGGCTGAACTGGCCGGAGACGAAGATCTCGCTCCCAACCCGCCGCGCCTGCGGGTAGCCGTAGCCCTCTTCCCATGGAACGCCCCAGTAGGCGGTGTCGTCGTTGAAAGGTCGTGAAGCGGCCATTGGATTCTCCTTGGCGAATGATGGGATCGACGTGATCCGACTGGCCGAAAGCCTAACACCGGATTGAACGCTACCCCTGGTGCATTAATGCGCCTCCAAAGGCGCAAAAGTACGCCACCGTTTCGCTGAGTGCTTCGCTATCCTGGGATATCGCTCCGACAACCCGCCGAAAAATTCTCGCCACCGCCGAGCAAAAGGGTCGGAATGATATAGAAACCAGCCTCCCCTTCCCCGAGTGATTTCAAAGAGGTCTACCTCAAACTTAGGGAGTTGTCCCAATTTCCCCTCCCCCAGCGCCAACCACCGTCTAAGCTTCAAGCAAGTCCGATCAATCTGCGTGAATGGATCAGTGACTATGGGCGCTTTGTGGCAAACCGATTCGAGTAAACCTGTGGTCCCGACTGAGCGTATGGAAGAAGCGCCTTTACCCCAAGAAAAACGCCGCGTCCGACATGGTTGGCGAGCTTTCTGGTTGTTGCTGCTGATTATCGTGGTGGTGGTCGGCCTGGCGGCCGCCAAGGAGATGCGCACTTCAAGGTTCCAGGCCAGTGAACTGAGCCGGTACGCCGGATCCTTGAGCTATTCGGTGCAGCCAGGCCCCAGCGATGCCATCGTCTATCCCGGCGACGGACCGTTCGACCGGCGGTTGGGCTACAGCGCCCTGGGGGAGTTCCTGCCGCGGTTGCTCAAGCGCAATTACGTGATCCAGGCCCAGGCGCGGTTTTCGCCGGCGTTGATGGACTATGTCGACAAAGGGCTGTTCGTCCCCTACCCGGAAAAGATCCAGGCCGGCCTGACCATCACCGATTGCCGCGCAGCACCGCTGTATCAGTTCAAGTACCCGCAACAGTTATATGCGAGTTTCGACGCCATCCCGCCGGTGGTGGTACAGAGCCTGCTGTTCATCGAGAACCGCTTCCTGCTCGATCCCCGCTACCCCGAGGCCAACCCGGCAGTGGACTGGCCGCGCTTCGGCATGGCGGCGTGGTCGCAGGTGGCCAAGTTGTTGAGCTTGCCGGGGCAATCGGCCGGGGGCAGCACGCTGGCGACCCAACTGGAGAAATACCGCCATTCCCCCGATGGCCTCACCGTTTCGGGCGCGGAGAAGATCCGCCAGATGATTTCCGCCAGTGTGCGTGCCTATCAGTCCGGCCCGCAAACCCTCGAGGCGCGGCAACGGATCATCCGCGACTACCTCAACAGCGTGCCGCTCTCCGCCGTTCCGGGTCATGGTGAAGTACACGGCATGGCAGAAGGCTTGCGGGTCTGGTACGGCGCCGATTTCAAACGGGCCAACGAACGGTTGTTCAGCGACGCCACCGACCCTCGGAGCCTGGCCGAAAAGGGCCTGGCCCTGCGGGAGATGCTGTCGTTGATGATCGCCCAGCGGCGCCCTTCCCATTACCTGTCCAAGGGCCGCGACGAGCTGACGCGCCTGACCGACAGCCACCTCCGGCTGCTGGCGCAGAACGGAGTGATCGACGCGGCCCTGGCCGAGGCCGCCCTGGCCAGCAAGGTCAGTTATCGCGACTGGGTCCAGGACCCGACGATCCAGCCCATCGAATCCAATAAAGGCATCAGCGCCGCCCGCAGTCGCCTCGCCACGCTGCTCAACCGTCCACTGTACGACCTCGATCGCCTGGACCTCTCGGCCACCAGCACGTTGCAAAGCGATCTGCAGGCCCAGGCCACCGACTACCTCAAGCGCCTGGCCGACCCGGCCTTCGCGGCCGAGATCGGCCTGATGGGCGAACGCCTGTTGACCCCCACCAGCACCACCCAGGTGCGCTACAGCTTCACCCTGCTGGAGCTGACCCCGGACGGCTCGCGGGTGCGGGTGCAGACCGACAGTACCGACCAGCCCTTCGATATCAACGAAGGCAGCAAGCTCGAACTGGGCTCCACCGCCAAGCTGCGGGTGCTCACCACCTACCTGCAGATCATCGCCGAACTGCACGAACGTTATGCCGGACAATCCCCGGCGCAGTTGAAGAAAACCGAGATCGCCGAGCAGGACCGCCTGTCCCGCTGGGCCGTCGACTACCTGATCCAGAACAGCGACCGCAACCTGCCGAAAATGCTCGAGGCGGCATTGGACCGGACCTATTCCGCCAGCCCCGGCGAGGCGTTCTTCACCGGCGGCGGCCTGCATACCTTCCACAACTTCCGCAGCGAAGACAACGGCCGCAACCCCACCTTGCGCGACTCCCTGCGCGAATCGATCAACCTGCCGTTCATTCGCCTGATGCGCGACCTGGTGCGCTACGCGACCTACGCCGGCCCCAGCAACAGCGCCGAGCTGCTCAAGGACGACAGGGATCCGCGTCGCCAGGAATATCTGGCCCAGTTCGCCGACCGCGAAGGCACCTCGTTCCTGCTCAAGTTCTGGAAGAAGTACCAGAAGAAGGACACCAGCCAGCGCCTCGAAACCTTCCTCGACAGCATGCACCCCACCGCGATCCGTCTGGCTGCCGTGCACCGCTACTTCTTTCCCAACGACAGCCAGGAGAGCTTCAACCGCTTCGTGCGCTCGCACCTGAAATCGGCCAAGAGCGCCGAGAAACTCACCGACGAACGCCTGGAGCGGCTTTACCAGAGCTACGGTCCCGGCGCCTACGACCTGCCGGACCAGGGCTTCATCGCCAAGGTGCATCCCCTGGACCTGTGGTTGATGGGTTATCTGCTCAACAACCCGGACGCCAAGTTCAGCCAGATCGTCAAGGCCAGCGAGTTCGAACGCCAGGAGGTCTACAGCTGGCTGTTCAAGAGCCGACACAAGAGCGCCCGGGACAGTCGCATCCGTACCATGCTGGAGATCGAAGCCTTCCTGGATATCCACCAGCGCTGGCAGAAAGTCGGCTACCCGTTCGACCATCTCGTACCGTCGCTGGCCACCGCCATCGGCAGTTCCGGCGACCGCCCCGCCGCGCTGGCGGAGCTGGTGGGCACCATCCTCAACGACGGGGTCCGGCTGCCGGCGCTGCGGGTCGACAGCCTGCACTTCGCCGCCAACACCCCCTATGAAACCCAGTTGGTCAATGACCCGGACAACGGCAAGCAGGTGATGCCCGTCGAGGTGGCGCGGGCGTTGCGCGGGGCATTGTCCCAGGTGGTCGATGCCGGCACCGCGAAGCGGGTGGCCGGGAGTTTCAAACTGGCCGATGGCACGCCATTGCAGATGGGCGGCAAGACCGGCACCGGCGACAACCGCATCGAGGCCGTCGGCGCCGGCGGACGGGTCATCAGTTCCAAGTCCATCAACCGCACCGCCACCTTCGTGTTCTACATCGGCGACAGCCATTTCGGCACGCTCACCGCCTACGTTCCGGGCGCCTCGGCGCAGAACTTCAAATTCACTTCGGCCCTGCCGGTGCAGGTTCTCAAGGGCATGGCGCCCATACTCTCCCCTTACCTGCAACCCGGCACCCATACCCAATGCCAGCCGTTGGTGGCTCGTCGGTAAGGATCACCGCCGTGGAATCGAGGGTGTGCACAACGTCGTTTGAATAACCGGCAGTATCGGACGAAAGGGCTACACCTCCGAATCCCAGATCACTGTCACCGTGCCACCGTACTGCTTGGCATCCCCTGTCAGCATTTGCCCGACCTGGTCGCGGCCGACTTCGAAATGCAGGATGCCCGGCTTGCGATCGATGAAGATCCCCGGCTGGAACAGCTCCGTGCCGCTGCCGTCAAGATAGAGCCGACGGCGGTTGACCGGTTGGCCGGCAGCGTCGGTCAGGCCGCTGGGCAGGGTCACACTGATATTGACCGGCACCAGAAGTCCGGAGCTGGGCGCCCAGAGCATGCAGGTGTTGTCGCTGGCGTCGGCGAACTGACAATGCAGGTTCATCTTGAAACGCGACGAGGCCCAGAGATGAAAAGTCTGGTCACGAAACAGCCGTGTCGGTTTCTGCCCGTGGTTCAACCAGGCCTGCCAGCCTCCCTGGGGTTCCAGCACGACCTTGTTCCCGCCGGGAGGCACTTCGACCCTGAGCGTGTGCTCGACCTCCAGCTGGAAATTGAGCGTCAGCAAGGAGTCATTCGCGACCATGACATCGCCGAAATCAAAGTCCCCGCCCGGCCCGATGGAATAAGACATCGTGCCGGTGTAGCGACCAGCGGACATCTTCAAGGGATTGGGGGTACGCAACTCGTAGGAGAAGCTGACCTGGTCATAACGAAACGAAGGGATCAGGTATCTGGCTTGTTTTGCGCATACACCGGTTTGGGGGAAATGCCAGAAAAACGAATAGGTCACCGCGGATACCCCCGCCCCTAGGCCTGAACTGCGACACGGCGAAGGGGCCTCGTTCCAGGCGCTCCCCCAGAGCAAGCCGTGCGCGACGTTCACATTTGGCACCCCCGTCAGAGCAGTGACATCCAGATCCCGATACTGCGCACCGATGCCTGCCACGCGCATTTCCACGACGCTGCTTTCTCCGGTGATGGCGTGGGTCACTGTAACCGTGCGCCATTGAGCCGGTACCTTGAACATCGCGCCTTGGCGAATGGAGGCGTGGTTGTCCTGGATGGGACCTGAGGCGTTGACATCAATGGGGAAAAAAACGCTGGAGATACCCAAGGCGTTGCATTGCGCAGCATGGAGGAAACAATAGCCCCCCAGCGGCGTGGTGTTGGTGAACGTGTTCTCCCTGGGCTTCAAAGGGTCGGGCCGGAAACTTGCGCTGATGTCCATGGTCACTGCGCTTGCCGTCGACATGCCGGCCAGCAGCAGGGCAAGAATCGTGGCGACGCGACACAACGAACGCCCGCGTCCGATGGTGTTTGAAGGGCTCATACTCTCTCCGATTAATAGCTACGGGGCCACCGCGTCGAACACCATGTGCACGGTGCCGTGGTAATTGCCGGGGGCATAATCCTCATCCGTCCTGACGGCGGAAACCTCCAGGCCAACGCGGCGCCCGGGCCGGGCCTCGGCGGCCGAAACCACCCGATTCGAATCGAGGCTCAATTCAACGTTATTGAACAAGACATGCAGGTCGATGCGATCACGGCCGTTGGACAAATACGCCTGCTCGGCCAGGCGGGCATCGATGGCGCCGTTGGCGTTCTTGACTTCGTAGTTGGCCCGTAACGGCAAGAGCCCGGAGGTCAGGGTGTTGAACTGCATCGGCTGCTCGCGCTCGACCAGTTGCGGGTCTACCGGCAGGACGTGAAAGTCGACGGTCGGCAGGGTGACGAGAACTTCGAATATTTCCCGCTCCACGGCTCCCCATGCCGGGAGAGCCGGGAGTGTGAGGATGCTGAACAGCAAGGAGCGGACCAGTGTCTTGAACATGATGGATACCTTTGGCGTCAGCGACGGCAAGTCGTCAGCCTTTGATTTCGACGGCTTTTTTCCCTGGGCCTTCGATCAGGTCGAAACGGTATTCACGCCCCGGCTCCTTATCGAATGCAAAGGTACGACCGGCCATGACGTGGTGCTTTGTCGTCGGCCTGCAATCGTTTTCTTTTTTCGCGGCACAATCCTTGAACTCATCGATCACCACCACGCTGTTACCGTTGTTGCGTACCTGGTAGCGTGCGGCGCTGTCGTCGATGACCGTCTCGAAACGGGTGTCCCTGGGTCTTACGAAAAACACCGTGCCGAAACCGGCCAGTACTTTCACTCCGGCTGCGATGCGCTCCTTCTTGTAGTCCTCGCGTTCCTCGGCGCTGATCGCGAACTCGTCCTCGGCCTCCGGCACCACCGGCACGAAGCGAATCCGGAAGTAGCGTTCCTTGTCGCGATCGCCCATGAACAGCAAGCGAGTGCCCTGCACGCCATTGGCCGGCACGATCAGGCGCGCGGGACTCGCCATCAGGCCATTCCTGGTCATGGCGTCGGCCTGGTCCTGCAGCGGCACCTCCTGATAGCTGCCATCCTCGGCGTAGAGAATTTCCATGATCTCGACCTTCACGAACGCCGTGGATGTACCGCCGTTGAAAACCCTTTTCATGTAGGTGCTTTTGTTGCCGTCAAGGTAGTCGTAGACCACGCCGACGTTAATCTGCGGCCCGGCCTGGACCGTCATGGAAAACAGCGAAAAACCACACAAAGCCAATAAGCGTTTCATTGCCAAACCTCATGGATCGAAGACAGTCGATGACGACCGTTTCAGGGAATACGTTTTGAAGGTGGAAATCAGGCTCAACCCGCCGTCTGGCGCACAGGATCGTTGCCGGCCAGTGTGTCCGGCGTGCAACGCAGATCGCCGATCATCAATACATCGCCCTCGCGGCTGGCGCTGTCCGGGTCGAGTCGGAACTGGCAAAGCAAGTCGTTGCCGTAGCGCACCTCCAGCGTCGGCGAGCTTGCGTTCATCTCCATGGAGAAAAATCCGTCCACTTCGCTGACGCCGCGGCTGGCGTGATTGATGACGTGATGGCCCTTGAGCGGCTTGCCCTGTTCATCCAACACGCGCCCCAGAACGGTGACCGTTCTGATGACACTCACCTTGCGGTAGTCCACGCCGCCCTTGTTCAAGTGGTAGCGGGTGCGCGCAGGGGAGATGCTGGCCGCCGGCGGATGGATACCGTCGAAGTCGAACGTCACCATGCTGTTCTGGTAGGCGCTGGTGGCCACGAAGTTGCGCCCGGGACGCAGGGTGGTGGTGCCGCCGGTCAGGTCGTCGGCAAGCAGGACGATATTGTCCAGGTCTGTCTCCACATCGACGATCATGCCCGCGCCGCCGCTCTGCGGCAGGCCGGAGAAGGCGACCTTCCCGCCGCCCACGGCCACCGTACTGCTCAGGTTCAAGCCGCCGGTGAGGTTGTCGTTGTAGGAAGAACGCTGGATGAAGCCGTCGCCATACAACCCATCGGTTTCGAAACTGGCAAGGCCTGACAGCCCCATGCCGTAGGTATCGGCCAGGGCCGTGGCGGAAACACTTTGCAGTACGTGATCCTCAAGGTCCCGGCGATAGGTCAGCGAGGCATTATTGTCCCGGTCGCCGTCGCGGGAGGTCCGCGTGCCGATGCTGCCGGTCCAGTACTCCCCCGGCCCGCCCAGCGCGACATTGACACTCAGGTCCAGGCCACGATTGCGGCGCTCGGCGGTACTTGACGTGCCTGGGCGGTCGAACACCGACAATCGCCAATTGGCGTCGCTGCCACCCAGCTTGCCACGCTGATTCCAACCCAGGTCCAGGCCGGTGCCCTGGACGTTACCCTCGCTATAGAACAATCGTCCGTTGACGGATGCCTTGTTGCTCAACCGATGGTTGATCGACAGCGACGAATTGCTGGTATGGCCGACGAACACGTTGCGCTGGCGCACGCGAGTGCCGTCGGGCAGGATCTCGTAGGTGTTGCGGGTGTCCAGCCAACTGCGGTTATGACTGGCCACCACGCTGCCCAGGCCATAGCTGTAGAGCCCTTGCAGGTCCATCCCGGTGCCGTATTTTTCGGTCTGGTAGACGTTGGCGAACAGACTCGCGCTGCTGGCCAATGTCCAGTCCACCGAGGTGCCGTACTGCAATTTGTCCTGCACCTGTCGCGTGGAAAGTCCCAGTACCACCCGAGGGTGCGCCAGGTAATTGAGGCCGAAACCGGCGGTGGTGAAACCGCTCGGTTGGTCATCCCAGTTGCTCAACAGTCTGCTTTCACGGCCGGCGAACAGGTTATAGCGCCAGCGATCGTCGGCACTGCGCCAATTGTTGGGTTTGTAGACCAGCTCCTGGGTGGTGGCGGTGGTCTGTCCGTCCTCGATCAGCCGCACCTCCACTTCATAGATGCCGCCGGGCAGTGGCCGGGTGTCCAGGCTCTGCAAGCCGGCGCTGACGGCCTGGGTATTGATCAACAGGCCGTTGCGGTAGATCTCTACCGCGGCCTGACGGCTGGCGGTGACATAGATCGGGTACACGCTGGGCTTGGGATTATTGATGAGCAGGCTGTCGGAGCTGCCATACATGACCCCCAGCGCGGTGTCCGGATTGGCCCCGAACGAGCGGATCTGCCGGTTCAGGCCATCGGATCCTGGCATGAAGTAACCCAGGCGAAAGAACGTGTCTTCCATTTCGCGCTGGGTAAAAAGTTCATGGACGGCGTGATAGAGCTTGTCATCCGGCCCGCCAAGGCGGGAGAGCTGCAAGTCGAACGACTGGCTCCAGTTGCCCAGGCTGGAACTGGCGTTGAGGCCATAACGCCCCCCCGTGTCCTGTTCCTGGCCGCCATTGAGGTTGAGTTGGTTGTTGAAGATAAGGCCAAGGCTGCCGTCTTGCGGCAGGTCGTGATAACGCTTTTGCGCGGTGCCGCGTTCGACACTCTGGGTCAGAATCGACACCAGCGAATGTTCGAGGCTGTAGTGCACCGCCAGAAGCCCCGAGGTGCATTGGGCTTCACAAGCCCCCAGGGGACGCCCCGCCTTGAGCAGGTGCTCCCATTGCCCACGGTCGGCTGCCGAGATCGGGCTGTCCTGGGTGTCGGTGAATTCCAGCAGGGTTATGCGATCGTCCCGCGTCAACACCACCATGGCTTCGCCGAGGTACTGTTGATCGAGTTCTATACGAACCGCCAGTGGCACATCGAAAAAGTGGGTTTCAAACTCCTCCGGTAGCCCCTTGGCCTGGGACAACAGACTTCTGGGTGTCGTACCGGGGGCCGCCGGCGCAGCCAATGCACTCGCGCACAGCATCAGCGCGAGGGCACCCGCGATGGGTGTCTTCGGAAACATCAACGGATTCTCATATCAGCTAGCTAACGGACGTTCCAGGTACAGGCCGGCCGGATGGCCGACCTGTGTCTATGCCCGCGGGAAGAGAAGAGACTCATCGGGCGTCGAAGGGCTTACGGACGCGGCACCGCGTCGAAGATCACGGTGAAGTCGGCAGTGTATTGGCCTACCTGACTCTCCAGAGGGACGGTGGAAGCCATGATGAGCATGTCGGCCTGGGTACCTGGTGTGGACGCTGCGTCACTGACGACTTCCTGGGGGAACTCGGTCAGGGTGACGTTGTTGAACCGAGTAAGCAGGGGAATGGAATCCGTACCATTGGTCAGCGAAGCCTGGCCACCCAACAGATAGGCATGGACCGAACCATCGGTGTTCTTCACGTCGAAGGTCTGGCGCACGGAACTCAGGGTGTTGGTCACAGGGTTGTAATTCATGACCTCATCCTTACCGAAGTCCGGATCGCGCGGCAGCACATGGAACTGCTTGGTGGGAATGGTTGCGCTGATATGGATGGAGGAGCGTGCATCGTCGAGGGCAAACGCCTGCGAAGAACCCAGGGCTACGGCGACCAGGGCAGTACCGGATACGAATTGTTTGAGCATGTTTGTCACACCTGTTCTTTGCATAAAGAGAAGGGTTGAAGTTGCAGCCCGATGAAGACCGGGGCTACCCCACAACGCCGGAGCATGATCGTCGCTCTTTAATTAAAAATAAGCAGGCAAATTCCCACAGATGCGTAGTAAAACCAGCATCCATAACAAAGAAAAAGACTCGTGTTTTTATAAAACACAAGTTTGGATGTAAGAAACTACCCACACCCGCATCCCTTGCCGCCCGGCGGTTCCAGCACTGCTGAAAGATCAGGCAATTATGCTGCCCGTAGGCATGAGGTAATCAGCTAAGGTTCTAGCGAACTCAACTAGCGAACCCAGCTCGAGAGACATCTTAGTTCCGCGATATATCTAACGTCAAAAGATATATCTTGAAATTAAGACATATCTCGACCTCAACTTATTTATAACGGAGAACAGATATATGCCAGCCTCCCATCTTCATTCCGATTGCAGCGGCTACCCACGGCACCCGGCTAGCCGTGGACGCGGTGGTCGTGGCCCACGCATCTTCGCCGCCGGTGACCTGCGATTGCTGTTGCTGGCCTTGATCGCCGAGCAGGCTTGCCACGGCTATGACTTGATCCGCCAGATCGAAAACATGTTCGAAGGAGCCTATAGCCCCAGCCCCGGTGTGATCTACCCGACCCTGACCGCGCTTGAGGTGAGCGCAATGATCCAGGGCGACAACGATGGCGGAAAAAAACGCTACAGCGTGACCGACGCCGGACGTCTATTGCTTGAGGAACAATCCACGGCGCTGGAAGGCGTACGGATGCGCATCGAAGCGGGCAAACGCTCCTTGCGTGGCCATGAGCGCCCCCCGGAAATCCACGAAGCGGTGTATAACTTGCGTCATGCGCTGTACCAGCATCATGGCCACTGGAGCCCGGAAGAAACCATGCGAGTACGCGACCTGCTCAACGCCACCGCCCAAGCCATCATCGACGGCCCCGGTCGTCCACCCGTTGCGGAAACAAGCCAATGACAGAGACCGATCCAAACATCATTCACCGTGTCAGCCACGAAATCAGGCGACGACGCCTGCAAGTATTGCGGGTGATGGACCTCACCCCACGCATGCGCCGCATCACGGTCGGCGGACCGGAGCTGGCCGGGTTCGTCAGCCTGGGCACGGACGACCACGTGAAGGTGTTCTTCCCGCAGAGCGCCGAAGAGCGGGCCGCCCTGGACACCTTCGACCCCAGTGCCGGCAAGGCCCAAGGGCCGATGCCCGAAATGCGCGACTACACCCCGCGCCGCTATGACCTGGACACCCTGGAACTGGACCTCGACTTCGTGCTTCACGGCGACGGCCCCGCCTCGACCTGGGCAGCCCAGGCAATGCCGGGACAGTTCCTGGACATCGCCGGGCCGCGAGGCTCGATGATCGTACCGGACATCTTCGACAGCTATCTGCTAGTGGGCGACGAAACCGCCCTACCCGCCATCGCCCGCCGCCTCGAAGGCCTGGCGCCGAACCGGCGGGCCCTGGTAGTGGTGGAAGTTGCCAACGGTGCCGAACAACAGGTGCTCCAGAGCCCGGCGCAGGTCCATGTGATCTGGGTACTGCGCGAAGGCCGCCAGAACACCCTGCTGACCACCGTGCGCCAACTGCAGATGCCCCCTGGCAAGCTCTACGCCTGGGTCGCGACCGAAAGCAAAGTATCGCGGCAGATTCGCAAGGTGTTGCTGGAGGAGAAAGGGTTGGACCAGGACTTCGTGAAGGCTGTGGGGTACTGGAAGGCGCAGGGGAGCGAGGAGGAATGAAGCGCGTCCAGCTCTCACTGGTATTGCTGAGGGCCCATCTTTCGTCGAGCCATGACTGATCGTCCCCCCACGCTGCGCGTGGGAACGATCAATCCCAGTGCGCTCTATCAGCTAAGATGATCGAACCTTCCACCCGGTACCCCGCTCCATGCTCTTCCTGATCGCCTACATCGCCAGCGTCGTGCTGATCAACTTCGCGTTTTCCGCCGCGCCACACCTGGACATCATCTGGTCGGCGTGGGGCGGGCTGGTGTTTATCCTGCGGGACATGGTGCAGACCCGCTTCGGCCATGGCGCCATCGTGGCGATGCTGGCGGCCCTGGTGTTGTCCTACGTGACCTCGGATCCGACCATCGCCCTGGCCAGTGCCACCGCGTTTGCCGTGTCCGAGTGCATCGACTGGCTGGTGTTCACCATCACCCGGCGTCCGTTGCATGATCGCCTGTGGATCAGCTCGGCACTGAGCATCCCCTTGGACACTTTCATTTTCTTCGGTTTGATCGACGCCCTGACACCGGGTGTGGTCATCACCGCCCTGGCCTCGAAATTCGCCGGGGTCACCGCCGTCTGGCTGATCATGGCCTGGCGTTTACGCCGGCAAGCAGTGGCCAGTTGAAGCCAAACCCCGCGGTTCATGTAAAATGCCGCGTTTTCTCTCCATGGGAAGCTCGCAAGGCGCGCAACCCTCGATGATCCGCTCCTGTTTGAGGACCTTCAGATGACCCGTATCGGAACTCCATTGTCGCCCACCGCGACCCGCGTTTTGTTGTGTGGCAGCGGTGAGCTGGGCAAGGAAGTGGTGATCGAACTGCAGCGCCTGGGCGTCGAGGTGATTGCCGTGGACCGCTACGCCAACGCGCCGGCCATGCAAGTGGCCCACCGCAGCCATGTGATCAACATGCTCGACGGTGCCGCCCTGCGTGCCGTGATCGAGGCCGAGAAGCCGCATTTCATCGTGCCGGAAATCGAAGCCATCGCCACCGCCACCCTGGTGGAACTGGAAGCCGAAGGCTTCACCGTGATCCCCACCGCCCGCGCCGCGCAACTGACCATGAACCGCGAAGGCATCCGGCGCCTGGCCGCCGAAGAGCTGGGCCTGCCGACTTCGCCTTATTTCTTCGCCGACACCGTGGAAGATTACCGCAAGGCCGTCCAGACCCTGGGTTTCCCATGCGTGGTCAAGCCGGTCATGAGTTCCTCGGGCAAGGGCCAGAGCCTGCTGCGCAGCGTCGATGACGTGCAGAAGGCCTGGGACTACGCCCAGGAAGGTGGCCGCGCCGGCAAGGGCCGGGTCATCATCGAGGGCTTTATCGATTTCGACTACGAGATCACCCTGCTCACCGTGCGTCATGTCGGCGGCACCACGTTCTGCGCGCCGGTCGGCCATCGGCAGGAGAAAGGCGACTACCAGGAATCCTGGCAGCCCCAGGCCATGAGCCCGGTGGCCCTGGCCGAATCCGAGCGTGTCGCCAAGGCGGTGACCGAGGCCCTGGGCGGTCGCGGGCTGTTTGGCGTCGAGCTGTTCATCAAGGGTGACCAGGTGTGGTTCAGCGAAGTATCGCCCCGCCCCCACGACACCGGCCTGGTGACCCTGATTTCCCAGGACCTGTCGCAATTCGCCCTGCACGCCCGGGCCATCCTCGGCCTGCCGATCCCGCTGATCCGTCAGTTCGGTCCATCAGCTTCGGCAGTGCTGCTGGTGGAAGGCCAGTCGACCCAGACCGCTTTCGCCAACCTTGGCGCCGCCCTGAGCGAACCGGACACCGCCCTGCGCCTGTTCGGCAAGCCGGAAGTCAACGGTCAGCGCCGCCTGGGCGTGGCCCTGGCCCGCGACGAATCCATCGAAGCGGCCCGCGCCAAGGCGACCCGGGCTTCACAGGCGGTTAAGATCGAGTTGTAAAACCGGGCGGGATACAGTCCCCTGTGGTGAGGAGATTTCTTGCCACAACAGACAAGCTCAAAAAAAGGCGACACCCGCAAAGGTGTCGCCTTTTTCATGAACGCCGGTGCCGCTTAGTCCGGCAGTTTGTAGGCAATCACATAGTCACCCTGCTTGGTCCCCAGGGAACCGTGGCCGCCGGCGACGACCAGCACGTACTGCTTGCCGTCCTTGCCGGTATAGGTCATCGGCGTGGTCTGGGCGCCAGCCGGCAGGCGGCCTTCCCACAGTTGCTTGCCGTTCTTCACGTCGTAGGCACGCAGGTACTGGTCGAGGGTACCGCTGAGGAACGCCAGGCCACTGGCGGTGGTGAAAGTGCCGCCCAGACTCGGTACGCCCATGCTCAGCGGAATCGGTACCGGCGAGCTGTCGCGCACGGTGCCGTTCTTGTGTTTCCACAGGGTCTTGTTGTTGGTCAGGTCGACCGCCGCCACATACCCCCAGGCCGGCGCCTGGCACGGCAGGCCCATCGGCGAGAGCAGCGCTTCGAGGATCACGCCGTAGGGCGCCCCCTTGTTCGGCTGCACGCCTTCGGTTTCGCTCTTGCGACCCGGACCGCCGGCCACTTCCGCCGCCGGTACCAGCTTGGACTTGAACGCCATGTAGCTGGGGTTGACGAACGCGATCTGGCGCACCGGATCCACCGAGATACCGCCCCAGTCGAATACGCCGAAATTGCCCGGGTAGACGATGGAGCCCTGCAGCGATGGCGGCGTGAACATGCCCTCATAGCGCAGCGACTTGAAGTCGATGCGGCAGAGCATCTGGTCGAAGGGGGTCACGCCCCACATGTCGCTTTCCTTGAGGACCGGCGGCACGAAGTTCAGGTCGGACATCGGTTGGGTCGGCGAGGTGTAGTCACCTTCCACCGCGCCTTGGGGGACCGGGATCTCCTTGATCGGCACGATCGGCTGGCCGTTGCTGCGGTCCAGCACATAGATGCTGCCCTGCTTGGTCGAAGCCAGTACGGCCGGCTTCACGCCGTCGGCAGTCTTGAGGTCCATCAAGGTCGGTTGGCCGCCCACGTCCATGTCCCACAGGTCGTGGTGGGTGAACTGGAAGTACCAGCGGACCTTGCCGGTGGCGATGTCCAGCGCGGTCAGGCCTGCGGCATATTTTTCCGATTCAGGGGTACGCATGCCACCGAACTGATCGGGGGTCTGGTTGCCCATCGGCAGGTACAGCATGCCGAGCTTTTCATCGACGCTGAACATGGACCACATGTTCGGCGAGTTGCGGGTGTAGACCTGGCCTTCGGCGATCGGCGTGGTGTCGTCCGGCTTGCCGCTGTCCCAGTTCCACACCAGCTTGCCGGTGTGCACGTCGTAGGCGCGGATCACACCGCTAGGCTCGTCGATGGAGACGTTGTCGGTCACGTGGCCACCGATCACCACCAGGTTCTGGGTGACCGCCGGTGGCGAAGTGGAATAGTAGCCGCCAGCCGTGAAGCTGCCGATGTTGGCGGTCAGGTCGACCTGGCCCTTGTCGCCGAAGTCTTCGCACATCTTGCCGGTGTCGGCGTTCAGGGCGATCAGGCGGGTATCGGCGGTCGGCAGGAAGATCCGCCGTGGGCAGACCGTGCTCGCCGGCGTGGTGCTGGCAGTGCCGGTGGGGCTCTGTTCGGCAGAAGCGTAGACTGCGTCATCGTGATAGGTCACGCCACGGCAGGTCATGTGGGCCCAGCCCTTGAAATTCTCCGCCTTCTGGGTGGAAAGCTTCGGATCGAAACGCCAGATCTCCTTGCCGGTCTCCGGCTCCAGCGCGATCACCTGGCTGTGAGGCGTGCAGACATAGAGCATGCCGTTGGCTTTCAGCGGGGTGTTTTCGGCGGTGGTCTCGCCCGGATCGTTCGGCCCTGGCAGGTCGCCCGTGCGATAGGTCCAGGCCGGTACCAGTTTGCTGACGTTTTGCGGGGTGATCTGTGCCAGCGGCGAATAACGGTCGCCATGGGCGCTGCGGCCATAGGAGTTCCAGTCGCCGTCCGGCATCGCCGGTGCGGTGTTGGTCATGCCCGGCACCGCATCGCGGTCCAGCTGGCCCTTGATCTCGCCCGGGTTGGTAAACTGGCTGGCGAGTGCCGCGACACCGGCGATGACCACGGCGGCACCCAGGGCGCGGGTGCCCATGTTCGATGCCTCGGCGCTCAGCAATGGACGGCGGAACCACGGCAGCAACAGGACGATGCCCAAGGCAAACAGCATCGCCAGGCGCGGCACCAGTTGCCACCAGTCCAGGCCCACTTCCCACAAGGCCCAGACGGTGCTGGCGAACAACACCAATGCGTAAAGGCCCAGGGCCGCACGACGAGCCATGATCAACAGCACACCCGTCAGGGCCAGGCCGATACCGGCCAGCAGGTAATACAGCGAGCCGCCCAGCATGCTCAGCTTGACACCGCCGGCCAACAGGGCCAGGCCCATCAATAGAAGCAGAATGCCGAGCAGGCTCGGTAGCAGACGGCTTCGACTCAAAGCACCCTCAGTGCTCATAGTGTGATTCTCCGTGAGGTTTTAAAGAGTCCCGCGCAAGTTGTCACTTTAGATGACGATCTTGAAGGGGCATGGTTCAGTTGAAAAAGGCAAATTCGGTTGACGCGGCCCCTGTGGGAGCGAGCTTTCTGGCGATGGCTGCGTGTCAGCCGACTTCAATGCTGGGTGTGCAATCGCTATCGCGAGCCTGGTCGCTCCCACAGAAATCGGCTCGTCACGCAGATTGAGACAGCGCTGTCTTTCAAAGTCTGAACATTGAACATAGTGCAAGCGTTCTTGGGTCCGGATACAGAAGTGAGCTGAAGGCAATGGCTCTGGCACGCCAGAAGAAGCGTTTCAGCAGGCGGCGCAAGGATAATGTCCTGTTACCAATAGAGAAAGATCTTTTATTGACATGGATCCTTTCGATTCCGGTAACAGTGTGCCCCACTCAAGACGCATCTATGCTTCCCCCTCGAGGGGCACCTCGGCTAAGGTGCGCGGCTTTACATCTTCACGGTAAAAGGCCTCCCATGACCGAACCCAACAACAACCCGCTGCACGGCGTGACGCTGGAGCAGATCCTCAATGCGCTGGTTCAGCACTACGAATGGTCGGGATTGGCCGAACGCATTGACATTCGCTGCTTCAAGAGCGACCCGAGCATCAAGTCGAGCCTGACCTTCCTGCGCAAGACCCCTTGGGCACGCGAGAAAGTCGAGCGCTTGTACATCAAGCTGATGCGCACCAAGCGGCCCGTCTGAGCCGTGGACATCGATAACGCCTTGCGCCGACGCCTGGTGTCGCTGGCGGCATTGCTCGGTTGGCTGGGGTTGAGCATCCAGCTCTACCTGATCCTGCTCGGTCGCTGGAGCCTCGGCGCGAGCCTGCTGGGCGGCCTGGTGAATTTCTTCAGCTTCTTCACGGTACTGACCAACATCCTGGTGGCGGTGGTACTGACCTGGGAAGTGACCCCGCGCGAATCAGCGGTGCGGCGCTGGTTCCTGCTACCCAGCGTAAGCAGCGGTATCGCCGTGAGCATCGCCCTGGTCAGCCTGGCCTACAACCTGCTGCTACGCCATCTGTGGCAACCCGAAGGCTGGCAGTTCGTGGCCGACGAACTGCTGCACGACGTGATGCCGCTGCTGTACGTCGCCTATTGGTGGCTTTGCGTTCCCAAGGGCACCTTGCGCCTCAGGCACATCGGGCTGTGGATAGCCTATCCCCTGGTGTATTTCGCCTATGTCCTGCTAAGGGGCGACCTGCTGGCGGCGTACCCCTACCCTTTCATCGACGTGTCGAACCTGGGCTATCCACAAGTGTTCCTCAATGCCGGAGGGATCTTGGCAGGATTCGTCGGCATCGCGCTGGGTGTGGTGGGGCTGGACCGGTGGGCAGGCCGACCTTCCAGGTAACGGGCCCGCCCTACTTCGGATATGTCTTCGGATCGGGTCAGGAGCTGGTCGGCAACGCCCACACCAGTCCATTGGCCTTGGCCCGCTCATGACACAGCGCCAGGACATGACGCCGTTCATCGTTGTCCATTTTTCTCCAGCGAGTGATTTCCGACACCGTGCGCTGGCAACCGGTGCAGATGTCATGGTCGTCCAACGAGCAGATGTTCACACAGGGTGACGGCACCGGGCGTTCGGGGGTGTTCATTGTTCCTGCTCCTTCAGGTCACGGGCGTAACGCTGCGCGTTGTGGACGTAATGCGCGGCGCTGGCTTCCAGCATTTTCTTCTGGGCTTCGGTCAATTCCCTGACGACCTTGCCGGGTGAGCCCATCACCAGCGAACCGTCGGGAATCTCCTTGTTTTCACCGATCAGCGCGTTGGCGCCGATGATGCAGTTCCTGCCGATCTTCGCGCCATTGAGGATCACCGCATTGATGCCAATGAGGCTGTAGTCCCCCACCGTGCAGCCGTGCAGCATGGCGTTATGACCGATGGTCACGCCGGTGCCGATGGTCAGCGGGAACCCCATGTCGGTGTGCATCACCGTGCCGTCCTGCACGTTACTGTCCTTGCCCACCAGGATCAGTTCATTGTCTCCACGCAGTACCGCATTGAACCAGACACTGGCGCCTTCTTCGAGGCGGACCTTGCCCACCAGCGTGGCATTGGGCGCAACCCAGCTCTGTGGGTGGATTTCGACGCGGGCATCGCCCAGGCGATATTTCATGAATCTCCTCGCAGGCCGTTCTTTTAGTTATTGAGGAAGCTTCTGGGCGGTTTGTGCAGGTCTATGCCCGCATCGAACAACAGGTTCACCAGCTCGACGATCATGATCGCCGTCAGGCCCCAGATTTTATATTCGCCAAAACGATAGCTGGGAACGTACCAACTGCAACCCTGATAATCGATGCGGTGAGTGTGCTCGCGGGGGTCCTTGCGGAAAAACTCCAGGGGCACGCTGAACACCGCGGCGATCTCGGCATCGTTGGCCTGGTACTCGACATAATCGGGGATCACCCCCACATAAGGCGTCACCTTGATGCCGTGCAACGAAATCAGCGGGCTGAGGGGGCCGATCACTTCCACCAGGCCGGGGGGCAGGCCGATTTCCTCTTCAGCCTCGCGCAGGGCGGTGAAGATCAGGTCGGGATCTTCCGGGTCGCGGCGCCCGCCGGGGAACGCCACTTCGCCGCCATGGGTCGACAGGCCGCTGGCGCGCAAGGTCAAAAGCAGTTCAGGTTCATCACTGCGAGTGATCGGCACCAGCACCGCGGCTTCAGGAAAACGTCGGTCGACCTCCAGTTCGCGCGGGGTGTGGTTGCTTACTCGATGCAGTAGCTCGTCCAGCATGAGACTTCTCGATTTATTCGCTACCTTGCATCATGCACCAATCATCCAGGCGGCCCAAGCCCTGCACCGCGTCGTGTCGCGAAACGACAACTTGCCGCACCGGCCCACGCACGCCAAGATAGGCGCAGCATCCAGGAATCCAAGCATGAAATTCTGCAGCCAGTGCGGTAATCCGGTGACCCAGCGCATACCCGAAGGCGACTCGCGCCTGCGTTTCGTTTGCGACACTTGCCACACCATTCATTACCAGAACCCCAACATCGTGGCCGGTTGCGTACCGACCTGGGGCAGCAAGGTGCTGCTGTGCCGGCGCGCCATCGAGCCGCGGCGCGGTTACTGGACACTGCCGGCGGGCTTCATGGAGAACGGCGAGACGGTCGAACAGGCCGCCGTGCGCGAAACCGCCGAGGAGGCCTGCGCCCGGGTACGAAATCTGAGCATCTATACGCTGATTGACGTACCGCATATCAGCCAGGTACATGTATTCTTCCGCGCCGAACTGGTGGACCAGGATTTCGCCGCAGGGCCCGAGAGCCTGGAAGTGAAACTGTTCGAAGAAGCGGATATTCCCTGGGATGAACTGGCCTTCCGCACAGTAGGCCGTACCCTGGAATACTTCTATGCTGACCGGCAAGCCGAGGACTATCCGGTGCGATCCGAATCGATCCCGCCGCTGGCCCAGCCTGCCAACACATAACATCCAAATAGCTGCGACACCTCAAGGGATATCGTTTCAATGCGCTGGTTGCTTGTCCTGTTCTGCCTGTCGTTCACCGCTGTGTCCCAGGCCTCCGCGGTGGGAACCTATAACGGCAAGGTCATCGAAAAAGTGCTGGTGCTCAAGTCCGCCCATCAATTGCAATTGATCAACGACGGCAAGCCGCTCAAGACCTATCGCATCTCCCTGGGCAAGGGCGCCAAGAAAGGCCCCAAGCTGATCGAAGGCGACAAACGCACCCCCGAGGGTTTCTATTGGATCGACTGGCGCAAGACCAGCGAACGCTTCTACCTGTCCATGCACATTTCCTACCCCAACATCAGCGACGCCGCCCGCGCCCGCCGCGAAGGCGTGGAACCGGGAGGCATGATCATGATCCACGGCACGCCTGATTCGGAGGAAAACCCTGAACAGCTGTTCCACACCCTGGACTGGACCGATGGCTGCATTGCCATGCGCAATGTGGACATGCGCGAAGTCTGGAACCTGGTGCCGGATGGGACGATGATCGAGATTCGTCCATAACCCCGAAGCAGCTCTTGTGGCGAGGGGATTTATCCCCGCTGGGCTGCGCAGCAGCCCCAAGGCCGTTAACTCAATTGGCCTGACACACCGCGCTGTCAGGTTTTAGGGCCGCTTCGCACCCCAGTGGGAGCAAGCTCCCTCGCCGCAACGGCCCGTTAGTCCCAGTCTCGGGTGACCGCCCGTCAACATCGAAAAATAAAATAAAAAAATCCCACCTTCAGAAATTGCCTACAGATGAATACCAATTCACACCGTAGGGGTTGTCGCAGGCGGCGATCTTTGCTGTTGAATTCCCAGCCTCTAATACCACTTCAATCCCACCCCTCAAAAACCATCGAAATACACCGGTAAACCCTGGGAAAGCGGCGTTGACATGGTATTCAAGTGGTATTAGCTTCCACCCCGATTACCGAGCGACAACAATTCAACAACGTATCGGACATCGATATGAACGACATCCTGGCCCTGCGCCCTGACGACACCCAACCCACGCCGCTGTACCTGCAGCTGGCGCGTAACCTGGAGACGGCGATTCATGCCGGCCAATGGAAAGCCGAGCAGGCGATGCCGTCCGAGCGCAGCTTGAGCGAGCAACTGGGCATTTCCCGGGTCACCGCCCGCAAGGCCCTGGAAGTGTTGTTCGAACAAGGCCTGATCCGCCGTAACCAGGGTTCGGGCACCTTCATCACCCCGCGCCTGGAGCAGCCGCTGTCACGCTTGAGTGGCTTCAGCGAGATGCTGCGACTCAAAGGCTTCGTGCCCGGCTCCCAATGGCTGGAACGGGAAATCACGCCGCCGACCCACGAAGAACTGATCCGCCTGGGCCTGTCGCCCACCGACAAGGTCGCGCGGCTCAAGCGCCTGCGCAAGGCCGATGACACGGTCATGGCCATCGAGATGAGCACCCTACCCGCCAGCATCATCCCCAAGCCCCAGGCAGTGGGCGACTCGCTCTATGAATTCCTCGACGGCATCAGCAAACCCGTGGTGCGCGCCCTGCAACACATCCAGGCCATCAACGCCTCGGACGAATTCGCCGCCCTGGTGGGCATCGCCCCCGGCACCGCCATGTTGCTGATGACCCGGGTCGGTTACCTGGAAGACAACACCCCCATCGAAGTCACCGACACCTATTGCCGCAACGACTACTACGACTTTGTCGCCGAGCTGCGGCGCTAGACGAGCAGAGAATTTTCATGTCCGAAGACAACATCCTCACCCCCGACGGCTGGGTTCGTGGCCGCCTGCTCCATGAGCACGGCAAGGTCGTGTCCATCGAAGGCCAGCCTTGCGATCCGGCCAGCAACGACCTGCCCTACCTGCTGCCCGGTTTCATCGACCTGCACGTCCATGGCGGAGGCGGCAAGGACATCATGCAAGGCGCCTCGGCGTTCGAAACCATCGCCCGCACCCATGTGCGTTTCGGCACCACCGCGCTGCTGGCCACCACCATGACCGCGCCCAGCGAAGAGATCGCCAGCGTGCTCCAGGCCCTCGGCGAATTCTGTGAACAACGCCCGAGTAGCAGCGCCCGGGTCCTGGGCGTGCACTTGGAGGGCCCTTACATCAATCCCGGAAAACTGGGCGCCCAACCGAATTTCGCGCACACCGCGTTGCTGGCCGAGGTGGAGCGTTACCTGGCCCTGGCACCGATCCGGGTGATCACCATCGCCCCGGAAATTGCCGGTCACGACGCCTTGATCCGCGCCCTCAGCGCCCGGGGCGTGCGCATGCAGATCGGTCATACCCTGGGCAGTTATGAAGAAGGTGTCGCGGCGCTGGCCGCCGGGGCCACCAGCTTTACCCACTTGTACAACGCCATGAGCCCGCTGCATCACCGCGAGCCAGGCATCGTCGGCGCGGCCCTGGCCCACGCCCGTTATGCCGAGCTGATCCCCGACTTGCTCCACGTGCACCCCGGCGCCATGCGCGTGGCCCTGCGTTCGATTCCCTGCCTGTATTGCGTCACCGATTCCACCGCCGCCGCCGGCATGCCCGACGGCGAATACAGGCTGGGCAGCCATACCGTGACCAAGTGCCTGGGCGGTGTACGCCTGGCCGACGGCACACTGGCCGGCAGCACCCTGACCATGGACCAGGCCCTGCGCAACCTGGTGAAAATCGGCTTGCCCCTCGCCGAAGCCTCCCAGCGCCTGTCGCAGTTCCCCGCCGACTATCTCGGCCTGCCCGAGCGCGGCCGCCTGCAACCCGGTGCCTGGGCCGACTGCGTACGCCTGGACCGTTACCTGACCCTGACCGACGTGACGGTCGAAGGAGAAGCCATTGACTTCAAAAATGCTTGAAGAGGCCCTGGCCTCGTCCCAGGCCGTCGAGCGCCAGTTGCAGCAGCTGGACCCTACGCTGGTGGAAATCGCCGGGCGCCTGCGCCGCCAACCGCCGCAGGTAGCGATGACCGTCGCTCGCGGCAGCTCCGATCATGCCGCCAGCTACTTCGCCTACCTGACCATGCAGCAACTGGGCTTGCCGGTGGCCTCGTTGCCGATGTCGGTGGTGACCATGCAGCAGGCCCCGCTCAAGGTCAGCGGACAGGTGGCGTTCGGCTTTTCCCAGTCGGGACAGAGCCCCGACCTGGTGAACAGCCTGCGTCTGCTACGCAAGCGCGGGGCCCTGAGCGTGGCCTTGGTCAACGCCGTCGATTCGCCCCTGGAAGCGGCCTGCGAATTCAGCGTGCCGCTGTGCGCCGGCGTCGAAAGCAGCGTCGCCGCCACCAAGAGTTTCATCGCCACCCTCAGCGCCAGTGCGCGGCTGGTGGCGCACTGCAAGGACGACGCCGAGTTGCTGGAAGCCGGTAGCGCCCTGCCCGAAGGCTTGCGCGAGGCTGCCCGGCAGGATTGGCACCGCGCTGTCGAAACGTTGCGCGACTGTCAGCGATTGATGGTCATCGGCCGGGGCGCCGGGTTCGCCATCGCCCAGGAAGCGGCGCTCAAGTTCAAGGAAACCTCGGCGATCCAGGCCGAGGCCTTCAGCAGTGCCGAGGTCCGCCATGGGCCGATGGCCTTGATCGATGAAAACTACCCGTTGCTGGTGTTCGCGCCCCGTGGCGCCGAGCAGGCCGGCGTGTTGAGCCTGGCCGCGGACATGCGCCAGCGCGGTGCCCGGGTCGTGCTGGCGGCACCCGATGACATCGTCGAACGCGACCTCACGCTGACCCGTGCCGAACACCCGGCCCTGGACCCGATCCTGGCGATCCAGAGCTTCTACACGATGGCCGCGAACCTGGCGGCGGCCCGGGGCCTGGATCCGGACCATCCGCGGCACCTGAGCAAGGTCACCCGAACCCACTGATACGACGGCTTTCCTTCAATAACCAGGCTGACAAGCGTCTGACGAGAGCACCCCATGCCCAACAACAATAAAGAGCTGATCCTCAGCGCCCCCCTCAGCGGCCCGGTGCTCACCCTCGCCAACGTCCCGGACGCGGTATTTGCCAGCGGCGTCATGGGCGACGGAATCGCCATCGACCCGCTGAACGACACCCTGCACGCGCCCTGTGACGGCGAGGTGATCCATGTCGCCCGCAGCGGCCACGCCGTGACCCTGCGAGCCGATAACGGTGTCGAATTGCTGCTGCACCTGGGACTGGATACGGTGGAGCTGCAAGGCGACGGCTTCTCCATGCTGGTCAAGGAAGGGGCACGGGTCAGCCACGGCCAGCCGCTTTTGCGCTATGACCTGGACAAGGTGGCGCAACGCTGCAAGAGCCTGGTCAGCCTGATGGTGGTCACCAATGGCGACCGTTTCCAGGCACGGCCTATCACGCTCAAGGGCGTCAAGGTGGGCGAACCGCTGTTGAATATCGTCGCCAAGGCGCCCCGCGAAGCAGAGGCCGATGACCCTGGCACCGCGCTGCAAGTCTATGGCGAAGTTCGTATTGCCCACCGCGGCGGCCTGCATGCGCGGCCCGCGGCACTCATCCGCCAGACGGCCCAAGGCTTCAAGAGCCGCTCGCACCTGCATTTCGGCGGTAAGTCGGCGTCCTGCGACAGTGTCATGGGGCTGATGGGCCTCGCCGTCACCGAACAGGCGCAAGTCCGGGTCAGTTGCCGGGGCAGCGATGCCGAAGCGGCGCTACAGGCTTTGCTGCTGACCTTGTCCACCGCCCTGGCCGAGGACGACCATGCAGCGGCGCCGGTAGTACGACCACAGGTGCGCCCCGCCGAGGACGGCGTGCTGCACGGTGTCTGCGCCGCCCCGGGGCTGGTGGCCGGGCCATTGGTCCAGCTGGGGGCGATCGAGTTGCCGCCGGACCTGGGTGGGCATGATGTCCAGGCGCAGCGTCGGCACCTGGAGGCCGCGCTCAAGCATGTCAGCGACGAAATCCAGCACACCCTGCAACAGGCCCGGGCCCGGCGCAATCGTGACGAAGAGGCCATTTTCGGAGCCCATCTGGCGCTGCTGGAAGACCCCGTGCTGCTGGACGCCGCCTATCAGGCCATCGACCAGGGCAGCGCCGCGCCCCATGCCTGGAGCCAGTCCATCGACGTGCAATGCCAGGTCCTGCAACAATTGGGCAGTACCTTGCTGGCCGAACGCGCCAATGACTTGCGCGACCTGCGCCAGCGCGTCCTGCGGGCGTTGCTGGGCGAGGCCTGGCAACTGGAAGCGGCGGCCGGCGCCATCGTCGCCGCGCAGGAGCTGACCCCGTCGGATCTGCTGGCGCTCAGCGCCCAGGGCGTGGCCGGCGTGTGCATGGTCGAAGGCGGGGCGACCTCCCATGTCGCGATCCTCGCCCGAGGCAAAGGCCTGCCGTGCCTGGTGGCCTTGGGCGATGCCCTGTTGACTCAGGAACAGGGCCAGGCCGTGGTGCTGGACGCCGACAACGGTCGTCTCGAGCTGACGCCGAGCGCCGAACGCCTGGCCCAGGTGCAGCAGGCACAAGCCCGGCAAGCCACCCGTCGCGGCGAGCAACAGGCCCTGGCCCACCTGCCGGCGCAGACCATCGATGGAATGCACGTCGAGGTGGCCGCCAACGTGGCCTCCAGCGCCGAAGCAGCCCTGGCCTTGGCCAATGGTGCCGACGGCGTGGGCCTGTTGCGCACCGAGTTCCTTTTCGTCGACCGCCACACCGCGCCCGACGAAGAGGAACAACGCCAGGCCTATCAAGCCGTGCTCCAGGCCATGGGCGACAAGCCAGTGATCATCCGCACCATCGACGTGGGCGGCGACAAACAGCTGGACTACCTGCCACTGCCGTTCGAAGCCAACCCGGTGCTCGGCCTGCGGGGCATTCGCCTTGCCCAGGTGCGCCCGCAACTGCTGGACTTGCAGTTGCGGGCCTTGCTGCAAACCCGTCCGCTGGAGCGTTGCCGGATCCTGTTGCCCATGGTCACCGAAGTCGACGAGCTGCTGCACATCCGCCAGCGTCTCGATGCCCTGGGCGCCGAGCTGGGCCTGGAGGAGCGACCGCAACTGGGTGTGATGATCGAAGTGCCGGCCGCCGCGTTACTGGCCGAACAGTTGGCCGAACACGCGGATTTCCTGTCCATCGGCACCAACGATCTCTCGCAATACACCCTGGCCATGGACCGCGACCACGCAGGCCTCGCCGCCCGGGTCGACGCCCTGCATCCGGCGCTGCTGCGGCTGATCGCCCAGACCTGCGCAGGCGCGGCGAAGCACGGGCGCTGGGTCGGGGTCTGCGGCGCCCTGGCCTCCGATCCGCTGGCGACACCCGTACTGATCGGGCTGGGTGTGCGCGAACTGTCGGTAAGCCCGCCGCAGATCGGTGAAATCAAGGAGCGTGTGCGTCACCTCGACGCCACGCAATGCGCCTGCCTGAGCACCGAACTGCTGAACCTCGGCAGTGCCCAGGCCGTGCGCCGTGCCTGCCTCCAACACTGGCCCCTGGGCTGAGCCCCCTCGAAGAACAACAAGGAGAGACGCCATGTACCAGCATTTCATCGAAGGGCTGCAACGCCTCGGCCGGGCCCTGATGCTGCCCATCGCGATCCTGCCCATCGCCGGCCTGTTGCTGCGCCTGGGTGACACGGATCTCTTGAACATCGCCATCATCCACGATGCAGGCCAGGCGATTTTCGCCAACCTGCCGATGATCTTCGCCATCGGCATCGCGGTGGGTTTCGCCCGAGACAACAACGGCACGGCAGGCCTGGCGGGGGCCATCGGCTATCTGGTGATGATCGCGACCCTGAAGGTGCTCGACGCCAGTATCAACATGGGCATGCTGGCCGGGATCATCAGCGGCTTGCTGGCCGGCGCGCTGTACAACCGCTTCAAGGACATCAAACTGCCCGAGTACCTGGCATTCTTCGGCGGCCGGCGCTTCGTGCCGATTGTCACCGGGTTCAGCGCCGTCGGCCTGGGGGTGGTGTTCGGATTGATCTGGCCGCCCATCCAGGCCGGGATCAACGGCTTCGGCGCCCTGCTGATGGAGAGCGGCAGTTTCGGCGCATTCGTGTTCGGCGTCTTCAACCGCCTGCTGATCGTCACCGGGCTGCACCACATCCTCAACAACATGGCCTGGTTCATCTTCGGCAGCTTCACCGACCCGCAGACCGGCGCGGTGGTCACCGGCGACCTGACCCGCTACTTCGCCGGCGACCCTAATGGCGGCCAGTTCATGACCGGCATGTTTCCGGTGATGCTGTTCGGCCTGCCCGCCGCGTGCCTGGCCATGTATCGCAACGCCCTGCCCCAGCGACGCAAGGTCATGGGCGGGATCCTGTTGTCCATGGCGCTGACGTCGTTCCTTACCGGGGTGACCGAGCCGGTGGAATTCGCCTTCATGTTCCTGGCCCCCCTGTTGTTCCTGCTGCACGCCCTGCTCACCGGGCTGTCCATGGCGATCACCGACTGGCTGAACATCCGCCTGGGCTTCACGTTTTCCGGCGGTTTCATCGACATGGTGCTGGGCTGGGGCAAGTCGAGCAACGGCTGGCTGGTGGTGCCGGTGGGGCTGGTCTATGCGGTGATCTATTACACGGTGTTCGACTTCTGCATCCGCCGCTTCGACCTCAAGACCCCGGGCCGGGAAGATGTGCCGGCAATGGACAAGCCGGTCGTTGCCCAGCACCAGCGGGCCGGGGCCTATATCCAGGCACTGGGTGGCGCCGACAACCTGATCACCGTGGGCGCGTGCACCACCCGGCTGCGACTGGACATGGTGGACCGCAACAAAGCCTGCGATGCGCAACTCAAGGCCCTGGGCGCCATGGCCGTGGTGCGTCCTGGCAATGGCGGGAGTCTGCAGGTGGTGGTAGGGCCAATGGCCGACAGCATCGCCGATGAAATCCGCCTGGCACTGCCTGCCTCCGACCGCCATGCCAGCACTGGCGCGGCCACTGCGAACGAGACGGCGGCCACGCCCGTCGTGCCCGCCGCCGAAGCCCGGCAATGGATGGATGCGCTGGGTGGCGAGGGCAACGTGTTGCAACTCGACTGCGTGGCGATGAGCCGGTTGCGGGTGCGCCTGGCCGATGGCAGGCAATTGTCGGAAAGCCAACTGCGGACGCTGGGATGCCAGGGGGTCAGTGCCTTGGAAGGAGGCGTTTGGCACCTGTTGCTGGGGGAGAGGGCGCCGACGTTGTGGCAGGCGCTGGAAGCGATGGTGCTGAGCCGTCAGGCGGATGTGAAAGCCTAGACCCCAATCCCTCGCCACAGGTCCATGCCTGCAGGTAGGTGCTGGTTTCAACTTTTGCCGCACCCAATAAAATGTATGGTCAGCCCTTCTCCTGCAACCTCATGGGCTGTTTTCGGTAAAGCTGGCTTGCGCTAATGTATCCGGGCTCGTTGTGAGCGTTGCTGCAACAACGCTCGGCCCTCGATGAGTAGCCGCTCCCGACTGTCCTGAAAAAACCCTCAGCTTCTAAAGCTGATTTTATTGCCAGGTTCTCAGTCGGGCCGTTTGCCGTTTACTGTCATCAGTCAGTGACGTCGCAAAAGCCGGTGGTAACGCTGTGCATTCAAGCGTTCGGATGTGGGTCGTACTGGCCGCCTTTGGCCAGTACCGCCCACACGATTCGCGCCAGTTTGTTTGCTAGCGCACAC